>JBBITT010000018.1:0-9022 GCA_037440625.1 Chloroflexota bacterium
CGGCGAATGAACAACTCCTTCGAAAATGTGGGACAAATTTCAAATTTGTCCTACGCGTGGTTCATTTTCATCCGACCGCTGGTGCGCCAACGGCGAATGAACAACTCCTTCGAAAATGTGGGACAAATTTCAAATTTGCCCTACGCTAAGCGTTCGGTTCAACGCCGATCGAGCGCAAAAAGGTTTCCACGCGGGCGCACACTTGATCGGCGGTGAGTGGATTGGTATCGAGAAAAAAGTGAGCGTGGGTGCGGGCGTGCGCCAATCGCCGATTCATTTCATCGAGATAGGATGGTTCCCACTTGACCTTGAGCCGACGGCAAATGTTTTCGAGCGAGACATCCAAGTAAATCAAAATGTCCGGCTGGGTGACTTGTTGCCACATCGTCAGTACGCCGGAATGTTCTTGCGCGATCGCGCGTGCGTCGTAGCCCAGTTGCACAAGATTGTCTTGCAACGTCGTTTTGCCTGCGCCGCAGGGACCCACGATGGCGATACGCATAAGCCCCTCGTAGGACAATTTTGCAAAATTGTCTACAGCCGCCAGAATAGCACTAGGTTGACGATGAGCGGCACAAAGCCCAGCGCGAGCGCGACGTGCGCGCGGCGCAATTGCGCGTGCTTGAACGCGACGACTTGCTCGTACGTCTCGCGCGCAAGTTCGGGCGAATCGAGATTCGTCGCGTAGCGTTGCGGCACAAAGACGCGAATCGCGAACGCGAGCGCGACGAGCCAGCACGCGAGCGGCAGGACGAGCGCGCCGGTGATCGCCCATTGTTGCGCGAGCGCGAATTGCGGCAACGCTTTTTTGATGTCGCCGAACGAGATCGCGGCAAAGTAGATGCCTTGCGAGAGACTCGCGATCGCGATCAACTGCTTTGCCGCTTCCTCCAGTGCGCTCACCGATTCTTTTGCCGCGTTGCGCGCGGTCTCCAGCCAGAAACGATCGAGCAAGGTGAGCGGCTCGGGTTGAATTTCAATCGGCTGATTCGATGAATCGTTTGCCATCGCTCACCTCACGTTCCCCTGCCAATGTGCCGAATCAGCGGGATCGGCTTCGGCTTTTTGACCCACACGGGATTTTCCGCGCCGCAAAATGTGCCGTACGCGATCACGCGCTTGGCGCCCTCCGCGTACGGCGTTGCCCGCCGTGTGGCGTCTCATCCCATTCGAATTTGCGATTGGGCGCGCTGCAGCAGTTGGGGTTGATGCATTTGATAATGACCATTGATGCTCCTTGGGTAGCGGTTGAAACCGCATCTACCACCACCCGAAACCTGCCGGCGCAGGTTTGCATCAGCCGCCGCAAGTCGGCTTCGGGTGCTTGTTGTTGCGAATTGATTCGCCCACTTTGGATTTGGGTTCTTGTTGCCGCGCATTCATTCGCCACGATTCACTCAATCGGAAACCGCACGCTCAGCCGTCGCGCGTTATCGCCGTCCGCGCGCGGCACCACGCGCACAACCAGCACGCTCGTGTCGTCGTTCGGTCTGCCGCGATCCAGTGCCACCGCGCGCGCGAGGATCGCGTCCGCGAGTGGTTGCGCGCCTGTGTTCTCGTTGCGCAAGTTTTCTTCGATGAACTGGGCGACCTCAAATTTTTCGCCGAATTTGATTCCTGCCTCAAGCACGCCATCGGTAAAGACGACGACGGTGGTGTGGCGCGTCAGCGGCAGTTCTGTGATGAGCGGCTTCATCCGCCGATGGATGCCGATCGGCGCGGACGCTTCGCTCAGCGCGCGCAAACCGCTTGCATCGCCGATGACGGGCGGGCAGTGGCTGTTGCGCGAAATGACAATCGTCTCGCTGACCAAGTCAATCGAGACGATGTGCAACTCGGCGGATACTTTGCCGTCATAGGTCGTGTACAAGTAATCGTGCGCGGCGCGCGCGGCGGCGCCATCGCGTACCCCTTCGGCGAGCAGCGCGACAACTTTGCGCGCGACGAGATTCGACACTTGTTTGGCACCACGGCCCGTGTGCTGCCCATCCACCAGCACGAACGACAAACCGCCGTGTGGCCGCTCGATCATTTCCAGCGTATCACCGGATTCGCGGATACCGTATTTGGGAATTTTGGCAAGAGCGACTTGTAACTCCATCCCACTCTTTCGTGACGGAACACACACCACGTTCCACGTGTTACGTGATGCGTGTTCCGTGTTTCAACATCTGTGTTCGGGCAAACTCGATGGCTTGTTCCCGTGTCTTGATTTCGCCGGCGGCTTGCGCTTCGCGGATCGCTTCCAACAGTTCACCGAGGCGGGGTCCCGCTTCCAGATTCAACTCGCGCATCAATGTTTTGCCGTCAATCAGCACGGGTGGCGCAATCACTTGGTCGCGTGCGCGAAAATAGCGATCGAGCAGGATTGTGTTCGTGGCGCGTTGTTGGGCGTTGCGAGTCGCTTCGATGGTGGGTGCGGTTTTGCCGCGCCGGTCGGCGAGGGCGAGAACGCACGTGTCAATGCCGGCGTCGCCCGTGTCACGAAAGAAACGATAGACCGCGCGATTGCTGATCACGGGATCGTGTGCCAATTGTGAAGGACGCAGATGATTTTGGATCACGCGCGCTACAATCTCAATTTCGTCATTACTAAAGCGCAGTCGGCGCATTATTTCGCTGGCGATCTCCACGCCGAGTAACTCGTGGTTGAAAAAGTGAATCGTCCCGTTTGCCTGGACCGTGTGCGTGTCGGCTTTGCCAACATCGTGCAAAAGCATTGCCAGACGCAACAGGGTGCCGCGTTCGCGCTCCGCCGAAATTTTTTGGGCAAAGTGCGCTTGCAGTTCGGAAACAAACTCGCTGTTTGCCACGTCGGCGTATTCGTTTGCCTGAATTTTTTCCAACTCGACGAGTGAAGCAAGCGTATGCTCAAACACATCGTACGCGTGAGGTGGAGGTTGGGTGATGCCTTTGAGGCGGTCGAGTTCCGGCAACAGTTTGCCCAACAAGCCCAAGTCATCCATTTGCCGGAGGGCGTGGGTGCAGTTGGGAAAAGCGAGGATTTTGAAGAACTCGTCGCGCGCGCGTTCCAGCGAAGCGAACGCGAGGAGGTGCGCGTCGCGGCGGATCAGTTTTTCCGTGTGCGCGCCGATGGTGAAACCCAGTTCGCCGGCAAAACGGATGGCGCGGAGGAGACGCACCGGATCATTTTGAAAAACGTGATCGGTTACCGCGCAGATTTGTTTTTGCGCCAGGTGCTTTTGCCCGTGAAACGGATCGAAAAGTTCATTGCTGCCCAGTTGACGCGCCATTGCATTGATGGTGAAATCGCGCGTTGCCAAATCGTCGCGCAGTGAACCGCGCAAGCGGGCAAAATCTACGTACGTTTCGCCGATGATCACGCGGGCGACATCGTGCTCTTCATCCATCAAATAGTACGCGCCACCGATGGCATCGGCGAAGGTGCGTGCCAGTTCGGATGCCTCGCCATCAATTGCCAAGTCAATGTCGCGTTTAGCGGTGCGTCCCAAGAGTTCGTCGCGCACCAAGCCGCCGACAAAATAGGCGTCCACGTTTTGATCAGCGATAAATGCAATGACTCGTTCGAGAACGTTCATAGCACACCCCCGAATCAATGAGCCAATTGCTTAATGAGCCAAAGGGTCAATGAGCCAAGCAATCGCCTCAAGAGAAAATTTGGCTCATTGGTAAATTGATTCATTGGCTCATTGGTTCATTGTCCTTCGTCTCCGCCGGCACAAACACAATCATCGGCTCTTCCTTTGGGCGTTGATATTTTGAGGCAAGCCGCGCTTCTTGCTCACTCAGTCCCACCCCGGTAATCTGTCCGCGCACAATCGCCACCCAGCGCCCGGCGTACGGCGCGAGGTCGAGATCGTTGGGAATCTGAGCGGCGTTTGTCATAGGATGGTTCAAAGTTCAGGGTTCAACGTTGAACCTCGAACCTTAACTATTTCTTCTTGCGCGCCAACTTTTGTGCTACCAATTCCGCCACTTCGCCGGGAAAGCGCGCCACTGGCACACCGGCTTTTTTGAACGCCGCAATTTTTTCCGCCGCGGTGCCGGTGCCGCCTTCGATGATGGCGCCGGCGTGGCCCATGCGTTTGCCGGGCGGTGCGGTTTGCCCCGCCACAAAGGCAACGACCGGCTTGCTCACGTTCTTCTTGATGAACGCTGCGGCTTTTTCCTCGTCGGTGCCGCCGATTTCGCCGATCAACACAATCGCCTGGGTCTGCGGATCATTTTCGAACATTTCCAGTACTTCGATAAAACCCAAGCCATGCACCGGATCACCGCCAATGCCCACGCACGTGGATTGCCCGATCTTGCGTTGCGTGAGCGCGTAAATCACTTCGTACGTGAGCGTGCCACTCCGCGCGACGATGCCGACTGGACCCGGCAAACAGATATTGCCCGGGATGATGCCTACTTTGGATTTGCCCGGCGAAATCAAACCCGGACAATTGGGTCCCACGAACAGTGTCCCGGTTTCTTGCAAGCGCCGATTCACACGCATCATATCGGTAACGGGCACGCCTTCGGTGATGCAGACGACCAGTTGGATCCCGGCGTTGGCGGCTTCCAGAATGGCGTCAGCACAACCCCGGGCGGGCACATAAATGATCGAAGTGTTGGCGCCCGTTTCTGCCACCGCTTGCGCGACGGTGTCAAACACCGGGACGCCCAACACTTGTTCGCCGCCGCGTCCCGGCGTCATACCCGCGACGACCTTAGTGCCATACTCGATCATTTGCTTGGTGTGAAATTCACCTTCGCGGCCCGTGATGCCTTGCACCAGCAATTTGGTTTTTTTGTCAATGAGAATGCTCATTATTTTTGCTCCGTTGAATATTGAATTCCACCTAGTTCTCGTACGATGTTGGTAATTTGATGCACGCAGTTGTGTGTATCGTGCGCTAATTGGTTGGATGAAAAACAGAGGGTGCGCCACGCTTTGCCTTGGGGCATTCGGCGGGGCGCGTCGCCGAGAATCACGGCGATATTTCCACGCGCGCATTGAATCCAAAAATCCACGCGATACCTGGCGCGCGCATCGCGGACGATGATTTGACGCTCCGCTTCCACTCCCGACGATTTGAGTGCGTTCCACAACTCATCGTCCAGATTGTCTTTGCCGAGCAAGTCATTAATTTCTACCGCGCGTGAAAATTTGGCGCCATTCGTAACGATGAACAACAATCGTCGCCCGCGCCGACTGATGATGGGGCGTGGCAAAGCGATCAGCGTGCCGAGTTGCAATTTATAGTACGCCTCATCGGCACGGGGATGATGGCTTTCCGCCGGCAAGAGATCGCGGCGGCGCACCAACTCGTGTCCGCGAATGGGCGCATATTCGCGAATGCTCCATTTTGCCTCGCCAAAGTTTTTGGTCAGGTAGAAGGCAAGGTAGCGTGCTTGGGTCAGGGGCGCGGGAGCGTGTTTTGCCGGAATACGATACCAATGTTCCGCGCGGACAATTTCCATATCGCGCGGATGGTTCATCAACGCCACCAGCACGCCGTCGTCCGCATCCACGTTATCCTTCTTTCACGTGTACGCGAATTTTCTCGGCGAGTGCATCCAACTCTTGGCGCGAGGGTTTGCCGCGCGCGCGCCATTGCAATCGGCGTTCGGTCTCGGTGCGCGACATCAAGCCATCGTTGTAAAAGCGCGGTGCCAGATGCGCGTGGTAATGAAAGATCGCTTGGCCGCCCGCCCGCTCGTTCGATTGCAGAATCGTCAAGCCATCGGCGTTGAAGGTTGCGCGTAACGCGCGCGCCACAATGCGCGAAGCGCGCATCACGGCTTTGCCGCTCTCATCATCCAAATCGAAAATGTTGCGGCAATGTTTTTTGGGAATGACCAGCGTGTGCCCTTCCACGACCGGATGAATGTCGAGGAACGCCATTGCTTCATCCGATTCGTACACAATCGAAGCCGGGGCGCGCTTGGCGGCAATGGCGCAAAAGATGCAGTTGAAATCCACCGTGTCCACAAATCACCTCACAGCAGGGTGAGCACGCGCGACAAGACCTCAATCGCACGTTCGTATTCTGCCAGATCAAGATGTTCGTTGGGTGTATGATCGAGCGCTGAATCGCCAGGACCGTACGCGACGATGGGACAGCCCCACGCGGGACCGACGATGTTCATATCCGAGGTGCCGGTTTTCACCGTGAACGCCGGCTTGCCGCCCGCCTCACGAATCGCGGCGAGAAACGCGCGCACGAGTGCATTATGCTTGTCCGCGCGAAACGGCTCTTCTTCCGATGAGAATTTTACCGATGCGCTATCCGAAAACTTGGCAATCGCTTGTTCCACTTGGGCGATGGTCAACCCGACCGGCACACGCACACCGATGCGCATCACCGCCCGATCCGTGAATCCATCATCGCTTGAATTAAGCGCGCGCAACGATAGATCGAGTTGATCGAACACTTTGGGTTTATCGGCATTGTAATTGGCGGCGAAGGCGGCAACGCGATTCCAAAACGCGACCGCGTCTTCGGCCGCCGCGCGCGCGCCGCTCGCGGTATGCGTCATCGCCTTCGCGATCTCGTAATCCACGAGCACGCGCCCTTTGTAACCGAGCGTGATGCGATCCCAGCCGCTCGGCTCGCCGATGATGCACACCTCCGGTTTGTACTGCGTCAGCGCGTAGCGCGCACCTTTTGACGTTGCACTCTCTTCTTCGACCGCGCCGATAACGACGAACCGCATGCCATCCCGCGCACCAACACGCGCGCACGCGGCGACGAATGTCGCGAGGCAACCTTTGGCATCCACCGCGCCGCGCCCGTACAATTTGCCATCTTCAATGCGCGGCTCGATGTAGCCGTGAAACGTGTCAATGTGTCCGAGCAAAACAATGTCGCGCGCGCCCTCGCCTAGGATTCCAACCGCATTGCCCGCGTCGTCCACGAACGCGCGAAAACCAAGCGCGTTCATCTGCGCAACAAAATATTCCGATGCGGTGCGTTCTTGGGTGGAGGGGCTATAGATTTGGACGAGACCGTGAAGCAGGTCAATCGCTTGCTTTGGCATGATTCAGTACGTACTCAATTTGATCCGCTACCACATCCAAATCACTTTTCTCGATCACGAGCGGCGGCAGCAAGCGCAGCACGTTCAAGCCCGCCGGCAACGCGAGCACGCCGCGTTCCATCAATGCCATCAGATATGGCGTCACTTTTTGCTTCAACTCAACACCGATCATCAAACCGAGCCCACGCACCTCGCGGATCAGCGGCGACTCGATGCGTTCGAGTCGTCCCTTCATATACGTGCCGAGTTCGGTTGCGCGTGCGGCGAGATTCTCGCGCTCCATAAATCCGATTGCCGCAAGCGCCGCCGCGCACGCCAGCGGATTGCCGCCAAAGGTCGAACCGTGAATCATCGGCTCTAACTTTTTCACACGCTCGCCGATCATCACCGCGCCCATCGGTAAGCCACCCGCGATGGATTTCGCGACGCAGACAAAATCGCCTTCGATGCCGTAATGCTCGGACGCAAACATTTTGCCGGTGCGACAAAAGCCGGTTTGCACTTCGTCCACGATCAGCATCGCGCCGCGCGCGCGGCACAGTTCTTGCAAGCCGACGAGAAATTCGCGCGAGCCGGGACGTACGCCGCCTTCGCCTTGCACCACTTCGACAATCACACCGGCGGTTTGATCGGTGATCGCTTCGCGCGCTTTTTCCAAGTTGTCGTACGGCACATGCGAGAAATCGGGGACAAGCGGCAAAAAGGGTTCGCGATATTTCGGCTCCCAGGTCGCGGAGAGCGCGCCCATCGTGCGCCCGTGAAAGCCGCGCATAAACGCGATGATGCCGGTGCGCCCGGTTGCATAACGCGCGAGTTTGATCGCGCTCTCGATCGCTTCTGTGCCGGAGTTGCACAGATAAATTCGATTGGCGTGATTCGGCGAAATCTGCACGAGTTTTTCTTCGATTGTTGCGCGCTTGTCGTTGTAGAAAATTTCGGTGAGCGAGATGATCGTGCGTGCTTGTTCGGCAATGGCTTCCGCCACCACCGGATTTGCGTGACCTACGTTCGCGGTGCCTTGCCCGCCGACGCAATCAATATATTCACGTCCGTTTTCGTCCCAGACGTGTGCGCCTTTACCGCGCACAATCGCGAGTGGACGTTTGCTACTGACACCCGAAGTGTATTTCGATTCGATGTCAATGATGTTCACGTTTGCTCCATTTATGATTTCAAATTTCAGATTCAAGGGTCTTTGATTTGAAATCTATAATCTGCAATCTAAAATTCATTCGATTACGGTTCCCTTGCCTTCCAACGCGCGCTGAATCGGTTGCTCCACACGACCGTCGGCAAAGATGACTTGCTTGACGCCCAGTGCCAACGCTTCGCTTGCGCCCAGCACTTTTTTCTTCATTCGCCCTTCGGCAAAATCGATGGATTGTTCAACGCGATGTTTGTCAATGCGCGCGATCAAGGACGATTCGTCCGGATAGTTGCGCAGCAAGCCAGGCACGTTCGTCACGATGATCAACTGCTCCGCACCAAGCGCGCCGGCAATCATCGCTGCGGCGCGGTCGCCGTCAATGTTAATCGCGTCACTCTGATAACTGATTGCCAGCGGCGCGATGACCGGCACATAGCCACGTTCGAGGAGCGCGCGCAGCAAATCGGCATTCACTTTTTCCACGCGCCCGGTGTAATCATCGCGCAAAATTCTCTGCCGCCCGTTCTCCACGATTCGAATCGCGTCCTTCCGTGTCCCTTCAAGCAGGCGACCGTCCACGCCGCTCAACCCAAGCGCGTTGACGCCAAGTTTTTGCAATCGCTCGACGAGAAACGTGTTGACTTGGCCGCACGCCGCCATCACAAAAATTTCCAGCGTAGTGCGGTCGGTGTAGCGCGAGGTATAACCCTGTGGCGACGTAACGTGCTTGGCGGGATGCCCCAGTTTCTCGCCGAGCGCATCCGCTTCTTTGCCGGTGCCGTGCATGATGACGATTTGTTTGCCTTCTTTGACGAGTGCTGCAACGTCCGCGCAAACGTAGTCGAGATTGATGCCGGACGAGCCGCC
>JBBITT010000018.1:9122-65593 GCA_037440625.1 Chloroflexota bacterium
CCGCACATCAAATTCATCGCTTGTACCGCGCTGCCCGCCGCGCCCTTCATCAAATTATCAATCGCACAGAGCGCAACCGCGCGCCCCGTCGTCTCATCGTACTCGAATCCCACATCGGCGTAATTCGAGCCAGACAAAATCTTGGGTTCGGGATAACGATAAATCCCTTGCTTGTCCTTGACGATGCGTACGAAGGGCTCGTCTTTGTACGTGCTGCGATACGCGCGCCACAAATCTTTTTCGGCGATGCCGGGTTTCAAAAAGCAATGCGCCGTTGCCAGCACGCCGCGCACCATCTCGATGGAGGTGATCGAAAGATGCACATTGGTCAAGCCGAGTTCCTGTTCTACCTCGCCGGTGTGGCGATGCCCCACCGCTGCGAATGTTCGCACCGCGCCGCTCCGTTCAGGATGATGCGACGCGAGCGACGGCGAATTGCCCCCCTCGCTCGATCCAACTTTGATGTCCACGATGATTGGACGCGTCGTGTCGAGCAAATGTGCGCGCGCCAGCGGCAGCAGCGCGAGATTGGTCGCGGTCGCGTTGCAGCCCACGCCGCTCACGTATTGCGTGTTGCGTATTTCGTCGCGATGCAGTTCGGGCAAGCCGTACACAAATTTGCTGACCCAGTTCGGCGCGCGATGCGGTTCGCCGTACCATTTTTCGTACGACGCCAGATCACGCAAGCGAAAATCCGCGCTCAAATCCACGATGCGCGGCGCGAGCGCGGCGAACGGCTCGATGCGCTTTTGCGCTTCGCCGTGCGGCAACGCAAGGAACAGCACATCGCATGGCTGCAGTTGATCGGGGGTGGTGAATTGAATTTTGGTGCGCCCGCGTAGATTGGGATGCACGTTGTAAAGATACTCACCGACGTGCGACTCGGACGTGACTTGGACGAGTTCGACGTGTGGATGCGTGAGCAAAATGCGCGCGACCTCGCCACCGGCGTAACCCGAGCCACCAACAATGGAAACTTTCAAAGTTGCAACCTCATTTCATTGGTAGATTTAAAACCCAGCGATTCATACAGCGGGCGGCCGGCGTCGCTGGCTTGCAAGGTAACGGTATGAATGTCATTCGCGCGACACCAATCAATAGTGGGTGTGGCTGAACGAATTGTCAACATTATCTGTGGCTAACTCGCAGCAAATTCGCTCACCACTTGGTACAACACGCGCGTGCCAAATTCAAGGTTCTCCAGTGCGATACGTTCGTTGTGCGCGTGAACCGTGTCGAGTTCGGCAACCGGGACAATCATTGGACAAAAACCGTATACCTTGGTGCCAAGTTGCGCGATCCAACGCGCATCGGTTGCGCCGGTAACAAGGTAGGGCAAGACGACGGCTTGCGGTTGATGGCGTGCCATCACGCGCGTGATCGTATCGAACAAGGGCGTTTGAGGGCGGGCTTCGCGTCCCATCCGATGGTCCTCAAATTCAATTTCGATGTCGTTGCCGATGACGGCGCGCAACTCTTTGAGCAAATCGTTGGTCGTTTGCCCGGGAATCAAGCGCGCATCACAGCGCGCTTCGGCGACGGAAGGAATCACGTTGATCTTGGTGCCGGCATTCAGTATCGTTGGTGTAACCGTGTTGTGAAGCATCGCATTGATCAGTGGTTTCAAACCATCGCCCAAGGGAGTCTGTTGCAAAGCGGCGCGATACGTCTTGGCATCGAGCAAGGCAAGAATGCCGGGTTGATATTTCTGATCCACGTGTTTGGCGATCCCTTGAAAGAAATCGCGCACGGTTGTGGTTACATGCAATGGAAATTCGGCGGCACCGATTTTTTGGATCGCCTCGGCAAGTTTGAGGACGGCGTTATCGGGATGTGGTTGCGCGGCGTGGCCCGGTCGTCCGTGCGCGCGCATCGCAAACCGCGCGGTCCCTTTTTCGCCGGTCTGCACGGTGAAAAATCGTTTGCCCAACACGTCGAATGCCATCCCCGCGCCTTCGTTGATCGCGTACTCGGCGTTGATCAGATCGCGATGATGCTCAACCATCCAGCCCGCGCCCAGTTTGCCGCCGGCTTCTTCGTCCGCGTTCGCCATAAAAATAATGTCGCGCGCCAATGGCTGGCCTTCGCGTTTAAGCAGGAGCATCACCATCAATTCCATCGCGACGAGTTCTTTGGTGTCCAGCGTGCCGCGTCCCCACAGATAACCATCAATGATGTCGCCGCCGAAGGGCGGGTGTTCCCACTTGTCCGCTTCGACCGGGACAACATCGAGATGCGCCATCAGTAAGAGTGGCGCGGCGCGACCATCGCCTTTGAGGCGCGCAACAATGTTGCCGCGTCCGGGTGCGGATTCCAAGACGATGGGTTCGATCCCTTCGCGTTTGAAAATGCTGGCGAGATATTCTGCCGCGCGCGTTTCATTGCCCGGCGGATTGGTGGTGTCAATGCGAATGAGGTCTTGCAAATATTGGGTTACTTGAGTGCGAATAGAGTTCCCGTTGGGGGGCATGGTGATTTCCAATTTTCGATTTTTACTGTTGAATAAGTTAATGAAATCAATGTTTTTGTCTTCTGCCAATCCCTGTTCACTGACCACTGGCTACTTTACCTGCCTTGCCGCCGCCACCGCTTTTTGCGCACCCTCCTCCAACGTCTCCGCCGTAATCATATTCGCGTCCGCCAGAATCTTGCGCCCCTCTTCCGCGTTCGTCCCCACAATCCGCGCCACCATCGGCACGCGCGTCTTGACGCCCTTCAATCCTTCCACGATGCCGCGCGCCACCTCATCGCCGCGGGTGATGCCGCCAAAGATGTTGAACAAGACTGCCTTGACGTTGGGATCGGACAAAATGATTTCCAACGCGGCTTTGACCTTGTCTGCTTTGGCGCCGCCGCCAATATCCAAAAAGTTTGCTGGCTCGCCGCCGTAAAACTTGATCACGTCCATTGTCGCCATCGCCAGCCCCGCGCCGTTCACCATACAACCAATGTTGCCGTCCAGTTTGACGTACGACAACCCGGCTTTGCGCGCCTCTTTTTCTGCCAACGATTCCTCGTCAATGTCGCGCAATTCTTCCAAATCCGGATGACGATAGAGCGCGTTATCGTCCAAAACGATCTTGCCGTCTGCCGCGATCAGTTTGTTTTCATCCGTGATAACCAGTGGATTGATTTCCGCCAGCGAGGCATCGGTTTCGATGAACGCGCGATACAAGCCGGTGGCAATCGCCACAAAATCACGAACGAGCGCTTTTTCTACCCCAATCCTAAATGCCAGTTCGCGGGCTTGATAATCTTGCAAGCCGTACGCCGGATCAATCTGCACGCGAATGATTTTTTCCGGCGTCGTGCGTGCGACTTGCTCGATATCCATTCCGCCGGCGGCGGAGCCCATCATCGTCGCACATTTTGCCGCGCGATCCACGACGATGCCCAGATAAATCTCCTTGGCGATATTGATCGCTTCGTCTACCAACACCTTGCGCACCGGCAAGCCCTTGATCTGCATCGCTAGAATTTGATCGGCTAGTGTTTCGGCTTCATTGGGCGTGTTAGCGAGTTTGATCCCACCGGCTTTTCCACGCCCACCCACCAGCACCTGGGATTTGATGACCACTTTTTTACCCAGTTGCGCCGCGATCTGGCGAGCTTGCTCGGCGTTCTCGGCAACGGCGCCTTTGGGAATCGGAATCCCATATCTTGCAAAAATCGTTTTAGATTGATACTCGTGCAGTTTCACGCGCGCCTCCGTAACAGGGAAGAATGAGTTGAGTGCATTATATTCGATACGCCCAAAAACTCAAGGGGAATTAAAAACGCGGAGTGTTTCTCCGCGTCATTCGTCGTGTTCGCTGGGTCGCACGACGGTGATACCTTCGCGCCAAAAAAAGATCAAGCCCATCACGGTGATGAGCAAATATTGCGCGGCGTGCGAAGTGAGCGCCATACTCGCCGCGAGCGTTTCGTTCACGCCGAACGAGGCAAGCGAGAAAATCACAGCGGCTTCAAAAGGTCCCACCCCGCCCGGCGCGGCGGGAATCATGACTCCCAGATTTGCCAATACCATCGTAACCACCGCCACCACGGCGCGCGTAGGCAAATCGGGGAGGATACCAAACGCGCTGAGCATGCAAAAGTACGACACGGCTTCAAATGCCCACACACACAGCGAAAAGAAAACGCTAGCCAGACTATCGCGGGTGGATTTGAGCGCGTGCAAACCAATAATGAACGATCCGAGCATCCGCTCCAAGCGCGCGGCGATTTTTTGCGGAAGAAATCGAGTTACAATCTGAAAAATTTTTAGCGCGAGTGATTCGCGCAACAGCAAAAAGAGCAAGCCAGCAAGCGCGACGCCGAACAAGAGGGAGGAGAGCAACGCAATCGTTTCAGCAATGGGAGGAAGATCGAGGTGTAAAGGTGAAAAGGCGAGCAGGGCAAGCAACAAGAAAGCGATGAGGGCAAGCCCATCGGCGACGCGTTCTAGGATGATCGTTGCAAAGCCCAATGTTTTGGAAATGCCTTCCCGCACGCCCAGCCAGTATGGTCGCGCAAATTCGCCGGGGCGTCCCGGGAGCAAATTGTTCAACGTAAAGCCGACTACTAACACCGGGAACAAACGTGGGATGGCAATGATTTTTGTAGGCGCAAGAAAACGTTGCCAGCGCGCGGTGCGGAAGATGTAATTGCAAAAGGTGAATCCGACCGCCAGCATCACCAACCGATAATCAGCAGCGGCAAGCGCGTGTCCCAGTTTATCAAAATCCACCCGGCTCAACGCGAGATACAGAAAAATCGCGGTGATGATGAGACTGAGAATGAACGTACCTAGTTGACGAAGATTCATGAGATTGCAGATTAGGGTTTTGCAAAAACGAGAATGCGGTTGTTCCCGGAATCGGCGACGTACAAATTGCCTTGCGCATCGAACGCAAGACCAAGCGGCAAGTTGAAGGAGGCCAAGTCAACCCCGCGCGTGCCGAACACTGCCAGCAGTTTGCCATCGTTGGTGAATTTGATGATGCGCGCCAACTCCGGATCCGTAACAAACACATTGCCTTCCGGGTCAACCGCGATGTAGGGCTTGTTCACCACGGATTGACTGTCCCAGCCTTGGATGGGCCATTGCGTGATAAAGTTGAAATTGGAATCGAATTTTTGTACGCGCAAGTTCCACGTGTCAGCCACATAGAGGTTGCCCTGCGCGTCCATGGCGATACCCACTTGCTCCAGAAATTGTCCCGGGTTTCCTCCCGCGCCGCCATACTGCGCCAAGGGGTTGCCGTTCGGATCGAACTTTAAAATACGTTTGTTACCGGTATCGCTGACGAGTAGATTCCCTTGCGCATCAATCACAATGGCGCGCGGACCATAGAATTGATCGGGATTGATGTTGGCGATGCCGCGCGTATCGGCGTTGGTGCCCCACATCGTCAGGAATTTGCCGGTCGCGTCGAATTTTTGGATGCGATGATTCCACGTATCGGCGACGTAAATGTTGCCGGCTTGATCCACGGCGATGCCCCACGGTTCGGCAAAGGTGCCGGCGGGACCGATGGTGTTGGGCGGGCTTTTGGTTCCAAAGGCAAACACAAATTTACCGGTTGGATCGAATTTTTGAATGCGCCCATTGTCCGAATCGGCGACGTAGAGATTCCCTTGGGCATCGAGCGCAACATTTTTGGGGCCTAGGAATTGACCGTTGCCGGAGCCGGGCGTACCAATCGAACGAATGGCGGTGAGCTTGACAAATTTCTTTTCGTACTCATCGTCCACGGTGGGTTGAGTGGGAACCGCACCGGCGTAATTCCACAACATCGCCGCCACATCTTTGCGGACGTTGAAGGTGAAGGTATGGACATAGGGCCATTGGCTGGCTTGTTCTTTGTATTGGTGGTAGAACCACGCGGTAAAAAGATCAGCGCGCATTTGCGGATCGCGCAGATAATCGAGCACGCGCGTGAGCGAAAGGTCTTTGTATCCTTCGAGGGGCCACCAGATGAGTTTGTAGGTTCGTTTGAGATACTTGTTGCCCAAGAACGGTTTGACTGCCTCCTCATTCTTCGAGCCAACCAGTACGACCACCGCATCGAACGGCGCGCCGGGCGATGCGCCGTAATATTGCGCATTGCGATAGTTGCGCAAGTACCACACAAAGGGCCATGACGAATCGTCGTCGTACGCGACTTTGATTTTGCCATCTTCGCAAGGAATGTTTTGCAATTTGCCCGGCACCACTTGGCCACACAATCGTCGCGACAAATCTTCGATCTCGCGCATCGCAATGACATCATCGTGCGATCCTTGCGCGTAAATCATCGTCTCGACCGCATCATCGGGATTGAGATACGCCGCCATCCACGCAAAACGAATCGTCAGTGCCGTCAACACAACGACGAACGCTACGGCGATGATGCGCGCGAGTTCATCCATGCGAAAGCGTTTGCCCAAATAGTATAGCGTGGGCAAGACGAGCGCAAACAAAAGCAGGAGCGTAACGATAAAGCCGATGGTTGCGCTTTGCTGTTCGAGTGAGACGCCTTGGAAGGGTTGCGCACCAAACAAGAGCATGGCGATCATAACGAGCGCGAGTGGAACGAGCAAGGCGATCCCCAAGGCACCGCGCGCGAGCAAATCGCGCCAATCGGCATCGAGTAATTGATTGAGCGCCCAGCCGGCAAGAAAAGCGAGCGGGATTGCCAAGTGCATGGTGAGCCACGGCATCTTTTCGCCCGCCCACGAAAAGATGATCATTACGCCAATCGTCCACGTGAAGAGAAAGGTGGGAAAGACACTTGTCGAATTTTTGGAATCGTATGTGGTGAAAAAGGTGAGCGGAAGTAAAATCGCAATGAAGGCGATGGTAAGATTGTCCGGCAACGCGGAGGGAGTGGGCGAGGTGGCAAGCATTTGATTGAGTGCAGGGCGCACGCCGATGTAATAGAGAATGATCCAAAGGAGCCACGCCAAAATGATCATCAAGCGCGCGGGACGATGTTTCATCCAATACCACCCGATTGCCACGACGCCGACGACGTAGGCGACAACTTCGTACATCGGCAACAAGACGAGCGGATAATAGTAGGACGGTTGTCCGCCGCGCGCGACTTCTTGCTGCGAAAGCCAGTAACCGAGTGAGCCAAGCAAGCCGGTGAAAAATCCGCCGCCGTTCGTAAAGATCGTGGTGAATTGGACGACAAAGATGGGCCAAAAGAGGAGCGCGCTCATCGTCCAGATGCGCGCATTCCACCAAATGCCGATCAGCGCGGCAAGAAAAATCATCAAGCCGGTCAAGCCGATGACGCGGAAAATCACATCGCCTTGGGTTTGCGCGATCTGCGTCAGGACGTTGACATCGGTGAAGGCGGTAATGGGAAAGAAATCGGTTTTGAAAGCAGACTTCCAAACAATGTTCAAGACGTAAAACAGTGTGGGAGTCAGTAACGGCAACGAGAACGTGCCAAAGATCATCGCTAGATTGAAACTGGGGATGGCACGATGTGTCTCATCCGATTGCTTGCCGGTGATGGAACGCAAGGCGCGCGAGGCGACAAAGATACCAAAGAAGGGAATGCCTAGGATCGAAGCAAAGAGTGCGAGCGCGAAATTATTCCACCGAACCCGCGCGCGCAAATATTCAAAGGTGAAATGCGCGCAGAGGAAGACCGCGAAGATGGCTACAAAGATAAAAGTGGTCTCCATGGCAGTATAAGAAAACGCGAGAAGGGCGGCGGAGGCAATGAGCCATGCTTCGTGGCGTTCGTCGAAATATTTCCAGAGGGCAAGTGCCATCAACACCACAAAGAGTTCCACGTAAACATCGTGGCGATTGAAACGCGAATAGTACAGCAAGGAGGGCGAGATGAGAAGCAGCAATGCGGTCGCAAGCCACCCTTTGCGTCCGAGCCATTTGCGGAAAAAGTAGGGCAAGGCGACGATGACGATGCCAAAGAGCGCGTTAGGTAGGCGAGCGGTGGTGTCGTTATCGCCAAACAACAGAAACGAGAGCGCGGTAACATGATAGAGCAAGGGACCGTGATAAATCGGATTGTGTTGATAGCCGCGTCCCGTGTACAGGTTCCACGACCAATCGGTATGAATGGCTTCGTCGTGATTCCACGCGCGATATTCCAAATCCCACAAACGCGTCAGAATGGCAAGCGCGATGATGGCAATAAGCAAGACACGTTCCACGTTGAGGTGGATGTGCAAGGGTTGATCAAGCCAGTGTTTTTTCTCTGATAGTTCCATTGAAATTCACCTAAAGCGCAAAACAGTTTGCGTTTTATTCGCTGGGAATCCAAAAGACAACATTGGTACTTTGGCGGTCACCCAGATCGCGGAAAATCAAACGATGCAATACGCCATAGTCGCCTGCACCACGCGCGATTTCCAGTTGATAGGTTTGACTTTGCCAATTCGATGCGGGCGGCGGCGCGGTGATGGGCAAGAGGAGGGCTTGAGTATCCGGGGCGATGGTAGGACGCGCGGAAAAACGGAGATTGCGAAAATCGCGCAGATACCAAGCGAGCATCGGACCCAAGGATTCGTCCGCAACGATATTGAGCGTATGCGAATCATTGGCGCGCCAGCGCGAAATATCCTTGACATCGAACACGAAATCGCGCACGTTAGCAGATGCGACGCGCGTAACCAAATATTCTTGTTCGTTCAACGCGCCGCCCGCCGGAAAATTGAGCATTGTCATTTGGCGCAAGGTCCACACCGCCAAGAGCGTGAGCAGAATTGCCAGCCCCACATCGAGCGCGCGCGGCAAGCCCACGCTCACGATGATGAGAAAAGAGACGGTCGAGAAGGCAAGTACGATCAACAGGACAACCAGAAACCCACTTGCGTTGCGAATTCCGGCGGCAGTCGCCAACACATCGGCGGCGTTCACGCTCCCGCGCGTTGCCAGTTCGGCGATGATGATCAAGAGAAAGCCGGCAATAATGAGCGCGATGAATCCAAGGGGCAACTCTTGCGAAAGAAATGTTTCGCGCTCGGTGGCTTTGGCGGCACGTTCAATCCATAGACCCAGATACCAACTTGCCATCAATGCCAATGGCACGACGAGTGCAACGACACGTGCTGGGTTCTTGTCTGCGCCAATCGAATACAACACAAACGCGATGCCGCTCCACAAGGCAAACAGAGCCAGCGGGATGGGCATCTCGTCGTTGGCAGGTGTAAAGGCAAATTGAATCACCGCGGCGATGCCAAAGAAAAGGATGCTCGGTTCGTAGATGAAGAGCAAATAGAGCGGATCGGTGATGGCGATGCTGGGTTGCAAGCCGCCGAGCCATGCACCAAACAAATCGAACGCCGCGCCCAATCCTTCGCGGCGCATCAAAAATGTTGTGCCAATTCCAACAAACACGCTGACGAATAACAGCGCGGCGAATCGAACATCGTGGCGTGCTGCATCATTCCTCAAAACGTTCAACCAATCGCGCATCACGATTGCGAACACCAAAAGTGCGGCGATGACTGTCCACGCTTCGCGGGCAGCGAGCAAGGCGAACGCGGC
The DNA here is from genome assembly GCA_037440625.1 of Chloroflexota bacterium. Lineage (GTDB taxonomy): Bacteria > Chloroflexota > Anaerolineae > UBA4142 > UBA4142 > DAOTXS01. The sequence goes on from JBBITT010000018.1 coordinate 18,613, forward strand.
ACTGAGAGCAGCCAGATTGAGATAGCGTGGATTGTGTTCGATCAGATAACGCCAACTCAGACCAAACGCCGCAAGCGCGCACGTTACCGCAATCATCGCGCCGTCCGCATAGCGCGAAAAGAAAACGAGCGAGGGCGAGAAAACCAAGAGCGCGCTGGCAATCAATGCGCCCACGCGTCCCATCTCATGGCGAAACAGTGTAGGCAACAAAATCAAGACACTGCCGAAAAAGGCGGGAAGTAAACGCGCGGCAAGATCGGTCGCGCCGAACAAGGCAAAGAGGATCGCGTTGCCGGTAAAGAGCAACGGACTCCCGGTGAACGAATTGGGAATGCCACGAACAAAATCAAAGGCGGCAATCGCTTGTTGGGCTTCCTGGGTGTTGAGAGGCACGCCGTCCAATGTCAGAAAACGAGTTGAGAACGCAATGAACGCTAACACGGCGTACAGTGCTACTTCCATCGTCAGCCACGATAGATCGAGCGTTGTGTGTCCAAGATTTTCCGGTTGATCGTGTGTAGAAAAAGACATTGAGGCAGTTCTCGTTAGCGCGCGAAAATTCTCGTGTCGCTGGCTTCGAACACCAGATGCATCACTTTGCCAAATTTGTCAATCTGCGATTTGCTCAAACTGTATTGACTTTTTTCGGTCTGACCCACAATGACAAATTTTATATCATATTTGTTGAGGTACGTCAAAAGTTCTTGCGCGTCGAGCGTCTGATAGATGCGTTGGATGTCTGCGGCACGGTCAATGCCGGTTTCGGCGTTCTGAAACAACTTGCTGTTGCCGCGCCATTGTAATTCGTGCCCCACCCAGCCGAGCACGGTAGGCAAACCGGTCGCCATCGAAATCCGATTGCCGTACGAATACTCGCCGCCTACCGCTTCCACAATCGTTGCACCGCGCGGCGCGTTTGCATTCAACCATTCGATGGCGGCATGATCGCCGGGATTCAAATCGCGAATCCACGCGATGCCATCCAAGGTGGGCGCTTTGGCAAATCCTTCGGCACGATTGGGGATCGCGAGTGTCGGATAGACTAAACTTGCGCCCAGCAACAAGGCAAATCCTGCAAACCATATTCCGCGTCCAATGCCGTTGAGCGTGCGTGCCAGATAAAAGACGGCGTATGCCGCTGCAATCGAAAAGAGCGTCCACGCTTGAAAATAGAATTTGAACACCGTGTTCATTCGTGTGCCAAACTGGTCGCGCAGATAAACAAACTCGACGCCGAAGGTGAGTAGAAAACCGGTCAAGGCAAGGAGCAAGGCAAAGGTCGTGCTGGGATCGTTGAGACGAACGCGAACCAGTATGACGAGGGTGGCGAGAAAGAGAGCAAGCATTATAAAGAGCCAAGGATCGGCGAACCAGGGTTGGAAGAACGCGCCAAAGACGATAAGGTACAAATTCTCCGATGCACCGGGAATCACTGCGCGTGCTTGGTCTTGCAAAGCCGGCGAGAGCGCAAGGACGCCGAGCGCTAGTAGAGCGACGATGATTGGAAACACCATTGCGGCGGTGAGATATGGTAAAGCGCGTGCCAACCATTCACGCCAGCCGAGTTTGTGTTCGCGGGCGAGGATAAGCACGAACGCGCCGAGAATGAAAACGAAAATGCCGAACATCAATAGATATTGATGCAAGCGCGTTTTGACGAACAACACTGGCAACAACCCGCCGGCTTGGGATTGAAAGCCGATGAAAAAGGGGAGATACATTACGACGCTCAGAATACCAAGCATCACGGCAAAGGCGATCAGACCACGCGTTGCTTTGGCATTCCACGTATTCTCGACGCGATAACGGGCGATGGCAAACGCCGCGAGAAAGATAAAGCCATACGGCAAAATGTCCCACGAGTTGAAGAAGAACAAACCGCCAAGAATCAAAGGGAAAAGCAAAAAGTCAAAAGGCAAAAGTTGAAATTCAAAGCCCGCTATCTGAATGCTTTGGAACTTTTGATTTTGAATGTTTAACTTGAGAAGGTTCAACGCCACCGCCAAGGCGAGCAGGACAAACGGCAACGCAAGCACGTGCGGATGCAGATCGCCGAGCAGAAAACTAAATTGTGGAAATTCGTCAATGACTTCGAGGGTGTTGCCGGCAACCACGTCGTGAATCACGCGCGAGGCGCGCCACCACCACCACATATCGTTGGGTACCCACGAGTTGGTGATCGGCGCTTCGGCGAGTCCTTTCACATCGAGCCATTGCCAAAATTCTGCGGAGCCAATGCCACGCACGTGTAACGCTTCAAAGAATCCTTCCAAGTTGCCGATGATGACAAGAAAAATCGGTGCAAAGATCGCATAAAAGAACGCTTGACTCCGACGAGAAGCGAAGGGCGAAAGGCGAATCAAATTGTAAACAAGTCCAAACGTACCGGTCGCGCCCAACGCAAACAAGGTCGCAATCGCTAGGTTGAATGTGAGGCTTGCGGGAATGCCACTCAACATCGTGAGTATTCCGACGATGAGGTAACCAAAGTAATAATAACTGATGCCATAGCCGGCAAGCCAGGGATCAATTGGTGGAAAGCGTTCGCTTTGCAGAACGCCGTTGAGAAAGGCAAACTCCATCGGCTTTTCAGTTGCGGTGATTTCCGGCATATACGCGCGCACGACCACCCATGCAAGGAAAGCAAGTGTGAAAACAAGTTCGGTGGTAAGGATGAGCGATGTGTTTTGGCGAAGCCAGACGCGTAGCGTGATGGGATTTTCGATTGCCGATTGGGTGATTGGGTGATTGAGTGATTCGACTTCCATCGTTCGTCCTGCGAATCCCCAGTTCACCGCCGCCACCACAATCGCCACGAACGCAATGTTGCCGCGCGTGTTGGTCAAAAAGCCAAACGTCGTCAATAGCCAAAATGGGTACGCGATCAATAACAAGCCCAACGGTTTGAGGAAGGCGTAACCGCGATCCGGCAATTGCCGGAAAAATCGAAAGGCAAGTGGCAGAACGGCAATGCCAATCAATTCAAGTAACAGCCACCAGATCAGAACATCTAGCATAATGGTTTACTCGGTGTAGGTGGGTGTCCAACGACTCTTGGGCAACGAAACGTCAATGCCTTCTGGCGTGATGGTGATTTGTGGCGCATTGATGATGCCCAGATAATTATCCATCCGAATAATGTTGGTCGCCACCGTGGTTGAATTGCGCGATTGATTAAAGGCTTGGTCTTCGGCGACGGTACATTCCCAGACATTGTTGGCAAAGTAGGCAACCGACCCACCAATCCAGAATGGATACTTGCACGCCTTGTTGCTTTTGGGTTCGTAGGTGGTTACATTATCGCGCAAATAGTTGCCAAACGAAAAGGTGATTTCAAAACAATTCTCGCTGGCGCCCGCGCAATAGTTGGCGAGGAACGTGTTGACGTTGCTGGCAAGTTTGCGTTCGCCGCTCATATAAAAACAATTGCCGCTCAGTTCGCAGTAATTTTGTGCGATGGTGTTGAGGGTGCAACCCAAACACACCCAGCCCGCCGTCTCACAACCGGAAAGAAACTTGCGACCATCGGGCGTGGTGCAACCGTGATTGTTGCGACTAAAATCGTTGCCGATAAAGTAACTTTCCCGGCTTGCCCAGTTGTACGAGCCCCAGCCGTTCAAATCGGTCAGCGTATTATCCACGATAAAATTGTTGCGTCCGTTCAGCGTCGCCACGCCGATCGTACCGCCGCGCACGGTTACACGCCGAATCGTCGTGTTCGATCCGTTGACCAAAATGCCGCCGCCGTATTGCAACCCGCCGCGAATTGTGGTCGTAACTGGGCGCGTGGCGAAAAGGCATTCATCGTACAGACACAAGAATGCCCCCAAGTCTTTGGGATCCGCCTGGGCTTGGAGGGTGAGCCCTTCGACCCAATTGTTCGATCCTTGCAGGGTGATGGCAAATTGGCGACCACTGCTCGTAACGATGGGCGAGCGTGCCTCATCGCCCAAGATCGCAATGTTATCGCCGACGACACTCATTGGTGCGTAGGTCTGCCCGGCACACAGTTTGACACTCTGCCGGATTGGATTGGGAATCTGCGAAGGCGGAGTGCAGGTTGCTGGTTCGGTGGGGAAGGGGAGGGTGAGTGTCTTGGTGATGGCGCCGGGCGGCAAATTGATCGCCAGAAATTTCTTTCCGCCTTGAACGATAATTTGTGAACTGGCTGTTGGTGTAAAGGATGCCAGACGCGCAAAACCACTGACCCCTTCGCCGGTCACACTCAAACGATACGTGATGGCGTTCGGCGTTCGATTCTCCACGACAATGTAAAAGGTGCCGTTGATGCCGCGAAAGCCGCCGGCAAATTGCAACGTATCGTCTTTGAGTCGAGTTGCGCGACCATTTGGTTCAACATTCTCGCCACGCCGCAGCGCCTCAAAGCGTTCTTGCGTGTAGATAAACACGAGCAAATTGTTGACATCGGTTTGCTCGGCGAGAACGCGAATCGGCGAACCATCCCCTAGATAGTCAAAACGATATTCGATGCGACTGTTGCCTTGCACGGCAGAAACTGGTGTTTGTCCCCACACCATCGTCGCCGAGAGCAGTGTGAGAATCAATAGATTGAAAAGGATTGCGAGAAGAATTCGTTTCATCGTCCTTGCCACCAATCTTTGCGTGAACGCGGATCCATAAATTGTCCGGTGTCGCGGATAGCCACGCCGATCCAATCGGCTTTGGCCGTGCCCACGCCTTGTCCGGCAAACAATGCTGGCAACCGCTGGCGTCCGCTGGCATTCAGCGATTGATAGAGCGCGAGCAGATTCGGCTCGACGCAAATGTTTTCCAGATGCAAGGTGTAGCCATTCACGACATTATCTTCGCGCGTGTATTTGAGTGTAATGCGATCCGTGCTGGCGTACAACACCATTACTTCGTATCCATTGGGCAATCTGCCAATGTCATAGCCAGAACCCGGCACGCGGATAGTTTCCGTTGGGGTTGTCACCAGACCGGCTAACGTGACCGGCGGATCAGCGATCGGCGTGGTTTTGCAATTGCAATTCCAATCCCAGTTGTACACGCGGTACGTCGTTGTGAATACGCCGGTGCGATTATCGCTGAACAAGCCGGGCAACTGGGGCGCGCCGGAATCGGTGTGTCCATCCAAATCAATCAACCCGCGATAGGCATTGGTCAACGTGTAACCGCGCAGAGCCAGATTGAGATCGGCGTGTTGTTCTGCCGGGCGATCAGTCGGCGGCGGCATTGGCGCAACCGTGCCGTACGTTTCCGTCAACACCGGACACGCGCTTGGTCGCGCGATGAAGGGAAAGTACAGATAATAGGTGATTGCGCCAGATGCGCGCAAATCGCTTGGAGCATTGGCGGGCGTGGTTGGGAGGGCAGCTTGAGCGATTGACATCAAAGGTTCAGTTAACAGGATGCTGAGGCCGATGCTGAGCGCGATGAAAATACCTCCGAGCAGTTTGTATTCATTTGACCACGCGGTAAATCGTTGTGCGTTCATTCTGATAAACCCGTTCCAGTGTACCGGCTTGTGCCATCGCGTCAAATTTTGCCAACCCCTCCTCATCGTAAAAAGCGTGTTCCAGTTGTCCCACGACAATGTACGCCACGTTAAAGCGTTTCATCTCTGCCAACGCCGCATTTGCATCGCGTGTGTTGTAGATCATGGCAACCGTGGCTTGGCGTCGGTCAATGATACTGCCATCAATGATCGAGCGTTGTTGTTTTTGATGCCAATCCCAACCAATCACGGTGGGCAAGCCGGTGTAAATCGAAACCCGCGATGCCCAGTGATACAACGGCGCATTGCCCTCCAACACCACCGGCGAACCCGGCACGTTCGCGCGCAACCAATCGAACATTTGCCGATCGTACTCCAAAATCATATCGCGGTTGCGATCGGCATAGACCGCCGTTTTCAAAAAATCCATCCCATTCAAGCCGGGCGGCGATCCCATCACAAAGCGATCATTCACTTTGGCGCGCGTTGCGGTAACAGTGTACGTCAAGCCGATGCTGATGAGTACGATGAAGATGAGCCACCACGCAAAATGCAGGGGCGAGGAACGAGGGGCGAGGGATGGCGTTTCTTTAGATTGACGATGAAGAAACGCGATCCCGATCGCGGCGGCGAGTGCAAAGAAATTCCAGACTTGCAAATAAAACTTGAACACCGTGTTCATGCGCCCAATGTCGCCCTTGTAGGTGATGACCTCCACCATCATCGTGAGCGCAAGCCCCGCGGCGATCAAGAGTGCGATAAACTGTTGCGGCGCGTCGAGTTCGGGGCGCAGGATGAGCAAGCCGGCGAGCACGAGCAAGGGAAGCGCGATCATCCACGCTTGCAATTTCAAAACCAAGAGCATTGCTTCGAGGATGACGAGCGCGACGATGATGAGGGGTAGCCACGTAAACCATGCTTCGCGCCGAGCCGGCGTGTCAATGGTGCGGAGCACGAGAAAGGTAGCCAGCGCAAACAAAAAGATGCCATGCACGATGAGGTATTGCCCAAGCGTCGTGCGCTCACCTTGCCACAGTTCGGTTGCCAAATACGCGGTGGCAAAATGGCTGAGGAAGGGTTGGAACAAGAGGTTGCTCAAAACATAGATCGCACCCAACCGCCAACCCACGCTGACGATCAAATCCACATTGATAACCCGCCGATTGCTCCATTCGCCGATGACGAGCGCGGCGGCGATGACGAGCAAGTACGTCGGATAATCGGCAAAGTTGATGGCGCGCAAGCCGCCAATCACCAACGCGGCGATGATCACCTGGAGCACATCGAGCGGGGTGATTTGCCAGCGGCGCCAAACGGGCAAGGGGGTGTCGTCGTCATTGGATTGGCGCAACGCGAAATTGATTGCCACACCAATTGCCAGCATCGTGAACGGTAGTGCCATCAAGTGCGCGTGCAAATCGGCATAGAGAAAAGTAAAGAAAGGAAATTCGTTGATTGTTTCCGGAATCGTGCGCGTGGCGTTCCAGTACCACCAGCCAATCGGCACATCGAAAGGTACCCCTTCGGCGATGACGCGCCACACGCCGGTGCCGATGCTGATGAGAAAGGCAAGGGGCGAACTGCTTGGATCTCCGCCGCCAATCTTCATCAACGTCTGCCCAATCAAGATCATTTGACCCAGATTGCCAATGCCTGCGACAAACAGAGCGGCAAGCAAGCCGGCAAAATAATTCCATCGGCGTGGCAGGGTTGAGTGTGCGGTGAGATTGAAGGCGACGCTAAACGCGCCCGCGCCCAGTAGCGCAAAGAACATGGGCAGGGCAAGATTGTATGCCACTTCGGGAACGATGCCGGAAAATTTGATGAGCGTAGCCGTGATGAGTTGACCAAAGTAGTAATAGTTGATGTATCCGCCGGCAAACCAAGGATCGTACGGCGGCATCCAGGTGGATTTGATGATCGCGTTCAGGTACGCAAAATCCATCGGCTTTTCGCCGCCAAACCATTGATGCCACAAATCCGGATTGCCGTAACGAATCAGCAAATCGGCGACAAAGAACGCCAGGAACACAAACTCTTCGATGAGAATGAGACGACGTTGTTCGCGTATCAAGTTTGCCAGTGCGCGTCCGCGTCGCCAAACGATGATTGTGCTAATGATGGTGAGGATGACAATGACCAAGCCAATGCTGATGCGGCTGAACGGCAAGATGTGATAACTTGCCAACAGCCATGCGCCCCACGCGACGAGGAGAATGCTCAACGCTTTGGCAAAGATATACCCGCGATCCGTAAGCGCGCGAAAGACGACAAAGGCAAGTGGAAACGCCAGCCAGCCCAATGCTTCGATCAACACTAGCCAGCCAATGACCGGCATTTGATTGATGAAATCGCTGGGATGAAAAATCTCCGACCACGTACCGCCACTTGATTGCGCGCTCAAATCCGATGGCGTGAGCAAGAGCGCGGTCTTGGCTTGCGTGGCTTCGCGGGGCCAAAAGCGATAGACTTCGTTCAAATCAATGCGATTGAAAAGTTGTTCGGTGTTTGCCGGCGAATAGCGTTCCGATTTTTTAAAAATCAAAACTTTGGGATGATCATACACCGTGAACGCTTCTTCGGCATTGTCATCGTTGATCTCGATGCCAAACAACTGCGGACGCGAGGTGAACTCAGCGATCTGGTCAAAGCCCAATGTCCCATCGAACAACCATTCATAGTACTTGGTGGTCATCGGATAACGCATTGGCAAGCGCGGAATGGAACCGTACAGCCGATTGCTCGACAAGATGATGTAATCGGCATGGTTGAGCCAGCGAATTGCTTGCGTGCGTTTTTCTGGAGTGTCTTCGTCGTACCAGTGCATCAAGCCATCGTCGCCCGGCATTTCGATGGGCAAGCCGCGATACATTCCGCCAAACGGGTCTTTTCCCTCGACGCGCAATGGTAACGGATCGTCCCAATGTTCGTTTGCCAGCACGGCACCGCGCGGCACGTTATCGAAAATCCAGAGTGAAGCAGCCACGCGCGAAACCGGGCGCGTATAGATCGAAGTGAACGCCCCCGCCCAGAAGAGCGTGTAGCCGATGGTGATGAGGAAAATCAGCGCCACAAAGAGGCGTGCCCACTGGGCAAAGCGGGTCAAATGTGAGACGTTATCCCAAAGTTGAATGAGAAAATAGCCGGCCAGCAAAGCCAGGAACGGATAGATTTGCAAAAAGTAGCGCATCGTCTTGACCCATTGCTGACCGGTGTACGCAAACGTGATACCCACCCACACGACGATGAGCAAATGTTGCCATTCACGATAACGGAGCAGGCGATACAACGCTAGCGCAAATCCCGCCCACGCGACGAGACCCAGCGGCAAGCCCAATCCCCACAACACCATATTTTGAAACGGAAAGAGGTACGGCGTGCGATCGGTCCACTGATGCCCGGGCGGATAATCGGCGCGCCCAGACACGAGTTCGTTGATGTAGGACATGCTATTCGCAAAGTGTGAATTGACGCCGCCTGCCCACGCTAGCGCAACATCGAACCCAAAGTTGACCAAGCCACGGCTAAAATCCAATTCGGGGAGCGTGGGCGAGAGAAAATGCGGACCGTTTGCAGCGTACGGTTGTGCGATGCGAAAGACGATCAACGTGCACAACCCGGCAATCACCAACCCGCCCATCGCGCGCGCAAGGGTATCAGACCAGGACTCGCGTTTGGGCGATGGCGTGGCGCTTGGATTCTCCGTGTGCAAGGATTCGGGTGCGTCGTTGGGAATGGACGAGTGAGTCGCTTGCAACCACGCGCGCAGTGCTGATGCCGCGACGATCACTGCTACGAACGGGGCAATGTTGATGCGCCCAGCCAGCGCGAGTCCGAACATCGCGCCGGCAAAGATGAATGCTTGCCAATGCTTACGATCGGCAAGGTCGAGCGCGTACCAAAAGGCGAGCAAGATGGGCACGTTGGTGAACGTATCCACCGTGTAGAAATGCGATTGTTGAATATCGAGTACCGAAGCGGCGAGAAAGAGTGCACCCAACAATGCCGCGCGCGTGCCGTACAATCGGCGACCGATGAGAAAGATGAGCAAGACGGTGGAGAGATCGAACAGTGCCGAGAGGACACGCCCAAGCAAATGAATCTCGCCGTAACCGGCTTGGTTCAGAAATTCGGCGATCAGGCGCGTGAGAAAAATCGGAAACGTGCCGTACACAAAAAAGGTATAGTTGTGATTGTATGGCGCAAGCGGCGAACACTGAGTATCGAAATATCCGCCCCACTTGGCACACCCGGCAGGCGGCGTGCTGGTTTGAGGCAGACCCGGAATGCCCAGCGCGGAGGACACCATCGTGAGAAAACGTTCGTCGGGATGTAGATGTTGATCTTCGTCCCAATTTACGCCGGTCAATCGAAACACCGCGCCCAAAATCAAAATGAGGACCAACGCCGTGGCGACAAACCATCGCGAAGGCGATTGATCGTGTGGAGGGGTCGGTTCAGGAATAAGATCAGACATAGAGATATGATCAACCAAATTATTTTCTGAGTGGTTCAGTTGGGGTTATTGTACCTGGAACATAGAAAAGCAGGAAATTGTGTCCGGGGGTATCTGAAACATAGATGCGTTGTTGCGCGTCCGGAAAAATTTGTTCGAGTTGATTGAGGTTGGCTTGGTCGTTTGGGTTGAGCACGTACAACTTGCTCGCCGGATCGTCTAACTGTTCACGGGCTTGCTCGCCTGCCGGCAACGTTTGCTCCCAACCAATCGCATGCAAGTTGATGGCAACGTTGCGCGTATCAATCCAATGCGGATAGAGCAGAATCCAAGTATGCGCCAAGTCCACCACGCCGGTATAACGCCGAATCGCCGCCGCTACCTCCGAGGAATTCCATGAGAGATTGCGATAACTTGTATCAAAGTCCACAAAGTAGCGCGTGTAATTGACCAACATACTGACCACGATCACGCCGCCAACAACAGCCCCGGCAAGCATGCGGTGCGACGCATCGTCCGCCAACGATTGTTTGAGCGCACGTGTCAACCACGCGAGGGGCAAGGCAACGAGAATGAACACAAACGGAATCGCGCCGCCCGCGCGCACGACGCTAGGATTTTCGTTGGGAAAGGCGATGCTGAGCGTAGAAGGCAGTTGCAGAATGAGAATGCTCCCCAACACGAATGCGTACGTTGCTTCGCGATAACGCACCAGACGATACAGCGCAAACGCGAATCCGAGCAAGAACACTGCCCCGGTAAGGTACTCGAGCGCGGGATCGTCCGGGATCGAATTGGGCCACGCCTCGTCGCCGGTCCAGTTGAACATCAGTGAAGCGTTGACCACATTACTGGCAAAGATTTGCAGTGGATTCGCCTTGATCGGCGATTCCACATCGGTCAAGCGCGTTGCCATCCGATACCACACGTTGCCGGGATGTTCGCTCATATAGCGCACGAGTGGCATCGTTACGATGAACATCAGTGCGAACATCAGGAGGATGTTTGTGACATAGCGGCGAAATTGTGTGCGATCCATTGGACGCACCCCAAGCCACAGCACTAGAAAGACGGCAACCAGAATCGGCGCGACGCGAAAGGCGTTGTAACCGTGCAAGCCAATGCCTAGCACCAAGCCCGCCATCAAGAAATCGTTACGACGTTGATATTTGAGCGCGCGCAATAAAAAGAACATCAATGGCGCGATGAAAACCGGCGTGAGTGGAAAACGCAAACCCATTCGTGCGATGGTGAGGGGCCATTTGCTAAACGCGATGAACAAGGCGGTGAGCAATGCCACATCATCATCGAACAATTCGCGGACGAAGAGAAAGGTAAATGGAACCACCAAGACACCCAGCGCCGCCGTGATCAATTTGAGTGCCATATGATCAATCGGATGGTTGGTCAATCCGATGAACGCGGCAGTCAAATAAAATTGGAGCGGCTCGCGCCCGGTGTTCCGCTCGAAAAAGATCGGCCGCAGTCCTTTGACGACCACGTCGTTCACGTCGAGCAATTTTTCAGCGTGATCGCTGGTCATCTCAGCAGGAACGCCATCGAGGTTGTGATAATAGAAAAAGATGGCGATGAGAATGATACCCAGCAATGCCAAGCAATGAGGTGAGAGGCGGATACCTTGGGCAATCAAGTCGTGCGCTGATTTTTGGGTTCGCGCCCACCACGCGCGCCAGCCATCCCAATTTTTTTCCGGTTCCCAAAATGCGTACAGGAACACGCCGATGCTCAATCCCCACGCGAGGACATTATCGGGATTGAATTCATTGCCGCCTGAAAGCAAAAAGGTCAAGCCGGCAAGTCCGCTCACACTTGCCACCAACGATCTTGAAATGGGACGCGCGGGTACGGCGTGGGGCTGGCTGGCGTGCAAGCGGGTGGGGATGTCCACGCGTTGCCTTCCGATTGCCCACCCCCATCCCGCGATAGCAGTGGCAAACAACCCCACGGCGATTGCGTCGGCGTGATGAACGACGTGCGCATATTGCGCGAGGGCGGCGATGCCCAGCGCGATCCAGCCAAGCATTGGCGCAATGAGCGGGCGAAGAGTGGTTCGATTCACTGGCGTTCACACACAAAAAAAAGATACGCGCCTTGGTTCGTGGGGAGCTCGTTATAGTGATGCCGCCACAAGGGTTCGATCAACACAAAGTTGGCGCGGAATGGCGCGATGATCCAGCGCCCCAATAATTTTTTATAGAGCAAAGTGGGGGCTGAATAGTAATGCGCCAAATCAAACACATGCGATGCCGCGCGCGAAAAATAGGAGTGCCATTCGCGGACGCGGAAACCAAATTTTTCCAACCGGGCGATCCATACCTCGGGCGCATCCGTGCGATAATGCCGCGAGATGCGATTGAAATATTTTTCATAGCGTGTTGCCAAGCCGCGCAAGCCCAGCGTGCGAAAGAAATCGGCAAAGAAAAGATATTCGGCAAAATGATGCGAGGGCGTGGTGAAGACAAACAAGCCGCCCGGCTTGAGAACGCGATGGGTCTCACGCAAAGTTGCATCAATGTCCGGAATATGTTCCACCACCGAATTGCTGAGCACGGTCGCAAAAGTTTCATCGGCAAAGGACATGGCGTTGCTGTCCATCACGTACAGTTCGCGATGCATCTGGCGCGTCTTGGCTTCGGCAATTGCTTGCGGGGATGGATCAATGCCGACCTCAAGTGGTATCGTGAAGGTGGCTTGCGCGAAATGACCATCCCCACACCCCAGATCAAGAATAGGCCGTGGCAGATCGAGGGCTGCGATCTGGCGGGCTTCGATGGCGCGCAAGAGGGCGCGGAAAGATGGAATGGCAACGAGATGTTCCACGAGGTAATCGCGTGCGGGCTTCACGATGATTGCAACTCGCTAAAAAGTTTTTCGTACGCTTGAACAGTTTGTTCGATTGAAAAGAGGGCTTTGATTTCGGCGCGCGGACGAATATAGCGCGAGCGATTTTGCAAAACACGCACGATGCCCTCGGCGAGTGCGCGGGCGTCTTTGATCGGAACGATTTCGCCCATCCCGGTGAGGCGCACCGGCTCGCGCACGCCCGGCAAATTCGAGGCGACAACCGGACAACCGCTGAGAAACGCTTCGACTTGAACGAGTCCAAACGATTCAGTCGAGTTGATGCTGGGAACGGTCAACACATCGCACGCGCCAAAAAAGTTGCCCATTGCTTGGTTGGGCAGTGGACCCAAAAATTCCAAATAATCGCGATACTGTTGAATTGCCGGTTGCAGGCGTTCCCACACATTTTCGCCGATCACGTTTTGGTACTCGCCCGCGAGCAGGTACTTGACGTTGGGAATCTTTTCGCGCACGAACGGGATCGAATCAATGAGATAGTTGACGCCCTTTTCTTCCGCGAAACGCGCGGCAAAGCCAACGACCACTTGTCCTTCGGCGTGATATTTGGCTTTGAGCGCGGCGACGGCTTGCGGGTCTGGCGCGGGCATCATCACCGGCGGATAAATGACCGTGATCTTGTTTTGAAATTTGGACAGGAGGGGTGAGTGCCGAGCATAATCATCGGTATAAGCAACGATGCGATTCGCAAATGTGCCAGCGATGAAATTGGAGGCAAAGACGGCGCGATCAATCAGACGATTCAAAATCCCGGGCGGTAGTTGCAAATCGCAATGATAGGTGAGCACCACCGGCTTGCGCGCCAGACTTCGCCCGATGAATGCCAAGGGTCCCCCTTCGGCTTGGGGCAGATGTACGCTGACGACATCGTGTTCGGTCATCAGTTTCCACGCGCGCGATAAAAAGCCGGGCATGATGCTTCCCTTGCTGAAGCGAAACGCCACAGGATGGCGCAACACCGTGACGCCATCAATCACTTCGCGGTACGGCAAGGTCTTGTGATAATGCGAGGTCAAGACCGTAACGCGATGTCCGCGTGCCGCAAGGGTTTGGGCTAGTCGTTCGACATAGATGGTGAGTCCGCTAATGTGCGGACGATAGTAGGTGAGAGCGATCAGGATTTTCAATTTCGGATTTTCGATAGATGAATCAAGCGATTGTTTCGCGTGAGTTATTCAAACAAATTTCTGTGTTCTACCACCCAACGATACAAGCGTTCCACGCCGTCTGGCACACCGATGTGGGGTTCCCAGCCCAACTCGCGTTTGGCTTTGGAAATGTCGTACACGCAAACGCGTTGATCGCCGGGACGCCAATCCCCGTACGTAAACGGAATCGGCTTGCCCAACAATTTTTCCAACAGCGGTCCAAATTCCGTCCACACCGCAATGGTGTTGCGCGGTCCGCCGCCAATATTGTACACTTGTCCCGCGATGTGATCAATTCGTGCGAGCACCGCGTCGTAGGCGTCCATCAAATCATCAATGAACAACATATCGCGCACTTGTTTGCCATCGCCATAGATGGTGATCGGCTTGCCCAACACGGCGGCGATGATGAACCACGCCAGCCAACCTTGGTCTTCCACGCCAAACTGGCGATAACCATAAATCGCCGATTGTCGGAATACAACGGTGCGCAATCCATAAATGCGGTAATAGTCGCGCACGTATTGATCCGCCGCACCTTTACTACAGCCGTAGGGTGAATGAAAATCGAGAGGTTGTTGTTCAGAAATGCCGCCGATCAAATCGCGATATTCATAGCGCGTTGGCTTTTCAATGATGGCGACATTGTCCATTCCGCCGTACACTTTGTTCGTGGAGGCGAAAACAAAAATGGGATGGCGTCCCGAAGCGCGCGCCGCTTCAAGCGCATTGAATGTGCCGAGTGCGTTGATTTCAAAATCGGTGCGCGGGTCTTGCACCGATGTGGTTACTGCCACCTGACTCGCAAAATGGAAAATAGCATCCGCCTCGCGTGCGGCATTGGCGATGGCACGCGCATCACGAATGTCCGCGCAAATCAATTCGAATTGCGAACCATACCGCGTGCGTAACCATTCGGCATTTTTTTCCGAGCCGCGCCGTGACAAGTTATCGAATACGATGACCCGCTCGCCGCGCGCGAGCAAGCGATCGGTATAATTTGCGCCGATGAATCCACAACCACCAGTAACCAGAATCGTCTTCACAGCGTCTTACCCTGAAAAGTCACTTGGATTTGTTGCAAACGCTGATAGGTTAAGCCAGTGTACCACATCGAGTAAATGCCAAGCAGAATCAGCCAGATGTACGTAAAGGCGTGAATCACAAAGGCGTAACTGAGCGCGGCAGATTTGTCCACCCCAAATACGGTGTTGAGCGTAATTTGTGCGCCAAAGTGAAACACACCCACGTAGCCGGGAGAGGAAGGCACAACAACCGCCAGTGAAGTAATCGTCATCACAAGAAACGCGGCTTGAATGGGAAGGAGGGTGCCATTCGTTTGCAGATTGATCCCAATCATAATGATCCAGTACAAAATACCACCGGTGATCCACGCAAACAGCGCCCATCCTGCCACGCCGATCAGCGGACGCGGCGAGCGCAGAATCGCAAAGCCATCAATCAATGATTCGAGCGCGCCCCAGAGACGAGGACTGTGCAAAACGGAAATCGGTGGAGTGAGGCGGCGGAGCAAGGCCAAGCCGCGTTCTTTTTGGAATGAAATCAAGACAAGGAACAAGATCCCGGCAACCCCCACGATCGCCACGCTCAGCGCACCTTGTTTGGCAATGTCCGGAATGTTCGGCACGAACAAGGCGGTGATCGCCAGCAATAATACCGCCGCAAGACCATCGCTCAAGCGTTCCACCACGACGGTTGAAAGCGCGCGGGCTTTGCTGGCGCCCTCCAACTCGCCGATGAGATAGGCGCGCACAAGATCGCCCAGCCGGGCGGGTAACAGGTTGCTGAGAAAATAACCGATGTTGAGCGTGTGGAACACGTTGTGCCAATGGACCTTTTGAGGCGCGAAAAGCAATTGCCAACGAAACACCCGTGCCAAGTAACTGACGAGAAAAATCAGCGATGCCGGGATGAGCCAGATGTAGTTGAAATCCCGGAGGGCTTCTAGCAACTTGTCGAGTTGAATGCCTTGAAATGCAAAATAAAGACAGGCCAGACTAATGACAATGCCAATCCAAAAGCGAAGCGACTTCATAAAACTTCCTTTGCGCTTGACCTAGACAACGTGCGCTATTTTAGCATCAAGTTCGAGGAATGGCAAACGGCACGGCAAAATGAATGAGCCAAGCCGCCAAATCGGAAAAAGCGTGATATAATAACTGATGTTACGCGGTCAATGATTGGTTCACCACAGAGATCACCGAGTTCACCGAGGTTTCTATGTTTTTTTCTCTGCGTTCTCTGTGTGCTCTGTGGTAAAATCGCGTAAGGTGAGATAATAATAGAAATTCAAACGATGCCAAGAGTCAATTCATTTCTATCACTCTCAAAAGGAGCACGATGGACTTTACAATCGAACCCAAACTACAAGAGACGCTCGCCACCATCCGCGATTTTGTGCGCACGGAATTGTATCCGCTCGAACGTGATTTTCTGACTCAACCGTTCACCACGTTGTTGCCTGCCTTGAATGAGAAACGCCACAAGGTCAAGCAAATGGGCTTGTGGTCGCCATCCATTCCAAAAGAATATGGTGGCGCGGGATTTTCATTTCTGGAAATGGCGCACATTAGCGAAGAACTGGGACGCAGTCCGCTGGGTTATTACGCGTTCAACGCGCAAGCGCCCGATGTGGGCAATATGGAATTGCTCATCGCGCAAGGCACGCCCGCCCAAAAAGAAAAATATTTGCTTCCGCTCGTGCGCGGCGACATTCGCAGTTGTTACGCGATGACTGAACCCGATTATCCCGGCTCCAATCCGGTGTGGATGGGTACGACCGCCATCAAGGATGGCGATGATTACATTATCAACGGTCGCAAATGGTTCACCTCCTCGGCGGAGGGGGCGTCGTTTGCCGTCGTGATGGCAATTACGAATCCGGATGCCAAGCCGCACGAACGCGCGACGCAAATCATTGTCCCAACGAACACGCCAGGGTATCGGTTAGTGCGCAATACGCCGGTGATGGGGCATAGCGGCGAAGATTGGGCGAGTCACGGTGAATTGGAATTCAATGATTGCCGCGTTCCCCAATCGAATCGTTTGGGCGCGGAAGGCGCGGGGTTTGCGTTGGCGCAAGAACGCTTGGGACCCGGGCGCATCTATCATTGTATGCGTTGGATCGGCATCTGCGAACGGGCGCTGGAATTGATGTGTGCGCGCGCGGCGAAGCGACAACTCGCGCCCGGCGTGCCGGTCGCGTCGCGGCAAATCATTCAAGCGATGATAGCGGAGAGTCGCGCAGAAATCAACGCGGCACGCTTGATGGTTTTACACGCCGCGTGGAAGGTGGATCGCGAAGGGCAACGCAAGGCGCGCGTCGAAATTTCGACGATCAAGTTTTTCGTTGCCGAGGTGTTGCAACAAGTTTTGGATCGCGCGATTCAAGTCCACGGCGGACTCGGTGTTACCGATTACACACCGCTCGCGTTCTTTTATCGCCACGAACGTGCCGCCCGCATCTACGATGGTGCCGACGAAGTACACAAAACAGTGGTGGCGCGACAATTGTTGAAAGAGTACGGCGTGAAAGTGGATTTGGTCGGCGCGTAAATAATATTGACCGCAGAGACGCAAAGGAAGGTATTGTGCAAACCAATCTCATTGACCAGCCGCGCGACGTTCGTCCCGGCGAAGAATTGCCCATTTCCCAACTATCCAACTACCTCGCCGCCCAACTCCCCAGCGTCCGTGGTGATATAACGATAAAGCAATTTCCCAGCGGACACTCGAATCTCACCTATCTCGTTCAGATCGGTGCGCAAGAATTTGTTTTGCGCCGCCCACCGTTCGGCGCCAACATCAAATCCGCCCACGATATGTCGCGCGAATATCGCATCCTTTCACATCTATTCCCGGTTTATCCTCGCGTGCCGCGACCGGTGTTGTATTGTGATGACGAGTCCATCATCGGCGCGCCATTCTATGTGATGGAACGGGTGCAAGGAATTATTTTGCGTGCCCAACCACCCTTCGGTTTGAATCTCACGTCTGAGGCAATGCAACGATTATCGGTCGCCACCGTGGATAACCTGGCGGCGATCCACGCGCTTGACTACAACGCGGCGGGCTTGGGCGATTTGGGCAAACCGCAAGGTTACGTGACGCGCCAAGTGCGCGGCTGGACCGAACGCTATATCAATGCCAAGACGGATGATATTCCAGAGATGGAGCGCGTGGCAAGTTGGCTAGCGGAGCATCTCCCCTCGGAATCCGGCGCGGCATTGATTCACAACGATTACAAGTACGACAATCTGGTGCTCGATCCAAACGACTTGGCGATTCGCGCCGTGTTGGATTGGGAGATGGCGACGATTGGCGATCCGTTGATGGATTTGGGGACGATGCTCGGTTACTGGGTCGAAGCAAATGATCCAGAAGAATTGCGTGCGCTGGCATTTTGCTTGACGATGTTGCCCGGCAATCTCACGCGGGATGAAATCGTTCAACGCTATGCGCGCGTGAGCGGGCGTGATGTGGCACAGATTCAATTTTATTACGTGTACGCCTTGTTCAAGATTGCTGTGATCGTTCAGCAAATTTACGCCCGCTGGAAACGTGGGTACACGCAAGACGCGCGCTTTGCCAATCTTATCAATGGGGTGCGCGTGTTGGCAAAGATTGCGGCGCGTCAGATTGAGGCGCGCTAACCAATTTGGCGTGCCAAGCGTACTGCGCCGCTGACCGGTTCGCGCACCAACTCGATTGGCGCAAAATGATAACCGCGTGCGGCGGCAATCTCGATGAGGCGCGCGCGCACCGTTTCGGTTTCCAAAATCAAGCCGCCCGTTAAAGCAAGTGGGATAGCGTCGGCACCTAGATCAAGCGCGCGCGCCACAGCAATGATCGTCGTTGCCAAATCATTTGCCGCTTGCTCCAGCAAGCGTTGTGCGATGGCATCTCCCTCGTTGGCAACTTGAACGACGAGCGGCGCGAGCGCGGCAATATCGGCGGGCAACAAGCCAGAACGATACACCCGCGGAATCAGTTCTTGCGGCGATTCCAAATTCCAATGCGATAGGATGGTGTCGAGCAAGCGCGTGGGTTCGCCGCGTCCATCGGCGGCTTGAGCAATCGCGCGCAACGCATTCCGCGCCAGATCGAAACCGCTCCCCTCGTCGCCGATCAGATAACCCCAACCCCCGGCGCGGGTAATGTGTCCTTGACGTGATTTGCCCCACGCAATCGAGCCGGTACCGGCGATGAGGGCAACACCCCAGTTTGCCGGCGAGCCAGCCGCTAAAACAATCTCGCCATCGTTCACGACGATGGCGCGTTGCGCGATGTGTTCTTCTGCCCATGTTTGTAGACGCGCGCGTTCAGCCGGGCGATCTACGCCTC
Organism: Chloroflexota bacterium; assembly: GCA_037440625.1. Classification (GTDB taxonomy): domain Bacteria; phylum Chloroflexota; class Anaerolineae; order UBA4142; family UBA4142; genus DAOTXS01. Next base: position 37,940 of record JBBITT010000018.1, read on the forward strand.
CCACTCCCAAGCACGCGGCGGCAACCCTTTGCTTTTCGATGTGAGCATCCTCGAACGCGCGTTGAATAGCAGAAAGAATTTCACGTTGCGCCGCATCAAAGCCAGCGACATTCGGATTAGCGGTGCCGGCTTCGCCATTGCCCAACGTCTCACCATGTAAAGTGGCTAGTCGTGCGCGACAATGGGTGCCACCTCCATCTATGCCAATGACCAACGCGGAAGAGTGGGTCATTTATCCTCCGTCATCCGGCGCGCTTTCAGGGCGAACATCAACGGCAAGCGCGGAAATTTCGCCGGCAAGTGCCACCAGCCCTCGGCGTCTTGGGTCATAAATGGAAACATCTGCCACGAAAGAAAATCATACTCGCGCAATTCGATGATGCGCAACCCGGCTTGGATGAGCGAGTTGATGACATCGCTCAAACTGAAAATCCAAAAATATTCCATCGCTTGAACTGCTGCCTCCTGATCGGCGTATGACCCTTTGACCAGACTTGCTCCCGGTTCATTCGCGTGAAAGTACGGATAACGCACGCGCAAATCGTCCGGGTGTTCATCGTCAAAGATGTACGCGGTGGGATGTGCTTCGCAGATGTAAAACAATCCACCCGGCTTGAGAAAATGAGCAATCACGCGTCCCCAAGCCGGCAAATTGGGCAGCCAGGACAAGACACCGTGCGAAGTGAACACAATATCGAATTGACCGGCGAGCACGTTGGGTAAATCGTAAATATTGGCGCAGACAAAGTTAGCGGCGAGGTTGGTTTCTTGCGCAAGTTGGCGTGCGTATTGGATCGCTTCATCGGAAAAATCCGCGCCGGTAACCTGTGCACCCAATCGCGCCCACGAAAGTGTGTCGAGTCCAAAATGACATTGCAGGTGCAACAACGATTTACCGCGCACATCGCCCACGCCTTCGCGCACCACTCGATCCAAACGATTCTCGCCGCGCTTGAATCCTTCCACATTGTAGAATTTCGATTGAACATGCACGCGCGTCCACGCATTCCAGAGTTCGCGATTCGCTTTCAAATAATCATCCATCCACAACCTCACAGATTGTTCGATGCAGCGCCACGCGAAACGCACCAATTTCATTTGCATTGTTGCGCCCGTAATAAACGCGATTCGTCAAACAAGCGATGACGAGATCGCGCATGGGATCAATCCAGAGCGAGGTGCCGGTAAATCCCAGATGCCCAAACGCTTGTTCGCTCAACGGATGGCTTGCGGCGCCCGGGTCAGGCGACCACAAGGCAAAACCGATGCCGCGTCGCACCACTCCATCTTGCGCTTGCAAGCGGGTCATCTCGGCAAGTGTTTCGCGCTTGAGCAAACGATGAGTGCGCAATGCTTCGCCAAACGATGCGAGATCGTGAGCATTGCCAAAAAGACCGGCGTGTCCGGCAACGCCGCCCAAACTCCACGCATTTTCGTCGTGCACCTCGCCGCACCTCCGCCGATTTTGATGCGCGTAAAATTCAGTTGGCGCAGCATCGTCCGGGGGAAGCGGTCCATAACCGATGCTGTCCAGATTCAGCGGCGCGGTTACGCGTGCGCGCACAATTTGATCGAGTGATTGCGCGGCAAGTTTTTCCATCGCCAAGCCCAGCAGAATCAAACCGATATCGCTGTACACCACGCGCGTGCCAATGGGATACGCAAACGAACATTGCAATGCCGCGTCGCGCCGTTTTTCACGTTGAGGAATTTTCCAAAGCGGCAGCCACGCCGGCAAGCCGGCATTGTGCGCGAGCAAGTTTCGGAAGGTAACGCGACTGGCGTCAGCACGCGCGTCAGTCGCCGGCACAACTTGAACCGAGGCACCCGGCGTCAGTGGATCAGGGTAGGGTACGATTTCACGTTCGCCGGCAAATTCCGGCAAGATTTCGGACACGGGTTGATCCAATGCCACGAGTTGTTCTTCGACCATCGTCATAAATGCAGCGACGGTGAAGAGTTTGGAAACGGAGGCAAAATCAAACTTTGTTGATTGGGTGATTGGGTGATTGGGTGCTGCGGGGTCGAGGTAGCCAAAGGCGTTGGCGTACACCGTTTCACCGCGAAAACGAATTTCGAGTTGCGCGGCGGGGAAAGTGCGGTTCAGGTGTTCATTGATGAGCGAGTCGAGTTTTGAGAAATCCATAGCCCCGAGTCAAATGGATGACGTGGTGCGTGTTCCGTAAAGAACTAGTGCAACAACATGAAATAGTTGCATACCAGACCAATAGAAAAATGGTTACCGAGACGACCAAGTATCAAGGTTCCACGACGCACTTTCATGTTGGTGCACTACTAGACGCAACACGTAACATGTTCTACTCATACTCCTTTCGCAATTTTTCCAACCGGGCCACACTCTCCTTGAATCCGCCCGGCCGATTCCGCGCGTGCCAGAGTTGACGATATGTTTTGATGAGGGATGCCAAATCAGTTTTGAGTTTGCGTTTGATGGCGCGCGCGCGGGCAGGATTGGTTTCCAGGGCAAGCAAACCACGTAGACAAGCGTGGTGCAACATCGCCGCCGCGCTCTCAAATTCGGCGATGAGGAGTTGGGCGTCTGCGCGCAACGGCTTGGAACGGCGCAACAATTTCATCGCGCGGTCAATGGCGCGCAGAGTGCGTTTGAGTAGATCGGGTGTGAGGCCGCTGATATTTTCCGGAATCGAATCCAGCTCCCATTGCATCAAGCGAAACAGCACAGTCGAGTTGTGGAGTTCGATGCCAAGGGTTTGATACACATTACCCAAATCGAAGGCAATTTGACCGAGCGTGCCGGTCGGATCGCCAAAGGCAAACAAACTTGTGGCGCGTGCAATATCTACATCTCGATTGACAGTGAATGCCCAACTGACTGCCGCGCCGTACGCAAACCCGATGTAACTAAAAGGCAGATATTGCCAATGCCCATTGTCGCCCCAATCCGTGATGAGATAGCCCATCGCGCCATGCTTCAAGCCATTTTCGGCGGCGTTGCGCAGATTCGCTAACGCGTTATCCGTGCGACCGACAATTGAATTCCATGACGAGGTGCCGGGACAAACGTAAAACGGAATCCCGGCTTGCGCGAATTTCGCGCCATCTTCGTCAAATGGATGATCGGCTTCGTATCCCCATTCGAGCGCGATCACATCGCGCGGCAGTCCCGAAATCAGTTCGGGATGTTGCACGATAATGTCGCCCCAAAACATCATTGTGCGATTGCGTGCTTTGACCGCGCGATAGATCTTGAGCAAGAAATCGAGATAGACGCGTCCCACGCCGCGCGCTTGGCATTCGGCTTGGCTGCGTCCTTGCCCAAGGTCAACCGTTTCATCGCACCCCACGTTCACATAGCGCGATGAAAAGTTTGGCAACAGTTCGTCATACAGTTCTTCGATGAGCGCAAGCGAGCGCGGGTCGAGCGGGTTGAGGGTGAACGGTTCGTCAAAGTGTCCCCAGATGGTATCGCAACCATCGGGACATTCTGCCAAATCGCGATAACGTGGATGCACCAGCCAACGGCGCAGATGCCCAAACGAATTTTGGTTCGGCACCAGTTCGATAAATCGCTCGCGGCAAAACCGATCGAGTTCGAGAATGTCCTGCTCGGTCATTGGCGAAGCGTGTTCCCAAACCTCGCGATGATTCCGATAGGTGAATGTATGCTCGGTGTAGAGTTGGAGTTGATTGATTTTCCACGACGCGAGCAAATCAACCAAATCAAACAAGGTTGCCATCGTTGGCACTTTGTCGCGCGAAATATCCAGCATCACGCCGCGATTGGGAAAATCTGGGTGATCCGCAATGTGCAAACAGGGAATTGGGTGATTGGGTGATTGGGTGATGAGTTGGGCGAGGGTGCAGACGCCGTAAAAAATTCCGCGCGCCGAGCCGGCGATGATTTCGATTCCGTTTGGCGTGACAGCAAGTTCATACCCTTCCTCATTTTTCACCCGCCCAGAATCTACGCGCAACGTTGCACCAATTTCTTGGGGATCGCCGGTGGTAGTGGCGGCGAGCGTCCATTCGATTTGATGTTCGCGCAGAACATGGCGTAACCGTTGCGCGCTGAACAATAATTCTTGTGCTGGCGCACCCAGCAACGCAATGCGTTTGCCTGAGTTGAGTTTATAGTTGCCAGCGTGAAATTCGAGCAAGCGTGGAAGTGGAAGCAAGGTCAACATCTTTTCATCCTTTGCCAAGGATCGCATATTCGCGATACGGCTTGAACCCAAACTTGCCATAGAAATCAACCAGGTCAGTCCAATCAATCACGCAACCGCGCACGCCTTGATCGCGCAAATAACGCAAGCCCGCATCGAGCAATGCGCCGCCGTATCCTTTGCCGCGCACATCTTGGCTCACGCCGATGGGACCCAGTTGCCCCCAGGGGCGTGGCAAACGATGCATGTAAAAACGATCCAAGGGGCGTTCGGAATGCTCAAACGTTAGCCGAGCAAAGCCATCAATGCCGCGTTCGGTACAGAGTAAAACATAATCCGATAGGCGACCGCGCTCGCGCAAAAATTCTTGAAACTCGTATCGCCAACGCCCGGGAAACTCGCGCGCAAAAAAATCGGCGAGAGCCGTTTCATCGCCGGGACGCGCGGGGCGAAGGAGAGCCGTGATCAAGTACGCGGCGTGCGTGTAATCGGTGAGATCGCATGCTACATCCCAGACGTGCGCGTTGCCGGGTCGTTCAACGTAGCCGCGTTTGAGAAACAAGTCAGCGTTGCCCAATTCGGTTGGATAGCCGGGCGTAAACGGATGCAAACTGCCACCCAATCGAAAACGGGTGCAACCTTGCGCGCGCAGCCAATCTTCTGCCCACGTTAACAATTCCGTGCCGATGCCGTGTTTTTGATGGTTACCCAAGACGGCAAGCGCGTCAATCCAACCCACCTGCGGCGGCGAGGTTGGGGGATCATTAGGCAATGCGCTCGCCAAAACAAATCCCACCGGTTGATGGTTGACGATGGCGAGTTTGCCGGCTTGAATGACGCCGGTCGGTGGGTGCGTATTGTATTCGACGAAACGAGGGGTGATGCTTAGAGCATTGCCACACGCATCGTTCCAGATTGTTGCAATCGTTGCGCAGTCTGAGGGATGAACATCGCGGAGCATTATCGAATTCCATCGCCAATTTTGTACAAGCCGGGCAACTCGACCGGCAGTTTGCCTTGAGGTTTGGTTTTACCGGTGAGAATCGCGGCGAGTGCTTCGATCATCGGTGGATTGTTGCCGTACGACACCAAACAAGTCTGGACATTGTTGAGGTAGAGCAAATCGTACGGGGAGCGCGTGGCGATGACGATGGTGGGCACCTTGGCTTGGTTGAGGGCGGTAATGAGATCGGCTTGGGATTTATTTCTAGCCACATCGCTGGTTGCCACGATGGCGATGCGACCCTCTTTGGCAATTTGCACCGCTGTTGCGATTTCGTCTTTTGTCGGTTGCGCTCTCACAGACATTGTTGTCGCGCCAAGTTGTTTGCCCAAATCAAAATTCCCGGTTTCGACCACGAGGAGTTTGGCATCGGCTTTGAGCGGCACCAGTTTGGCATCGTCGCGCAAAAGGGTGATGGCTTGAAGCGCAACCTTGCGCGAGACGGTTTTCATTTCAGCCGAGCCAACGACGGCGAGGTTCGTGTTGCATGGCGCGTGTTCCGTGAGAATACCGAATTTTTGTTTGACTAACAGAATGCGGCGCACGGCTTGATCAAGCCGGGTCTGTGGGATGATGCCGCGTTGAACGTGATCAACGAGCATGGCATGAACTTGGCGATGCATGGCATAGCCGGTCTGCAAGAGCAATACGTCGGCGCCGGCACGCAACGCGGTGGAAGCGGCTTGGGGTGCCGGATAGCCGGATGTGGCCAGTGCGCCCATCGTCAATTCATCGGTCATCACCAACCCGTCGTACTGCATTTCATCGCGCAGCAAGCCGGTCAATACCTTGGGCGAAAGGGTTGCCGCAAGACCCGGCGTTGGGTCAATGGCAGGGAAGGTGATGTGTGCGGACATGATGCCGGCAACCTTGGCTTGCATGGCGGCTTGAAACGGTACAAACTCGATAGCATTCAAACGCGCGCGGTCGTGCGGGATCGTGGGGAGTGCTATATGCGAATCGGTGCCGGTATCGCCGTGGCCCGGAAAATGTTTGCCGATAGCGATCAGCCCGGCATTTTGCAGCGCTTCGATGTACGCCACACCAAACTCGGCGACGCGGTGAGGATCAGAACCGAACGAGCGCGTGCTGATCACCGGATTCGCTGGGTTGTTGTTCACATCGAGATCGGGCGTCAAGTCCATGTTGAAACCGAGCGTGAGCATTTCAGCGGCAAGCGCTTGCGCGATGCGCTGCGCGTTGTTCAGATCGTCGGTTGCCGCCACCGCCATTTGCCCGGGAAATTCAGTGAATCCCTTTTCTTCTTTCAATCGCGCGACGACGCCGCCTTCTTGATCAACCGTGATGAACAAGGGCAGGTCGTTGTTTTGGCGCATCACGTCTTGCAAATCGGTGTTGAGTTGTGCCACCTGTTGCGGCGATTGAATGTTGCGATCGTAAAAAATCACGCCGCCGATGTGCAATTGCGTGAGATCATTGCGCAATTCGGGCGTGAGGGTTGTGCCATCGAACCCAACGAGCATCACTTGCCCGACTTTTTGTTCGAGGGTCATTTGGGAAACTAGCACATCGAGATGGGGTGATGAGGGAATAGGTGAGGTAGGCATAGGTGTTATCGAAACAGATGGAGTTGGCGCGCAAGCGGTGAGCATATAGAGTAAAACGTAAAGCGTAAAGCTCTTGACTCGTTTGGGAGAATGCCAAAGCATATGTTTTACTCTTGACGTTTTATTCCCCTTCCTCTTTGGGTTTGGGAGGTGCTTCGGTAACGATGTAGAGCGGACGATTTTTCACTTCATCGTAAATGCGTCCCAGGTATTCGCCGATGATGCCGAGAAAAATCAATTGCACGCCGCCGAGAAACAGAACCGAGATGAGCGTGGTGGCTTGGCCCCCAAAAAATTCGTTACCAAATTCAAAACGGAGAATTGCCACGATGGGAATGGACAGCAAAGCCAGTCCGGAAATCCACAAGCCAATCGTTGTGGCAAGTTGGAGGGGGATGTACGAAAAACCGGTGATGGCATCCACCGCGAACTTGAGCATTTTGCGGAATGGATACTGGGTTGTGCCGGCAAAACGTTCTTGACGTTCGTAGAGAACGCCGGTTTGCTTAAAGCCAACCCAGACGGACAACCCGCGCATAAAGCGATGATGCTCGCGCAAGCGGCGCAACGCGAGAACGACTTGACGATCAATCAAGCGAAAGTCGCCGGTGTCCGGTGGAATTTCGATGGAGGCGAGCCGGCGAATGAGGCGATAGAAAAAGGCAGCCGTGAAAAGTTTGAAAAAGGTTTCGCCTTTGCGTTTGGCGCGTTGTGCATAAACGACTTGAAATCCCTGTTTCCATTTTTCGACCAGTTGCAGGATGACTTCGGGCGGGTCTTGCAAGTCCGAATCAATGATGACCACGGCGTCGCCTTCGGCGTAATCAATGCCCGCGCTAATCGCAATTTGATGACCAAAGTTGCGCGAAAAGACGATGCACTTGACGCGGGGGTCTTGCGTGCGCAGTTCGCGGCCGATTGCCGGCGAACGATCGCGGCTCCCATCGAAGACGAGGACGAGTTCGCACTCGCCATCCAGTTGATCCATTACCGCACGTGTGCGTTGATAGAACACGGGGAGTGTTTCTTCTTCGTTAAACACCGGCGCAACAATCGAGTAACGTGGTCGCGGCATAATTGACTCACTTAACAGGAATGTGAGCGGAGCAAAAAAGATTTCCGCTCCGCTCACATTATACCACAAACCGAACGACGCGCTGACTACTTGATGCTCCAACTTTCTGCAAAGAACGGAATGTACTTGCCCTCGTTCACGTCATAGTATGTGAACGGCGGATATTCAAAGTTAGTCAGCACTGCACCCTGGCTCATCACATTATCGGTGGAGTAGAGATTGTAGTTGGCTTTGGGCGGCTGGACGTACGGGTACGACGTCTTGAACTCTTTGGCTTTGTTGGTTGCGCTAGGTTTGAGCTGACCGCTCAAGAACTGGCGGGCCACCGGCGAATTGTTTTGATTGTTCTTGTAAATCTTGTCGTCGGGCGGCAACCAGCCGGTTACCCGCGACTTGGTGTCCACCGGATCGGTGAGGTAGCGTTCGAACATGAGCAAGACCGGCAGATTGGCGTTGAACATTGAGGCAACGTCAGCGACGTACGGTTTCTGTACATTCGTATCGAAACCTTCTGCCATCTTGTCCACCCATTCCTTGATGTTGATTTCTTTGCCCTCGGCGGTCTTTTGTTTGTACGGGAAATTCATCCCGCGCGCGCCTTCGGCACCTTCCGGATCATTTTTGAAGCCGATGCCGGGGCGCAGGTTGTAATCGTACGAGACAAAGGGGTGGAAGTAGGTAAAGCGGAAACCAATGTCCATGGAGAGTTGATACTTGCCGGCTTTGTGGACATTGTTGCGTTCTGCCGATTGATAGGGCTTGACGGTGATCTTGATGCCATACTTGCCCAGTTGTTGCGCAACGTTTTCGGACGAAGCAAGGTATTCGGTAAAGTCGCCGGGAACGATCAGTTCGTACTCCATCTTCTTGCCCTTGTCATCCACCCAGATGCCATCCGAACCTTTTTTGAAACCGAGACCAGTCAAGAGGGCATCGGCTTTCTTGGGATCCGGTTCGTACGTGTTCAGTTTCTTGATTTGATCATCGCTCAACCAGGCGGGGACAGCCGCATCGGTAAAGCCCACTTCGTACTTGACCGGGCGGCACGATTCGCCAAACGCTACCTTGCAGTTTTCCACGCGATCAATATAGTAGGCAAAGGCTTGGCGCACTTCAACCTTGTTCAACGGATAGACATCGTTGTTAAAGTAGATACCAGGTCCGTTTGTGGCGGGACCGCCGAGCACGACGACGTCCGGGTTCGCCGCGCGAATCGCTTGCAAGTTCGCCGGGCTATATGCGTTCGAAGAATAGTCCATATCCTTGGAGAGATAGAGCGGCATATCTTGCGCGGTATCGCCCCAATAGACCGTTACTTTGTCAAAGTCAATCTTGTCGGCGTTGAACCCAAGGGGGTTCTTAACCATCGTCAATTGTGCTTCGGTTACACTCTTGGGGTCAATGTTGAATGGACCATATACCACTGCACTTGCCGGACGGAAGGCAAGGAGTTCGTCCAGCACTTTTTTCACATCGTCGCCCTTGCGATCCGCATTCTTTTTTCGAAAGTCGGCGGCAGCGTCCATCCACTTGCCATATTGGGAGTACGGTCGCGTGATGGTCGAGCGAATGATCGTGTCTAGAATGGCGGGTCCCGGCGTCTTGATGTTGAACTCGACCGTAACATCATCTTTGGCGACCACATCGTTCAAAAAGTTCCACGATGAACTGCTTTGCAACCAAAGAATGTTCCATGTCCCAACCACTTCTTTTGCCGTGAAGGGTGTGCCATCGCTCCACTTGACTCCCTTTCTCAAGGTGAGGGTGAGAATGGCTGGTTTGGGTCCTGCGACGGTCGGCGCGGCGCTTGCAGAACTCGACGCGGGCGGAGCCGTGGGTGGCACGGTGGGCGCCTTGGTGGGTTCCGGGGGTTTGGTCGCCGTGGGTGGCACGGGGGTCGGTGCGGCAGTAGGCGGCGCCTTGGTGGGTTCGGGCGTGGGCGTCGCGCACGCAACCAATGCGAACACAGCCACCAATGCAAGTACGAGCAAAATCCGTTTCATTTTTTCTTCTCCTCGATTTAGAGTTACAAATTGGGGTTGATCGTGAGTTTCGTGCTGGGTGATCACCTCCTCTTAATGAATCGAACGGCGTGTAACGATGGCCACGATGCCAATGAAAATCAGACCGACGATCAGTGATACAACGGAAATAACAAACTCGGCGCTGTCGTGTGATTGGAATGGAATCAAGAGCGCGGATACGACCGTGATAAAAACAGCAATACGAAACCAAGCCTGACCAAGTTCGGGACTCATAATCAAGTGGTGAGTGATGAATGGCGAGTGGCGAGATGACAGGCAACCATCGCGCCATCTTTGGGCCGTAATTCGGGTACAACCTGTTCGCACACTGGACCGATGAATGCCGGACAACGCGGATGAAACGCACAGCCGCTTGGCAAACGAAGCAAACTAGGAATGTCCATACTGCGCAGTTGGATATGTTTTTTGCGACGCGTGACTTCGGGGTCGGCTTCTGGGATTGCCGAGAGTAAGACTTGGGTGTACGGATGTTGTGGATTCTCGACGAGTTGATGCGCCGGTGCGAGTTCCACTAGACGCCCCAGATACATCACGCCGATGCGTCCTTCCCACGCAAAATATTTTGCCAAGGCAAGATCATGGGTGATGAACAAGACCGATAGCCCCATCGCCTCTTTGAGTTTCGACATCGTCTTGAGCAGACTGATGCGAATCGAAACGTCCACCATGGACACGGCTTCATCTGCAATGATGAACGATGGATTCACGGTGAGGGCGCGTGCAACGGAAACCCGCTGACGTTGTCCGCCGCTGAGTTGATGCGGATACTTGTCCAGAAAATCATCGGGCGGGGTGAGATCAACGGTCTCGAGTAATTCGCGCACGCGTTTTTGGGTAGCGGCTTCGCTCGAGGCAAACCCGTGATGGCGCAAGGGCGCGGCGATAATGTCGTAAATGGTGTGTACGGGATTGAGCGAGGCGTACACGTCTTGATGAATCATTTGCACGCCCAACCGATATTGTTTGCGATCTATCCCGCGCAGGGTGGTAATCTCCTTGCCGCGAAATATAATTCGGCCGGTGGAAGGCGGCAAAAGACCCGCGATCATTTTGCCGGTCGTTGTTTTGCCGCAACCCGATTCACCGACCAAGCACAAGATTTCGCCTTCTTGAATCGAAAGCGACACATCGTCCACGGCTTTGATCGTTTGCCGTTTCACCTGAAATGTCCGGGTGAGATGTTCAAGCCGAAGAATCTCTGCCATTGCGTTATGCCTTGAATTTGTTTAGCGATTCACGTGCCAATTTCCAATGCCAACAAGCCACCTGATGTCCTGGGCTGATGGGTTCCAACTCCGGCTCGTTTTGCTTACATTGGGCGTCTGCCAGCGGGCAACGCGGATGAAACTTGCACCCGGTCGGCAATTCGATTAAATCCGGTGGCGAGCCGGGAATCGAAGTGAGTTCTTCCCGCGTACCTTTGAGGGTGGGGACCGCATTAATCAAGCCGATGGTGTATGGATGTTTGGGTTCGCGAAACGTTGTTTGCACGTCCGCCATCTCGACAATCTTGCCGGCGTACACGGTGGCAACGCGATCGGCGAGTTCAGCGGCAAGCGAGAGATCGTGCGAAATAAAGATCAACGAAAAATCAAGTTTCTGACGTAATTCTTTCAGCACATCCATAATGTTGCGTTGAGTCAGAATATCGAGCGCGGTGGTCGGCTCGTCCAGAATCAAGAGTTGCGGCTCGAGCAACAAGCCCAACGCGATCAAAACGCGTTGGCGCATTCCGCCGGATAATTCGTGCGGGAACGATTTCCACACGCGGTCGGGGTCCAGGCGCACCAGCGAGAGCAAGTCGCGGGCGCGGTCTGCCAGCGCACGACCTTGTAAATAGCCATGCGCTTTGGCCGTGTCGCTAAACTGATCGGCAATGCGAAGTACGGGATTGAGTGAGTTGAGGGCGGATTGGAAAACCATCGCGCATTCTTTCCACCGAAACTCGCGCAGGGCTTTGCCCTTGAGTGCAAGGGTGTCAATGGCGTGTCCATTGCGGTGATAAATCGCTTTGCCCTGAGTGATCTTGGCGGTGCCCGGCAATAGTTGCACAATGCCCAAACCCAGCGTCGTTTTGCCGGAACCGCTCTCGCCAATGAGGGCGACCGCTTCGCCTTTGTTGACATCGAACGAGACGTTCCGGATGGCTTGCACGCGCCCGCGACGGGCTTGGTATTCGATCGAGAGATGTTGAACGGAAAGAGTGGGATTCATAGTTTTTTGGTTGCCTCGTTGGTTCGTTGCATTGTTTGCCGGGTAACAAACCAACGAGGGAACGATTAAACGGTAGTTCTGAGTCTTGGATTGAATACTTCGTCTAGCGAACGCGCAAACGAAACGAGTGCCAGTTGAAACAGTACAATCGCGCCCATTGGGGCGAGAATGCTCCACATCGCTTGCTGATTGAACAGCACACCGCGTCGTTCCGCCGCGCTAATCATCACGCCCCAGTTCGCGCTCGAATAAGGCACAATGCCCAGAAAGACCAAACTGGTCTGCTGATAAATCGCAAACGTCATAATCCCAATCATCGAGATCATAATGAACGACATCATGTTAGGCAATAGTTCGCTCAGAATAATGTTGCGTGTGCCTAGATCGAGCATGGTTGCCGCTTCAATGTAATCGCGTTTCTTGAGCGACAAGACCTGACTACGCACTTGGCGCGCCAAGGAGGGCCAATCGAGGAACGCAATCAATAACGAAAGCGTTACCGGGTCGTTGAGTTTGACGACGGTGGCGGTAACTGCGAGAAGTGGAAACTTGGGAATGGTCAACCAGATGTTGACCAACTCCATCAAGAGACTATCCACGCTGCCGCCGACAAACGCACTGAACGAACCGATGATGACGCCAAAGAACGTGGCGAGCACGCCGGTCAGAAATGCGACAGTGACAATGTCCTTGCCGCCGTTGATCACTTTGCGCAAATTGTCTTGCCCTTGAAAATCGGTGCCTAGCCAATGCTTGGCGGAGATGCCTTGGTTAATGTCCGCCACATTCGCCGATTGCTCGGGGGGCCAAATGATGGGACCGACGAAGGAAAGCAAAATAATCGTCAGCGTCATCAAAAAACCAAACATCCCCATCTTGTTGCGGCTGAGTAATTTGAATGTTTTGACTGTTTCGCGCCACGTGCGGGTGAGCGTGTCAATGAGGCGTTGCATCAATCGTTTCCTCCCACAATGCGGATGCGTGGATCCAGCCAGCCGTACAAGAGATCGGCAATCAGGTTGGCAAAGACAACGGCAAACGTAATGACGATAAAGACGCCTTGCATCACCGGATAATCGCGTTCACTGATCGCGCGCGCGAGTTGATAACCCACCCCGCGATACGTAAAGAGTGTTTCGAGCAAGACCGAACCGCCAACGGCAAAGCCGATGGTGATAGCAAGCCGGGTAAAGAGGGGCAACGTGGCGTTGCGACCGACGTAAGCCGTTAGGATGCGCGAATCCGGCAAGCCGCGCGCGCGCGCCACCGTAACGTAATCCTCGCCCAGCGTGGAAATGGTGTTGCTCTTCATAATCAGCATCCACGAGCCCACCGAGGAAAGCACGTAAACGAGGAGCAAGATTTTGACATGGTGGAACACGTCAACAAAAAATTCGAACGAAAATTCGGGTTGCACGCCCGGGGAGAGCGCGCCACGCATTTCAGAGATTGGGACGATTTTCCAAATCACGCCAAAGAGCAAAATAGCGAGCAAGCCGATGAGGTACGGAGACACGGCGTCTAGGGTAGCGGCGAGATTACTCAACAAATTATCAATCCAGGTGTCGCGTTTGTACGCCATCAATGCGCCTAACGCAATGCCAAGCGAAAAAGTGATCAAGAGAGATAGTCCAACACTAAAAATCGTCCACGGCAATACTTGGGCGATGATATCAATTACCTTGAGTCCGCGCGATTTGTACGAATTGCCCAGATCGCCGCGCAGAACATTGCCCAGATAATCCAAGTACTGCATATAGGCCGGCTCATCGAGATTGATATTGAGCAATGCCGCCGCTTGATTCTTGGCATCGTCCGGCGAGACACCCGCCGCCGTCAATTCTTGAATCATAATTTCGACTGGGTTGCCGGGCATAGCGCGGATCACAAAGAAGGTAATCGTGGTAACGACCCAGATGGTAAACAATGCTTTGAGGATCCGACGTAAAAGAAAATTGTTTTTGATCTTGTCAATGATTACCCAGATATCCAATTGATTGGTCGAAAGGTCCGTGCTCACCGCCATAGTTTCTCCCTTTAGGCATAGAGAAGATACTGGTGTCGTTGCGCATTGAACCGATGTTGTGCGGCTGTCCAGGTTTGAACAATATTCGCAACCGTTTCACCTTGTTCGATCTTGAGTCGGACGCTCGCATCGCCGGCTAGACGATCAAAAGCATTCGCGTTCCATGCCAAGTGATCAGGGTACATTTGTCGAATGGTGCGAATGAGATGTAGCGCCATCGTTACCGGTTGCATTGCCTTGCGATCAATGACATGGATTTGGACACCGTAACAAGTAATATTCGCAAACTTGTTAGCGTTCGGCACAAAGGCGATCGGACGAAAACGAACACCGTTCAGGTTGATGGCGTTCATTGCTTCGGCGAGTGCGTACGCGTCCAGCCACGGTGCGCCAACAATTTCAAACGGTAACGCTGTGCCGCGTCCTAATGATAAATTGGTTCCTTCGATGAGGCACATTCCCGGGTAAACCGTGGCGGTAGAGTACGTGGGCATATTGGGCGAAGTGGGCACCCAACTCAAGCCGGTCTCATCGAACCACATCTCGCGTTGCCAACCTTGCATTGCAACGACGTATAATTCTGCACCGATGCTCAATTCGTGATTGTAAAACTGCGCCAGTTCACCTAGCGTCATTCCGTACCGAATCGGTAAGGGACCATGCCCCACGAACGATTGCAACGACGGGTCGAGCATGGGACCCTCGAGGGTGTTACCGTTGATGGGGTTGGGGCGATCCAGGAGAATGAGCGGAATGCGATTTTCTGCGCACGCTTCAAGCGTGAGCGCAAGTGTAGTGGTATAAGTGTAGAATCGCACGCCTACATCCTGCATGTCGAACAACATCACATCAACGCCAGCGAGCATCTCACGCGTTGGTCTGCGTGTCTCTCCGTAAAGCGAATGAATGGGCAAGCCGGTGTGTTCGTCAACACCGGAAGTAACATCCTCGCCTTCGCGAGCAGCACCCAGCAAGCCGTGTTCCGGGCTGAATAATGCGACCACGTTGACGCCCGCCTCATGCAACGCATCGAGGTTGGGTCTTAAATCACGCGTAACGCCGCTGGCGTTGGTGAGTAATCCAACGCGTCGTGTGCCCACGTATTTGGCTGGGTTCTGAAGTAGGATTTCTAATCCGGTTTTGACAGCGTTCATCGGCTGGGCGTGAGGAGTGCGCTGAATTTGTACCGGTCGCCGCGGTACGCCGAGCGCACATACTCAATTGGGAATCCTTGTTCTACCATCGTGATGCGTTCAATTGCCAGGATCGGTGCGGGGTGTTTCAGTTTCAGTAACGTGAGTTCTTCTTCGTTGGCAAGTCGGGCTTCAACTGTTTGTTGCGCACGCACAAGATGCCAACCATACTGATGGCGCAGAACATCGTACAACGATTCCCGGCTAAAATCGTGCGCCAGAATGTCAGGGCAGAGATGCAAGGGGAGAAAGCAATTTTCGAGAGCAAGAGGTGTGTTGTTTGCCAATCGCACGCGAATGAGGTTTACCACGCGCGTCTTGGGTTCGATCTGCAGCGCGGTGGCAATGTCTTTGGTGGCAGTAATACACGCCGCTTTGAGGACGCGACTGGACGCGACTTGGCCTCGGCGTTGCATATCCTCCGAAAAGCCGGTGAGCGCGACGAGTTGTTGATCAATCTTGGGTTCGCTGATGAAGGTGCCTTTGCCGACTTTGCCGTAGATGAGTCCTTGTTGGGCAAGCGCGTCCAGGGCTTGGCGCACGGTCATGCGGCTCACGCCAAATTGCTGGGACAGTTCACGTTCAGAAGGGAGGCGTTCGTGCGTGCGGAATTTGCCACTTTCGATTTGCGCGCGCAAAGTGGCTTCAAGTTGCTGATAGAGCGGAATGGGGTGGTGCCGTCGAAGTGTCACCGTTGACCTTCCTGTGGGCAGACACGCTAAGATGTCTGCTATGGTCTAGACCATTACTGACCAGATTATACCACTGACGGCGGCACGTGTCAACGGCAAATTTTCATTTCAAGATATAATACGTCCCCTTTTTATCGCCCATCTTGATCAAGACATCTTTTTCGACCAAATCCGCCAGGTCACGGCGGATCGTTTCTTCGCTCACGTCCGGGAACAGATCGCGGAAATCGCGATTGGCAATGCGTTGATTCTTGACGATGAAATCAAGCGCGGTTTGTTGGCGTTCGTTCAAAGCCAAGCGTCGCCATTTGCTCTTGTCAATTTCATCGCTGAGTAAACGTTCGCCGGGTCCGCGCAAGGTAACCCGAAAACCGTTCGAGGTTTCGGCAAAGCGTGGCGCGGGCAAGCCCCACTCGCGCATCAAACGAATCATCCGGTCAATGCCGTATCCCAATCGCTCGATAAAGCCCAGATCGGCGAGGACTTGGGCGATCACTTCGTTGCGCGAGAAACGTTCTTCGACAATGTTCTCGACGGTTACGTGCCCGGGTAATCGTCCCGGGCTGTACACTTCGATGCGATCGCTAAACATCATCACGCGAATCTCATCGCCGCGAATGGCATAATCGCGATGGGCAACGGCGTTGATGATGGCTTCGCGAACAGCGGGCAGAGGGTATTCGGTGCGATCTTCGCGTTGGAATGTATCAATGCGCGAACCTTTGCGCATATTGGCTACGATCCATGCTTCGGCGCGGCGGATTTGTTCGGGGAGAGAGCCCCGTGCTACCTCGCGCACAAATTCATCGGTCATTTGTTTGCCCGAATATCGCGCGAGCAAAATCTCAGCGCTGGGAAACGCGCGTTGCGGGTCGCGCGCAAAAAGCAAATAACCCGATGTCGTGGGACGCCAACCGTTCTCTTCTTTGGTGATGCACCCGCGCCGATACAGCAAATCAATGAGTGCGTCTTTTTTGATGGGGGCATCGCCGAGAAAAGTGGCGGCGTACTGGTGGATCAGGGCTTGGTCCAAATCGTCCAGCGTTGCACCGGGGGCGGGGAGCGCTTCAAAGTTGGCTTCGCCGCGTTCGCGCAAGAGTTGGCGCAGTTGACGCGGACCGAGCGTGGAAATTTTTTTGCCCACACGCGTAACGTACTTGCCACGCAAGCTATAGGCGTGGGGTAAGCCGGGCGGCACTTGAACCACGACAATCGGTTTGTCTTCCATCGTGGCGATTTCCGGGCGCGGCAGAATCAGCGGTGGCTCACAGCGCAAACCGGCGGCAAGGGCTTTTTCGAGGGTGGCTTCCGGGTCTTTGATGCCGCGCACCGTGCCTTTGGGATCAATACCCAAAAGCAAAATGCCGCCGTTTGCATTCGCAAACGCGGCCAGGACTTGAGCCAGATGATTTAACGCGACCGACTCGGCTTCGAACGCTAGCGTTTCGCTTTGCCCTTGGCGATATAACGCTGTGAGGTCTTCTGGGAGCATGCTACATCTCGACCAATGGCGAACGATCGGGTTCTCGGCGTCGCTCGCCGGTTTCATCCTAGATGAACCAGAGAATCATACCTTGTGGCGTTGGCGTAAAACGCGGTGTAGGTCTGGGGGTTGCCGCACCGCCGGTCAATCCCAGCACATCGGGAATCAATTCAAAGCCGATGAGCAAGCCGCACGCAAAAGCGCAGCATGCCACCAAAAGCACGACCCCAGCAATCAGGATCAAACGCATTGGCGCGCGCGAAGGTTCGCTGTACGTTGGTGCGTAATCGTACGTGGGTTGCGCGTACGCGTACGGAGATGGCTGGGTATCGGAAACCGGTGCGCCGCGTGCTGCCATTGCCGCTTGCACATCGGTCCCACAGTTGCCGCAGTACCGTTGAGTGGATGCGACCGAACTACCACAGTTGGGGCAGGTAACCAAGGCAGACTCCTTTGTAGATTTCGGAATTATAGATTCAGGGGAATGGTTTCTACTTTTTTCCCAAGGTTCGGCGTGCTGGCTGGGGGCTTCGCGAGAGCGCCACGGGCAACACTTGCTCCATCTTGTCCACGTAGATAAACTGCATCTCGCGTTGAACTTTTTTGGGAATGTCCACCATATCTTTTTTGTTCTTTTTGGGAATGAGCATCGTCTTCAAGCCGGCGCGATGTGCCGCCAACACTTTGTCGCGCAAGCCGCCGATGGGTAGCACGCGACCGCGCAAGGTGATCTCGCCGGTCATTGCCACATCGCGATGCACGGCGCGATGCGAAAGCGCGCTGATGAGGGCGGTCGCAATGGTGATGCCGGCCGAAGGTCCATCTTTGGGAATCGCTCCTTCGGGGACGTGAATGTGAATATCGAGTTTGTCGAAATTGACTTTCAAGCCCAGTTCTTTAGCATGGGTGCGCGCGTAAGAGAGCGCGGCTTGGGCCGATTCTTGCATGACCTCGCCGAGTTGACCGGTGAGCAACAAGCCCCCTTTGCCGCGCATCAACGTGACTTCGATAGCCATCGTATCGCCGCCGGCTTCCGAGACTGCCACGCCAGTTGCCACGCCGATTTGATCGCGTTCTTCTTTGACGCCGTAGGTAAACTTGGTAGGACCTAAATACTTGAACAACGATTCGCGCGTAATGTGCGTGGGGGCGTGTTTCCCTTCGGCAATCATTCGGGCGATCTTGCGGCAGACATTGGCGATTTCGCGTTCAAGGTTGCGCACGCCGGCTTCATACGTGTACTCGCGAATGAGACTACGAATCGCTTCGTCGGAAAAGCGCGGCGATTCGGTGAGACCGTGTTCTTCTTTTTGGCGCGGAATGAGGAATTGTTTGGCAATTGCCACTTTTTCTTCTTCGATGTACCCCGGAAACTCGATCACTTCCATTCGGTCGCGCAACGCCGGGGGAATGGGCTCGAGAATGTTGGCGGTGGTGATGAACATCACTTTGGACAAATCGTACGAGACATCGAGATAATGATCGCTAAACGCGTTGTTTTGTTCAGGATCGAGGACTTCGAGCAGGGCCGCGCTGGGATCGCCGCGAAAGTCTGCGCCGATCTTGTCCACCTCGTCGAGCATAAAGACCGGGTTGATCGTCCCGGCGCGTTTCATCGTTTGAATGATCCGACCTGGCATCGCGCCAATGTAGGTGCGACGATGGCCGCGAATTTCGGCTTCATCGTGGATGCCGCCGAGCGAGACGCGCACAAACGAGCGACCGAGTGCTTGGGCAATCGAACGCCCCATCGAGGTTTTGCCGGTGCCGGGCGGACCCACAAAACACAAAATCGGCGAACGCATTTTTTCGGCGGCTAGTTTGCGCACCGCGATGTACTCGAGGATGCGTTCCTTGGCTTTTTTCAAACCATAATGTTGCTCATCCAAAAGTTTGGCGGCGGCGGTCACATCGAGATTGTCCACCGTGGCTTTGGTCCACGGCAACGCGATGAGCCAATCGAGATACGTTCGGATGATGCCGACTTCGGGCGCGGCGTTGGGCATTTGTGCCAAGCGCTCCAATTCGTGTTTGGCTTTTTCGGCGACTTCGTTGGGCATCCCGGCTTGTTCGATCTTGGTACGCAGTTCGCTCACTTCGCGCGCTTGGGCATCCATCTCGCCAAGTTCGTGTTGGATGATGCGCATCTGTTCGCGCAAATAATATTCGCGTTGATTCTTATCAACTTCTTCTTGCACTTGGCTGTGAATTTTATTTTGCAATTCCAGCACATCGAGTTCGTGGGCAAGCAAGACAGAAACTTTTTGCAAGCGCGCAACCGGGTCAATTGTCTCGAGCAATTCTTGCCGTTTGCCCAATTCCAGATTGAGCGTCGAACCAATGAGATCGGCGAGCCAGCCCGGGCGATCGGCGTTCATCGCGGCGATGTAGGCATCATCGGACAAGTTTTGGCTGAGTCGCACGACCTTTTCAAAGAGTGCTAGGACGGCACGCATCAACGCTTCGGTTTCAATCGTCTTGTCGCGCGGTTCGTGGATGATCGTCACACGCGCGCGCAGGTACGGATCGGTTTGAACAATTTCGATGAGTTTGACGCGCTCTTCGCCTTGGGTGATGACGTTGGTCGTGCCATCGGGCATGCGCAACATTCGCCCCACGGTAACCAAGGTGCCGATATTGAACAGATCGGTGGCGCCGGGTTCAGCGATTTCCGGATCGCGTTGCAAAAAGATGACGATGGGTTGATTATCACCGAGTGCGGCTTCAATTGCGCGGACAGAACGATCGCGTCCGACGACGAGTGGACTCATCAAGTGGGGAAAGATGACTGTGTCGCGGACGGGCACCAGCGCAAATTCGGTGGACGGAACGGTGGGTTCAATCAGGGCAGTATGCGATTTCTTTTCACCATTCTTTTTGGGCATTCACTTCTCCTGCATTGTTCAATGCAATAATACCATAGCGGACTAGGTGTGTCAAAAGTATTCTATTTATCCTGATTCTACCTGATAATCGGTGAAAACGCAAAGCGAATTGACAGTGTTCTGCCTCTCGTGTAAAATCGTTTCACTTTGAAACGAGGTCAGAAACAGTGAGCGACAAGATTTTGTATGGCGGACAGGCCGTGATCGAAGGGGTGATGATGCGCGGTCGTCGCTTGGTGGCGTGTGCAGTGCGCGATCCCAAAGGCGAAATCGTTTCCATCGTGGAACCGATTTCGCCGGCGATCTACAATGGGGCGTGGTCCAAGATTCCGTTCTTGCGTGCCGGGACGATTTTATGGGACACGTTGGTGCTGGGCACCAAGATGTTGTTGCATTCGGCCAACATTGCCGTTGCCGATGAGGCCAAAAAAGATGCGCTAGCCGAATCAAGTCGTGCGGCGGATACGCCACCGGCTTTGCCGACTGGCGTTGCGTTGGGGACGCTTGCCGTCTCGTTAACATTTGGCATTGGTTTGTTTTTTGTGGTGCCGCTGGGATTGGTTGGCTTGATGGATCCTTATCTCAACGCGCAATTCTCTGCGGTGAGTGCATCAGTGGTCAGCAATCTTTTGGAAGGCGTGATTCGATTGGTCATCTTTTTGGGTTATATCGGAGCGATCAGTTTGATGCCGGATATTCGCCGAGTGTTTCAATATCACGGCGCGGAGCACAAGACGATTGCAGCGGATGAAGCCGGGGCAGAGTTGAAGCCGGAAATTATCCAGACCTACAGCAAAGAGCATCCTCGTTGTGGCACCGGCTTTCTACTCACCGTCGTCGTCGTTTCGATTTTTGTGTTTGCGTTGTTGGGTCAACCACCGATGTTGCTTCGCATCGCTTCGCGTATTCTATTGATCCCTGTGGTTGCCGCGCTCAGTTACGAGTTGATCAAATTTAGTTCGGCGCATCGGAGCAATCCGATTCTGGATTGGCTCGTGGTTAAACCCAGTTTGTGGTTGCAATCGTTGACCACGCGTGAGCCGGACGACCGGATGATTGAGGTCGCCGTTGTGGCGTTGCAACGGGTCAAGGCAGAAGAAGCCGGGCGCGTGTAACTTTTGCGGCGTTTTGGAATCTAAACAACGGAGGATGTCATTATGCAACTACAAGACCAAATTGCGGCGCGGCTCCCGGAATGGCGTGAGCGCGTCCGAAAACTCACCAAAGAGTACGGCAATACGCAGGTCGGTACCATCACGATTGAGCAAATTTATGGTGGAATGCGTGATATTGAAGGATTGGTTACCGATATTTCGTACGTTGATCCGCAGACCGGTATTCGTTTTCGCGGATTTACTATCCCAGAAGTACTCGAGAAATTGCCCAAGCCACCGGGCGCAACTGTACCCTATGTGGGTGGACTGTACTATCTCCTCTTGACCGGCGAAATTCCTACGGCTGAGCAAGCCCAACAAGTCGAAGCCGAATGGAAGGCGCGTTCGTTCGTTCCTCAACATGTCGTCAATGTTTTGCGTGGAATGCCCGAAGACACGCACCCCATGACACTGTTTTCGATGGCAGTGTTGGCGCTACAACCTTCATCGGTGTTTGCCAAACGGTACAGCGCAGGAATGAAAAAAGAGGAATACTGGATTCCAATGTTGGAAGACAGTATGAATTTGATTGCGAAACTGCCGGAAATTGCCGCGACGATCTATTGCCTCAAATACCAAAAGTGCGAAGTCTATGTTCCCGATTCGAATCTCGATTGGGGCGGCAACTTTGCGCGGATGATGGGAGTCCACAATCCAGAGTACGAAGACCTGTCACGCCTTTACTTTATCCTGCATTCCGATCACGAAAGCGGCAACGTGAGCGCGCATGCAGTTCATCTCATCGGCTCGGCGCTTTCGGATATTTATTATGCGTTCTCGGCGGGGCTGAATGGCTTGGCGGGTCCGTTGCATGGTCTAGCCAATCAAGAATGTCTGGGGTGGTTGCTGGGAGTGTATAAAAAATTTGGTCGCGTACCCTCGAAAGAAGAACTCACCCAGTATGCCCACGAAACCCTCGCGGCGGGCAAAGTGATTCCCGGGTACGGCCATGCCGTCTTGCGTACCCCTGACCCGCGCTTTGTGGCGCAGTACGAATTTGGCAAAAAATATTTGCCGAATGATGATTTGTTCCGGCTGGCGGAACTTGTTTATCAAACGATCCCCGATGTGTTGAAAGCCACCGGCAAAGTCAAGAATCCATGGCCCAATGTGGATGCGATCAGTGGCACATTGCAATATCACTATGGTATCCGCGAGTTCGATTTCTACACCGTGTTGTTTGGCGTGGGTCGCGCCCTAGGTGTAACCGCGAATGCGGTGTGGGCACGCGCGCTCGGCCAACCCATCGAGCGGCCCAAATCGTTGACGACCGCGATGTTGGAAGAAATCGCCGGGATAAAATAAGAGATTTGCCTGATTGACAGAGTGTTGGCTCCGTTGTAAAATTCAATCGCCGTTGTGGTAGAGCGGTAATTCATTTGGATCGAATCGAGTTGGTGAAATGCGATTGACCCGTTGGAACAAAGAGACAGCGCCGTCTCTGGAGGCACTGCGGAGCGCCCTGACGGGTGAAGGATTATCGGTATCTGAGTGGACGGATCCCTCTGGCACGGTGTACCCGGTTCATACGCACGAGTACCCGGAAGTGCGTGTGGTGGTGCGCGGCAAGTTGCGGATTGGGTTACCTGAAACCGGCGAAGAGATTGTGCTGGGACCAGGCGATCGTTTGGATTTGCCGGCGGATACCCCGCATTGGGCGGATGTGAATGGGAATGGTCCCGTAGTTTATCTCTGCGCTTCAAAAATCAATCATCGCAAATGAGCGCAAGGTCCAGAGACGGCGTGTAAGAAGAACGATGGGTCAGAAGTGAGTGCTTCTGACCCGCGTTCTGTTATCATCTATCGGAAGGAGACACGTATGCGTAAAAAAATCACCGTGATTGGCGCGGGTAAAGTCGGTTCGACGACGGCACAACGGTTGGCAGAACGAAACTATGCCGATCTCGTGGTGATGGACGTCGTCGAATTTGTGGCTGAGGGGGTCGCGCTTGATTTGAGGGAGGCGGGACCGATCTTGGGGTACGACGTGAATATCAACGGTTATACCGTTGGCAAGACGATGCGTTATGATTACGCCACTGCCAAGTTGGTTGAACAACCGGGCGTTGGCGCAGAAAAGATTGCCGATTCGGACATCGTGATAATGACCGCCGGGATTGCACGCAAACCCGGGATGAGCCGCGACGATTTGATCTTGACCAATCAAAAAATCGTTGGGGGTTGGGCGGAAAACATCGCCAAGTACGCGCCCAATGCAATCGTTATTGTGGTAACGAATCCGGTGGATGCGATGACGCAATTGATGTGGCACGTCACCCAGTTTCCCAAGCATCGCGTCATTGGCCAAGCCGGCGTGCTCGATAGCGCGCGTTTCCGCACATTCATCGCTGAAGAGTTGGGCGTCTCGGTGCAGAATGTGGATGCGTATGTGTTGGGCGCGCATGGTGATCAAATGGTGCCGTTACCGCGTTACACGACTGTGGCGGGCGTTCCCTTGACCGAACTCTTGCCCAAAGAAAAAATTGCCGCCTTGGTGCAACGCACCAAAGATGGCGGCGCTGAAGTGGTGAATCTATTCAAGACCGGTTCGGCGTACTATGCGCCTAGCGCAGCGGTCGCTGAAATGGTGGATGCGATCCTCTTGGACAAGAAGAAAATTTTGCCGTGCATTGCTTATTTGGAAGGCGAGTATGGGATCAGCGGCGTCTATGCCGGGGTGCCGGTCAAACTGGGTTCGCGCGGCATCGAAGAAATCGTCAAACTTGATCTCAACGCCGATGAACTCGCCGCGCTTCAAAAGTCAGGTGAAGCGGTGCGCGCGTTGAACAAGGTGATGGGAATCTAGGGATGACGGATGACGAAAGACAGAGGACGAAGGGGTTCAATGAACAGCGTTCGCGAAACGCATCTTGACAATGGTTTAAAGATTTTGCTTGTGCCGGTGCATAGTGCGCCAGTGGCTACGTTTTGGATTTGGTATCGCGTGGGTTCGCGCAACGAAGTGCCGGGCATCACGGGCATCTCGCATTGGGTCGAACATATGATGTTCAAAGGCACGCCCACGTTAGGCAAAGGCGAGATTATGCATCTCATCAATCGCAACGGCGGCGTGGACAATGCCTTCACTTCGATGGATTTCACGACCTACTTTGAACTCTTACCCAGCGATCGCATTGATCTGGCGTTGCGCATCGAATCGGATCGCATGGTGAATGCCTTGTTCGATCCTGACGAAGTAAATAGTGAACGCACCGTCATCATCTCCGAACGAGAAGGCGCGGAGAATGAGCCGCGCTTTTTGTTGAGCGAAGAAGTCCAAGCCTTGGCGTTTAAGGTTCATCCATATCATCACGATACGATTGGTTGGAAGACTGATTTGCAAACCATGACGCGAGATCAATTGTATCAACACTATAAAACGTACTATGTGCCGAACAATGCGATCATCGTTGTCGCGGGCGATTTGGATGCCGATACCATGCTCGCCAAGATTCAAGAAACGTTTGGCAAGATTCCGCGCGGCAAGGACATTCCCCCGGTAACTAGCGTTGAGCCACCGCAAGAAGGTGAACGGCGTGCAATCTTGAGGCGGCCAGGTCCGCTTGCCTATTTTCACGCCTTGTATCACGCTCCCAAAGCCAGCGACCCGGATTTCTTGCCGGTTTTTGTTCTCGCCGGCATCTTGTCCGGCGTGGGCGGACTGAGCTTTTCTGGCGGCGCAAGTCCGGGACGCTCATCGCGCTTGTATCGAGCGTTGGTCGAGACCGGTTTGGCAACAGATGTGAGTTGCAGTTTTCGCGCCACGTTAGACCCGGGCTCGATTGATGTGGGGGCAACGGTGCGCCCGGGCGTGCCCATCGAAAAAGTAGAGCGCGCGATTTTTGCAGAACTGGAAAAAATTGCGACCAAACCGGTTACCGATCAAGAGTTGGCACAGGTCATCAAGCAAGTGAAATCGCAATTTGTGTACGCCACCGATGGGGTGATGAATCTGGGTTACTGGCTGGGGCAGTGGGAAATTATGGACTCGTACAAACGCTACGCCACATTTTTGGATGATTTGGTCCACGTCAAGAAATCGGATGTGCGGCGCGTGGCGGCAAAATATTTTGCCGAAACGAATCGCACGGTTGGTTGGTTTATCCCCACAAATGGCAAACCAGCGACAACCAAACGCGGGAGGAAATAAATGGCATCCATCATTCCCATCACTCCCGAAACGGTTACTCGAACCGTTCTCCCGAACGGCTTGACGATTCTGGTCAAAGAAAATCACACCAATGCTTCGGTAACTTTGCGCGGCAGGTTGCGCGCGGGTGGTCTCTACGATACCAATCAGACTTCCGGATTGGCGCACTTGGCAGTTGCCGCGTTGCAACGTGGCACGCGCAAGCGCACGTTTCAAAAATTGAATGCCGAACTGGATCGCAATGGACTCGCGTTCGGCATTGGCGCGGGAATGGAGACTGTTGGCATTAGCGGTAAATCGTTGGTCGAAGATTTCGATCGCTTGCTGGATATTGTTGCCGATGTGTTGATGCACCCCACCTTTCCGCGCCGCGAGGTCGAAAAACTACGCACGGATATTCTCGCCGATCTCAAAGAAGCCGATGACGACACCCAACATGTTTCGTATCGTGAGTTTCGGGCGTTGTGTTATCCCCCCTCGCATCCGTACCATCGCTTGTCCGATGGACGTGTCGAGACGGTCAAGAAACTTGCGCTCAAATCGCTCGTGGATTTTCATGCGCGATATTTTCGCCCGGATGTGTTAACGTTAGTAATTGTTGGCGATGTTACGGCGGAGCAGGCAATCGAAAAAATCGAAAAGAAACTGGGCCAGTGGAAAGGTAAAGGCAAACCGGCTCCCTATGCCATCCCCGACGCGCCGCGCCTCAAACAAATCGTCAAGAAGGTAACCCCACTTGCCGGCAAAATGCAGGCGGACGTTGTGCTCGGTTATCCCGGGGTGCGCCGCAACGATCCGGATTTCTATCCGCTCAGTCTAGGCGATTTGATTTTTGGACGGCTGGGCTTGTATGGACGCTTGGGCGCAAACGTGCGCGACAAGCAAGGTTTAGCGTACTATGTCTATAGCGGCATCGAAGCAAACCTGGGGGCTGGACCGTGGGCAGTTCACGCCGGGGTCAATCCGCAAAATGTGGATCGCGCCATCGAAGGCATCCTTGCCGAAATCAAACGCTTGCGGACCGAACCAGTTACCCAAGACGAATTGGACGAAGCCAAAGATTTTGTAACGGGCTCGCTCGCTTTGCGCTTGGAAACCAACGAAGGTGTCGCCGCAACGTTGAGTGACATTGAACTGTTTGGGTTGGGTTTGGACTATTTGCAACGATATCCCAACATTATTCGTTCGATTACAGCCGAAGAAATTCTGGCGGTAACGCAAAAGTACGCACAGATTGAAAACTATGCGCTAGCGATTGCGGGACCGGTAGGATAATTTAGCGAACGCGTGCGTTTAGAGCGACGGAGCGAAGCGGAGTCGCATCGCTGCGCCGGGAGGTTGAAATGCCAGAATTGGAAAAATCGGAAGGCAAGAAGAGACGGGCGCCACGTCGCCAGCGAACGATCAAGCCGGCAGCGCCCCCCACGCTCACGGTTGCGCCAGCCCAAGAGGTAGAGCCGCTCGATTTGCATTCTCGTTCTCTGCACAATGTAACCGCCGAGACGGTTACGCTGGCACAAAGCGCTGCCAACACGGTGGACGCCAAGTCCGTTACAGCCACCCAATCCGCCATGGCGAATGTTTCGGCGACATCCTTGACGGCAAAGCAAAGTGCGTTTGCCCAGGTGGAAGCCGAACGCGTTGAGGTAACGCAAGGTGCAATCGCGCTGGCGCGCGCCGAAGAAATGCATCTTGCCGGCGCAGGCGCCGTGGCGATCCTAGGTACGAATGTCCAAGTAGATGCCGGGGGCGCGCAATATTTGGTCGCGCGCAATTCGATTCAAGTAGGACAAGGCGGTGCAGTCGTGATGGCGGCACAAAAAGTCGAAATCCAGAATGGGTTTGTGGGTATTGTTTTTGCGCGCGAGTTCAACGGCAATGTGCGAACCTTGTTCGATCAGCGTGGCGCGTTTGTGTTTGGGATTGCCGCTGGCATCGTGCTCGGTTTGCTCAGTTTGGGACGGCGCCGGTAAAATCGCGTTTGACATTCACGGGGAATCGGATACAATAACAATTGATGA
>JBBITT010000019.1:0-54925 GCA_037440625.1 Chloroflexota bacterium
TTCCATCAGCCGTAAATTTACCCGGTTTATCCGGTTTTGGAGGCTTCATCCGATCCGATTCTAAATGTCCGAACTCCAGACGAATGTCTGGTGATTATTCACATCTTAATTTTACCGTAGAGATGCGGAGATAAGAAAACTCTGCTTTAGGTAATCACCAGATGAATGTGAAAATAAAAAGGGCGAGGTAACCTCGCCCCTACTCGACCACAATCGCCTTGAACGGACACTCGTCCATGCAAATCAAGCAACCGCGACACAGCGCACGATCAATGTAGGGCAACTCGTGCGCCTCAAACTGGATCAACGCTTTGAGCCGGCAGGTTTTGCGCGCCTGACACACCCGGCACGTTTTACACTTGTCGGCATCAATTTGCGGCACGCGATAATTCGTCCCAATCATAATTATTCGGCGATAATCTCGTAACGATGATTGATCTTGGCCGTCTTGCCCAGCATCACACCAGCACTGCAGTACTTTTCTTCCGAGAGTTGAATCGCTTGCTCAACCGCATGAGCTGGAATATCCTTGCCCCGAACAATATAGATCACATCAATACAGGTATAGACCATCGGGTATGTTTCCGCGCGCGTTCCCTCCACACGCACTTCAAGCCCGGTAACTTTCAAACGTTTCTTCTCAAGGATATCAATCACATCAATCGCAGTGCAACCCGCCAATCCCACTAACAACAACTCCATCGGACTGGGACCCTGTTTCTGATCTGCACCTTCGATGATGCCGCGATGTCCCGAACCGGTGAAGGTCTCAAACGCTCTGCCGTTAATCCACTTGACCCCAGCGGTCTTGATGCTAGACATTCCCCGCTCCCTTGAGTTTTTTGTGTTCGCGCATCATACACGCGCCCATAATCACTTCCAACCCGGCTTGCGATGCCCGCTCGTAGGCTTGCAGATTTTCAGCGCCCGGTTGCATCCATACAACCTTGGCTTGCTTGGCAATCGCCTCCTCAATGATTTCCGGCACCGCTTCGGAATTGCGGAAAATGTCCACCACATCTACCGAACCGGGAATCGCCGCGAGATTAGGGTACGCTTTTTCGCCAAACAATTCGGTCAGAGCGGGATTCACAGGAATGATCTTGAATCCTTGGGCTTGCAAGTACTGGGCAACCTCAAAACTAGGACGCTGGGGATTATTGGACGCGCCCACAATCGCGATTGTTTTATATTCGGTGTATATTTTTTGAATGGGGTCCATTTTCAATCTTTCATCGGTATTGAAGGGAGCCGCTCAAATGTGTACGCCCACTCCGTTGAGTATCTGATCAATGAACATACTCTCCGGCATTCCCCCTTCGATCCGCACTTTGCTATTGGCAACGGTCAAAGGCACCGCATAAACCTGATACATATCCGAGAGTTCCGGATATTCAGACGCTTCAACCGCATCCGCCGTAATGAGATCACTTTCCATTGCCATTTGGTGAGCCAACCTGACTGCACGAGGACAGTGTGGTCAGGTGGGTGTGGTAAACACCTGCAAGTGCAATGGATCTTTGAGTTGCTTGAGAGCCGTCTTGCTTTGTTCGCTCAAGCCGGACTCGCCCAAAGAAACATTGATAATGTCGCCAATGAGCGCGGCAAACTCAAAGCCCGCCGGCACGCCATAATATCGAATACCATAATCCACTTCGCGCGGCTCTTCATTGCCAGTCACCAATACCTTGGGCGATTCAAGGCGCACGATGGCAATGGCAGGCACACGCACAACTTTGTACTTTTCGACGGCTTCACGGTCAATCGCAAAATTGTACTCTTGTAGAATCACCTTGTCCGTCAAACTGGTAATCTCTTCCAAAACCTGTTTGGTCAGCGGACAATACTCACAATCCAAGGCTTGAGAGAAAAAGACCAATTTGACCGGCGTCGCGAGTTTTGCCAATTCTTTGCGCAAACCCTCGCGATCTGCTTCTCGTAATAAACCCATCATTCCTCCAAATTAGACGGACGCTTGCATCCTCTCGATTTTGCAAAATGGTCGTGTTAACGTGGCACACGCGAGATGACCTCTAGCATCGAAGCAATCGCCGCGCGCGATTTCCCTTTCTTACTCGTTGTTTGCAGACACTCGATCGCGTACTCTTCGACCAACATCCGACTCACCCGGCGCACCGCTTCGTTAATGGCGTTCAGTTGAAGGAGAATTTCCGTGCAATCGCGATCTTGCTCCACCATTTTCTGCACGCCGCGTGCCTGCCCTTCGATGCGTTTGAGCCGCTTGATCATTTCGACTTTATAGTCTTGTGCCATAGCGCCTTCTATCCGCCATTCTAATCTTGGGTAACCCCACGGGTTACCGTTTGGGCAATCCTCAGCCACTCGGCGCACAAGCTGACGCCGAGGAACCCAAGGAGAATCCATCGCCGCCCAAGCCCAATGCACTAGTTGCCGAAACTTCTTTTTCAACGTGCTCGCTTCCGCATTTGGGACACACGGCGTTCACTTTTGCGCTCATCGAGCGAACGAAAACTTCAAAAGACTCTTTGCAGTCATCACAAAAGTACTCATAAATCGGCATCGTTGATCACGCTCCATTTATTTTGCGGCATCCACTACCGCACGCAAGACCTCTTCGATTTCTTGCGCCATCGCATCAAGCGCGGCTTGCGGAAAAAATGTCGTCAACAACGATGGTTTGAGCAACGCCACCTGCGTCCTGCCCTGCTCGACCCAGACGTTGATTTTGCACGGCATCATCAAGCCGATGTGTGGGTCTACTGTCAGGGCTTGGTTTGCATATTTGACGTTGCAGACTTCGATGATTTTGTACGGTTCGCGTTGAACGCCTTTTTCGGCAAAGGTTGCCTGAACATCGTGAACGTGAAGAACACGAAAGCCCTTTGCGACAATCGCATCCTTCACGGCTTGCTCCACTTGATGCAATGGTTTCTCCGTCGAGATGGTGTACGCCAATTCCATTTGGGATATTTCCCTTACTTGGCAATAATGGCATCGAGTTTCTTGGCGATCACGGCTTTGGGCACTGCGCCCACAATGCGATCCACCACTTGGCCATTCTTGAAAAAGAGCAAGGTAGGGATCCCCATAATGCCATAACTCATGGGGGTCTGCGGATTGGCATCGGTATCCAACTTGGCAACGACGGCTTTGCCGGCATATTCCTTCGCCAGTTCTTCAACGAAGGGTGCAATCATCCGGCAAGGACCACACCACGCCGCCCAGAAATCCACCAAAACCGGCATCTTGGAATCCAAAACTTTTTCCTTGAATTCAGCATCTGTGACATGCAAAGGACCATTCATCATTTGTCTTCTCCTTCAGTCTATACCCTAGGGGGGTATGGTATATTTATAGTATAACGAGGCAATGCCTCTTTGTCAAAAACTACTCTTTAGATGCACAAAACAGTCTACCGGTTACATTTCAACAAAAAAAAGACATCGGGCTTTTGGCAAAACCCGATGTTTCGAATTGCTCAATTTTACTGTTCCGGCGGCAACGGCTCGTCCATAATTTCCGAAAAATCGCCGTCGTACGCCTCCATCGCACGATAGAATTCGATGACGTCATCGAGCGAGATTGGCGGGCGTGTCTTGATCCGCTCCCATTCGTCTGGCATCAGATCGGTGTAAAATGACTGCGCCACCCCATCGTTCACGACAGCCAGCACCAACGCCTGCGCGCGACACTCGCGGCACTGCATACTCATCACCCACATCTTGTCCCGGCGCCCAATCACCCGGACATCGCTGGGACCAAAATGATGTCCGCAAGTTGTACAACGGGTGTGCGCGACAATTTGTCGAATGATCGCCTGCGTGATTGCCTGCTGGTTCATAGGCACCTCGTTCAAACTGCTTCACGCTCCACAACTACGGTAACCTCTGCCGTTACTTCGGGATGCACCTTGATCGCCACTTTGCGTTCGCCCAACGCTTTAATCGGATT
The DNA here is from genome assembly GCA_037440625.1 of Chloroflexota bacterium. Taxonomy (GTDB): domain Bacteria; phylum Chloroflexota; class Anaerolineae; order UBA4142; family UBA4142; genus DAOTXS01. The sequence continues at coordinate 3,934 of JBBITT010000019.1, forward strand.
AGGCAACTCGATCTTGCGCTTGTCCACGTGGATATGTTTTTCGGCAAGTTTTTCGGCAATATCGGCGGAGGTGATGGAGCCAAACAAGCGATCGCCTTCCCCGGCTTTGGCAGAAAAAGTAAGCGTGGTTTGTCCCATAATCTTCGCCAATTCCTGCGCTTCCGCCAGGGTTTTGGCTTCGCGGCGCGCAACGGCTGCTTTGATCGTTTCGGCTTGCTTGACCGCGCCTTCGGTGGCAGGCACCGCAAGTTTATGAGGTAGCAAATAGTTGCGGGCATATCCATCGGCAACTTTTTTGACTTCGCCGGCATTGCCCACTCCCGGCACATTTTTCAACAACAACACTTGCATCGCATCATCTCCATCTTTGATTTCGGTTCAATTTTATTCTAGCACAAGTTTACGAAAAAGAAAATATTACTTTTCTTGCAAATTCATAACAAGTCGAGTAAAATAGCGGCGCAACAAGCGGGGAGGAAAAAGATGGCAACTCGTTTTTTGAGTATCGCCAGTGTAGTCGTCTGCGCGTTTATCCTTGGAGCGTGTGCATCGCCATCCACCCCATCGCCTGTCACAAGTATTCCAACGGCAGGACCCGCACCAACCTTCGTTCTGACGAGCGACGCCTTTGGTCACGAGGGAGTCATTCCAAAAAAATTTTCTTGCGATGGACAAAACATTTCGCCACGCCTGCAATGGAGTGGTACACCATCCAACACCAAGAGTTTCGCGCTCATTATGGATGATCCCGATGCCCCCATCGGCACATTTACACACTGGGTCGCGTTTGACATTGTGGCAACCCAAACCGAAATTCGCGAAGGTGCAAGCGTAGGCCAAAATGGCAAGAACAGCGCAGGACGAACGGGGTACACCGGTCCCTGTCCTCCTTCAGGCACACATCGTTATTTCTTTACACTCTACGCGCTTGATCTCCAAACACTTGGACTGAATGAAGGCGCGACACGCAACGACGTTGAAAAGGCAATGAGCGGACATATTCTGGCGCAAGCGCAATTGATGGGCAAATATTCTCGCTGATTTGAGGAATCAAAATGAAAATTGTTCTCGATGCAATGGGGAGCGATGCTCACCCGGTGCCGGATGTCGAAGGGGCGGTGTGGGCAGCGCGCGAACTGGGCGTCACCGTCATCTTGGTCGGCGATGAAAACAAGATCAAGCCAGAACTTGCCAAGCACAACACGCGCGGTCTGGATGTGCCAATCGTCCACACGCCTAGCGCAATTGGGATGACCGAACACGTTGAAGCGGTCAAGGAGAAAAAAGATGCTTCGATGAACATCGGCATGAAATTGGTGCGTGAAAAGCAAGCCGATGCGTTCGTTACCGCCGGTAACACCGGCGCGGCGATGGCAGCGGCAATCGTCGGACCGTACGCGCTCGGTCGCATCAAGGGCATCAAGCGACCCGCGCTCACCGCTGCGCTTCCTAACGCCACCGGGAAAACCTTGATGCTCGATATTGGCGCCAACACGGAGGTCAAGCCGGAATATTTGTATCAATTCGCCTTGATGGGTTCGATCTACGCCGAGCGCGCGATGGGCATCCCCAACCCGCGCGTCGGTTTGCTCTCGAATGGCGAAGAAGAAGGCAAGGGTCCGATGATCGTCCGCGAGGCGTATGCCCTGCTCAAGTCTGCCAAGATCAATTTTCGCGGCAACGCCGAAGGACGTGATATTCCTGCCGGCACATTCGATGTCATTGTCTGCGATGGCTATGTCGGCAATGTGGTCATCAAATTGAGTGAGGCACTTGCCAAAACACTCGTGGGATTCATTCGCACCGAAATCAAAAAGCGTCCCGTCGCCGTTGCTGGCGCAGCCCTCGCCAAACCGGCGTTCGATGCGCTCCGCGCGCGCCTCGATCCCTCCGAGTTGGGCGGCGGAATCCTTTTGGGGGTCAACGGTGTTGTTATTATCGGACACGGTCGGTCGGATGCCAAAGCAATCAAGAACGCGATCCGTGTCGCAAAGGAAGCCGTCACCGGCAACATCGTTGAACTCATCAGTGCCGGCGTTCAAGCCGAAACGACGACGGAACAATGAATCATTCGCGGACGCGCGTCGTCATCACCGGGATGGGAGCAATCACACCCATCGGCAACACCGCCGAAGAGTTTTGGCAAAACCTACTCGCCGGCAAATCGGGCGTGGGTCCCGTGACATTGTTTGATGCCAGCAATTATCGCACGCGCATCGCCGGTGAAGTGAAAAATTTCGATCCCACGAAATATGTGGACGCCAAAGACGCACGTCGAATGGGGCGCGCCACCTTATTCGCGCTTGCCGCCACCCGCGATGCGTTGAACGATGCCGGGCTGGGCGATCATCTCAACGAAAACACGCGCGCCGGCGTGGTGCTGGGCACCGGCTTGGGCGGCTTTGTCGAAGCGATCAAAGAGCATCACGCGTTTGCACAACAAGGCGGCACTGGGCGTGTCAGTCCTTTCCTTGCCGCTGTCATTCTGCCGAATATGTCCGCCTTTTATATCGCGCAACATTTTCGCGCGCGCGGCTTCAACTCCACGGTCGTAACCACGTGCGCCGCCGGGACCGACGCCATCGGTGCGGCAACCGAAGTGATTCGCCGGGGCAAAGCGGACGTGATGATCGCCGGCGGCACCGATGCCATCATCGCCGATATTATCTTTACTGCCTTTGGTGCGATGCGCGCGCTCTCCACGCGCAACGATGAACCCACGCGCGCGTGTCGTCCTTTCGACAAACAACGCGATGGTTTGGTCATTGGTGAAGGCGCGGCGATCGTCATCCTTGAAAAATTGGAACGCGCGCTTGCGCGTGGCGCCAGAATTTACGCCGAGGTGTTGGGATACGCCGCCAACTCGGATGCGTATCACTTTGTCGCCCCCGATCCCCAAGCCATCGGCGCGACCCAAGCGATGCAAGAAGCACTTGAAGACGCGGACATCTCGCCCGCGCAAGTGGATTATATCAACGCACACGCCACCTCCACCCCACTCAACGATCCCAGTGAGACCCTCGCCATCAAAAATGTTTTTGGCGCGCGCGCGTACCACATTCCGATTAGCGCAACCAAATCTATGGTGGGTCATTCGATGGGCGCGGCAGGCGCAATGGAAGCGATCGCGTGCGCGTTGACGATCCGCGATCAAAAAATTCATCCGACGATCAATTACGAAACCCCCGACCCGGCGTGCGATCTGGACTATGTGCCAAACGTCGCGCGTGAAGCGCGTGTCAATCTCGCGATGTCAAACTCGTTTGGGTTTGGTGGACAAAACGCTTGCTTGGTCCTTGGCAAATATTGATCCATGTGGAGTAGAGTATGACGGCACACACACTTGCAATGCCGGATGTCGAAATCGTTACCGACAAACGGCTCAGCCCGTTAGAATTGGAACAGTTGCAACAACAAGCCCGCGCGAAACGCACTCGCGTGGTCATCACCGGGATGGGCGCGATTACGCCGTTGGGGCACACGGTGGAAGAGTTTTGGCAGGGCTTGCTCGCCGGCAAATCCGGCGTCGCTCCCATCACTCTGTTTGACACCTCGCAGTACAAAACCCACATCGCTGCTGAGGTCAAAGGTTTTGATCCCTTGAAATATGTGGACAGCAAAGATGCGCGCCGAATGGGACGCGCGACCTTGTTCGCGTTGGCGGCGGCAAAAGACGCACTGGAGGATGCGGGGTTCAAAGAGGGCTTGAAAGAAAATGATCGCGCCGGGGTTTTGCTGGGCACCGCGCTCGGCGGCTTTCCGGAAGCCATCGAAGCACACAAGGGATTCTTGGAAAAAGGTCCCGACCGCGTCAATCCCTTTATTGCGGCGGTTATCTTGCCCAATATGCCTTCGTTTTACGTTGCCAACTATTATCGCGCGCGCGGCTACAATTCGACCATTGTTACCGCGTGTGCTGCGGGTACGCATGCCGTAGGCGCGGCAGCGGAAATCATTCGGCGCGGCGACGCAGACATTATGCTGACTGGCGGGACCGACGCCGTGATTTGCGATATTGTCTTTGCGGCGTTCGGCGTGATGCGCGCGCTCTCCACGCGCAACGATGACCCCGAACACGCGAGCCGCCCCTTCGACAAGAATCGCGATGGCTTTGTCATTGGCGAAGGGTCCGCCGTACTCGTGCTGGAAAAATTAGAACACGCGCTGGCACGCGGCGCAAAAATTTACGCCGAAGTGTTGGGCTATGCTACCAACTCGGATGCGTACCATTTTGCCGCGCCCGACCCGCAAGCCATCGGTGCGACGCGCGTGATGCAAGCCGCGCTGCGCAACGCCAACATCACCCCCGATCAAGTGGATTACATCAACGCGCACGGCACCTCCACGCCTTTGAATGATGCCGGCGAAACTTTGGCGATCAAAAATGTTTTTGGCGAACGCGCGTATCGCATTCCCATCTCGTCCACCAAATCCATGATCGGTCATTCGATGGGGGCGGCCGGCGCGTTTGAAGCGGTGGCGTGCGTGATGACATTGCGCGATCAAAAAATTCACGGCACGATGAATTACGAAACGCCCGACCCAGCGTGCGATCTGGATTACGTTCCCAACGCGGCACGCGAGGCGAACGTCAACATCGCCATCTCTAATTCATTTGGATTAGGCGGACAAAACGCGTGCTTGGTGCTAGGAAAATACAATAAATGACCAAGAGGTCATTGAGGCAATTATGCGACTTTCAACCAACGACAAACTCATTGAACGACAAGCCAAGATTGCACGCTATGCTACCTTTGGCGGACTGGGTATCTTGCTCGGCTCACTCGTCTTGTCATTCACCAACAGCATCGCCAACAATATCCTCCTCGCTTACCTTGCGCTGGCGCTTGGCTTTTTTCTAGCGATGATTGGTTCTGCCTTGGCGACCAAATGGATCAAAGAGCCGCGCGCCGACCATGCCCTTGAAAAAGCATTGAAAGGATTCGATAACAAACATCACCTTTACAACTATTTGCTCCCGGTGGATCACGTGTTGCTCACGCCCACGGGCTTGATCGTGTTCAAAGTCAAGAATCACGATGGTGCCATCTCGTACCGCGATGGTAAATGGAAGCGGGCGTGGAGTTGGTCGCGCTTGTTTGGTGGGATGGGACAAGAAGGCCTTGGCAATCCTACCCAAGAGTTGGAAAACGAAATTGCCATCCTCCGCAAGTTCCTTGCCGACAAAATCGAAAACCCGGCCCTGGTGCCAATTGACGGCTATGTGGTCTTTACCGATCCGCGCGCGCAACTCTCGATAGACGAGCCAACGTTACCCGTCGTCAAAACCGATGACTTGAAAGACACGCTCCGCAAAAACAAACGCGGCGCCATGCTATCACCCAAACTACTCGAACAACTCGAACAAGTCCTGAGTACCGAAGCCCATGCAAAAACAACCCAGTAGCAAAATGTGTTTTGTGTGCGGGCGCGATAATCCAATCGGCTTGCACATGCACTTTTACGTGGACGCTCACTATTGTGTCCATGCCGAATTTACCCCACGGGAGGAACACCAAAGTTTCCCCGGCGTAATGCACGGCGGTCTCATCACCACCATGCTCGATGAATTGATTGGGCGCACCGCCATTGCGATGGACTTGTGGTGTATGACCGTCAAACTCGATGTACGCTTCCGCAAACCAGTCCCCATCGGCGAGCCGTTGAAACTCAAAGGCATAATCACCAAGAAATCATCGCGGCTATTGCAAGGACGCGGCGAACTATATTTGAGTGATGGTTCGCTAGCCGTCGAAGCGATTGGAACATATTTGAAGATTCCCGACGCCCAAATGGAACAGTACAAAACCGCGCTGGAATGGTGGCGGGTTGATTAACCCTGCATTGATTTTTGGAGGAGATAGATGCCGAAAGACCTGAAGGATTTTCCACGCCCCGCCAACGATAACGGGCGTGGTCTTCACGGCAGTTTTGATGCCGCGTGGAATGGCGGCGCACAAGGATACGATTACTGGATCACTCTGCTCACCGAAATGAACATCAAGTGGTTCAAGGTGTTGGATGATCGCGGTAGCAGTATTCCCTTTTGCGAAAAATTACTCGCCGCCGGCATCTTTCCCATCGTACGCCTTCTGCGTCGCGACCCGCCACCCAATGACACCCCCGAACCCAACCCGGGTCACATTGGCGATCCAGAGATCCAAACCATCAAACGATTGATTGAGGTTGGCGTCCGTTATTTTGAAACGAACAACGAACCCAATCTCACCCGCGAATGGAAACACAATGCCATGCCCAGCCACTCGATCGAAGCGGCAAAACTGGTTGCGCTCAACTGGCTCTTTGATGCCCGCTTGATTCTTTCGCTGGGAGGTTATCCCGGCTTGCCCGCCATCAGTTGCGGCGGCGAACTCGATTTGATGGGTGCACTCGTCGCGCTTGGTCGCCAAGATATTTTGCTGGAAGGATGCTGGATCGCTCTGCACAATTATTCGCAGAATCGTCCGCTCAATTATCCGGAGGATCCAGTCAATCGCGCCGGTCAACCCCTCACACCAGACCAATACGATTTAGGCGTCTATACCCAATGGGCGTGGTGGAACACCGCGCGCGGCGTCCCCGACACCCTCGATGCAATCAACGAGATGCGTGCAAACCAAGCGAACCCGGCATCCACACTTCAACACGATCACGCCTGCTTTCGCGAGTTCGAGTATTATCATTCACTCGCGCTGAAATATCTGGGGCGCGCCATTCCGATCCTTAGCACCGAAGCCGGCTATCGCATTGGACGGCGCGAGGATTTGCGTTACCCGCGCATCACCCCAGAGATGCATTGCGCGCAAACGGTCGCCTTGTTCGATTATATGCAACGCGAGGCACCCGATTATTATTTTGCCGCCACACTCTCTTGCTTGATCCGCTCGGACGAAAATGAACCCGATGCATGGCACAGCGATTTTTGGCAACGCGCCTTCACCAACGCGCCGTTCGGATTCGATGGTGTACCAACACTCACCGTACCGAACGCCCAAGTCGGCGAAACCTTGCCGGTGATCAAAGCAGTCAAAAAGATGCAAAACCTGGCACGCCGTTTGCCGGGTGCACAACCATTACCGCCGGTGCCACCTGTCCTACCGATTCAAATCCGCCCGGCACCGGAAAAAATCGAAACGCCCACTATCACCACAAAACCGGAATTTCCTTTCTGGTTACGTGATGAACCACCCGCGCCGATCACGCCCGCATCGCCACCCGTTACCCAACCCAGCCAAGAAATTTCAGCGATGCCGGTCCAATCAGTGGAAACAATGCCGCCGCCTCCACCCGAACATATCGAGCGTGCACCAAGTGCAGAGCCGGCAACTGTTGTATCGGAATCAATTAGCGCGTTACCACTCGAAACGGTATCAAGTCAAGATATGGAATGGGATTGGCGTTTGGATGCGCTCGGTGTAACGCTAGAGCCGGCAAAGGTGCGACCCGGACAAGCCTACTGGAAACTCGTACGGGCAGAATATCAGGGTCCCGGTGAATCGAATGATAATCATCAGATTTATTACACGGTGATTGACCAGCAAGACAAACCAATGGAATATCAAAAGGTAATGCAAAGTTGGGCAGATGGCGAAACCGATGCGATCACCAACGAAGAGGGCAAAGCCAACATTCCACTCTGGGCATCGTTTGCGCCCGACCGTGGTGAGAAAGGACCTTACTCGGCTTGGGTGGATGGTTTGCCCAGCGACCGCGTGGCAGGTATGGGCTTGCCGCTCAAACGACACGTGAGTTTTGTCTTGACATGGAAACGCACCATCGCCAGTTTCTTGGATGCAGAGCGCGACAAAAAGATCGGAGCATGAATGACCGAACTAACACTGAGCTCACGGCTCTTGCTCATCGTCGCGGGAGTCGGATTGATCGCCGGGATCGTTGCGGGACTAGTCTTGGGTTGGCTTGTGTGGCCCGTTCAAATCGCCAATGTGGACGTAACCGATTTGAAACCATCCTCGCAAGACGAAACGATTGTGCTCATCGCCAAGGCGTACGCGCTCGATCACGATCTGCCGCGCGCGCAAGAACGGCTGGCACAATTGCGCGACCCCAAAATCGCTGACCGCGTTGCCGCGCTTGCCAAGCAATCGAATGCCCAGCAACAATCCGATGCGACTCATCTTGCCATACTTGCGATCGCGTTGGGAAACACAGATCCACAAATTGCACTCATCGCCGCCACGCCGACGCCAACCGCCACGCACACAGCCACCCCCACCGAAACGGCAACACCGACTCGTGTGCCATCTACCACACCCACACTCGAACCCACCGCGACAATGACACCCACTACACCCACGCGCACGGCGACGCGTCGCCCGGTAGCAACCGCCACGCCCAAGCCCGCCGCCATTGCCCCAACGATATGGCTTCCTCCCTTTCCAAGCGAATGGCCCCCCGGCGCCAAATATGAGCCAGCGAATGTGGCGCCCGGTCAAAAATACTGGCATCTTGCTCGCGCCCTCTATTGCGATGATCGCGATACACGCAACAATTGTCCCAACTTGCCGGGAGGCGATACGGGGACGAACATCTATGTGATGCTCATCGGCGCCGGCGGCTGGCGCGAGAGCGCCCCGCTCAAAATAGTCAAAGACGATGGCAGTTTGGCAACCGTAGATGACTTGGGTCCCGAGAAATCGGCAGACGATATGTGCAACTGCAACTATTCGTTCATTGCCAATCATTGGCCCATTCAAGTGGGCGGCGCGTACCCCAGTGATAAAATCAGTGGGCTGGGACTATATAGCGTGCGAATGAAAATTCAAAATGCGCATACCCGTTACTATTTGACCTTTCAGTTGGTAACGAAATAACCACTCCCTAACTCGGACGAGCCGAAACAACACGGAATTTATCCACGAAGGTACACGAAGATTTCTCTGTTCTTCCTTCGTGACCTTGGTGCCCTTCGTGGATGAAAAAATCTTTGCTTTTTGCGCAACGATTTCATTGGAGAGGTACGCTGGTCTGTTGATGGGCTGGGCAATCGGTATCCTTGGATTCGCGGTGTCACGAATATAAATCACTTGGAGAAAAATTCAATGTCATTCCTACACCTGAATGATCTAAAAACAAGTCATCCCATCCCGGGATTTCATGGGCGCTTTGTGCATTCCGATCACATCACACTCGCCTTTTGGCACATTGATGCCAATACCCCGCTGCCCGAACATTCGCATCCCCATGAGCAAATCGTCCATGTGATTGCCGGCGAACTCGATTTCACGATGAACGGGACAACGCGTCGTTTGAATGCGGGATCGGTTGTCATCATTCCTTCCAACATTACCCACTCGGGCAGGACTTTTACCGCTTGCGAAATCGTTGATGCATTCTACCCGGTGCGCGAGGATTTCAAAAAATGATAGAGGCAACCGTGACGGTTGCCTCTATCATCACAAGACCTGCACATCGTGGGGCAGGGATTCTTTCAAGCCCGAAGGGGTCATTCGTACGAAAACCGCTTTCTCGTATAATTCGTCGAGCGTGTGCGCGCCGCTATAACTCATTCCCGATTGCAAGCCACCGACGAGTTGGGTCAACACCTCGCGCGCCGAACCCCGATAGGGCACCGCGGCTTCGACGCCTTCCGACACGTATTCGTCAATTTCTTCTTGCGTGATTTCGCCTTCGCCCTCGCGCGATTTGCGCGCCACGTTCGCTTGCGCCGACGCCATCCCGCGCGATGTTTTGTAGCGATGTCCCTGTCGTGTCATCATCAAGCCGGGACTCTCGTCCGTACCAGCGAGCAAACTCCCAATCATCACTGTGGACGCACCCGCCGCAATCGCCTTGACTACATCGCCGGAATTGCGAATGCCACCATCGGCAATAATCGGAATGCCGGCTGGGCGCGCCACTTGGGCACATTCTATCACCGCAGTCAATTGTGGCACGCCAGACCCAGCCACCACCCGCGTGATACAGATCGAACCGGGTCCCACGCCCACCTTGACCGCGTCCGCCCCGGCATCAATCAAACGTTGGGTCCCCTCTGCTGTCGCCACATTCCCGCCGATGATTTGCGCCGTGGGAAATCGCCGGCGAATGTTTTTGATCATTTCAATTTCTTGCTGCGAATCGCCGTGCGCAATGTCCACCACGATGCAATCTGCTCCCGCCGCCAACAACGCTTCGACCCGTTTCAATTCTTTTTCTTTCACGCCCACCGCCGCGCCCACCATCAAACGACCGCGTGTATCTTTGGTGGCTTTGGGATAGCGCACAATTTTCAAAATATCTTTCAAGGTGATCAACCCAACCACGTGTCCCCCGGCATCCACCAGCGGCAATTTTTCAATCCGATGTTTGTGCAAAATTTTTTCCGCCTGACGTAAGGTCGTCTCCGGCGCGGCAGACACCACCTCGCGACTCATCACCTCGGCGATCGGTTTTTGATCATCCTCCTCAAACAACAAATCGCGCGTGGTCAGAATACCGACCAAACGATTCTCGCCGTTCGTAATCACAATGCCACCCGTCCCGGTTTCTTGAACGATCCGTTTGGCTTCGCCGATCGTATGCGTCGCCGTTAACACAATCGGATTATCCACCACAAACGATTCTGCTTTTTTGACGCGCGTAATCTCCTGCACTTGTTCATCAATAGACATGAACCGATGAATAATGCCGATGCCACCCTCGCGCGCCATCGCAATCGCCATTGCGCTTTCCGTTACCGTGTCCATATTCGCTGACACGATCGGAATCTGCATCGTGATTTGCGAAGTGAGTTTGGTTTGGGTGGACAATTTTTTGCGCGACTCAATATCCGAGTACTGCGGCACGAGCAACACATCATCATAGGTCAAGGCAACTTCTGACAAGATTTTCATTGCACACCTCCCATCGCCGCACGCGATTATAAGTGAGTTGACCTTTTCGTGCAACCTTCCTATAATGCACAGCGTCGCGGTCCTCAATGATCAGAGAGGAGGGATTATATGTTAGGATTCGACCGCATCACGTTCGGTCCACAAATCATGGGCGGGCACGCTTGTATTCGTGGTATGCGCATCACAGTTTCACTGATTGTCAATTTGGTAGCGAACGGCATGACGACCGATGAGATTCTTAAAGCGTACCCCTACCTTGAAAGAGAAGACATCAAACAAGCACTTGCCTACGCGGCATGGACAACCGAAGAACGCGTGTATCAAGCTGCTGGAATATCCGTATGAAATTCATCGCCTTTCGACTTCGCAATATGCGTCCCGAATCGGTCAATCATTTTCTAAGTCATTGAAAGATTTCAGACAGAACTTGAAAGAGGCGCCATCATCACCGTAACTGAAGGTAACATTCGAGTGAGAGAATTACCCATTGGTCAAGAGTAATCCAAACGTAGAACCACCTCCAATGATAAACAATGCCTTTAGCACCCTTTCCCCTCTGGATGATCGTTACGCCCGTGAAACTGAACCGCTGCGCCAATTCTTTTCTGAATCGGCTTATCTCCGCTTGCGCGTGCGCATCGAAATAGATTATCTCACCGCGTTGGCACGCGCCAAACTGGTGCGCGCATTCGATCCTTCAGAGATGACATTCCTCCAATCATTGGTTGCCAATTTCTCCGCTGAAGATGTGCGTGCCATCCAAGCCCACGAACACACCACACGCCACGATGTCAAGGCGATCGAATATTTTTTGCGCGATAAACTCAAGTCAACTTCGCTCGCCGATGTGAGCGCGTGGCTGCATTTTGGCTTGACCTCCGAAGATGTGAATCAAACCGCCCAAGCACTCGCCCTCCGCGACTCGCGCGATGCGGTGATCCTGCCCGCGCTCGATCAACTCGTCGCGCAACTCAGCATGTTAGTGCGTCGCTACCAGAGCACACCCATGCTGGCGCGCACGCATGGGCAACCCGCCGTCCCCACCACGCTCGGCAAAGAGATCGCTGTGTTCCTCGCGCGCCTCAAAAAACAAATCGCCCTTTTGCGTGCGCATCGTTTTGAAGCCAAACTGACCGGCGCGGTCGGCAATTTCAACGCGCTCGTCGCTGCCGCGCCGCACGTAGATTGGCTTGCGTTCAGCGTTGATTTCATTCGCACGTACGATCTTGAACCCAACCTCATCACCACCCAACTCCTGCCCTTGGATAATTGGATTCGCTATTTTGATGCATTGCGTTTGCTCAATTCGATTCTGATAGATTTCGCGCAAGATCTGTGGCGCTACATCAGCGATGATTATTTCAAACTGCGCGCCGTTGCCGGCGAAGTTGGTTCATCCACGATGCCGCAAAAAATCAATCCGATTGATTTTGAAAACGCTGAAGGCAACCTGGGAATCGCCAACGCCCTCTTAGAACATTACGCGCGCAAATTGCCGGTCTCGCGTCTGCAACGCGATCTTTCCGATTCGACGGTTCGCCGGACATTTGGAGTTGCGTTGGGTCATAGTCTCCTCGCCTACACGAATCTCACGCGCGGCTTGGAACGAATCGAAGCCAATGAACCTCGGTTGCGCGCCGACCTAGCAGCGCATTGGGAGATCATCGCCGAAGGAGCGCAGATGATTTTGCGCGCCGCTCACCTGCCCGATGCGTACGAGCAACTCAAGGCGTTGACACGCGGAAAAGACTTTACGCCAGAGATTTTTGGCGCGTGGATCGCACAGTTGAACGTGAGTGAGCAAGTCAAAGCGCGCTTGCGTGCGCTGACGCCGGTTTCTTACATGGGAATCGCTGAAGAGATCGCCGCCAAGACGTTGGACGAAGGATAAACGGGAGGAAGGATGTCTGTAATAGTTGTGCTAGGAACTCAATGGGGTGATGAAGGCAAGGGCAAAGCGGTGGACGTTCTAGCGCGCAATGCCGATTTTGTCGCGCGTTACAACGGCGGCAATAATGCGGGACATACCATCATCAACGAACGCGGTACGTTCAAACTTCATTTGGTCCCGTCCGGCATTTTCTATCCGCGCGTGCGATGTTTGATCGGTGGCGGTGTCGTCATTGATCCCAGCGTCTTGAGCGACGAGATCAATTTATTACACGCCGCCAGCATCAAAACAGTGGGGCGTCTTTTCGTTTCGCCGCGCGCGCATCTGATTATGCCTTATCACAAAATTCTAGATGGCTTGTATGAGCAAGCCAAAGGCGCGGGCGCCACCGGCACCACGCGGCGCGGCATCGGTCCCACATTTGCGGACAAGGCAAGTTACAACGGGATTCGTTGGAGCGATGTTGCTGATGAGAAATTGTTTGCGGAAAAATTGCGCGTTCAACTCGATTTGAAGAACAAGATCATCATCGCGCTGGGCGGCGCACCGCTCGACTTTGAAAAAATCTTTACCGATTATCGCACCTATTATGCCACGCTCAAGCCGTATCTCGTTGAACTCTTTCCGCTCATCGCCAAAGGTTTGCGCGCCAAGAAAAACTTTTTGCTGGAGCAAGCGCAAGGCGCGCTCCTCGATCCGGATTGGGGCACGTACCCTTTCGTCACTGGCTCAACGACGCTGGCGTCCGCCATAACCGCCGGGCTAGGCATTCCACCACGCGCCATCACGCGCATCATCGGCGTAACCAAAGCGTACACCACGCGCGTCGGCGCGGGACCCCTACCCACTGAAATTGTAGAGCCGGGTGAAACGCAACGTGCCTTGCAAGAAGTTGCCGCCACGACCGGACGTATTCGGCGGGGCGGCTGGTTCGATGCCGAGGTCGTGCGATTTACCGCGCAACTCAACGGTGCGGATGAATTGTTCTTGACCAAACTCGATGTGCTGAGCCAGTTTGATGAAATTCCGATTTGCATCGGTTATCGTTTGAATGGGCGGCGCGTGAGTTATGCCGATGTGGACGCGTACACGTTGGGCAAGGTCGAACCGATTTATCGGACGCTGCGCGGCTGGCGTACCGATATTTCAACGATTCGTCGCTATGCCGACTTGCCGGCACGCGCCAAGGCGTACATCGCCACGATTGAAGAATATGTTGGCTTGCCGGTGCGCTGGATTTCCGTGGGACCCGAACGCGAGGCAGTGATCAAACGCTAAAGACCTGCGCTTGATCGTGAACTATTTTTACTTGCCCACCATCGCGCGCAACACACGCCAACCCAAACGATAAAACCAGTCACCGCGATTGCCGTAGAGAATGTACGCAAGTATTCGCTTGAACATCAATCGTCGTCCTAACGCACTCAACGCGATGCGCCGTTCATAATCCACAAACGAAAAATCATTGCGCTGCAATGCCCGCATTGCTTCGTTCGCCGCACGCATCCCAAAATCGAGCGCGTGCGAAATTCCCTCGCCAAATAATGGCTCCGTCCCCGCCGCATCGCCGGCAAGCAACACGCGCGGCGCAGAATGCTTCACCGAGCCATCAAACCATCGTTCGGGATGACCTTGCAAATGATTCATTTCGACATCGCGGCGCGCTAACATTGCTTCAAACACCGATTTCAAGTCGGCGCGCGGACTTTGCGGATACACGCGCGAATCAAAGATGCCACGATTCATCGTTGGCACACCTTGCTTGAACGATGGAAAATCCCAATAGTATCCTTGCACCTTGTGCCGGATCGGTGTGAAATCGAACACGGCGGTATGGCTGAGAAATTCCGGTGAGTGGCTGGCATCTACCGGCGTCAAAATTTCGATGAGCCGGGAAATGCGATCCCAGCGCACCAGCCCCAACTTTTGCCGCACCACACTATTCGCGCCGTCCGCGCCGATGACAATCTTGGCACGATACGTTGCCTGATTCGTTTGCACATTCACGCCCTTATCCTCGCGCACCAAATCCATCAGCGCTTCGCCTTCATTGATTTGGACGCCGCGTTCGCGTGCAACGTGTGCGAGGGCGGCGTCAAATTCCTCCCGACGCACCACGCGAAAAATATTGGGCATTCGAAAGGTGAATGCCAAATCATCGTACACAAACTTGAGCGCGTGAATCGGAAACGCCGGCACATCGAGTTGCACACGTAACTGGGCGAGCAAGGCGTCGGCGTGCGTCGTTACGCCGCCGCCGCAAAGTTTTTCGCGTGGAAAGATTGCTTTTTCAATGACCAATGTGCGCCGCGCCAAATCCGGATTTCGATTGGCAATTCGAATCGCTGCCGCAGAACCAGCGGGACCCGCGCCAACGATGACAATCGCGTACTCAGTCAACTCACTTTCCTTGTGCTGCCACAACCGCTTGGCGCACGGGTGCACTCGGACGATTCACCAAGGCAACGCCAGCGATAATCAGAATCAATCCTACAATCGCTTCCCACTCAAGGGGTTCGCGCAACAAAAGCGCGCCCCACATCACACCAAAAATCGGCAACAAGTAGGTAACGAGTGAAGTTCGTGTCGCGCCGGTATGTTCGATCAGCCAATAGTACAGCACATAGGCGACCGCTGTGCCAAGTAAGGCAAGCGTTAGTACTGCGGCTAACGCCGGGAGCGATGGGCGCAAAGCGAGTGGCTGATCGAACACGAAACTGAGTGGGAGCATCATCAACGCCGCACTTGCCAATTGCCCGGTTGAAGCAATGACCGGCGAAACGCCCCGCAGATAGCGCCGAGCGAAAATGGTTGCGACCGCGTAACTCAATGCCGCGATCACCACCGCCAGTTGTCCCAGCAATTCGACTTGAAATCCATTGCGTAACTCGGGCGCAAAGACGACCATCACACCAACAAAACCAATCAGCACACCCAGCACTTTGAGCGTGGTCATTCTTTCATCGTGCGTCCAATAGTGGGCAAGCAGAACCGTGAACAAGGGCATAGCGGCATTCAAGATTGAGGCGAGTCCGCTGGTGATGTGTGTCTCGCCCCAAGTAATCAATGTGTAGGGGATCACGCCGTTGAGCAAGCCCATCGCCACGAGCACCACCCACCTTTGGCGTGTGCGCGGCAATGAATCGCCGCGCAGTCTCACCACACTAAACAAAACCAGAGCAGCAACCATCGTGCGGCACAACACAAAGGTAAACGGGGGAATCTCCGCCACACCCACCTTGATGAACATGAACGACGCACCCCAGATTGCGCCAAGTAACAGCAAGACAAACCAAGCCAGCATTTTCAATCCTCTCTACGATGCAAGCATCGCTCCTTCTAATGTTAATAACTTGCGCTTGAGCGCGATGCCACCGGCATAGCCGCCCAGCTCACCATCGCCGCGCACAACACGATGACATGGCAAGATAATCGGAATGGGATTGGAGCGCAACGCTTGACCAACAGCACGTGCCGCGCGTGGCTTGCCGATGTGCTCGGCGATCCAACCATACGACCGCGTCTCGCCGAAAGGAATTTGTTTAGCCGTCTCTAACACCGCACGTTGAAATGGTTTGAGCGATGACCAATCCAAGGGGAGATCAAAACGATGACGATGTCCGGTGGCGTACTCGCGCAACTCGCGCACGATTGCTGGCGGAGCATTCACTACGGTTGCCAGAGGAAATGCTCGTTGCAAATCACGCAAGGCGTGGGCACGAGTTGCGCGCGGTAAATTCAAGGCGATCACACCACGTTCGTTCCACGCCACACCTAGCCAACCTAAACGTGTCTGAAACACCGCCAAGCGAACCCCAGCATACTGCTCCACCAATCGCGTGCGAATGGCGGCGCGCTGGGTCGAGCGAGGAATCATTTCGAGTTTGCGCATTTCCTTCAAGGTCTTGGCCATGCTCTTAACCGATCTCATCGTTCACCACCTTTGCCAATTTTTCCAACGCACGATGTAAGCGCACATAGACATTGTTTCTGGAGCATCCGAGCATTGCAGCAATAGTTGCGCCGTCCACCTCATCGAAAAAAGTGAGTTGAATGATTTCGCGATCGCGCACGTTCAACTTGGCCAGCCCGCGCCGCACCGCTACCAATTCTTCTTCACGCTCCAGCGCATCGCCAACGTTATCACGCACGATCATTGTCAATTCATCGAACGAATCTGTATGCCGATGCTGACGATAGTAATCGGCGATGCGGCGCGCAGCAATACGATAGAGCCACGCGATCAACGGCTTGCCTTGCCAGCGCACACGCCGGATATTTTTGAGCGCATCCTCAAACACATTCGCCGCAATGTCTTCCGCGATTTCGCGTGATGCCACGCGGCGGTACGCATACGCATAAATGCGATCATAAGCCACATCGAACAGCTCGCCGAATCCCGCCGCGCTGGTTTGTGCACGCTTCAATAACGCCCGCTCATCTATGGCGCGCATCGAATAAACTCGTTTGCAAACGACTACCTTCAAAATTTAGCAACCACTCTTTGCGCCACAGTCCGCCACCATAGCCGGTGAGCGATCCATCTGCACCGATGACGCGATGGCACGGCACGACAATGACCATCGGATTCTGTCCATTCGCGCGGCCTACGGCACGAATCGTTTTACGATCGCCCAGCGCCAGCGCCACATCGAGATAAGAAACCGTCTTGCCAAATGGAATTTTGAGCAATTCGCGCCAAACGCGCTTTTGAAACTCGGTGCCACGTAAATCGAGGGGGAGCGAAAATTCCTGGCGCACGCCGGCAAAGTACTCATCGAGTTGGCGAACGCATTCCAGCAAATCCGCCGGAATCTCCGAACTCGGTTGCACCTCCTCCACAAAATGAATGGCAACAATGCCTCGCTCACTGCCGCTGATTTCCAGCATGCCAATCGGTGAACGATAGTAGGCTTTCATATCGCTCATTGGGATGCGGTATTCTTTTTGCGCACATACAACAGTTTCTCAACGTGCGCAATAACCTGATTTTGTTCATCCACTACATCTGCCTCAAAGGTGGGTTCGATTTTTTCGTCGCGATCTGCCGCCGCGCGAATCTCCTCGACTCGTTCAGGTGGGATGTGAAACGTGGCGGACACGGTGCCACGACCTGGTTTGATGAATCGAATCTGTGCCGCCTTGTCCCACACAATGTACGCCTCGCCGAGCGCGTCCATCAGAATAAGCATAAACCATGGATCACACATCGCGTAGAGTGTGCCGCCGAAATGCGTGCCTACCGCATTGAGATTGCGCCGCGAGAGTTTGGCTTGGACACGAATCGTGCGGAAATCGGGCGCGACGCTGACCACCCGAATGTTCATTCCTAGAAAGGGGGGATAGAAATTGATCCATTTCATCAAACGTGCAAGGTCAAGCCGCATTGTATCCTCCAATGAATATATCGGGGATGGAAAGGAAATCTTACACGGAGCGCTTTTCAACTGGATGCGCTAGAATAATAACGCAAGGCGAAATTCCAAAACCGATTTGAGAGGACGAACAAACCGATTGCAAAACCCAACCCGACAACCGTCGTGTTTTGATCGAGTCGTCCCAACAATGCGCTCGCCGGAAACGTGGTTACAAATGCAATCGGCACGACATAGGTGAGTAACACGCGCACGAGACCGCGATAGATGGTTATCGGGTAACGCCCGGCCTCGTAGAACGCATAGAACAATTCGGTGATGTTGTCAATCTTGACAAACCAAAACGCCAGCGACACCATCATCAGCCAAATCGCATAAACGATGATGATGCCGGACACCAACATTCCAATGAAAAAGAGGATTTGTCCGGTGGTGGGCGTAACGTGGAGTTGCCCCAGCGCATAGACGATCAACCCGATGCCAATGATCACGTCCACCAAGCGCCAGACGATAATGTTGCGCAAACTGGAAATGAATTGGGCGTTGACGGGTTTGGTCAACACAAAATCAAAGGTGCCGTCCCGAATTTGCTCGATCACCGCACCAACGTTAGGACGCAAGAGCGATTCCATCACCCCATTGAAAAAGGTGAACAAGCCCACCACCATCAACACTTCGGGAAACGTCCAATCGCCCATCCGGTCGCGATGCAAAAAGAAAATCGAAACGCTGACAATGCCCCACACCATCCAGAACACACTCATAAAGGCGTTGGACAAAAAGTTGACGCGATATTCCAATTCTTTGAGAAACGAATATTTGTAAAAAATGCCAAGTAGTTTCAGATAACGCATCCTGTTACGCTCCAAAGGCGCTAAACTGTCTGACCCCCTTTGCCCACAGCCAGCGGTAGAGCACCACAAAGAACACCACCCAGAATAGCATTATCGCAAAGCCGATGCCAATCTCGGTAGAAGACAAACGTCCCAGCACCACTTCGACCGGGAAGGAGAGCATAAAACGAAACGGAAGATAATTGGCAACGGCTTGGATGGGTACAGGAAACAAGTCAATGGGCGCGACGATGCCGCCCAACAACATAGACGCGGCAAACCAAATTTCGTTCAGCGTGATCGAAGCGGAAATCCAAAATGCGAGAATGCCAAAGCAATATTGCACCAAGAATCGGATGAGCCACGCAGCGATCATCGCAACGGTCATCAAGGTCAGCGTGATCGGCGTTGCCTCATAATGAATCGTTGGAAAAAGCCACCACGCCAGCAAGACCAAAGGTAACATCACAACGAATCGAAACACTTTGTCGGCGAGGTGCGCGGCAATGTACTCGTGGATTGGATTGAGGGGGTGCAACAGTTTAACCGAAAGATCGCCGTGGCGAATCTCGTACTCCAATTCCCAAATCACCCAGGCGTTCGTCATTTGGCGTACCCACGTCATCAGCAAATAGTACGAAACAAAATCATTTTGCGAATAGCCGCCAATCGGGCCGTCTTCCGAGAGCGAATACCAGACCGCCAGCATCACCAATGGCATGATGTTGACCAGCATCCAAATCAACACGCCCGCGCGATATTCCAGCGTCAAGCCGATTGAACGGCGGAGGAGTGCAAGGTATTTACGAATCACTCGTCCTCTGCCTCCTCTTCACCCTCGCCGCGTTCCGCACGCACTTGCGCCGCTTGCTCAAACACGCGCGTGATCACCTCTTCGATGGGCGGCTCTTCGATGGTTACATCGGCAATCGGCAATTGCGCGAGCATCCGCGCCGCCACGTCCGAGGTTGCGTCACGTGGGACAAGCAGTTCGGCGCGCTGACCACGCCGCTTGACGACTTCGCCATAATCTTCCAAACGCTGACCGTTCAACGCTTGGGAAAACTCGACGCGGATGAGTTTGTGGGGCGCAATTTTTTCTGCGAGGGCGTGAAGATCACCATCGTATAACAACTTGCCGTGATCAATGACGATCACTCGTTTGCAAAGCGCGGTAACATCCGCCATATAGTGGCTGGTGAGAATAATCGTTGCGCCATAACGCTCGTTGTACTCCGCAACGAATTGACGAATCTTGGTTTGCATCGTTACATCCAAGCCGATGGTCGGTTCATCGAGGAACAAGACCTTGGGACGATGCAACAAGGCCGCCGCCAGTTCGCACTTCATTCGTTCACCTAAGGATAGTTTGCGAACTTGTTTTTTCAACAAGGGTCCCAATTCCAACAACTCGGCCAGGTCAGCCAGCGTTTGTTTGAATTGATCGTCTGGAATTTCATAAATGGCGGCGTTCACGATGAAAGTTTCCATCGCCGGCAAATCCCAGTTGAGTTGTTGCTTCTGACCCATCACCAAAGTGATTTGCCGGAGAAACGCCGCCCGCCGTTCACTCGGCGTAAAACCTAACACACGTGCAACGCCAGCGGTGGGATACAACAATCCCGACAAGACTTTGAGGGTTGTCGTCTTGCCCGCGCCGTTGGGACCTAAAAAGCCAACAATCTCGCCGGGTTCAATCGAAAACGAAATATCGTCCACCGCTTTGACATCGTGGTATTTGCGCCGGATGAACGATTTGAGCGACCCCGCCAGACCGGGTTCTTTTTGATGCACTTGATAGTACTTGCGCAGATGATCCACCAAAATGTGTGGCATAATAACCTACTCAGTGGAAGCGAGCATTCGCCAAGGTACGTGAATTGAACATTGTCCTTTGCCTCGCCCCTACGCACAAATGAATACTATACAATATTGTAGCACAACCGGTCAGACGCGACAAACTAACTTTTGGAATTGGACACGGGCAAATGAATTTGCGGCTACCACGACCCCAAGTCGCCCTACGGCGACTGATGTGGAAACCGACGCAGGTCGGTTTCGCGTTGTTGTTGCAGCGAATTGATTCGCCCGACAAAACTTGCCCCCAACGTGAAATACTCCCGGCAAGAAATTCGCTTTGGACATGAAGGCAATTTGTGATATAATATGAACAAGTACCTTTTCAACGAAAAAGAAATCTGCGCCCCTCCCGTGACACATCGGGAGATTCGGGGGCGCAGTCTCACACGCGCGTGTGTGAGCGATAGAGGTGACCCATACCGAAAGGATGGGCTGAAAAGGGGAAGACCGGTGCAAAGCCGGCGCTGTCCCGCAACTGTGAAGACTGTGGATGGTGGACAGTGGACAGTGGATAGAGCCAATAAAAATCTCTAGCCACTAACCACGGATCACGATTCACTGAGTCAAGCCAGGATACCTGCCTCTATCGAGCAAGGCGAATATCATTTCGCTTTGCAACCCGAGCAACCTTCGCGAGAAAGGGGGCAGGATGATGATGACACAAGCACCATAATTCCCCTTGTCGAAAGGCAAGGGGATTTTAATTTCACTTGTGCATTGCAGTGCACCAATTCAGAAATAGGGAGAAACTCAAAAATGAAAAAAATATTTTTAGGACTGATTGTCCTTACCATCTTGACCTTGGGCATCGTGGCGTGCGCACCAACGCCGGCACCCACGCCAGTTGCACCAACCGCCGCGACCTCCGCGTTTCCACTCACACTCACCGATGACGCCGGGCGTTCGGTTACACTCAAAGCCGCGCCCAAGCGCATCGTCTCGCTGGCGCCGAGCAACACGGAGACCGTTTACGCACTGGGCAAAGGCACACTCATCGTTGGCGTAACCGATTTTTGCGATTATCCTGCCGAAGCCAAAACAAAACCCAAGGTCGGCGGATTCACCGAAATTAATCTTGAACAAGTGGTGGGGCTAACGCCCGATCTAGTGCTGGCAACCGACATTCACGTCAAAGGCATCGTCCCTGAACTCGAAAAACGGGGCTTGAACGTATTCGTCATCGAACCCAAGAACGTGGATGAGGTGATCACCAAACTTGCCACGTTTGGCAAATTGCTCGATGCAACAGATGAAGCGAGCAAACTGAGTGCGCAACTCAAGAGTCGTGTGGAGGCGGTTGCCACCAAGATTGCAACGGTCAAAACCAAACCGCGCGTGTTCTACGAAATTGACAAAACGCTGTTCACGGTGGGACCCGGTTCATTCATTGACGATTTGCTTGCCAAAGCTGGTGCGATAAACATCGCCTCTGATTCCAAGAGTCCATACCCGCAACTATCGCCGGAAGCGATTATCGCCAAAGACCCCGAGGTGATCTTGTTGGGCGATATGCTGTTTGGCGAAACGCCCGAAAGTGTCAAGGCGCGTCCGGGTTGGGCAAACATCACCGCGGTCAAAACCAATCGCATCATTCCGATTCCGGATGAAAATCTCGTCGCGCGTCCGGGACCCCGCATCGTAGATGGACTCGAAATGGTTTCGCGCGCGTTGTATCCTGATTTATTCAAATGATTAAAGCTCGCAACGTGGGGGCGCACGATCGTGCGTCCCCTATCCCAATTCATCGTCATCGCGGCATTGTCCTTGTGATAGCAGGACTGGGTATCGTTTTGACTGGTGCCATCGCCGCCACGTTTGGCTCGGTGGCGATCCCGCTCGAAACATTGGTGCAAATCGTGTTGACAAAACTGCCGGGTATTTCGATCACGATGACCTGGTCACCCAGTTGGGAAACAATTTTGTTTGACATTCGTTTGCCACGCATCGTGCTTGCTGCGCTCGTCGGGGGTGCGCTGGCGACCGCCGGCGCGACGTATCAAGGTCTTTTGCGCAACCCACTCGCCGATCCGTACCTCATTGGTGTTTCGTCTGGCGCAGCGTTGGGCGCAACCATAGCCATCGTCTTTAACATTACGATCTGGAGTGCCTTGCCCCTCTTTGCCTTCTTTGGCGCGATGGGGGCAACCGTGGCGATCTATGGCATTGCACAAACCGGCGGGCGCGCTACACCCACCACACTCATTCTGGCTGGCGTTGCGCTGGGGGCATTTCTTTCTGCGATCACTTCGTTTTTGATGTTTCGGAGCGATAGCGCGTTCCGAACGCACCAAGTCATTGCTTGGGCAATGGGCAGTTTATCGCTCAGCAATTGGCAAGAGGTGAGCGTCTTGGTACCGTACTTGGCGATTGGCTGGGTCGTGTTGTACTTGCACGCGCGTTACCTGAACGTTTTGCAATTAGGCGAGACACAAGCACAACAACTGGGCGTGCCGGTCGCACGGATCACCTTGACGTTGGTGGTAGCGACATCGCTCGTAACCGCTGCGGCAGTTGCCGTAAGCGGACTGATCGGTTTTGTGGGTTTGATTATCCCGCACGCCGTTCGACTGGTCTGGGGACCGGATCATCGTTTTCTTCTGCCCATGGCGGCACTCGTGGGGGCAACGTTTCTCATCCTCGCCGATACGCTTGCGCGCACATTACTCGCGCCCACCGAATTGCCGGTGGGAATCATCACGGCGTTTTGCGGCGCGCCGTTTTTTCTGTATCTGCTTCGCCGCAAAAGAGAGGTGTTGGAATGAATTCGATTCAATTGCGTGCCGAAGAGATTAGGTTTGCCTACCAGCACAAACCAATTCTCGATGATGTGAACCTTGAACTGCGTCCCGGCGAAATCGTTGGGCTGGTGGGACCGAATGGCGCGGGTAAATCCACGTTGATCAATTTGCTCAGCCGCGTGTTGACGCCGCAACGCGGGCGGATTTGGTTCGATGGTCACACGCTCGATCAACTTTCAGCGGAGCAAGTCGCACAACATATCGCCGTGGTGCCGCAAGTTTTTCAAATTCCCAATGGCTTTACTGCGTTCGAAATTGTGATGATGGGACGCACCCCGCACCTCGGTTGGTTGAAAAGCGAATCCGCGCGCGACTTGGAAATTGTGCGCGCGGCGATGGAGTCCACCGGCACGTGGCAGCTGGCAAATCGCTTGGTCAATCATCTTTCCGGCGGCGAGCGACAGCGCGTGATCTTTGCGCGCGCACTCGCCCAAGAACCCCAGGTACTCTTGCTCGATGAGCCAACCGCCCATCTCGATGTGGCGCATCAAATCGAAGTGATGGAGATTGCGCGCCGATTGAAAAACGAACATGCGTTAGCAATTCTGGGGGTCTTTCACGATTTGAATCTCGCGGCGCAGTACTGCGACCGAATTGTTCTGCTCAAAGAAGGACGTGTGTTTGCGGCGGGCACACCTAGCCAAGTCATCACCGCAGAAATCTTGCGCGCGGTGTATGGGGTTGATTTGCTCGTACTGCCACATCCGCGCAATCAGCGACCAATGGCGTTTATCGGATCGGCAATGTAACACGCTGGGCGTATTTCGCTGCAGGAAGGAAATTATGCGACAAGGTCTGGTCATCGTTAATACCGGGAACGGCAAAGGCAAAAGCACAGCGGCGTTTGGAACGGTCTTGCGTGCGTGGGGACGCGGAATGCGGGTGTGCATCATTCAATTCATCAAAGCCGAAACTAGCAATTACGGTGAAATTCAAGCCGCGCGTAAATTACAAATTGAATGGTATTCGCTGGGCGACGGCTTTACATGGCTCTCCAAAGATATTGAAAAAACAGCCGAACGTGCGCGCAAGGCGTGGCAATTCGCGCAAGAAAAAATTTCGAGCGGCGCGTACGATTTGATCGTGCTCGATGAAATGACGTACGCGTTTCATCACGGCTGGGTGAATGTGAACGAAATGATCGCGTGGTTGCGTGAAAACAAACCGGCCGAGATGCATCTCATCATCACCGGACGCGATGCACCCGCCGAATTGATCGAGTTTGCCGATCTGGTCACTGAAATGCGCGAAGTCAAACATCCGTATCAACGCGGCATCAAAGCGCAACCGGGGATTGAATTCTAAATGACCAAAGAGCCAATGAACAAATGACCAATCCAATTGCCAAAACCATTGCGAACATTCAGCCGTTGGATGATGATGCGATGCGCGCGGCGCGCGCGCGACAGGATCAACTCACCAAACCCCAAGGTTCGCTGGGACGCCTCGAATCACTTTCGGTGCAACTCGCCGGCATCACTGCCCAAGCGCGCCCGCGTTTCAAACAACCGGCGATTATCACAATGGCAGGCGATCACGGCGTCGCACGGCAAGGCGTGAGCGCGTATCCCGCCGAAGTAACACCACAGATGGTTTTGAATTTTCTGCGCGGCGGCGCAGCCATCAATGTCCTCGCGCGATACGCCGGCGCGCGTGTGGTTGTTGTGGATATCGGCGTTGCGTCTGATTTGCCGGCGCATCCGGAATTGGTGAACGCGAAAATCGCCAAAGGGACGCGCGATTTTTCGGTCGGTCCGGCAATGACGCGCGAGGAAGCGCGCCGCGCCATCGAAGCCGGCATCCAAATTGTAGCGCGCGAAATCGAACGCGGCGCGGACATCATCGGCACCGGCGATATGGGCATCGGCAACACCACGCCGTCGGCTGCTATCACCGCAACGATCACGCGGCGTCCAGTGCGCGAGGTAACAGGACGCGGCACCGGCGTGGACGATGCGGGCTTGGCTCGGAAAATTGCAACGATTGAGCGCGCCCTCGCCATCAACAAACCGAATCCCAACGACGGCTTGGATGTGTTGGGCGATGTGGGCGGATTTGAAATCGGTGGACTCGCGGGCGTGATGATTGGTGCGGCAGCGCGCCGCGTGCCGGTGGTGATTGATGGCTTTATCTCCGGTGCAGCAGCCCTCATCGCGTACACGCTCGCGCCGGCGGTGCAACCATATCTCATTGCCGCGCATCGCTCCGTTGAAATTGGTCATCGTGCGATTCTCGATTATCTCCGCGTCGAACCGTTGCTCGATTTGGATCTGCGCTTGGGCGAAGGGACAGGTGCCGCGCTCGGCATTTCGCTTTGCCTTGCCGCCGCGAAAATCTTGGACGAGATGGCAACATTCGCGGAGGCAGGCGTATCGGGAAAAAGTGCGTGAACGATTTTCGCGTCGCGCTGGGTTTGCTGACAATTTTTCCGGTCCGCTACGACACGTTGCATATTTCCGCACGCGCGTTAGCGTGGTATCCGCTCGTCGGTTTGCTCGTCGGCATAATCTTGACGGCCGCGCAATTTTCCTTACGCCTCGTTCTGCCTGATCTAATTGTCGCCGTGTTTATCGTTGCATTGTGGACGATTCTCACCGGCGGCTTGCACCTCGATGGATTCGCGGACGCATGCGATGCGTTATTCGCGGCAACGACACGCGAACGTCGTCTTGAGATTCTACGCGATGTGCACCTAGGGACCTTTGGCGCGGCGGGACTCGTTTTGTTATTGATGCTCAAAGCAACAACGCTCGCCAGCGCCACCACCCTCGCGCCAATTTTTCTTGCGCCAATACTGGGACGTTGGGCAATCGTTTTCGCCGCAACGTTTCCGCTCGCGCGACGTGAAGGGATGGCGGCAACGTTCATCGCCGGGCTAACCCGGCGCGAGATTT
Source organism: Chloroflexota bacterium (assembly GCA_037440625.1). Lineage (GTDB taxonomy): Bacteria > Chloroflexota > Anaerolineae > UBA4142 > UBA4142 > DAOTXS01. The sequence continues at coordinate 30,438 of JBBITT010000019.1, forward strand.
TCATTGCTACACTGTTCACGGCGATCATTGCCGAACTGGGCGGCTGGCTTGGATTCGCCGCGTTCAGCGTTGGCATAGCAACGACTTGGGTCATCGCACAACTCGCGCTGAATCGTTTAGGTGGACTGACCGGCGATATTTACGGAATGATTTGCGAGAGTGTTGAAGTAGGCGTGTTACTCGTTGGCGCGCTAAAAATCTTTTAATCGCAGAGAGCACGCACGCGGAATCAAACACCTTGTGCTTTGCGTGCTCGGCGGCAAAAACGCAAGGAGTGTTTTCTGAAACCGAAATTCCGGCTGGGCACAACTTCATACATCTACCCAGATGACATTCTGCCGAACGTGCGTCACCTTGCCGGTCAAGTGGATGACATCGAACTGGTCTTGTTCGAAGTGGATGATTACGGAACGAATCTACCCGATGCGACGACCATCGCCGAGTTGCAAACTATCGCACGCGATTACGACTTGTCGTACACCGTCCACTTGCCGATTGATTTGGATTGGCGCGATGCGCGTTCGTTTGAAAAAATCTTTCGCGCGCTCGATGCCACCCGCGCGCTCGACCCATTCGCATACCTCCTGCATCTTGATGGACGAATGCTGTTGGGCAAACCAGAATCGAAAACGGTGATGCAATGGCAAAATGAAACCGGGCGCGCGCTTGATCAGCTGACGACGCACGTCGAGCCAGCGCAATTGTGCGTCGAAAATTTGGAACGCTGGCAACCAGAATTTTTCGCTCCAATTGTGGCGCAGAAAAATCTAGCCCGTTGCATAGACGTGGGGCACCTGTGGAAACAAGCGCGCGATCCGTTGCCGCATTTGCGCGAACACATCGCGCAGACGCGCGTGATTCATTTACACGGCATCAACGGACGCGATCATCAATCGCTCAAGTGGCAAGCACGAGGCGAGGTAACACGGGTTCTGGATTTTCTCGCACGCGCCGAATTTGTCGGCGTGTTGACGCTCGAAGTATTTAACGGGGATGATTTTCTTTCATCGAAACAAGTGGTGGCAGAATGGGCAAACGGCTGAGCTTGATTTTGGGGGGCGCGCGTAGTGGCAAGAGTAGTTTTGCTCAAACATTGGCGCAAAAACGCGGCGGCGATGATGTGTTATTTATCGCCACGGCGCAAGCACACGACGATGAAATGCAAACGCGGATCACCCATCATCGCGCGAGCCGTCCCACAAGTTGGCACACGCTAGAATCGCCGCGCGAGGTGGCACACGCACTCGCAACGGCGCCATCGGCGCACGTCATCGTACTCGATTGTGTAACATTGTGGACATCGAACGTGTTGCTCGCCGATGAAAATAACGCCACCGCAACAATGATGCGTGAAGTGGACGAGTTGCTAGCATGGTATCGCGCATCGTCCAGCGAATTGATCATCGTATCGAATGAGGTGGGATTAGGCATTGTGCCGGACAATGCGCTGGCGCGCGCGTACCGCGATCTGCTTGGCACAGTAAATCAAAAGATCGCAAAAGTTGCTGATGAGGTATTCTGGCTCGTAGCAGGATTGCCTATCGAAATCAAATCGCGCGCGGCACATTTATAGTGGCAATGTTTAAAATCGTTACGACAAACAATGAGAAACACGCTCTCCCAATATCGTTTGAGAGAGCGTGTTCGTTTGACCAATGTCTTATGACTTGACGTACTTGTCCAACCACGCCAACGTCTTGAGCCACGCATCGCGCGCGGCGGTGGCGTTGTAACTTCCCCCGGTATCGTTGTGAAAGGCATGCCCCGCGCCGTCGTAGATCAACTTTTCAAAAACTTTGCCATTTGCCTTCATGGCGTTTTCGATCTCCGGAATCCCTGCATTGATGCGCGTATCGGTGCCCCCATAAATCGCTAGCACAGCCGCTTTGATTTTGGGCACATCTTCCAACGGCGGATTGGGTCCATAAAATGGAATTGCCGCGCGCAATTCTGCGATCTGGGTTGCGCATCGCCACGTTACGCCGCCCCCAAAGCAGAAACCCAACATCCCGGCGCGATCTTTTTGTGCAAATGGTTGGGCTTGCATATACGCCAACCCGGCTTTGAAATCGTCCACAAAACGCGTGGGTTGAGTATTGCCCAAAACGCCTGGGACGTTCGCACCCACCTTGTCTGTCCCACCTTCGCGCGATAACAAATCTACCGCGAGCGAAGCATAGCCGGCTTTGGCGGCGCGGCGCGTTACATCTTTGATGTGATCGGTCAAACCGCGATTCTCGTGACAAATCAAAACGATGGGGAAGGGACCATCGCCTTTTGGTTTGGCAAGGTACGCCATAATGGTGTCTGATCCCGATTTGAACTCGACCACCTTGGCTTCGATGGCGGGATCATCCGGCATCACCGTTCCCACTGCCGCTGGCGTTGGCGCAGTTGTCGGTACGGTCGTTGGTACAGTCGTCACGGTTGGCGGAACACGCGTGGCAGTTGGTGCAGTCGTTGCTGTTGAGGGCACCGGTGCGGCAGTGGGCGCCGGCGCGCATGCGGCAAGAAAACTATTGGCAAGCGCCGCGCTCCCAAAAATCGCCGCGAGTTTCTTGAGCACCTCGCGCCGCGTGATTTTTCCTTCCTGATAGTCTTCCACAAATTCTTCGATCAAATAGTTACGCAGACTATCGTCGCCACCTGTTGTTGAACTAGGTGGAATGTTTAGATTCCCCATCCCGTTTCTCCTTAATTGGAATTCTTTGCCGTGAGAATCATAGCATTCTGGGCTGGATCACGTACCCGCAAGCCATCATTAACTTCTTCGATTGCAATCCCGGCATCGCGCACGCGATCAACAACCCGACTCAAGGAAATCAGATTGGGCAAACGAATCACAAACTCGCGCAAGCCGACGGAATCCGGCGGCGGAGGCGGCACGCCGACCCCTGCCCACGTGTTGAACGCAATATGATGATGATACCCACCAGCAGACGTGAACGACGCGCTGGGACCATAACGCGCCATCAAATCAAAACCGAGCACATCAATGTAAAATTTCTCCGCGGCGGCAATATGAGCGACATGCAAATGCATATGACCTAGTTTAGTCTCTGGCTCAAGTCCTTGCCACGCGGAATCGCGTCCATCGAGTTCGTGAAGCAAATCGTCAAGATCGAGTGGCTCGGTTGCCATCCGCAAATTGCCGCGCGCATCGTACCATTCGTTGCGCGGCCGATCGCGATAAATTTCGATGCCGTTGTCATCCGGGTCGGGCAAATAGATCGCTTCGCTAACGAGATGATCGGCAAAGCCATGCACCGGCACCTGCCTTTCGGCGATGCGTTTGAGCGCGTGTGCCAACGCCAAACGCGAGGGCACTAGAATCGCAAAATGATACAAGCCGGTGGCGTGCCGCGCACGTTTGGCACTGGGATTCTCAGTCAGCACAACAATGTCTTTGCCACCCGCGCCAAGATAGGCAACACCATGCTCGCGACGATTGAGTTGCAGACCAAGCACATCTTGATAGAAGGGCAACGCGCGTTTGAAATCGCTCACGGTCAGATGCACGGAACCGAGAGTGGTATGGGGATCAATTGAGGTTTTCACTTTGAACCTTTCTATCCATTATACGCATTGGCGTTAGGAATGGATTAGAATCGCCAAACCGGCATTAGAAAAAAATTAGACCCCTAGCGGGGTCTAACCTTTCATCCTAGAGCGAGCGTGCCATATACAATTCGCCTAACTCAAAGCCTTGTTTGCGATAATACTCGCGTGTGCCAATCGCTGCGATCACGACGATCCGTTTGAATCCCGCGCCGCGCGCAATGTGCATCGCTTGTTCGATCAGGCGCGTTCCCAGTCCGGCGTGCTGGGCTTCCCCACTCGACTCCGCACCGATCTCAAGCGCAGGTCCATACACGTGCACTTCACGGATAACCGCGCATTCGTGCAACTCGTCGAGGATTTCAGCGCGCGGCGCGCTAGGTGATGGGAGCGATAATCGCAAAAAACCGGCGATGCGTTGACGCGGTGTAATGAAACTCAAAAAAAATTCTGTCGTCGCATCCGTGTCGTAGGTGAGCGAGTCTAAACGTAATTGCGCGACATCAATTTTTTCGGCACGCACTTCGCGGCAACGAATACATTGACATTGCAAGCCGCGGCGTTTCATTTCTTGTTGCGCCACCATTCGCAAATGCGAGGTCGTGCTCCCGGCAACAATATAATTGGCTGGAATATCACGAATCACCCGATTGATGCGGCAGTACGGCGGCACAACACTTTTGCACGCGACCAAAATCTCGATCAATTCAGCATCGGTGTAGGGACGATACTCGCCACGCCGGTAACGCTGATAGAGTTCTGTCCCTTCGATCAAACTGCACGGATAAATTTTAAGTTCGTCCGGACGCAACGCCGGATCATCCCACAAACGTTTGAAATCTTGAACATCGGATTGCGGCGTTGCGCCCAGCAAGTTCGGCATCCAATGTAAATGCACCTTGAACCCTGCCAGACGCAACAAGCGCACCGCCCGCCGCGAATCCTCAACAGTATGTCCGCGCCAGTTCAAATTCAAAATCCGATCATCGAGCGATTGCACCCCCATTTGCACTTTGGTGGCACCCAGCCAACGTAAGCGCCGCACCTCATCAAGCGTGATGTGATCGGGGCGGGTTTCCATCACCAAGCCCACATTGCGATGCGCAGCAGTTTCGTTTCGCTTTTGCGCTTCGATCAGCGAAGCCGATTCGGTTTCGTTCATCGCATCGAGACAACGTTGCACAAACCACTCTTGATACTTGGGCGGATACGATGACCACGTGCCACCCAGAATCAACAATTCGATTTTGTCGGTCGCGTGCCCGTTGTGTTCGAGCGTCTCGATGCGCGCACGCGTTTGCTTGAACGGATCAAAACGATTAATCGCGGCGCGTTGCGCACCCGGTTCGAGCGGCAAATAACTTTTGGGGAATCCCTGGGCTTCCGGACAAAAGATACATTTGCCGGGGCACGGATAGGGTCCGGTCAACACCGCCACCGGCGCCACGCCCGAACTGGTACGCACCGGTTTCAATTTCAAGCGATCGTACACCACGCGGTCAAACGTGAGATCACCGCGCGCGACCATTTGCCGGTACGCCTCCACAATTTTGTGTTGCGGCACCAATTCATCGCCCGCGTGGAGGTGTGTCATCACCAGTTGCGTCAAGCGATGACGCGACCACGTTTCGGCGCCACGCACCGCCTCGAACAGCGCGAGCAATTCATCACGATGTTGCTCAAGGTCGAGCGGGGTCGTATGTTTGGTTTGCCATTCGGCTTGTAGCGTGTCAAGGTCATTCATGCTATAATTCGAGCGAGCGTGTAGAGTGTAGAGTTAGAATGAGTTGGTATGAATCCACAGATTGTTGAGCGACTCGTTGCGATTAATCGAGAATTCTATCGAACATTCGCATCGGCATTTTCAGAGACACGGTCCAGCGCACAGACGCGACTTGATCGAATTGTAGCGTACATCGGCAACGCTGGCAAGGTACTAGATGTGGGCTGTGGCAACGGGCGCCTGGCGGAACGCTTGGCGCGTGAGGGCAAACGTTTGGCTTACGTGGGGGTGGACGCCTCACCCGAGTTAATCGCCATCGCAACGGCGCGCACAACGCATTTGCGAAATGTTGCCGCACAGTTTTTCATCGCTGATATTACGCAACCCGGTTGGACACTCGCGTTCGCCAATCAATCCTTCGATATTGCGATTGCTCTCGCCGTGTTGCATCACATTCCTAGTTTCGATTTGCGGGCTGCCGTCCTGCGTGACATTCATGCACTCTTGAAACCAGCCAGTATGTTGGTATTGAGCAATTGGGCGTTTGATCGAAACGAACGCCAACGCAAACGAATGGTCGCGTGGCAAACCGCCGGATTCGATGAACGCGACTTGGAAGAAGGCGATGCATTATTAGTGTGGAAGCGCGGCGGCGCGGGATACCGCTATTGTCATTTGATTACAAAACCAGAAATGTTACGCATGGCAGAAGCCAGCGGATTTCAGGTGGTCAAGCAATTTTATGCCGATGCCGAGTTGAATTTGTATAGTATTCTTAGAAAATTGTAAGCAAATAGATTCATCGTTTATTTACTGCGCTCTCATTTTACTCTAATCTCCCAACGCTAAACTGTAGCCAGAGTTGTGGAGATGCCAAACGTCGCGGAGCAACGGCGGCGAATATCAGGACCCGTGATTCATGTGACGCCAGAGCATTTCCCCGTCCTGAGGGACACGCTCTATCTCCCGACTCCCGGAATCTTCCTCCTCCTCTTTGAAGGATGCCCCCTCCTTCCAAGCGCAACGCGTCGTCCGCAGAAATGCTGGCGGCGCGTTGACGCTTTTTTCGATGGACATTATAATCGAGGAGACTGCATCCCAAGTTAGGAGACCTCGATGTCCAAACCCATTATCGTAGATGCTCATCAAGATATGGCGTGGAACAAGCTCGCGCTCAATCGCGATTTCTTTGAAAGCACCGCTCAAAAGCGTTCGCGCGAAGGCGAGCATCCGGCGCACGGCGAAGGACACGCGCTGGTTGGTTTTCCGGAACTGATTGCCGGGAACGTGCGCGTTATCTTTGCAACAATTTACGTCGCACAAGCACGCCCCAATCGTGAAGCATGGGGCAAAGTGTATCATACGCCGCAAGAAGCGTACACGCAAGCCATGGAGCAAATGATGTACTATGCAACGCTCGCATCCGATTCGCGCGTCTCGCTCATCACAGCGCGCGCGGATGTGGAACGTGTGCTAGAATCACCCACCCCAAAAGTTGGCTTGGTGATCTTGATGGAAGGTGCAGACCCAATCATCGAGCCGGCGCAAACCGAAGAGTGGTTCGAAGCCGGCGTGCGGATTGTGGGCCCCGCGTGGAGTCAGACACGATACTCGGGCGGCACGCGCGCGCCGGGACCGCTCACCGATCTGGGGCGCGCGTTGATGCCGCATCTTGAACGGTGGGGAATAATTCTGGATGCCTCGCATATGGCGGAGCAAAGTTTCTTCGAGGCCATGGATTTGTTCGGTGGGACCGTGATTGCCAGTCATTCCAATTGTCGTGCGTATGTCAACACGGATCGGCAATTGAGCGATGAGATGATTCGCACCATTATTCAACGCGATGGCGTCATCGGGATCGTAATGTACAATCGTTTTCTGCGCGAGGGCTGGGATAAATCGGCGAGAAAGGAAAGCGTTACGTTGCGCGATGCGGTGCAACACATCCAACACATTTGCGATCTGGCGGGCGATACGCAACACGTTGGCATCGGGACCGATTTTGACGGGGGATTTGGTGCGGAATCCACCCCTGCGGAAATTGATACCGTTGCCGACTTGCAAAAGTTAGGTGAGGCACTCGCTGCCGCACGGTTTAGCGACGAGGACATTCTAAACATTCTGAGCGGAAACTGGATTCGCTTGCTCCAACGCGCGTTGCCAAAGTGAAATTTGCGTCAAGAATGAGTTCGTTGTAAGATAGAAAGTGGGAGAGCACATACGACGCAGTGCTGCATCAACGAGGGTGCGTCAAAAAAATTCACAAAGGAGTGAAAAAATGAAAGTAACGCTCAGTGTAATCAAAGCCGACATTGGTGGCTGGGTCGGACATTCGGCGATCCATCCCGCGCTGGAAGATTCGGCACGCCAGAGTCTCGAAGTCGCCAAACAGAATGGTCAGATCATTGACTATTACGTGACTTCGTGTGGCGACGACTTGCAACTGATTTTTACCCACACGCTTGGCGTGGACAATGAAAAGATTCATCGCCTGGCGTGGGACACGTTCACCACTGGCACCCAAGTCGCCAAGCAGTTGAAATTGTACGGCGCGGGGCAAGACCTGCTCACCGATGCGTTCTCCGGCAATGTCAAGGGACAAGGTCCCGGCGTTGCCGAGATGGAAATCGAAGAACGTACCTCTGAGCCGATCTTGATCTTTATGGCAGACAAGACGTCGGCGGGATCGTGGAATCTTCCTCTCTTTAAAATGTTCGTTGATCCGTTCAACACCGCCGGCTTGGTGATCGCGCCTTCACTGCATCAAGGTTATCGCTTTGAAGTGCATGACATTCGCGAGCACAAAAAGATTTTCTTTGACACACCAGAAGAAATGTACGACCTCTTGATGTTTATCGGTACGCCCAGCCGCTTTACCGTCAAGCATGTCTTTTCACGCTTTGATGGTTCGATTGCGGCGGCTTCTTCCACTGAGCGATTATCGCTCATCGCCGGCAAATATGTGGGCAAGGACGATCCGGTGATGATCGTGCGTTCACAGCATCAATTCCCCGCCGTCGGCGAAGTACTGGAACCCTTCCGCTATCCTTGGATCATCGAAGGTTGGATGCGGGGTTCGCATTATGGGCCCCTGATGCCGGTCGCGCAAAAGCAAGCCACCCCTTCGCGCTTTGATGGACCGCCGCGCGTGATTTGTCTGGGCTTTCAACTCGCCGATGGCAAACTTGTAGGACCCCGCGATATGTTTGACGATCCCTCCTGGGACGAAGCGCGCCGCGAAGCCAATATTATTGCCGATCATCTGCGCCGACACGGTCCCTTTGAGCCACATCGCTTGCCGTTAGAGGAAATGGAATACACTTCACTACCGCAAGTGATGAAGAAACTTGAGGGACGCTGGGAAAAATTATAGGCAAATAAAGAGCCGTTGCAATGCAACGGCTCTATTTTTTCATCTTTTCCAGCACTTTTTTACAGGCGTTGCGCACGACCGGACTGGGATCACTTTGCGCCAGTTCGTTCAGCAATCTCTTCACTGTCCGGTCGCCCAGTTGCCCCAGCGCCAGCGCGCAATCCCATCGCACGAAGGTCGCCCTATCGCGTCCCAGAACCTGCGCCAAATCTTGCGAGGCAATTGCATAACCCAGATTGCCTAACGCAACGGCACACGCTTGGCGCACACCCGCATCGCGATCATGCCACAACGCTTCGATCAGGGGATTCAACACCGCCAACGTACCGATTTTGCCGAGCGCGACCGCCGATTGTTGGCGCACCAGCCCAACCGGCTCATCGTGGAGCGCTTGCCACAACGCTTCGATAGCCGCCGGGTCGCGACGTTTGCGCAAAGCGAACGCCGCATTCCAGCGCTGATCTACACTTGGATCGTGCAACAGCACATCACATAGTTGCGCGGTAGATTTGTTCTTGAGCGAACCAACGACGGGATGCCTAACGTCGTCCGGAATTCGATGAGGTGCAGGACGCGCGAGAATCTTGTCCAGCAAGCCAGCGCGTGCCTCTGTTTGTTTCGATTCGATCACCGGCTCGCGGGGCTGGTGTTCCGCGCAATAGCCGGTCTCGTTGATCGCTGGGGCAGAACAACGTTTTCGATTGGCCGTGAGACCCAAACACTGCATACTTAGCCTCGCTTTCGCACCCGCGCCTGACCAATAAGCATGCGCGTCCCTGGAGCGGCTGGACTAGCCGCATGGTCTATTTGACGGCGCAGGTGCGAAATCTAGGCTCAGACCGATTGAATCGCCCGCATGAGATCAACCAACCCCGCCCCTTGAAAATAACGTTCGCGTTTGAGGTCGGTGGCAGTGGCTAAAAAAACTTGTTTCACTCGGTCGGCTTGGCCAATAAATTCGCGATGCACCGAAAGGAACGCCGCAATCGCCCCGGAGACGTGTGGCGCCGCCATGCTGGTTCCGCTATTTTCGATATAATCGCCGGCGCCGGCGTGATACTCGGCACTCAACTGCCCGGCCGCACAAGAAATGATTTTCTCGCCGGGCGCAACCAAATCCGGTTTTACGCGGCCATCACCGGTGGGTCCCTTGGACGAAAAGTACGAGACCCCATAAACGTGCGGACTGTCACGGTGGGTCGAGCCAACTGTAATGGCGGACTCGGCATTGCCGGGATCACTAATCGTCATATCCAAGACCGAATGCACCATCCCGGCTTGTTCGCTTTGAACGATGCCATAGCCGGAATTGCCCGCCGCGACTACAACCACGACCCCCGTACTCGCCAAACGATTGACTTCAACGCACAATGGACTTTGCCCGCACGCAAACCATTCTGGATCGAAATCGTATCCGATGCTCAGATTGACGCCGTGAATCACCAAGCGTCTGCCATAACCATTGAGTTCTTGAATCTTGGCGATGGCGGCGAGGACACTGCTCACATCCCCTTCACCATTTTCGTCTAGCACGCGAAAACTCAACAACTTGCAACGCGGTGCCATTCCAGAAATCGAATCCAATTTGACTGAAGTAACTCGAGTTTCGCCTTGTTCATTACGATAACGGGTAAAGGCTTGAATACCTTGTTTGCGCGTCACGGCTAAATCATTTGCGTTCAACTCGCCAGCGATGATGCCCGCCACATGCGTCCCGTGCCCCAACGGATCGGTGGTCGCCGGACCCGTCCCGGAAAAATCCTCGTGCTTGAGTGGCGCGGGTAATTCAAGATTCTTGTGTTTCTTGAAATGCGGATGGCTCGCCTCAATCCCAGAATCGAGCACCGCCCAAACAATTCCTTCGCCAAACGCAGAGAACGACGCATGCGCCGCATCGGCTTTGATCGTACGGATAGATTTATTGATCAGCGCACGTACTTTGAAATCGGGCCACAGCCGGTAAATCGCTTGCACGGTACTATTGCGTCGGACCAGTTCACGGATCACGCGCGCTTCGAGTTTGCCAAAGAGATATTGACGACTGAGTTTACTGCGTTCAAGGTTGAGTCCTTGCTTGGGTTCTTTGAGCACCCCAATCTCGCTAATTACTCGAGACACTTCTTTGATAACCCATTCACGCGCACCATCCAACCCACCGCCATATTGCAAGTTGAGATCAATCACGATGGCATGCGTTCCTTCGGGTTGAGCGTCCAGTTGCTTGAGCAAAGGAATAGCAACAACACTCTTGTCTAGAATGCGCGAATCAAAGCGCTGGGGCACATTGGGCTGGGGTGGGCGCACTGGGGTCGGTGTATTTTTTTTCGAGGTACGTTTGGATTGTTTTGCCATATTCATCCTCTTTGATGATTAAACCGGTCGGCGTGTGGTTGCGTTGATATAAGCGCGCAAGAATTCATCCCATTTGGTGTTTTGCACAAAATCGAGTTTGGCGTACAGCGGCGAAATCTTGCGGGTGGGGAAATAAATCGAGACGCCATTTGAGCCAGCCATTGACGATCCTTTGTAGCCGGACGCCACCACAAATTGTCCCACCTTCGCCGCATCCATCACGTTTTGACACGCCGTCTTGATGGTTGGCACCGTCGTTTGAGCATAAAGTAGTTTGGCAAAATCAACCAAATCCACATAGTCGGGCACCTCGTAGGATTGAACTTGGTTGCGCGCACTCAGCATTGCCGCGCGTGCAACCGGATCAGTCAAGTTGTTCATCAACGCTTGAGCAAATTGATCAATCGCGGTTGCTACGGCATTCAAGCGGGTTAGATCAAAAGCCGATTGCGTTACCGGCACCGCCGACGAGTACGACGCGAGATATTTTTTCACGATCACCTTGCTCAAGTCGCTTGGTGACATTGTTGGCTTTTTGGCAAGTTCAGCAAGAATCGTGTGATAGGGCCAACCATCGCCCGGTTCAACCTGTTCCGAGCCAACCGTGTACGTTACACTATCACGCACCTGGTATCCCACTTCGACCATGCTCATCAAGCAGGCATCCATCCCCAGAACATCAATTTTTTGCTTGAGCGTCTTTTTTGCCGATGCCAACAATCGTTTCATCTCAAGATTGTCCAGAAAATCTTTGGCATTGTCGTCAAACGCAATCCCGCGCGTACGAACTGCGCTTGCCACCGTTGTGCCAAACAACGCCCGGCGAAAACGCCGATCGCTGATCGCGCGGAGTTGATGCGATGATACCATTCCCAGCGCGCCACCTCGCGCACGCGCCGCCACAACATTCTTGCGCATCACATCGAGTTTGAGCGTGCGATTGACGGTGCGATAAATGTTGGTATCATCCCAGCCCGCACCGTGATTCCAAACCACCACGAGATAATGATCTGCCGGATACTTGGTGGCGCCCCACGTGATGAAATCTTGCAATACCTTGGGATCGCCGGTGTTGGTCTCGCCCAGGTCGCCGACCACATCTTGTTCTAGCGAGCCGCCCTTTTTGATGAAATAACGTTTGGTACGTAGCCCCGCGCCTTGACGATCGAACTGCGCCACGATGTTGATGTTCGATGTCGAACCAACTTGCTTCATCTCTTTCAAGTCCACCACGCCAGCGCCATCCAAATTATTATCGCCAGCCAGATAGACCATCACCGTCCAATTTTTCTTGCCCGGTGTGCTAACCATTATGACCTCCACTTGACTCTAAAGCCACCGCCTTAGAGTTCACTCGGTAGATTTTCGACCGCGATCAATTCTTGCAAATCAATTTGTTTTTGACGTGGCACACGCACCGATGCCACAAGTTGGTAATATCCTTCAATGGTGGGCGCACGCAAATGACCTTCGTAACGACCGGGGGTTTGTGGCGCGGGACGAAGAGTAACACTAGGCAAGCGTTGTGCTTTTTTCACGCGGCGCGAGCCGGGTAATCGTTGTCGCCACTCTAATCGAACGCGAATGCGCGCGTGGGTCACCGGCGTTTCATCGCGCCGATGCACAGTTGCCCAAACGTTCATGCGTTCGCCGGGAACATAGGCATCACGTTCGGGATTAAAGTTGATTGTCAAGTCTGGTGTAACAGCGATGGCGCGGGTTCGCGGTTTGTATTGATCCACCAATTCCCAACGCAAGATTTCCTGAACGGCAGGACTCACATAAATATCGCCGTGCTTGGCGATTACCGGAATATTTTGGCGCGCACGATCAAAGACCGCCGTGTATTCCGGCAACGTACCATCGCCTTCCGGTGTTGTTTCCCAAACGATGTGATCCCATTCGGTTCCGGCGCGATAATGCACAATGCCGTGCGTGGTGGTGGGCTGTTGTCGTCCAAAAAAGACCAACGTATCCACCTTCACCGTCTTGCCCAGTTCGCGATGAAATTTTTTGGCATCGGCGAGTAGTTGACGATACGGTGGCTCGGTAAGCCAATGTTGATCCACAAAGGGATTGACTTGATCACCGTCAGGGGTGCGAAGGAAAATTTGTTTGTGGGGAATGAGTTGATACAGCGAAGGAAATGTGCGCAAGACCTCGCGTGTTCGTTCAGAGATGTTGAACACATTGAATCCTTGACGAAACAACGTGTCCATGCCATTGAACAACATATACATCGCCTTGACCGCGCCATCCCACGGTGAAGCCAACAGGATCAGACGACTCGCGCGTCGCGCCCCGCCCTCTTTTTTGAGATACCAACGCGAGACGATGCCACCATTGCTGTGTGCCATCAACCACACCGGAGCCCCTGGATGAAACTGGCTCCATCGTTCGATGGCTTGCGCCAATTGCCGTCCCGAGAGACGATTATCCTGCCGCCAATCGTACGGAAAGGTGTACACATTCAATTCCGATTCCGAATAGCGTGCCGGGTCGGCGCGATAACCCAGGTCTTCTAGCATGCGCAACAACCGGCTGTATTGCTCTTGCTTGATCCACGGTTGCGCAAAGATCACATCGTCCACAATTCCCGAGGCTTTGAGATTAGGGTTGGGATAGCGCATCGCTTGGAAGAGTTGATCCAGCCATCTTCCCCATTCCAGTGGGTTGAGCGGGACACGCCGGAAATCAATCCACACCGTTTCGCCGGTCGTTTGATCGCTGAGGAGACTACCTAAAAAGCCGGGCACAAAAACGATGAAATGGGGAGGAATGCCGGATATTTTTGCGCCATGCTTACGAGCGGTGCGTTGAGACATAGGTCTGTTCCTTCCCAGAAAAGTGGCAAGATTATAGCACGAAACAAATCAAATACAAGGGGTGTTTGTTCACGGCAACAAAAATCTGGAAGACTTGCTTCCAGATTTTCTCACTTGGCTAATGGCAACCAGACGGTAAACGTGGTCCCTTTGCCCACTTGGCTCTGCACCTGAATCTTGCCGCCGTGCTGATCAACGATCCACTTGCAAATGGACAAGCCCAACCCAGTGCCGCCTTTTTCTCGTGCGCGCGCCTTGTCCACGCGATAAAACCGATCAAAGATGTGGGGCAAGTCTTTTTCGGGAATGCCGATACCGGTATCTCGCACATCCACACGCACCCACTCCCCTTCGCGCACAAAGGACAAGGTTACCTCGCCGCCGCTGGGGGTGTACTTGATCGCATTGTCCATCAAATTCAAGAACAGTTGCTTTAACCGATCTGCATCGCCTAGCACTTGAACTTGATCCTCCGCGCCCAATGACACCTTGATGCCGGTCGCCGTCAAACGCGCTTGACGATAGACATCCAGCAAGAGCGTATCCAACTCGACCTTTTGCTTTTCGATCGGAACCCCGGCATCGGCTTGGGCAAGCAAGAGCAAGTCTTGCACCAACCGCTGCATCCGCGCGGCTTCGGAATCAATCGCCTTGAGAGCAACCTCGCGGGCGGTGGCATCTTGATCGCCATGCCGGCGCAAGAGATCGAGATTGCCGCGAATCGCGGTTAACGGTGAACGCAATTCATGCGAGACATCCGCCACAAAGCGTTGTTGCGCGCGAAACAATTCTTCGATGCGGCCCAACATTTCGTTGAACGTTGCCGCCAAGCGGCCCACTTCATCTTGGGTGGGCTTGTGTTCGATGCGACGCGCCAAATCGTTTGAGCGTGCGATTGAGTGCGCGGTTTGTGTGATGCGATCAATGGGCGCGAGCGCACTCCCTGCCAACATCGCCCCCACGATGGAGGCGATCAACAATCCCAGCACAATGCCCCCGAGGAGCAAGATTCCGAGTCGTCGCAAGGTGGCATTGACACCTTGGAGCGATTCGGCAACGACGATCACAGCAACCACTTGATTATGGACCGTCAACGGCGCCGCATAAACGCGCAAGGGGATTCGATCATTGAGCAAATTAGAGTAAGCATCCTTGCCTTGCGCCACTCGCTCGAAGGTATCTGGGGCGATGGCAAGCGTTTGGGTCCCCAAATTTTCTGAACGCGAGAGTGCGACCCCTTCCAAACTCGAAATCTGCACAAAGACGCCGGGGGTGGCAAAGGCATTGGCGCTCGGAATCGTCAAGCGACCGCCACGCAAAATAAAAATGCGCGGCTCGGTTTGCAGTTCCAGCGCGGTCGCCAGACTACTTTGCACTTCGGAGGCGCGCAGTTGCAAACGCGTATCCACTTCGCTGTAAAGACTGAAGGAGAAAACGGCAAAGAGCGCGCCAGCAAAAATCAGCAAAATGACGGCGAGGAGAAAAACATACCACAAAGTCAATCGCAGACGAATAGACATAGTCCGCTAATCTTCGCGCAGCGCATACCCCACACCACGCACGGTTTGAATGAGTCGCGGTTCATTGCCGGCTTCTAATTTGGTGCGCAGGTAACGAATATACACTTCGAGGATGTTGGATTCGCCATCAAAATCATAACCCCAGATGCGATCGTAAATCATCTCACGCGAGAGAACTTGGCGTGGATGGCGCATAAAAAAGTGCAGGAGATCAAATTCCTTGGTCGTGAGTTCGATTTTGCGATTACCACGCATCACTTCGCGCGTGGTCACGTTCAAGGTGAGGTCCGCAAACCGAAAGATCGTCTCTTCGGTGGTACGACTTCGGCGCAAGAGGGCGCGTACACGTGCAATCAATTCTTCAAACGCAAACGGTTTGACCAAATAATCGTCCGCGCCAACTTCAAACCCTTTGACCCGATCTGCGACCGAATCTTTGGCGGTGAGCATCAAAATCGAAACCGGTCCGCCGGCACGCAAGCGGCGACACACTTCCCAGCCATCCAAGCCAGGAAGCATAATGTCCAAGATCACCAAATCGGGCGGGTTGTCACGGGCGGCTTGCAAACCACTTTCGCCATCGTGGCGTACATCCACCTGATAACCCTCATACGTCAAACCGCGTTTGAGAAAATCGGCGATCCGTTGTTCGTCTTCGATGACTAGAATTCGTTCTGCCATAGTTACTCAATGCCAAATGAATTTCCAAGTTTCGCTGGGCGGTGAAACGGATTGATTGCCCGGCTCGCGTTTGATTTGCACAAACCAGGTATAGGCATCATCCTTGGCTTGATGATACAATTCAAATCCGCCGCCCTCGTAAATCCGTCGCAAGGCAAGGAATTGATCCTTGGTTCTACCGGCAACTGTCTTGAGCACGCCGGTTCTGTCCGTGTACGTGATGATGATTTCGTACCAATCGTTGGGACCCAAAACGCATGGCTCGCATGTCCAGCGAAACGTGATGGCGGCTGTCGCTTGACCTTCGCCCGTCCAAGTCCCGCCGTTCGGAAGGGGTCCCAGAATCTTGGGCGCGGGGAACACGTACAGCGATGTGGGCGAAGGCGGCGGAGCGATGGTGCGAGTAACGATGCGGGTAGCCGTGGGCAATGCCGGCGTCGCTGTCCAGAACGGTGTTTCGGTGGCTGGGAGCAAGGTGGCAGTCGCCGTCGGCAATGGTGTGTTGGTGGGAAAGATGATTGGCGGCAGGGTTGCGGTAGCCCCACGCAAAAGCGGCGATTCGGGTGTGGGTGCCAAGGGCGCGACAAACAACACCATCCCGGTAACGATAAACATCGCCACGAGCAACACGCCAATCAAAATCAATCCGCGATACGTTTGCTCCGTTGCACGCTCTTGATCCAAAGAGAACAAGGTAGTGCGCGATAAACGTTGCGCATCCACCAGCATATTGATCCCGAACAAAATTCCAAAGATCAAGAGGAGATAAATCCAAAGCGCATACGTTTTGACAAAGGTAACCAACGAAGCCAAAGACCAACTCCGCTCAAACTATTTTCGTTTCTTCTCCAACTTGGATTGACAGGCGATACACAAGGTTGCCGATGGCATCACTTCCAAGCGTTCGGGGGCGATGGGCTGACCACAATTATCACAGATGCCGTACTTGCCCGCGGCGATGCGTGCCAAGACCAAATCAATCTGGGCAAGGCGTTTTTTCTGATCGCTCGCCAACCAATTCGATTGTTCCTTGGCTTGCGCCATCGCCGCCAAATCCGCTTCATCCCCCCGCGCCACTTCGGGCGGCGGAATAGAACGCGCCAAAAGTTGCGCGCGTTCCTCTTCGAGTTTTTTCTTGATTGCTTCCAAGTCCAATGCCATCGTGATTATTCCTGATCACGTAAAACGCAGAGCGGAGCGTAATGTGATGCGACGCTCCGCCCTGTGTCGCTCACCCGTATGGTCAAATCATGCCATAGCGTTGCAAGGCTGCTTCCAAGATTCCGTTAATCAGCGCGACGAAATTTACACCATCCGCCTCGCCTGCCATGACAATGTCGCTAATACCTTCTTGCAAACCGGCAAGCGGATTGATTTCCAAAATCATCGGTTCGCCGGTGTCTTGGCGCACTCTCAAGTCCACGCGCGCAAAATCCGTACATTCCAGCGCGGCAAAAGCCCCCGCCGCATATTTTTCCATTTTTGCCCACAAGCGTTTGGAGATGGGCGCCGGGCAGGGATACTTGGGCACATCGTACAACTGGCTCTTGATCACGGAGGTGTACAAGCCCCCTTGCTCCGGCGGACACGGCGACAAGTCAATTTCCAACGGCGGAAAGACGCGCAACGTGTCCGGCACATTGGTCTTGATCTGTTTGGGTTTGGCATTCTTGAGCGCGCGGATCGGTTCTGGCGGCTTGCCATCCTCACGCGATTTGATCATCCACGGCAAATTCCCTAGCATCCCCAACGTAAACTCACGTCCCTCGATATACTCTTCGACGAGCGCGGGTTGACGATAGGTATTGATGCACCATTTGACTTGCTCACGCAATTCGCGTGCGTTGCGGCACACCGATTTGGCGGTAATGCCGATGCCGGATCCTTCACGGCTGGGCTTGACGAACAAGGGAAACTTGAGTTTGGGATCAAGTCGTTCATCGCCCGTAACAAATGTTTGAAAGCGCGGTGTAGGCAAACCATAGAACGACATGACGCGCTTTGCCATCGGCTTGTCCAGCGCCAGCGCGAGCGTCATTACATTTGAACCAGTGTAGGGCATTCGCAATGCGTCAAGAATCGCCGGGATTTGGGCTTCGCGCGATGCGCCATAATGCATTTCACACGTGTTAAAGGCAATGTCAATTTTATACCGAGAAAGTTTTTGTGCCAAATTGACATCGCCTTCCATGCCGATGACTTCGTGCCCTCCAATGCGCAACACCCGTTCGATATTGGCGACCGTTTTCTCGCTATCCAACTCATTCCACGCATCCCACGCTTCATCTTCGGCGTGAGGGGCATTTTGTTTTAGATTATAAAGCAGAGCCACGGTAAATTTTTTCATAGCGATTCTACTAGAAGATGGACGTTGGAAATCGAGCATTGCTTTTCCAACGTCCAATTTCTTTCTCCACCAGAGTTAACGTGTTTTTCCGTTCCCGCCATTCCCGTTGGCTCGTGTTTTGCGCGGGGCTGTGGCGAACAACGAGTCCAGCGGAAGCAATTCAGCGGCTTGAACAGTTTTGACCGGCAAGCGAATTTGTTGTTTGCGACGTGTCTTTTTCTCCGCATCGAGTTTCTTGACCCGCCGTTGTTTGCGACGCAAGCCGTCCGGCTCCAGCACCACCGCATCGCCCGCCAATAACTTGGCAACGCCTTCTTTGGGTGCAGCGCGCCGGCAATACTCGCAGTTATCGCCTTGATGATGATCGTAGGTATCGGGTTCGCTGTACGTGGCAATGACGCCTTCAAAGTTGCGGACAATGACCTTGCGATCGTTCATCGAGATGAGATAGTTGGGCATGATGGGCACTTTGCCGCCGCCGCCGGGCGCATCAATACAAAAGGTGGGCACGGCAAACCCGGTGGTGTGTCCTCGCAATCCTTCGATAATCGAAAGCCCGACGCTAACCGGCGTGCGAAAATGTCCAATGCCCTGTGACAGATCGCATTGATACAAATAATACGGCCGCACGCGATTGCGCACGCATTCGTGGACGAGCGCTTTCATGGTATTGACGCAATCGTTGATCCCCGCCATCAACACCGTTTGTGCGCCCAACGGAATGCCGGCATCGGCGAGTTTGGCTAGACCGGCGCGCACTTCGGGCGTGAATTCTTTGGGATGGTTGATGTGAATGTTGATCCACAGGGGATGATATTTGCGCAGAGTCGCCACCATCGTGTCGGTGATGCGTTGCGGCAAAAAGATGGGGATGCGCGAACCGATCCGCAGAATTTCAACGGATTTGACAGCGCGAAACCGACCGAGCGCGTAATCCAACATTTCGTCGGAGAGGAACAAGCCATCCCCGCCGGAGAGGAGCACATCGCGCACTTCGGGATGCGCTTCCAAATATTGGGCGATGGCTTCAATCCGATTTTTGTGTGCAGGCATTGCGCCCGTCCCAACCCAGCGGCGGCGCGTGCAATGCCGACAGTAAGCCACACATTGATCCGTAATATCCACCAAGACTCGGTCGGGATAACGATGCACCAAGCCGGGAACGGGCATATGGGCATCTTCGCCCAGCGGGTCTTCCAGGTCTGGATCGTCCACCACAAATTCCGCCATGGTGGGGACCACTTGGCGCCGAATGGGACAGTGGGGATCGTTGGGATCCATTAACGCGGCAAAGTGCGGTGTGATTGCCACCCGCAGATCGGGTTTCAAGCGCACGGCTTGTTCTTCGTCCGGCGTGAGGTGGATCACTTGCCGGAGTTGTTCCACCGTCGTGATGCGATGCTGCATTTGCCAGCGCCAATCGTTCCACTGTTCTGGGGTTACGCCTTCCCAGAGTGGACTACGTTGAGCAGGATGCAAGCCCTCATCAGAAACTAGGGTTACTACGTGAGATGATCCGACAGGCAGATGAGGACTTGCGCTAGTACCTGGCGGCTCCTTTTCGACATATTCAGTTGTCAAGGGTTCCATTTTCTATAGGTACCATCCTTTCGATTTTTCTGATGGCACGCACAGCATGCCCACGTGCTTCTTTGATTATCAACACGCGGAGTCTAGTCCGCTGGGTTGCTTTGGCGAGCGATCTCTTCTACGCTTCGCAGAAACTCTGCGTCGTTGCGCGAACTTGGATCGTGCCGCAATCACACTCCTCTCAGAATGATTTCGCGAGGCAATCAAGCCGTGCCGGCAAAAATCCGTTCCAAGACATCCTCGCTACTGGTCGTAACCGCGACCACCTCGTCGCCGGCTTTGAGCGTGGTGTCACCGCTGGGAACGATTCCTTTGCCGCCGCGAATAATCATTGGAATCACCACATCGTCTGGAATTTTCAACTCGCGTAAAGGTCTATTGATCGCCGGCGAGTCCGGCGGAACTTTGGCTTCCAAGAATGAGACGCCCACATCGCGCAAGGTCAAGAGATGCACCAGCGATTGTGCGGGGATCTCTCGTTCGATCTGCGCGAGAATCAAATCCGTTACCGAAACCGTTTGATCAATGCCCAAAAGTTTAAAGATGTGTTCGTTCTTGGGATTGTTGATGCGCGCGATCGTTCGCTTGACCCCGAATTTTTTCTTTGCCATTTGGCAAATCATCAAATTATCTTCGTCGTCGCCGGTTACCGCAATGGCTAAATCACAGCGGTTCATCCCGGCTTCTTCCATCACAATCGAATCCGTACCATCGCCGCGCAGAACAATGCCGCCCAATTCCGCCGAAATGATGTCACATTTACGTTTGTCTCTTTCGATGATGAGGACTTCGTGTTCGTCCTGCAAAAGGGTCTTGGCGAGATAGTACCCGACTTTGCCGCCCCCCACGATAATGATGTACATCCACGCCTCGTCTTACTGCTTAGAATTACCCTGGATAAGATCGTAAATCTTGTCCGATCCCATCACGGTGGGGCAAACCGTTTCCATCAGTCCAAGCGAATGATAAGTTTCTTCACGCACCGGATCGTACAGTCGTGCGACGACGTGGGGAATGTGAAAAACGAGTTTGGCGATCTCCGCCGCCATTGCATTCGTATTATCGCCCGCGCTCAGTGCTACAAACGCATCGGCGGTTTCTGCCCCAGCCCGGCGCAAAATATCTTCATCAATGCCGGTCCCCAGGACCATCTTGCCTTGAAAATCTTTGCCTAATCGCGCAAACGAATCGCTCGTCCGGTCAATCACCGTAACTTGATGTCCTTCGCGATCCAAACGACGTGCTAGATGCGAACCCATTCGTCCGCAACCCAAAATAATCACCTTCATCAACTAACCTCCACGATAATATACCACGAAGATTATCAGATGTAAAGAGGTTTTTGAAAATCATTTCACGGCGTTCTTGCCGGTGAACCCGAGTCATCGCGAGGCAATTCCCGGCAGAGCCAAACCCGGCAAGGCGCGTTCTGCAAAAGATAATAGGTCGTCGTCCCCAAAATAAATTCCCCCAACGGTTTGCGATAGGGCACCCCGACGATGATCAAGTCCACGTGGCGTTCAATCGCTTCGTTCACCAATGCCGCACCCGCGATACGCGCTTGCAACAGTTCGGTCTCGATCGAACCTTTTGCCGATTTGGCAACGCGCTCGGCTTGGCTCAGAATCAATTCACCTCGTTCGAGTTGCAGTGCATTCTCGGCGTTCAAAGGTAAATTACGTTGCACTTCAATCACGTGGATCGCCGAAACTTTTGCCTTGTCTTGACGCGCAATCAAGACCGCAAGCCGAATGGCTTCTTCGTCCACCGGCTTACCCGCCACCGGCACTAGAATATGTGTGAATGTCATAGCCCCCAACCTTTACGTTTGTCTTGCACCCAAACAACAAGCCAACGCCGACTCGCGTTGGCTTTGATCGTCGTTGGATTTCCCGGGAATTCAACTTGATGATCTATCCAGATTTTACAATGGCATTTTGAGCCTGTCAAATTAAAAACTAGTGCAACAACATGAAATAGTTGCATACCAGACTGATGGGAAGACGTTGACAGATGTGGCTAAAAATCGAGTTTCTCCCATGCACTTTCATGTTGGTGCACGAGTAGCGCAGCGCTAGATACGTGCCAAGATGCCTTGAATCAGTTCCACCACGCGCGGCACCGTGGCTTGACCGGCGGCGAGCACTTCGTCGTGGCTGACTTGGACGTGTCCGCTCAGCGAGTTGGAAATCATACTCAATCCCAGCACACGCATTCCGCCATGCCGCGCCACGATCACTTCTGGCACGGTGGACATTCCAACCGCATCCGCGCCGATCATTTGAATAAACCGCACATCGGCTGGCGATTCAAACGAGGGTCCCGCCAGCATAACATAGACGCCTTGATGCAAAACGATATTTTGTTCGCGCGCGACTTGGCACGCTAAATCCCGGAGATGCGGATCGTACGCTTGCGACATATCCGGAAAACGTGGGCCAAGTGAATCATCATTAGGACCCCGTAAGGGATTCAAGCCCGCCATACCGACCAAGTTGATATGATCCACAATCAACATCAAATCGCCGGGACGATAGGCGGCGTTCACGCCACCAGCCGCATTGGTAACAATGAGCGAATGCACCCCCAATTCGCGCATCACCCGCACCGGCAAAGAGATGCGTTGCATCGAGTAACCTTCATAATAATGTGCACGACCGCGCATCACTATCACGGGTTTGCCGCTTAGTTCACCTATCACCAGTTCACCCGCGTGTCCCTCAACCGTGGAAACCGGAAATCCCGGAACATCACGATAGGGGATACGGTCAGCACGCATCACTTGATCTGCTAACGCGTTCAACCCGGATCCTAAAATCAGTCCTACTGCTGGCTTGTATTGAGTTCGCTGTGCAATAAATTGCGCGGCACTGACATAGTCCGCGCGCGTCAAGAATTCGTCCGTCACAATGTTCCTCATTCCAGTTTGGCAAGTAGTTGGGTCTTTTTGTCTTGAAACTCGGCATCGGTGAGAACGCCTTGCTTCCGCAAGTGATCGAGTTCCGCAATCAAGGCGGGAATGTCCGTTTGCCCGCCTGGCAAACCGGTGTGTTCTTCGGATCCAAACGATAGTTTTTGATCGAGCATTTCGGTTTTGAATCTGATCGGATGTTTGATTTTGTGAAGCGCGTTGATGCCCATCTCACTCGCGGTCAGAATATCAATATCGCCATAATCCAAGAGGCGTCCCAAAAACGATTGTCGCAACACCACATCGTTGACTTTTTCCAGCGACGAGTCAATGACATGTTTATTGATAATCCCTTCCACTTGAATGACGCGACGATTGGTGATGATATACTCTTCGTTCCACCATTTCAAATAATCAACGCCAAAGACAATGACTGGAACGATAAAGAGGAGCGTGGCGATCAAACCGGCGGGACCCAACATTACGCTTGCCGCAATCGCCAAGAGGAGGATCAGAACGAGAAACGCACCATTGAGGAACATTGAGCGCGCCAACACGATCCAATGTTGCCGGGTTTTGAACACAATCGTTTCATTGTGCGCCAAGAGCGTTTCAACATAGCCCATCGCATTTCCTCCTAATCGGTCTCGATGAGCGCACGTGAAGAACCCAGTTCCTCATGCGGCGGGGTTGCCTCAATCAAGCGAGCGTACATTTGGGTGGTGGCGATGCTGGCATGTCCCAATAAGCGCTGTACGTTTGACATATCCTCGCCGCGATTCAGGAGATGCACCGCAAACGAATGGCGCAAGGTGTGCGGCGTGACCGGCGTAGTGATATTCGCTTCGCGCACATATTCTTTGATGATGAGCCACAATCCTTGGCGCGTCAGGCGGTCACCGTGCGGATTCACAAAAAGTGCACGTTCGTTTTCATTGGCCAACTGGGGCCTACCGCGCGTAAGATAATGCTCCAACACGGCAACCGCTTGGTTATGGATGGGAATGACCCGTCGTTTGGAACCCTGTCCGCCACAATGCACGGTTTTGTTCTGCAAATTTATATCGTACACATCCAACGAGACGAGTTCGGTTACGCGCATCCCGGTCGCAAAGAGCAATTCCAAAATCGCGCGGTCGCGGAGACCTTTGGGCGTACTATGCGCGGCGGGCGCAGCAAGCAATCGTGCAATCTCTTCCGAGGATAACACCTCGGGCAGACGTTTTTCGACCTTGGGCGAACCCAGCGTCGCCGTGGGATCGGTGTCCACCAACTTGGTTTCCACGAGATGGTGATAAAACGATTTGAGGACTGCCACTTTGCGTGCCACACTCGAGGGAGTATAACCGCGTTCTTTGAGATGGAGGATAAACGACAGCAACAATGGTTTGTCCACCCGCCCCCAGTGACTGAGCGCAGGACGTTCGTTCAGCGCAAAATTCAGAAACTGGGTTAGGTCGTTGTGGTACGCTTCGATCGTATTCCGCGAATAACCCTTGTTGATTTGGAGTACGCGTAAGAATTCGTGAATCTGGTCTTCCACAGGGCTTCCTTCGCTTGATATTTTAGCACACTCTGCCAAGAGCAACAAGTATGGGGATGACCATT
>JBBITT010000019.1:55025-61674 GCA_037440625.1 Chloroflexota bacterium
TCGCCCGATGGTTTGTCAATAGACTGGGCACCAGCCGACCATTGTTGGTTTATCTTATTCCGATTATAATCGTGATCAAACCCGCATACCAAACCTACTCTCTATGGAGCATCTATGCAAACACTTTTTATCGTCTCGCATACGCATTGGGATCGTGAATGGTACGAGCCGTTCCAAGTTTTCCGTGCCCGGCTTATCCAATGCATTGACCAATTGCTGACGATCTTTGCAAGCAACCCTGATTACAAATATTTTATGCTCGATGGGCAAACCATTGTCCTAGACGACTATCTTGAGGTGCGCCCGCAACACGAAAGAACCTTGCGCGATTGGGTTACGGCGGGCAAATTACAGATTGGGCCTTGGTACATCTTGCCCGATGAATTTCTGGTGAGTGGCGAAGCAATCATTCGCAACTTGCAACGTGGCATTCGGCTGGCGCGCGATTTTGGCGGCGTAATGCAAGTGGGATACCTTCCCGATCCGTTTGGACACATTAGCCAAATGCCACAGATTCTGCGCGGCTTTGGCTTGCATACGGCAACCCTGCGTCGCGGGTTGGCAGATGAACCCACCGAACTCTGGTGGCAAGCGGCAGATGGTACGCGCGTATTGTTGTGCTACTTGCGCAATAGTTACGATAACCTTGCCTTTGTGCCACGCGATCCCGCCGGCTTTGTGGAAGCGCTCGAAGCGCAACGCACAACGTTGACCCCTCACACGCGGACAGAAAATCTGCTGCTAATGAATGGCACCGATCATATGGAACCTTGGGCAAATCTGCCTCAACTGATCGAAACGGCACGTCAACAAATACGCGATGCACAAATTGTGCATGCATCATTACCGATGTATGTAGCACGCCTCCAAAACGATATTGCGGCTCAATCGCTTGACTTGCCAATCGTCAAGGGTGAATTGCGCAATCCCAAACGACATCATCTTTTGCCCGGCGTCCTTTCCACGCGAATGTGGATCAAGCAACGCAATGCGCGTGCGCAAATGCTTTTGGAAAAATGGGCAGAGCCGCTTGCGGCTATCGCCGCATTAAACCATGGACCTTCATTGAACGCGGCACTGGTCCGCTTGGCATGGAAATATCTTTTGCAAAATCAACCGCACGATTCCATCTGCGGGTGTAGCGTGGACCAAGTTCACCACGAAATGGCACTCCGCTTTGATTGGGTCGAACAAATTGCCGAACAGGTCATTGCTGACAGTTTAACCACGCTTGCTTTACAAATTGACACGCGCTCAACGATAGGTGAACAGACTATCCTTGTCTTCAATCCCACGTGTACCACGCACACCGATTGTGTTGAAACGATCCTGGATGTCCCAGACAAATTTTCCATCTTGGATGAGCGCGGGAATCCCCTTCCCTTCCATGTTACCTATCGTGCCGGCAAACGAACCCACGTTGAATTCCTTGCGCCCGACGTTCCCGGGCTGGGCTATCGCACATTTTATTTGGCGCATCGTTCCCTCGAATCCAAACCACTTGATGCATTTCCGCCGCCACGTGTCATTGAAAACGAATTCTATCGCATTCAAGCCGATCCAAACGATGGCACGTTGACCATTTGGGATAAGACGACAGGCACAGAATTTTCTGGTGTCCATCGTTTTGTGGATGGCGGCGATCGCGGTGATTTGTACAACTATTGTCCGCCGGAGAACGATACCCTCATTCGTCAACCGAGTGTGCCGCCTCGCCTCCTCACCGAGCACAGCCCGGCGCGGCAATCCCTGCACATTACGATGACCTATCGCTTGCCGGCGCAACTCGGCGCTGAACGCAACGCGCGCACATCAGAAGGGGGGATGAAAAGATCGGGACTAGAATTTCTATTTATCCCGGCGTGCCCCGCATTGATTTTGTAACTCACGTGGACAATCGCGCGCGCGACCACCGCTTGGGTGTGGAATTTCCTGCCCCTTGGCTCACCGCGCAAACGCACGCCAACCAAGCGTTTGATGTGGTCGCGCGCGCGATCACCTTGCCGGCATTCACACCCGATTGGATCGAACAACCACGCCCCGAAGCCCCCCTGCAAACTTTTGTTTCGATCAGTGATGGTCAAACGGGAATGACGCTAGCCACGCGCGGCTTGCCCGAATATGCCGCCCGATCAGAAGCCAATCAAACAATCCTCACGCTGACCTTGTTGCGGTGCATCGGCTGG
This sequence comes from Chloroflexota bacterium, assembly GCA_037440625.1. Lineage (GTDB taxonomy): Bacteria > Chloroflexota > Anaerolineae > UBA4142 > UBA4142 > DAOTXS01. The sequence goes on from JBBITT010000019.1 coordinate 57,212, forward strand.
CTTTCGCGCGATGATTTGAGTACGCGGCAAGGGCACGCGGGTCCCGCCATTGAAACGCCGGGCGCGCAAGAAATCGGTCGGCATCGTTTTGAGTACGCCCTGCTTCCTCATCAAGGCGATTGGCGCAATGCGTTCGATCAAGCATTCGCCTTTGCCGCGCCGATGCGCGCGATCGCAACCGATGCACACCCTGGCACGCTCCCGGCATCAGCAAGTTTTGTGCGCGCCTCGCCACGCGAGTTCGTGATTAGTACAATCAAGATAAACGAAGACCATCGCGGCTTGATCGTGCGCGGTTACAATATCGGCAATGAACCGATTGACACGCGCATCGAATTGTGGAAATCCTTCACACGCGCATCGCTTGTGAATTTGAATGAAGAAGAAATCGCGCCCATCGAGGTGTACAATGAGCGCGAAATTCGGGTCAACGTGCGCGGCAAAGAGATCGTTTCGATTTTGTTGGAACCGTAAATCCATTACAAGCCGGCGGGCAAGTCCAGCGTTGGTTACAGCATTTTCTGCGGAGAAGGCATCGGCACTCGCCAAATTTATGCACCGACCAGCGTCTCAAACTGTCTGATCTCGCCCCGAATCACATCCAAACTTGCGCGCCAAAAGTCCGGGGAACGCGTGTCAATTCCGAAACGCGCGCCTAATTCCGCCGCATCGCCCAAGCCGGTGGACGAGAGTAGATCATCGTAGCCGGCTTTGAATTTTTCTGGGTCTTGGCGATAACGCGCATACAGTCCCAGCCCAAACAGCAAGCCAAACATATACGGATAGTTGTAGAACGTGGACGAATAATAGTGCGGCTTCATCGCCCACATATATGGATGCAACAAATTCGGATCAAGTCCATCGCCGTAGGTTTCGCGCTGGGCTTGGAGCATCAACTCGTTCAGTTCATCAATCGAGAGTTCGCGTTTTTGGCGTCGTTCGAACAAACGTTGTTCGAATAAAAAGCGGCTGGAAATATCTACGACAACTTGGCAGGAATTTTGCAGCGACTCTTCCAAAATAATCATTTGCTCTTGAGCGTCGGCTTGCTTGAGCGCGGCTTGGCTGACGATGGTTTGACAAAAGATGCTTGCCGTTTCTGCCAGCGTCATGGGCGTGTCGCGTTGCAACATCGTGCGCGAAGCCAGGTTGACATTGTGATAGGCGTGGCCCAATTCGTGCGCAATGGTACTGACGCCACCAAACGCCGCTTTGAAATTCGTCAACACCCGCGATTCATCCTTGCGTAAGGGCATACAGAATGCACCATCGCGCTTGCCTAAACGCGGTTCGGCATCAATCCAATTTTCGCGGAACGCGCGCTCCGCCATCGCGCGGAGTTTGGGCGAAAATGTCCCGAACTGTTCAATGATGAATTGCGCGCCCTCGTCATATGACCACACGCGCCCGCCATCGCCCAAGGGTGCAAAAATATCGTACCACGCCAACACGGCGAGTTTGAGCGCGCGCGCTTTGGCACGCAAATAGCGTCGAAAATCCGGAAACGCTTCGCGCGCGGCGGTCATCATCGCATCAAGGGTGGCTTGGTCAATGTTGTTATCGAACAAGGTCTCTTGGAGCGGCGATGCCCATTTGCGTTTGCGGCTCAACACATTCGTCGCACCCTTGATGCTGTTGATCGCCGCGGCAATTGGCACGGCGGCTTTTTTCCACGCTTCGATTTCGGCTTCGTAGGCGGCGCGGCGTGTCTCGCGGTCGGGATCATACGCCAGATTGCGCACCATACTCATCGGCAATTCTTTTTCTTCGCCCTTGACCCGGACCTTGACCAAGAGTTGCGAAGTCCAGTTGCCGTGCAAGCGCATCCACGCACTCGAACCGGTAACGCGCAGTTCTGCCGCTAGGTCTTCTTCTGCCGGCGACATTTGATGTTCGGCTTCGATCTTGGCTTTGCGCAGCATAAACGCATGCTCGCGCGCTACCTGGGATCGCTGAATGAGCGCGTCCACATCCAGCGAGCCAATCCAAGCCGTGAGGCGTGTGCCCAGCATATTCAAGCGAACGAAATGTTGCTGCAGTTCGCTCAGCTTGGCTTGCGCCAGATTGTTGCGTGAATCGGTGGCGACAAAACTGTTGATGTACGCCATCATCGTGCGCACATCCTCAAACGCGGCATTCAGTGCATTGACCACCGTCTCAAACGATTGAACGGTTGCCTCGTCGAGCGGCGCGGGATCGCGTTTTTCGATCTTGTGTTGTTCGAACAAGGTGCCGAGTTCCGCAATCTTGCCGATGACCGATTGAAACCCGGCTTCAAACTCTTTCGATTCGAGTGAGGGATAGACAACGGTCATATCCCAGTGGGGCAACGGGTTATTCATTACAACTCCTTGATGTTGTGATTTTGATTTGATTCGATTCTACACCAAACGGCGAGGATGGTCAAAAGAGACCTAGGGTTTTGTCAAGTCTATTGACAAGAGACGAGTCGCCAACTCGTCTGTACGCGCAGGCGGGCTTGGGGTTCTGGCGGCAGCGAATTGATTCGCCCGATCCGACTTTGCCCCAGCCTCAAAAAGTATTGCGCCGCCCTCACAATCGCGGTATAATAAAGATGGACGACGAAGGACGAAGGACCTAGGAGTTGCTCATTCGCCGTTAGCGCACCAGCGGTCGAATGAAAATGGACCACGCGTAGGACAAATTTCAAATTTGTCCCACATTTTCAAGGGAGCCGCACCGATGAAAGATTTCTTCGTCAGTTACACCACGGCGGATGAAACGTGGGCAAAGTGGCTCGCGTGGGAACTGGAAAACGCGGGCTACTCGACGGTGATTCAGGCGTGGGATTTTCGGCCCGGCAAAAATTTTGTGATCGAAATGCAACGCGCGCTCAACGAGTGCGAACGCGTCCTCGCGCTCCTCTCGCCGCGCTATCTCGCTTCCAAATTCGCCGCCGAAGAGTGGAGCGCCGCGATTGCCAGCGATCCCACCGGCGATAAGCTCATCCCCGTTCGCATCGAATCATTCGACGACGAAGGTTTGTTCCGCGCGCGCATCTACATTGACCTCGTCGGCGCGGACGAGGCGACCGCGCGCCAACGTTTGCTCGATGGCGTCAAGCGCGAACGCGCCAAGCCCACCACCGCGCCCGCGTTTCCCGCGCGCACGGGCGGGATGACCCCGCCCCTACGATTTCCTGGGACGATGCCCGCCATCTGGAACCTCCCCTTTCCGCGCAATCCGCATTTCACAGGACGCAACGAGTTGATGGCGCAATTGCGCGACGCGCTCAACGCGGGGCAAGCCGCCGCGCTCATCCAGCCGCAAGCGATTCACGGACTCGGCGGCGTCGGCAAGACGCAACTCGCCGTCGAGTACGCGTATCGGCACGCGAGCGAGTACGACATCGTTTGGTGGGTGCGCGCCGATGCGCCCACGCTCATCGCGGGCGATCTCGCGCTCCTCGCGCAGCCACTCGACCTGCCGCAAAAAGACGAACGCGAGCAGAACGTCGTCGTCCAAGCGGTGTTGCGCGAACTCGCGCAGCGCAATCGGTGGTTGGTGATTTTCGACAACGCGGAAGAGCCGCGCGATCTGCGCGCGTTCTTGCCGCGCGGCAGCGGACACGTCCTCATCACCTCGCGCAATCCGAATTGGCGCGCGCTCGCGCAGCCACTCGACGTGCAAGTTTTGCCGCGCGAGCAAGCCATCGAATTTTTGTTGAAGCGCACAGGTCTCCCTCCCCTGTCGGAGACGGGGGAGGGCAGGGGTGGGGGTGACGCCGGCGCACTCGCCGACGAGTTGGGCTGTCTCCCGCTCGCGCTGGAACAGGCGGGCGCGTACATCGAAGCGAGCGGCGTTTCGCTGCGCGACTATCTCGCGCTCTTTCGCACGCGCCATCGCGAATTGCTCGCGCATCCGCCCGCGACCGATTACCCCGCGACCGTCGCGACGACGTGGGAAATTTCGTTCGACGCGATTGCCGCGCAGGGACGCAATGGAATTGCGCCCCTACTGCTCAACCTGCTCGCGTTCTTCGCGCCCGAGGCGATTCCGCGCGAGGTGCTGCAAACCCAAAGGGTCTCAGAGACCCTTCGGGTTTCGCTGGACGATGATCTGGCACTGAACGCGGCGGTGATGCTCCTGCGCCGCTATTCGCTGGTGCAGTACAGCGAGGGAATGTTTGCGCTGCATCGTTTGGTGCAGACGATTGTGCGCGACCGAATGGACGACGCGACGCGCAAGACGTTTGCAGAAACCGCGCTCCACTGCGTCAACGACGCGTTTCCATTCGAGAGCGACGACGTGCGAACATGGGCAGATTGCGCGCGCCTCAACGCGCACGCGCGCGCGGTGACAGACGAGGCGGAGCGGCTGGGGATTGCGCCCAAGGCGACCGCGCGCTTGCTGAACCAAGTTGGGCTATATCTGCTACACCGCGCCGAACTTGCGGAAGCGAAAGCGCTGCTCGAGCGCGCCCTCGCGATTGACGAAGCGGC
>JBBITT010000020.1:0-60172 GCA_037440625.1 Chloroflexota bacterium
CGCCTTGCCGCGTGTGCGTCAAAGTTTTGTGTGGTGACTGTTGCAATTTCCCAAAATAATCTGATGTGTAACGGACGCTGCACCTTTTTCCTTTGACCTAATCGCGCAAACGCGTTATAATTTGCCCATCTTCATCGAAGGGAAAAAAGACAATGTCCACCACGCCGCGCGTCGCGTTGTTGTTGTTTCTTTTCGCGGCGGTGATTTACAGTTTTCCAATCACATACGATCTGTTCCACAAACCATTCTTCACCTGGGCAAACGGTCAAGACGTCGCTTCAACGTCCGTCTTGCCGGTTCGTCTTTTGGAGCATGGCGATTTTTATCTGGACGAGTACAAGTCATTTTTCACCGCGAATTGGCACGACCCTTACTTTGTCGCCGAAGTGAATGGACGGCTCGTCTCGCGCAGCCCCGTCTCTGCGGCCGTGCTGGCGCTTCCTTTCTACGGCATTCCCTTGGGCACGGGTTGGTTACGCCAAAGCGGCTATGCTTGGTTGCCCTTCGCGTGGAGTGCGTTCTTCCCCGCTAAATTCGCGGCGGCGATTTTGACCGCGCTTGCCGTCGTGATGTTTTTCCTGTGTGCGCGCACCTTGTCGGATCGCAACACCGCGCTGGCTCTTGCGCTACTGTTTGGCTTTGGCACCAGCGCGTGGTCCACCGCATCCCAAGCACTGTGGCAACAAACTCCCAGTCTCCTCTTCCAACTCATCGGGATTGGGTTTCTCTTGCGCGGCTATCGGCAAGGCGCGCGCGCCGCCGCGCCCGCCGCCTTGTTCTTCTCGGCGGCAACTGCCTCGCGCCCGAACGATGTAATTCCCGCACTCCTGTTCACACTCTTTTTCATTCTGCAATATCGGTCCGCGTTCTGGCGCTGGATCCTCTGGGCAATTCCACCCGCCTTGTTCGTGTTTACCTACAACTCGATTTACAACGGCTCGCCCCTGGTCTTTGGCTATCAAGATGGAATCCTCAACTATGTATCCGCGCCGCGTCTCGAAGCGCTCGTCGGCTTGTTCCTCAGTCCCAGTCGCGGCTTGCTGATCTATTCACCCTTCCTCGTCCTTGCTCTCTGGGGATTCGCACTCGCGCAACACCGCCCCGAAAAATTATTCTATCAATTCAGCGGGAGCATCTTCGTACTGTACATCATCAACTTGAGTATGTGGCAAAACTGGGACGGAGGTTGGGGCTATGGCACACGAATGCTCACCGACGCGCTCCCGTACGCCGGTATCTTGATGATTCCCGCCTTCGAGCGATTGGGCAAGCTCGCGCGACGCGGCGTATTCGTCACCGCGATTTACGCCGCGATTCTCCAAGCATTCGGACTGTGGGATTACGGCGTCCGTTGGCACTGGCACTGGGCAAACTATGCCTATGACAACTGGAACATCATCGAAAACGAGCCGCTGTTTTATCTAAAAGAATACATTCAGATGAGTTCTTACTACATCGCACGATTCCTGCACTAAAATCAACCACACCGCTAGCCCCTCAAGAACATCTCCCGCCGCGACCCTGCGGGAGATGTACGTCTTTATCTTGCCTCCACATTGACCGACGAGATTGGAAACGCGGTAGCGCCATTCGCCACAAGATTCTCCAGTGTCCCCCCCTCGTACACCACCACCACCAACCGATACGCGCCCGGTGCTGCGTCCGGCGGTACAAAGAACCCCGCATCGTCCTGCACAATTTCGTTGGGCAGCCAACCGATCGTCGGCAACAAACCATTCGCTGGTTCCATATCGCGCTGATACACCACGCGTTCTTGCGCATCCATCACCCGCAACGAAATCGTAAACCGCGCACTCACTAATTGCGGCGCACGCCAAAACAGCGTGAGCAAACCAAAATCGCCGGGGCGCAATGTCGTTGCCGGATAAATCGAATAACCCAGCAATTCCATCGTGCGTCCCTCGCGATCGGTGAACGTAGCGATGGGCTGGGAGGATGGCGGCGTGGCGTGCGGCGGCAAATTCAACACACGCCACAACTCGCCTACACGTACCAAACGAAATTCATTCACCAGCGTGGTCAAGGTTTCCGTTTCGTTCGGGTGAATCGTAAGATACACCGGACGCCCCGCCCGTACTTCACGTTCAATATCTTCTTGACGCGAACCGTACGGCACCTGTCCTAGTTGATAATTCTTGATGATAATCTTCCAACGCTCCAGATCGGTCCGCTGATGATCCACATATTGCGCGTACTCGAGCGGGGTCAACGATTCCCACGATCCAACAATCAACGCGTTCCGTTCCAGTGGTTGCCAAAGATTTTCGCGCCAGGTATCAATCGCAATCGTCCGAGTACTGAAATCGTTGAGGGCATAGTTTTGACTCACCAAAAAACCGCTCGCACCGAGAAAGAGGATCACAAGTGCGAGCTGGGTTGCCCAACGCCCCGACCGTTCCGTCAGCCATTCCCAGATTGTCGCAATGCCCACGCCGGTCAGAAACAAAAAGGTGATGAACGATTGCAAGAAAAATTTGTCAATGTCAATGACCCAAAAGATCACGCCGAATGCCGTGCTGGCTAAATTTGCCAAGACGATAAAAGCAAGCCCCTCGCGCGCTGGCAATTCACGCGGGAAACCTTTGGGCGCGCGATCCAATACCAGCACCCCAAAACCGATTAGCCCGGCAATGAAACCCAAAATCGTAAACTGTTCGATGAGCATCGGAATGTACAACTCGGTAACCCGGCTCACCAACCAATCGAATGGACCAAAACGCCACGATGCGCGCACATAGCCCCCCATAATCGCATCGTTGAAATCTTTCCAATGGAACTCGACGCCTACATCGCTCTCGCCACGCCAGAACACATACGCATACGACAACAAGGGAAGCACAAATGCGATAATGAGCGCGAGTAATCGGCGTGGTTTGAACAACGTACTTTGTCCAATCCATTGACGCAAGCGCGCCAAAAGATTTCCACTCGGCGTGTGTGTGCCAAACACCGCACGATAATCCGCAATGAGCACGAACAGTGCAATCGCCGGCGCAAACCACATCATCGTTCGATGATTGGTTAAACTCAAACCAAAGACAAACACCGGCACGGTGAGATCAACTTTACCCACGCGCCACAAGAAAAAGCAAAACGTAACGAGCACCACAAACAACGAGTTCAAGGTGTAGGGTCGTGGGATGATGGCTTGCGACCATTCCACGCGCGAACCCAGCAACAGCAGGGCCGATAGAATACCTGCCCAATGATTACGCGTCAGCCATCGAATCAGAACGTAGGTTGCCACAATCGTCAGCGCGCCCCAGAACACGGAAAACAAATTGGCCCGTGTGGCAATCGTGCCCACCGGGATCAGCATCGTCCAGAGTTTACCCAACACGAAAAACGTTGGATAACCGGTGTGACTAACGCCCAGTTTATAAATGTTGACTTGAAATTCGCCTTCATCAGCGTCCAATAAACCGGGCGCCATCGTGCGCGCGTATAGGGCAAACGATGCAATGAACAACACGCTCATCAGTAACAGCGTGATAACTCTTTCGCGAATTCGACTTGACACGTTCAACGATTCACCTCAAACGGTTTCAAAATGATGTGATCAGCTACGATATTGTTTCGATCATCCAGCACCGGTAATCGTTCGCCGGTCTCGGCGCGATACAAGCCCACGATGACGCGTTGCACGGATGCCGGGAACGGCAGCACGTACTCATCGCGCACCTGTTCGCCCGCATCCCAGATCGAGGTGGGATAGTTTCCAGCTTGCGGCGGCAAATCAGCTTGGGCAACCTTTGTCCCATCCGCATCAAGCAGATGGACAAACACGGTGTAATCCTCGCGCACGGTGGTGCGCGCACGCCAATACAGAATCAGCCGCAAAGTATTTTGTTCGACGTTGGCGTCGTACCCCACCAATTCGATCTGATCCCCAAAGTTGGCATCCACCCGCGTGCGGGGATTGTAAACGACCTTGTCGCGCGGTGCAACTTTGATTGTCTCCAACAAGGCACGCTCTTCGCCCGATGATGTAATTGCCAAACGTTCACCCGGCTTGCCGACCGGATACAAACCAATTTCGATCGTGTATTTACCCGGCACCGCATTCAACGCCACCGGAATCTGCACCCCATCACGCAACGTATCGCCGGGTTTCCAATACACCGTGGGAAACGCGCCACGCGCCGGAATCACATCCGCGCCACCTGCCACACGATTGTCTTGTCCAACCAAATGCACAAAGATGCGGTACGATTCTGGCATCGGTGCAAGCGCGCGCCAATACAACGCGATGGGTAATGTTTCGCCCGGTTTGACAGAACGCGCATCAAGATCGTAACCCAATAACTCGAATTGTTCCGCAAAGACTGCTTGAGCCGGATTCGAAATGCGCGCAAGATCATTGGGTGAAAGGAGGACGGGACGCGCGTACGCAGGCAGAGTGTAGGCAAAGGGGACAAAGAGCGCGAGAAGGAAAAATGAGCCAATGAGCCAATGCGCCAATGTGCCCAAACGTGAAATGTGAACCGTGAGACGTGATGCCAAGCAGCGGTTGAGTTCCGCCAGCCCTACCACGAAAATCACTGCGATCACAGAAATCGCGGGGAATAAGTAGCGACCTTGATCTGCACCAGTCGTTGTGCGAATGAATTGAATTTGCGCGAGAAAGATAAAGGCAAGCCACGCGGCAAGGATGATGAACACAAGCCGCAACACAGAAGCTGCGATGCGTGAGACGTGAAGCGTAAAACCGATCATTGCCAACACAGCGAGGATTGCCAGCACGATGAGAATGAGCGGCGAAAAATCTCCCGGTGTGGGACCGCCCCAAAACGTTTGCCACAACCAAGGAAGCGAAATCTGAAACAGTTCGGGAAAAGTCAGTTCGCCGGCGCGCGGAAAGAGCGCTGAGACTGTCATCAACCGATACGCGAGCGGATCGCCGTACACAATTTGATTGCGCACAAACCACCCGCCACTGATGAGCGTGATCATCGCCAACATCACCGCATTGCCGATGATTGCCAAGCGTGCGTTACGCGCGCGCCACGCGACAATGACGAGTACGCACAGTGAAAAAGGAATCAAGCCCAGCGCGGTTGTCTTGGTCAGGATGCCCAACGCGATGAACCCACCCAGGATCGTAGCCGATTTCCATGTGAGCGCGATTTTGCCGGCAAGCAACTTGACCCACCTCAACAAAACGAGCGCTGAGAATGCGGCAAGCATCGCATCGTTAGAAACGAGTGCGCTGGCGAAGAGAAAGCTGGGATTGAAGGCTACCATGGCAGCGCACGCAAGCGCGAGAAGGCGAGCGTATGACGTGTTATGGGTTGCGTGTACCGATTCAAGAATCGTTGATGCGATGTGGTATGTTGCTGCAACCGTGATCGCACTAAACAGAATCGAGAGAAGGCGCGCGAGGTGAACGGCAAGCGTTGTGCGCGACCACGGAAAATTTTGGGAATCCGGGTGATAGTACAAATTGCGACCACAACACGCTGGATCACCAACAAATGTAGCGGCAGGATTGCGCCAGAGTTGTTGTTCGTAATCGGAGGTGTCCAACGGCGCGATGATGAGCGCGACGAGTGAATAGTACAATGGCGGTTGCCAACCTTGATGTCCGGCAATGCCACCGCCCGGCTCAAACGCTTGGATGGGGAAGGCACGGTGATCGGCAAGATACTTGGCGTAGCGAAAGTGATCGTCTTCGTCGGGTCCTTCAAAGATCGGAATGATGATGGAATAGAACAATGCTAACCCAACAAAGAGGATTAGCAGAATAAGCAAGGGGCGATAGAGTTTCAGTTGAGCCAGAACTTTCACAGAACAGTCCACCAAGAATAATCAAGCGGGCAAGTTCATTGCCCGCTATTTTCTATGCATTCGATTGTTTTTGCAAATTCACACTGCCGGGCGCAAGGAGCGGCGGTGCCGCGCCTAGTAAGCCAAATCGTTTGCGGAAGAGAAAGAACAAATTATAAAATCCGTCGCGCCAGATGCGCAGTTTGCTCACACCGTGGCGTTCTTTGTAATACACGGGCAATTCGATGGCGCGAATCAGTTTCTTTTTGCTCATCGCTTCTAGTTTGATTTCTTCGGAGAATGCCATCCCATCGCTGGTCAAACTGAGATGCTCTAAAATCCAACGGCGGAACACCCACATTCCGGATTGTGAGTCGCGGACGCGGAACCAGAACAAGATCAAAATGAAAAAGTTGAGCACATCGTTGCCAAAGACGCGCAACCAATTGCTGGGTTTGTCTTTATGCCCGGTGCGGTCGCAGGTGATGAAATCAAACCCCTCGTCAATCATCACGTCGAGCAAGATCGGAATAAAGTTGCGCGGGTACGTGCCATCGCCATCCATCGTAACGATAATATCGCCAGTCGCGCGCTGCAAGCCGGCTTTGTACGCCGCACCATATCCTTGCTTGGGTTCTTTGATGACAATCGCTCCGAATTTGCGCGCGATCTCGGCGGTACGATCCGTGGAATTGTTGTCTACCGCAATGACTTCATCCACGATGGATGGCAGATCGCGAAAGACTTCGGGCAAGCCGTGTTCTTCGTTGTAGCACGGCATCACGAGTGAGATGCGATGGTTTTTGTACATTAAGGTTTCAACACGCCTTTGAGTTGTTCCTCAAGTTCGGCTTCGGTGAGGTAGCCGTATTTTTTCCAAACGATCTTGCCGCTTGGGTCTAGCAAGAAAAAGTTGGGCTGGGCAAGATAACCCAGTTGTTTCTTCGCGTCGGCAGTAGCGGGATTGTCAATGTCGAGATACACAAAATCAATGCACCCGCCATACTTGGCTTCCAGTCCGTGCACGACGGACTTGATCGCATTGCACGTCGTTCACCAATAGGCAAAGAATTCAATCAATTTAGGTTTGCCAGTTGCCATCGCCCATTTTGCCGGGTCGTCCGCACGAAATTTGTCCAGTGGCGCGGCGTTCGTCGTTGCGCAGGTTGCGGCGCTACTGGACGAGGCGGTTGTCGTAACTGTTGTTGGAGAAGGCGGATGTTCTTTCGGCGGTGCTTGAGTTGGCGTACTCGGTGGCGTGGCTGGTGCCGTGCACGCGGCGAGCACGCCAATGACACATAGCACGATCAATTTTCGCATCCTAGATCTCCACGCGATAACTTTCAACGGCACGCGGCGCGGCTTGCATCACTTCGGGCGAGAGACCGTGTCGCAGTTGCGCCCATTTCAACGTTGCCCACTCTTTGAGAATGACCGGATACATCAACGGATTGAACAAGATGTTGACCGTCATAAAGCATTCGTAGGTGCAATAGCACTTGGTTTTGCTAATCCACTCACGCACCTCGTCTGCTTTCTGACTGCGCCAGATTTTTTTGAAATCGTAATCGTAATCGCGCACGTTGCCCAACACTTGCTCTTCGCCCATCAACTCACACGCCATCACATCGCCGTTCGCAAACATATTGCCGCCCAGCGAACCAGCATAGCACGGAATCACAAAGCGACGTTCCTTGACCATCTGGGTGATCAACTTGGGGCGAATGATGCGCTTGGCGTTGATGAAATCGCCAAACGGCAACTTGTAATAACCGGTCAACTCACGCGCCTTGTTTTCACGCTCCAACCGCTCGTGAAAGTCCATATAGTTGTCCACATCGAACTGATTCGCTTTGGGATCAATGGGCGGCGTGTACTTGGCGGCGGGGTCTTTGGGTCCGCCGCGCAAGAGCAGAGTGAACACGGTGTTCACACCCACGTAGGTTTTCAAGTAATCGTAAATTTCATTCAGCCGATCGTGATTGTACTGGCTCACCGCGATTTGAATGCACGCGGAAAAGTTGGGATAGTATTTTTCCAGCACACGCAATTCACGATACGTGCGAATCGCGCGATCGAACAAACCTTTGAATCCACGAAACTTGTCGTGATCCTCGCCGATGCCGTCAATCGAAATGTCAATGTGCAAGTCCATATCCGGACACGCATCGAGCATTTCACGCGCGCCATCCACCACGCGACTGGTCAACGAACCGTTCGTCGGAATGCCCACGTTGGGCGCGTGATTGTTCTTGTGAAAAATCTTGACGATTTCCGGCAAATCCTTACGCAAGAACGGCTCGCCGCCGGTGGGCGTAAAGAAAATCATATCGTCCATCGAACGACTGACTTTTTCGATCTCGTCAATCGTCAGTTCGCCGGTGTGCCGTTCATGCGAACCAAGCAAACAATGGCCACAACGCGCGTTGCAATTTTTGGTAATGAACAGCACAAAGTATAGAGGCGACGCGCCTTTTTTATACAAGATGCGCGGCGCAAACTTCATATAGTTCATCAACGACATTTCTGTCCTCCGTATCGTGGCTAGCGACGAGTCGCTAGTGGTTAGTATCGAATACCTCGAATATATTCCATTCCAGCGCTCAACATTCCCAGCCCCACCGCTATCACATCCATCGGTTGGAACAACGCGGCGAGGAGAGCAAAGCCGATTCCGCGTTGACGCGCGAGATAAATAAACCAAGGTAAAAATAAAAAGTAAAAAATAAAAAGTAAAGCAACGCCGGCGACAAAAAAGAGCGGACTGAAAAAAGCGAGCGCCAAGCACACGAGCGCGACGAAAAGAATCGGCACGGCGAGTTGATAAAAGAGCGGTACGCTCGTGTAAAAACGCTGTCTCCACTTGCGCAGGCGCATCAACATCAACGCACGCGCGCGCAAAAAATCGGTGCGCAAAACTTCGGCGAGGGTGTATCTCTTGTGATGCTCGGCGGTTACCCGTTCATCTAAACGAATAGAATATCCCGCCGCCCACGCCCGTTGACCAAACTCAGTGTCTTCGGTAATGCTCGCGCCGCGATAGTTTTCATCAAAGCCGCCCAGTTGCAGAAAAATATCCCGGCGCATTGCAGCGATGCTAGTGTAAAACAAACCGATGTTTTCACGCGGCACGCGTTCGTAGGTAAAGCGCATCCACAGATTTTTGAAATTGCTCGCAAAATTGGTGAACGGAATTTGCGCATCAAGCAAGCCGACCATACCAGCAATCTGCGCATCCGCAAAATTTTCGGCGAGCCGCGCTAGCGCATCGCGCGCCACCATCACATCGTCATCGGTGAAAAAAAGAATGTCGCCGGTTGCCGCGTGCGCACCCCGATTCTTGGCTCGCGCCGCGCCAACGTTTTCGGGCAGACGAATCACGCAGCACTGAAAACGTTCTGCAATCTGCGCCGAATCGTCTGTTGAGGCATCGTCCACGACGATGATTTCATTGGGCAAAAGCGACGAGGCGCGGAGTGCGGTCAAACAATCGGCGAGTGTTCTTGCGCCATTGTGCGTGGGAATCACGACAGAGATGCGCGGATTAGACATCGGTTCAACAAGCGGAGCAGATTATAACACGGCGGCAAAGGTTCGTCAAAACAGGGTGTTGCGATGTGAGTGCCACTCAAACAAACACCCGGCGCGGGCGTGGTAGGGGGACGCGCCGGGTCGCATCGGACAACTCGATAGGGGCTGGGGGTTTTCGCTTATTCGACGAGATCGCTTCCGTATTCTTGAATTGCCGGTCGCGGGATCGAAAGAAAACGCCGGGTCGCCAGCACCAAGGCTTTTTTGGTGATGCCGCCCTTGATCGAGATGTCGTAATCGAAGAACAGGGTGTCGTTGCGGGAACCGACGGTGGCACGAATGATGATATACTCGCTATTGATCCGATTGACAAACTCGAGCCGCTTTTGCAGACTAACATGGGGCTTGAAGCCAAACACGGACAGCAAGCGAATGCGATCATTTTTGGGTAGCACAAAACAACTAATGTCCTCGCGCACACGCAAATCACCATCCGCGTCGAACGATGTTTCGAGCATGGCATCGTCAAAGATGGCTTTGAGCATTTCTTTGGAAAGATTTTCCGGCGTGATCAAATCTTGATCCATTTTGGGCGTCTCCTAGTTTCTAGTTTTAATTTCAACGTGCTGGGAGATTGGTGGCCAACCTTGAAAACAGTCCGAGGCGGTACGATGGGGGACCGCCTCTCCGAATTGAAAAATTGTGGCTCAAATCTCCTTTCTGCTTGAGTGCTTCTGGCACCACGCCGTTAGCCCAGCCACGCGCTTTACGTGCAACCAGTATTGACTTGTCTAAAAGAGAATGCAACTAGACTAGGGAATACATCCCGAAATGGATTCGCGTCTAATACTTGATTCCATGATAATATTATCGCGCAAAGGTCTAAATGTCAATCAAGGAGCAAACGCCAATGACTCATCCATCGCTTCTCACTGTTCCCGACGCACTCGACCACATCGAACCCTACTTGCCCACCGGCAACGAGTTTGTCAGTTTACCTACCCTCTCTCCACACGATGCCAGCGTGTACGGAATGAATGTCCTTTCGATGCGTGCGCGGGGGTTGCTGGAATTTCGCGGCGAGCCGCTCATTGCGCCGATAGTGGCAATCAACGATGGGCGCATTGCATTGCGCGATCAAATGCAAGCCACGCGTTTAGACGATTGGGTGCCACAATTTTGCTGGACGCACGATCGCGCCAAACTCACGTTGACGATTTTGGCACCGCCCGGTCATCGCGGCTGGGTGTACACCTTCGATGTTGAAAATGGGGATCGCGCCCAAACGATTCGGCTGGGGTTGGCGGTGAATTGGCGTGCGACCACCCTCACAATCTTTTCAACCCGAACCGTGAATGCGACGCGCTATGTAGCGTGGGATCGTTGGACGCGCGCGCTTGTGTGCGAGTCTGCCTCGGCGGAAGGGACAGCGGCGTTTGCGATTGGCGCAGACGCAGAAATCGAAAACGAGGTTGCCAACGATAAATGCCAATTGACCCGCGCATTCACACTCGCACCACATCAACATGTCTCGCTTGCCTTTTTCATCGCCGTGGGCGCGGAACGCGATGGCGCGCGCACCACCGTAATGGATTTGCGACGGCGTGGCGCGCGTACCGTGTTGGAGGAAACGCGCTATTGGTTGAGGGCAAGGCGTTCGGTCAAGCCCAATCGTAAACAATTCCACTCGACGCAAGAAACTAGAAACGATATTCAGCCCGCGTGGGCGAACGCCTCGCCCCTCCAGAATTTGTTCTTTGCTTATTTCTTTTCGCTGGGCACAACGATTGATACCGCAGAACTCGCGCTTGTAACTTCGCGTTCGCCGTTATATTACGTGAGCGCGGCGATGTGGCCCCGCGATGCATTGTTGTGGAGTTTGCCCGGGATATTGCTACTTGACCCAGCCAAAGCGCGTGCGGTGTTGCTCATTGCCTTTGAGCGGCACTTGAAGCATCCCGGCGAACACGCCCAGTATATTGATGGAACCTTGCTGTATCCCGGTTTTGAACTGGATCAACTCGGCGCGTTTCCCATCGCGTTACATCGCTATTGGCGCGCCACACGCGATGATTCGATTCTGCGCGAACCCGCGATTGAACACGGCATCGAAAAAATTTTGGATTGCCTGATGGCACACAAGCATCCCACGATAAACCTTTTCTCCACCTTTTTGCTTTCTACCGACGATCCCACACCGATGCCGTACGTTACGTACTCAAATGCGCTGGCAAGCGTTGCACTGAAAATGATCGGCGAGATGAAACTCGCCAATCGGCAAACGATGATGCTGCTCTCACGCCGAGTCCGCGCGGCGATTTATAAACATTGCGTTGTGAACACATCGCGCGGAAAAATTTTTGCCGGCGCGGTGGATTTGCAAGGCAATCATCTCTTGTTCGATGAACCGCCGGGTAGTTTAATCGTCTTGCCGCACTATGGCTTTTGCAAAACAAACGATCCGGTGTATCGGCGCACCGTCGCGTGGATTCATTCGATCGAGAATCCGTACTATCGCGAGCATCGCGGCGTACCAATGCCGGCGTGTATTCACGCACCTTATGCTTGGACGATGAGCGCGGTCAATCAAGTCCTTGCCTCGCCGCGATCCAAGAAATCGAAACGGATTGCCGCTGTGCTAGCGCAAATGCCACTCGATTCCGGCTTGGCGTGCGAATCAGTTGAGCCAGCCACCGGCATCGTCAAGACCGGGAGAATGATGGCATCGTTTGCCGGGTGGCTGGGTTATGCGTTGACCCAAGCGCACTGATGCGCCTTGGGCACCACCCATTGACAGCGTGTACTGCACCCGCTATAATCGCGGCACATTCAAGGGAGGAGGATACGATGTTCGGTTCAACCATTCTCGATGTTGCCATCGGAATGATCTTTGTATACTCGGTCTTTAGCATGATCGCCACCAAAGTCAACGATATTATTGCTAGTTGGATGAAGTGGCGATCCAAAACATTGGAGGAGGGCATTCGCACCTTGCTTGCCGACTCGGATTTGGCGAACAAGGTTTGGAATCACCCACTGGTCCGAGGAGTGGCAAGTAAAAAGGGACGCATGGCATCCTACATTCCCCCCAACACCCTCGCGCTGGCATTATTCGATGCCATTGTCCCCAGCGGCGAAACCCCCACAGCATTTGAAATGATGCATGCCAAAGTTGCCGCAATGCCAGAAGGACCCACGCGCCAAGCGATCCTTTCGATTCTCGAGTCGGCAAGTGGTGATATTGACAAAGCTCTCTTGCGCGTCACCGATTGGTTCGATTCGGCGATGGATCGGGTTGCCGAAGCGTACAAATCGAAAATGCAAACGCTTTCGCTCATTGTCGCGCTAGCCGTGTCGGTCATCTTTAACGCCGATTCGTTGACTATTGCCAACAGTTTGTGGCAAGAGCCAACGGTCCGTGCCGCTGTGGCTGGTGTAGCGGCACGCAGTACGCCACCGGATTCAACGCAACCATCAACCTCCGTCGCGCAATCCAAAGAAGCCGTGCAAGAAGTGATTGCGAGTGTTTCGGGGCTGGGTTTGCCGCTGGGCTGGAATGCGTTGCCAGCAACCGTGTGGGGTTGGGTGCAAAAAGTTCTGGGCTTGCTTTTGACTATGCTCGCGGTTTCGCTCGGCGCACCGTTCTGGTACGACTTGCTCAAGAACCTGTCTTCGTTACGGCAATCGCCTGACACACAAAAGGGATAACGGTTGCGGCAAAGAGAAACTAGCCAAGAAATCACCCGCCCCTTCCAATGAAGGGGCGGGGCTGTTATTTGATCGGTGCCGGCTGGGCAGCCGGAACACTGCGGAGTCTCTTCAAGACATCGAACCAAAACGGCGCGCCTTGTGCACCGGCAAGCGCGGTAATTAACCAGCCCAGGAGCTTGATGAGGATATCGCGCACCTGCGCCCACGGATCCGGCGAAATAGTTTTTTGAATCCAATCGTTCGGCACCGGGCGCGGGATCGGCACACCCAAGACCACCCAATCGCCACGTTTCAATTGCCAGCCGATCGGCAAATTGAGTTTTTCTAATTCGGCGCGCGCTTTGGCTTCACTGCCTTCTTGCAATTCGTATTTGGCGGCGGCTTCGGTTACCGCAGCGCGCAACACCGGATCGCGCCACAAGTGATCGCCAATCGCGATCGTATCAACGTTCAAACCAATGCTGATGATCAAGCCGATCAGAATCGCAAACGACCACATATATTGCCGGTAGATGGCGGTCATCTGTTCTTCGGCATGCCGGAACCATTCTTCGATGCGAGCGTACGCGTCATCAATTTTCTTGTCTGCGGATTGCGCAATAGGCAAGAGGGCTTTTTTGATTGGGATCTCTGGCATATTCTCGATGGCTTGCCGCCAACGATCAACGCCGGTCTGCCCGGCATCGTTGGGCGTAATGGCGTCCAAGAGTGCCAGCGCAAATGAGCGTGCATCTAAATGGATGGGACCCAAAACGCTGTCCGCTCCTTTCTTGATGTGGGCAAACACCAGACCTTGCAACGGTGAATTGAGGACGCGCGCCATCAGTGGGGTGAGTGCCTGATTGGCTTGCTGCACATACGAACTTTCGTACAGTTTGTGGAGCAGAACTTGATTCTTGCCAAGCAAAATGTCGCGCAAACCGGCTTGCAAATGTTGCGCGCGCCAATTGAGCATTTCTGAAATCTTGTTCCCAACCTGCGAGCAGATCAAGGCAACTAGTAAAAACGTAAAGACCAAGCCGGTTGCCACTTCGAGTACAGTTGAGCCGAACATCCTTGTCCTCCTCAGTGACGATGAATGTGGTTTATGCTTTCAGGAAATAGGCTTTGCACGCTGCGTCAATCAGGTCCTTGGACATGGTGGGGGGAACACCGCGATAACGCGCAATATCAATCAGTTCGTCAATGATGTCGCGGGGATGTACCGCGCGTGGTTTGCGTTTGGCTTTGACATAGTGTTCCATCACCAAATAGCGCAAGCCCTCTTCCGAGTATGGAATACTATTCTTGGCGGCAACCCGGATAAAGATTTCACGGAAATCTTCCCATGTCGGATCGCCGATATAAATTTTGTACCGAATCCGGCGCAAGAATGCCTCGTCCACCAATTCTTCGGGATTGAGATTCGTCGCAAAGAGAATCAACGCATCAAAGGGAACATCAATCTTGCGCCCGGTGACCAAGGTGAGATAATCGGTGCGCTTTTCCAGCGGCACGATCCAGCGATTGAGCAAATCGCGTGGGCGCGATTGTTGACGACCAAAATCGTCAATGAGGAACGCGCCGCCATTGGCTTTCATTTGGAACGGTGCTTCGTAGAATTTCGCGGTGGCATCGTACACCAGATCCAGATGTTCCAACAACAGTTCGCCCCCCACGGCGATGAGCGGCCGCCGAATGAGCACCCAGCGTTTATCATAGCGCTCGCCCTTGCGAATGCCGGGGGTTGTCTTATCGTCATCCGTTTTCTCCGGCAGGACTTGGTGATGCAGTCCATCAAAAACTTTGATGATGTGTCCATCTACATTAACGGCATAAGGGATCAGAATCGCACCGGGCAGCAAAGAGCCAATCGCTTCGGCAATGGCGGTCTTGCCGTTTCCGGCATTACCAAACAGAAAGATGGATTTGCCGGAATTGATCGCGGGACCGAGTTGATTCAGCACGGCTTCATTGAGGACGAGATGCGAGAACGCTTGCTTGAGCATACTTTGCGTAACCACTTGCCCAGCGAGCGATTGCGCCAGGGTCATCTGAATATACTCTTCCAAGCGCACCGGCGCCGCCCCCACGTACTGATTTTGATCCATCAATTCGCGCGCGCGGGTGCGACCATCTTCGGAGATGATGTATTGATAAGACGATTCACCGAATCCACTGGACCCTTTGACTTCGGTGAGATGCTCGCGCCGCAAATAATCCAACACCTTGTCCATCACGTTGGTGAAGGGCAACTTGACCGCCTCGGCAATTTCGTGCCCCATCATAAAGCCGCGCGTGTACATTGTCTTGAGGGCTAGATCGGCGAGGAATGCCATACTCAAGCCGGTTTCTTCAATCGTTTTGGGTTCAGGTGGTAAATTAGGCATTAGGGGTACTGGCATCGTGCCTCTCCAAGAGATGAATTGAAATCACGCGAGGAAAAACGTAACAGGATCCACGTTTTTCTCGCCGGTGGTTATGCCGTTTTTTGCGCTTCTTGCCAATCAACCGGATGTTCCGTTTGCGTGAGCAAGAGGGGGCGGGTTTTATGACGAATAATGTCGGCGGTAATCACACATTTTTTTACATCCTTGCGGGACGGGATTTCGTACATCACATCCAACAACAAGGTTTCGATAATCGTGCGCAAGCCACGCGCGCCGGTTTTGTAACGCAGGGCTTCTTCCGCCGCTGCTTCGAGCGCATCCGGCGTAAAGACCAGTTCCACATTATCCAACGCGAACAGTTTTTGATATTGTTTGACGATGGAATTTTTGGGCTCGGTGAGAATTTGGATGAGCATCTGTTTGTCCAACGGATCCACGCCGACGATCACGGGCATTCGCCCCACAAATTCCGGAATCAAGCCAAAGTGCAAGAGATCGTCCGCGGTAACCAGTTTGAGCAATTCCGAGGAACTCATTTCTTGCGCCGCGCGTTCCTTTTCACCTTTGAATCCCACCAGGCGTTTATCGGCGACCCGTTGCGCAATAATCTTGTCCAATCCTTCGAATGCGCCGCCGCAGATAAAGAGAACATTCGCGGTGTTGAGTTGCAAGAATTCTTGGTGGGGATGTTTGCGACCGCCTTGCGGGGGCACGTTGGCAATTGTGCCTTCGAGGATTTTCAAGAGTGCTTGTTGAAC
Source organism: Chloroflexota bacterium (assembly GCA_037440625.1). GTDB lineage: Bacteria > Chloroflexota > Anaerolineae > UBA4142 > UBA4142 > DAOTXS01. The sequence goes on from JBBITT010000020.1 coordinate 16,157, forward strand.
GCCTTCGCCGGACACGTCGCGGGTAATCGAAGGGCTATCGCCGCTCTTGCGCGCAATTTTGTCAATCTCGTCAATGTACACAATGCCGCGTTCCGCACGCTTGAGGTCGCCATCGGCATTCTGAATCAAGGCGAGCAAGATATTTTCTACGTCTTCGCCCACGTAGCCGGCTTCGGTGAGGGAGGTGGCGTCGGCAATGGTGAACGGCACGTCCAGAATCTTGGCAAGCGTTTGGGCGAGCAAGGTCTTGCCGCAACCGGTGGGACCGATGAGCAAAATATTCGATTTGCCCAATTCGATGTCGTCCGGCGATGCGCCGGTTTGGGTGCGCTTGTAGTGATTATAGACCGCCACCGAGAGGACTTTTTTGGCGCGATCTTGACCCACCACATATTGGTTGAGTCGGCGATAAATTTCTTTAGGGGGCAGACTTTGAATGGAGAGGGTTTCGCCTTGAGTTTCGTTGGCTTCTTGTTCTAGAATTTCGTGACACAGTTCCACGCATTCATCGCAGATGAAAACGGATTCAGGACCCGCAATCAAGCGGTTGACCTGTTCTTTACTGCGATTGCAAAACGAACAGTATTCCTCGCCGCGCTTGATGAGGTTAGGCATTCGGTTTCTCCAAACGACCAAGACCTGACCAGCGGGGCGCCGATCAGGTCTCTCGCATTACTTTTTGGCTTCCAGTTTTTCCGCTTTGGCGCTCACCAACACTTCATCAATCAAACCGTACTCCACGGCTTCCGCGGCGTCCATGTAATAGTTGCGGTCTGTGTCGTGGATAATCCGTTCAAGCGGCTGACCGGTATTGCGCGCGAGGAGTTGATTCAAGCGTTCGCGTTCACGCATAATGCGGCGCGCTTCGATTTCAATGTCTACGGCTTGACCTTGTGCGCCGCCCCACGGTTGATGAATATGAATCGTCGAGTTGGGCAACGCATAGCGACGACCTTTGGCACCCGAGGACAAGAGCACCGTCCCCATACTCGCCGCCAAGCCCACACAGATCGTCGAGACCGGCGCGTGGATGGTTTGCATGGTATCGTACATCGCCAGCCCGGCGGTGATGGAACCCCCGGGGCAATTGATATAGAGCCGGATTTCTTGATCCGGATTTTCGTTATCCAGATACAGCATTTGCGCAACGACGAGATTCGCCACATGGTCATCAATCGGCGTGCCCAGAAAGATGATGCGGTTGCGAAGCAAAAGCGAAAAGATGTCGTATACCCGCTCGCCGCGGCCCGTATTTTCAACGACCATCGGGATAACATCGTGCAATGGTTTGATCAGATGGTTCATAGTTCTCCTAAGTTAGAAACGACTATTGGGATTCTTGACCCGGTAAAATAATCTTGCCCAATTGGCTTGGCAGGTTCTGGCTACTCACTTGCGAAGGATCCGTGATGAGACCGGCCGGCGCGGTGGGTGTGGCTTGTGCCTCCGCCTGTCGTCGCGCCAGTTCTTCTTGCCGCAGCATTTCGGGCGTGAGAATCTTGCCGCTGGTCGGTTCGCCTTTGGCAGAAGCCACCAAGAAATCAATCGCCTTGCGCAATTTCAAACTGAACTCAATGTCGCGGCGCGAATCCGGCGTGGACAATTCACGGCGCACTTGATTGGGATTACCGCCCTGCCGTGCCGCCGACATGGCGCGCAAATCAATTTCCACATCTACTTCCTTGCTGGTTACTTGAATATTTTCCGCTTCGACAATTTGAAGTAAGGTCAGCAAACGTTTCAAGCGACGTTCGGCGCGCGGTTTGAGTTCCTCACGATACGCACTTGCCGTTTTGCCGGCAAGTTGCAAGTACTTGTCCCACGTCAAGCCCAAGCGTCGCGCCAGGTCTTTGGCACGCGCGACTTCGGATTCGATTTCATCGTCCAGCATAGATTCCGGGTAGGCAATCTGGGCTTGGTCAACTACCGCGTCCACCACTTGATCGGCAAAGCGATCGTCTTCCTCGGCTTGCTTTTCGGCGAGTAAACTGGCACGCACACGTTCCTTGAGCAAGTCGAACGTTTCGAACGAACTGATTGACTTGGCGAACTCGTCATCTAGGTTGGGCAGTTGCGGTTCTTTGAGATCGGTAACGACCACGGTGTACGTGGCAACCTTGCCCGCCAGTTCGGAATCCGCGTCGTCCGCCGGATAGGTGTAGGTGATCGTGCGTGTTTCGCCGATGTTTGCCCCCACCAACTGCTCGAGCCAAGGGAACACGGCTTGCTCTTTTTCGATGCGGACTTCCAGACCTTCTTGGTTGATCTGGGTGAAACCTTCCACGCCGCCGCTCACGTTGAGCGTGGCGAGATCGCCGAGTTGCACCGGGCGGGTCACCGGCGTCATCGTCGCCTGTTCCAAGCGGAACCGCTCGATGACCTGATCCACTTCATCTTCCGAAACTTGAATCGGCTGGGGTTGCATACGAATCGAACGATAATCGCCAAGCGTAACCACGGGGCGCGTGGGGACGGTGAATTTCAAAATCAATGGTTCGCGTTGCACCACATCGAGTTTGCCGGCATCATAGACATCAATCTTTTCATCGGCAAGGATTTGTTTGTAGAGTTGTTGGGATAACGTATCAATCGCTTCATCGAGCAACAAATCTTTGCCCACGGCGCGCTCAACGCGTTCGTACGGCGCTTTGCCGGGTCGAAAGCCGGGAATCGGACGAATTTTAGAGACGCGCGCGGCGGCAGACCGAAGCGCGCGCTGCACTTGGGCATCATCCACTTCGACGGTGATTACCGCCGAGCAATTGGGGGTTCGTTCAGTTGTAACTTTCACGCTGAATTTCCTTGAATAGAATTTTTGAAAACGCATGGGGACGGGGAGATTTGAACTCCCACGAGCTTTCGCCCACATGATCCTAAGTCATGCTCGTCTGCCAGTTCCGACACGCCCCCGTCTTGACGTGGACTATTGTAGCAGAATTGTATCCTTTTGGCAAAGTGAAAGCCAACCAGGGGCACGGGGTTACTCGGTGCCGCGATGCGGAGGAGGTGCCGTTAACCATTGATCACGCCGGCGAAAAGTGAGGAGAGCGGCGATAATTTCCACGAGGTAATGGTACGCGAGTTTGAGGGGGTGCAAAACATAGTGCAGGGGCACCAGGCGCGGATCGCTCACCTGGTAATAAGAGCGCAACCATTCGCGCGGCGGCAATACCAAGCGCATCAGGTAGCCCAGTTTTTCTTTGCGGCGGCCCATAACCAACAAATCGGGGAGTAGACGATTGAGCAAGGGGAGAAAATAGAAACTGAAAATTGGGCGCGTCATGCGGCGGAGCGAGAGCACCTTGTCTGCCGGCAAATAGAATTCATGCCACCATCGTCGGAAACGATCAGGGCGCAAGGCGTCCAAGACCGCACGCGGTACCGCGACATTCAACAATCGTTCCAAGAAATATAAACTATAGTAAACCCCGACTTGGATTTCTTCGGTGCGGGCAATCGCTATGACGCGCTCCCAATCAAGTTGAGCGGCGTGATCGCGGACCATCATTGCCAGATCAGAGAACCAATTGAGCCGGGTATAACCGTGATAATGGAGATGCGTGCAGGCGTGAATCAATTGATCTTCCAATGAAGGGACTTGGATGACCAGGTCTCCTAGCCGGCATCTTTGCGCCCGTTGCCAAAATCCATCTACATCGCGCGCCGCCAAGCCGGTGTTGTACAAGTCCTCATAGTGAACTTCGACCAGCAGTTTGGTGGTGCGATGCCAGTATTTGATTTCATAGGGTGAGAGTTGCGGAATGAGTTTAGGGGGTGGTTCGGTGAAATCCTCTTCGACCACAAATCCGTTTTCGGTGAGAACCCGATGTACGTCGCGCCACGCACGTTCGCGTACAATCAAATCGAGATCATTGAACGAACGGAGCATCGGTTCGGCATAAATCTGCTGTGCCAGCGCGGGTCCTTTGACCACGATGGTCTCTATCCCGGCATTGGTCAGCCACGTCATCACCTGAGCAATGTGCCGATACAACACATTCATCCGAATCACCAAAGCACGATAGGCATTCTGGATCTGTTGCCGAAAAGTGGCAGGCGGATAATCCAACTCACCGTGTTGCTCGAGATAATGATAGGTCAGTCCAATCAAGCCATTCTGGCACACCGCATCAAAGACTTCGACCCAATCTGCCTCCACGCGTGTAAGTGGCTGCGCGAAATCACCCGCCGCCCAAACACAGAGCAGGGTTCGCGTGGGAGCAGAAAGGTTAACCCGTTCGTAACTTCCTTGCAAGTTGGCTGGCATTATCCCGGTCCGCATGCAGATTACGTTTTGCGCCGATCAATCCAAGTCGCCCAAAATTTCAAAAGGCGCGTGGGAATCTCTGAGATCGTTCGATGAACACGCCGCGTCCACCGATGGGGCTGTGGTCCGATGAGACGCCGTTTGATCCATTGCCCGATCACCAGCACACCTCTGACCAACAAGGTTGTGTAAGCAATACTCGCCCCCCACAGCCGCCATCCCCGCGTATCGAGCCGCGTTTCCCGGTCCGCCCGGCGAACGGCTAACACTTTGCCGATGACTTGATCCGCGTTCACGAGTGGATCAAAGGACAAGCCATTATCTCCTTTGGTTAGGAAACGCGCTGTGTCCGGTGTTCGCTCGATCCGAATGACTCGATGAATGATCAACTGATTGGATTGCCAAAACACGATCACGTCGCCCATCCGAATGGGCGTGCGATCATGGGCAACCAACACGCGATCACCATCACGCAAGAGCGGCAACATACTATTGCCGGTGATCGGAATCCAATGACATTTGTCTTGTTCTTTCCAAAGTTGGATTGCTATGCCTAAAAGCGACGGATCCAACCGCGTCTCTTTATCCACCACTCATCCTGGCTTTCGTACTAGCGCGCTGAGCGCGTCCGCCATGGCCGGCAGCGCACCGACATCAAGCTGATAACACTGGGCGGGACTCACCCAGTCTGCCAACTCCATAAACAAACGTGTGGAGCTGCCCCCAAACTCATTGTGCAATAGCGCGGAACGATGCCCGCCTTGAAATCGGCGCACAAGTTCGAGTACAGCTTGGCGGGGAGAAATGGCTTCCAGGCGGACTGGGGCATTGAACGTGGGACGACTGGGCTGACGTTTGGTTACTTCAAAAATCAAAACCTGATGTTCGCGGCACACCACTTCGATGCGTGGCAAGATTTGCGTGGGATGTGCAGCGTGAATCTTGAGCCGGGCATAGCCCGGCGCGTAAGTAACTTGGACTGCGCTGATACCTTGGATGCGCTCAAGCGCGGCAAGCAACGCCTCATCGGCGTGATCCACGGTAACTTGCAAGACGCGCTCGGGATTGGGCGGCGCCGCCGGGTTGTGCAAGATCACAATGTGCCGCACCGGCACCGGCGCGCCCATACTGTTGGGTTGAATCTGTTCAATATCGAGAATCAATTTGTTGAGCCAAACGGTTGCCCCAACTGCTGCCTTGGCAAAACCCACGCGCTCCAACGTGCCGGGACGAATCCGCAGACTGCGCGGAAAAGGATACACGCGCCGATCCGTTCGCCCAAGCGCCGCCATCTCATCCGAAAGAAATTTAAATCCCCGACGCACCAGTTCCAAGATCAAAGTGGTCTTGCCATGCCCGGTATCGCCGGCAATGATGATACCTTGGTCTTGATCCGCGACCACGCCAGCGTGAATGAGAAAGTGACTCTGGACGTGGGCAATGATCGTGTGCAAGATATTTTCATAGACATAGCCCTCTAGCAATGCCGGGGTCGGCATCGTTTGGGCTTGCCCGTTGATTAGCAACACGGGTTGCCCCCACGGTGCAACGGGCTGGGTCAGTACCACACACTCGAGGTGGGTGCGCGCTGGGGGTAAAGTGGGATCGGTGTGAAAACGCCGGTACATTTGAGCGAACAAATCAATGTACGGCGCAGAATCCGACTGAATAATGGCATCCAGATCGAAAAAACGCAAGCGCAAAGTTTGCAGCGCAAGGCGCGCCAGAATTGATTGAAGGTCGTTGCGATAATCCACATCACTACTTTCTGCAAATGAGGAGACCGACCTCGCTGTCGGTCTCCCAGTACGCCGTGACGGTTACGCGCACGAGTTAGAAGGGGCCACCGCCGCCGTTGTAGGCATGCGCTTCGCCCAGTTCTTCGAGGATTTCCTCATCGGTCATGGTCGTAACTTGCGGCATCTCGTACTCGGGTAGTTGCTCTTGCACTTTGGTCTCACCTCCCTCCTTGAGAGATCAACAATCCCTTTTCATCAAAGACGCGAATGATTTTTTGAATATCTTCGCTGACCGGATATTCGGGCGAGATGGCAAAATGAGCGCGCAGACTAGCTTCGATTTCTTGGAGCGTGTGACCGCCATCGCATAAATCCCAAACATGCTTGGCGGTCGGATTCAAAATATGAATCGCCGGATCGGTTGCACTCGAGAGAATCGTCTCGCGTCCAATCGTTCGGCTCGTAATGCCAGGTTTGCGCATCGGTTTGATGATCATAGCTGATCCTTACCTCTCTAAAGAGAGTCAAACGTGCTTGCAAGATACTGGCTACATTATATCTTGGGTGAAAAAAGTTAGCAACGGGGTGCACTAGGCCATTCATTCACGGGCTCAAAGGAATGCCAAAGGCTTGCGCGAGCGCAAGCGCAATCAACGCAATGCCGTTATTTGCTGCGTGCAAGAGAATGCCGGGATAGAGGGAGCCGGTTTTTTCGTACACCCAGGCGAGGAACAAGCCCAACACAAAGATCGGAATAAACGCATCCACGCTAAAATGGAGCGCGGTGAAAAACAAGGTGCTAATCAACATCGCCTTGGACACGCCCACGCGCGTGCGCAAACCCGCGTACAAAAAACCGCGAAAAAAGATTTCTTCGGTCAAGGGCGCAATGACTGCGACGCTCACAAAGGTGATGAGGAAATTCCAGCCGCTGACATCCATCCGATAGATGACCTCTTGCGGTTGCAATTCCAACCCCAGCGCCATCGCGATCACTACATAACAGATGCGGATCAAATAGGACAAACCTAACAACGCGAAACTGAACAAGCAACCGAACGCAGCATCAAAGCGGCGCAAGCCCAACTGCTCCCATCCTACCCGATAGTGCAGTACGCTGAAGGTCCACGCCGCCCCCACGATGATCATATCTTGGACAATGACCAGAAGCATCAAGGCAACATTGTTCTCGCTGATCGAAATCTGCAGCAACCTATTCAACCCAAGGACAGCCACGTTCAACACAACGATGCCGGCAGCAGCAACGATGATCGCCCAAAACACATCGCGCAGAGTCCATGGCGTTTGAGTTGCCGAACGCTCAAAAGTGGATGGTGTGATATTCATCGAACCTTGCTTTCTTCACACGAGTAATCCTAATGCCAACAAAATACCAAAGAACAAATGCAATCGGCCAATGCCGATCAAGCCGCGATTGAGCGGACGCCCTTGTTCCGTCCACACGATGCGAGTTACGTGAAATGCCAGCGGCAACGTGAGCCACGCCAGCATCACCCACATCGAAAAAATCCCGGCGAGCCACGCAATCGGCAAGATGAGGTACGCAAGGACGATCAAGAGCGTAAACTCGATGCGCGTGCCGGTGCGTCCGAGAATGACGGCTAACGTGTACTTGTGCGTCTTGCGATCCGTATCAATGTCGCGCAAGTTATTGACGACGATGATCGCGGTAACGATCATGGCGACCGGCAGTGAAGCGATGAATGCGGCAAACGGAACGGTATCGGCTTGCAAGTACGCGCTCCCCATCACCGCGACGAGTCCGAAAAAGACAAAGACGAACAGATCGCCCAAGCCGTGATACGCCAGCGGGAACGGTCCCGCCGTGTAGAGCACGCCTGCCGCAATCGCAAGCACGCCGATGATGAGAATGGGCAAGCCGCCCACCGAAACAAGGCAGAGTCCAATCAGCGCGGCAAGTCCAAATACGATCATCGTCCCCAGCAACACGGTGTTCGGCGGCATCAAGCCGGCTTGCGTAATGCGGGTGGGTCCCAAACGTTCGGTGGTGTCCGCTCCTTTGCGAAAATCAAAATAATCGTTGGCAAGATTGGTTCCGATCTGAATCAAGGTGGAAGCCATTAGCGCGGCGATGAACACGAGTGGACGAAATGTCCCGGCATGCGTACCGATGGCTGTGCCCACCAACACTGGCACCATCGCCGCAGGCAACGTAGGCAGGCGTGCCGCCATCAACCAGATTGGGAGTGCGCCAGGACGCAGCGGTGATTGAATAGCCATGGGTTCACTCTCTCAAACGATGGCGAAATTTTTTGCGGAACTGGATCACTTTGGGTGCAATCACCCTTTGGCAGTACGGTTGCCCGGGATTGTTCGCGAAATAATTTTGGTGATAATCCTCGGCGCGATAGAACGCCGTGAACGGTACGACTTCGGTAACAATCGGCATCTCCCAAATTTTTGCTGCGTTGATTGCTTGAATGACTTGGTGGGCAATCGTTTTCTGTTCTTCATCGTGATACAAAATGATGGAACGATATTGCGTGCCAATGTCCGCCCCTTGCCGATTGAGCGTGGTTGGGTTGTGAATGGTGAAAAAGATTTCCAAAAGTTCTTTGAATGAAATTGTTTGCGGGTCAAAGGTGATTTGGACAACTTCAGCGTGGCCCGTCGTTCCCGCGCACACTTGGCGATAGGTTGGCTGACTGATGGTCCCACCCGCATAACCCGAGACAACCTTTTCCACGCCGGTGACTTGGGCAAACACGGCTTCCAAGCACCAAAAACATCCGCCGCCCAAGGTGGCAAGTTGAAAATTATTTGACGATATATTTTGTGTTTGCATTTGCACACTCCAATAATTTTGCCGATATGCTTCAACTTATTTCTCGTCCGCGAATTACACAAACTAATGCGACGCACTTACCGCAGAGAACGCCGAGTTCGCAGAGAAAACCACAAAAAATTTCGTTGTTATCTTAAAAGTTGAAACGGATTGCTATAATCATCCGTCCACAAGCGCACGCGCGCAAGGTTGGCACGTGGGGTGATGTGGTTAGCGATGGCCGGCTGATTCAAGAAATCTCGATTGCGCGTAACCAGCATCCAGAGTGAAAGCGAGCCGCGCCCGGGTTCGCCCGGCGATTCGATGAATGCGGCGTCCATTTGAAATTCGTCAGCGAGTCCGTAAACGACTGGACGTAGATCGAGATAATTGTTGCTGATATGGAAGGCCAAAACGCCATCGGGCTGGAGATGTTGCAAGTAAAGCGCAACCGCCTCGCGCGTAATCAAATGCACCGGGATCGAATCGCTGTTGAACGTGTCCACCACGAGTAGATCGAAATGTTGCGGCTGACCGTTTGCTAGTTCTTGTTCCAATTTCAAACGAGCATCGCCGGCAACCACCGAAACCTGTCCGCGCGCGTCGTTCAAAAAACTGAAATATCCCCCCGCGCCTTCTGCCAACCGAATCACCTCCGGATTGATTTCGTAAAATCGAAGCGTATCGCCGGGGTGGAGATAGGTAGCAAGAATACCAATGCCCAAGCCCAACACACCAATGCGACGCGTTCCCGCTGGCTTGGACAAGTTGAGCCAAGTCAAGCCGATTCCACTGGATTCGGTAAAATAAGTGTTGGGCAAATGCCGTTTGTCGCTCGCCACGTACTGAAAGCCGTGCGAGGTGGTCCCGTGCGCCAAAAGATACGCCCGTTGATCCGGTTGATCGGCATGGATTTCAAGCACGCGAAGCACGCCGTAGAAATTTCGTGCCGCCAAAGGCACACTCACCGTGGCTTGAATGTACAAGAATGCAATGCCTGCCAACAAAACGATGACGCCGCCAAGCAGCGTGGTAGTGATGCGCAACAGCCGGCGCGATGTAGAGAACGAACGATTCACCAAGGTAACGATCAAGAGCAGAATCGCACAAAGCAACACCCCGAGCGGCAACTCCCAGTAACCTTTGAACACGTATGGCGCAATCAAACTCACCGCGATCCCACCGATTGCGCCGCCAATCGAAATCATTAGATAGAACTCGGTGAGATAACGTGGATGAGGTTTTAATCGAACGAGTTCACCGTTGCAAATCATACAACCGACCAATAAAAGTAAACCATACGCACCGATTTGTAAAAGGAGCGCCAGTTGCGGTCCGCTCGCCAGCACATACACATAGCTTGCACTGACCACAAAGAGTGCGAACGTGTACGCTGTGCGCGAGTACCACCGCTCACTCTCGAAACACAAAATGAAGGTGAGTAAATAGATGGTCAGTGGAAGCACCCACAAGAACGGAATGACCGCAACCTCCTGTGTCATTTGGTTCGTCGCTGCCAGCAACAAGGCAGAGGCGCACGCCGCAAGCATCAGCCACAACCCACGCGTGATGAGGCGCGGCGCGTGATCGGTGAGAGACGTCGAGTCCGCGCCATCAGGATTGGCTGGCATTTGCCGCATCGTCTTGAACGCACCATACGCCGCAAGTACTGCGAACACTCCATATCCCAATGACCACACTGTCCCTTGCACACTCAAAGGCAACGCTGGTTCGATGAGAGTGGGATAACTCGTTAGCGCAATCAGCGAGCCGATGTTGGATAGCGCATACAGCCGATAAGGCGAACGATTGGGAAAGGTACGATTGAACCACGCTTGCATCAACGGACTATTTGTCGCAAGGAGCCAGTACGGCAAACCAACCGATACGACAAGAATTTTGAAAATATCCCCGACCGGTGTTTCAACGCTTGTGGGTTTCCACGTTGCATCCGGCAGAATCGGTGCTGCCCACCTCAGTCCGGTAACCACCATCCCACTCACCGATAGGCCCAACAAAGCAAGATGCACAATCCCTTGTTGACGCGACGATAATTTGTTGACCAGCCACGCGGCATAGGCATATCCACCGATCAAGAGCGTTTGAAAAAAGAGCATGGTCGTGGACCAAACGGCCGGCGTGCCGCCAAACCACGGCAAAATATACTTGCCAATCATGGGCTGCACTTGGAAGAGTAAAAAGGCGGAGAGAAAAATCGTGATGGCGTAATAGGTCATAGGTCTGTTGAACTTGCCAAGATTAGTTACATTATACCACACCCCCATGAAAACAAAACCTCCCTAACTCGGCGCGGGAGGTTTCTGACTGGATGAAGAATTGTTTTGCGAGCACATCATCGTTGTGGCAAGCGCACACGCGCCATCGCGTACGAATCAATAAATTGCCCATCGCGAAACGCCATGCCCACACATCTTCCTTCGATCTCAAAGCCAAACTTTTTATACAACTTGATCGCCGGCTCGTTATCGGTGTACACGTCCAGTTCCAGCCGATACAGATTGAGCCACTTGTCCGCCAAGTCAACCAGCGCTTGCATCAACGCCGTGCCGATGCCTTTGCCCTGCCAATCATCGCGCACCATCATACCGATCTCCCCCACATGCCGGCGGCGGGGACGATTAGGAAAAGTTTGCAATCCGATTTGCCCCACCACTTCGCCGTCCACACACGCCACCAGCGAATAAAATCCTTCAGGCGATTCAGCAATCCGTTTGCGCCATTGTTCGACGGAGGGGTAGGGAATTTGGAGCGTGCCCCAAATCACCCTGGGTCCAGAAAAAATCTTGACGATGGCTTCACAATCGCTAGGTTCGGTACGTCGGATAATGAGGTTCATAGATTTCCTCCGTTTCGAGAACATTGCAAACGATAAGGTATGCTCATTCTATCTTGGGCAACGTAAGGTGTCAAACAAATCAAATCTTCACCTCAATATAATGTTTGTCAAATCGTTACGTTTTGGGTATAATCTATTTTGCTTAATCAGTTGCTCGTCATTCAATCACCTCCCTGTTGAGGAACTTGCATGACCGATTCAATCCCCACTACGCAAACGCGCGCCTATTCGATGGCGACCAAGCGTCGTCTCAAATTCGATTGGATTGCGTACATTTATCTCTTCCCCGCCCTTTTGATTCTAACCGTCTTTCACATCCTCCCTGCCTTTTATGCTTTTTGGATCAGTATGCAAGGCGGCAGAATCCGCAATTTTCGTTTCATTGGATTAGACAATTACATTAGCGCGCTCCAAGCCCCTGAATTTTGGGGCGCGTTACAAAACACCGTGTTTTATGTGTTGGGCACAGTTCCGATCACCATGGCATTGGGATTGGTTGTCGCATACCTCTTATTCCAAAAAATCCACGGACGCGGCATCTATCGCACGATTTATTTTATGCCCCACGTGATCTCCGCCGTAGCATCGGCGATTGTTTGGGCGTGGGTGTTCAACCCGACCGGCGGCATCGCCAATCGTTTGCTCGAACTGTTTGGGATTCCCAGCCAGCGTTGGCTGCTCGAATCGGATGGCGTCTTTAAGTTGATTGGGCAAGGGATAGGCGTCACGGTTCCGAACTGGGCGCAAGGTCCCAGTCTCGCGCTTGTCTCGGTGATGATCTTTGCAATCTGGCAAGCATTGGGCTTTGATGTGATCATCTTTCTCGCTGGCTTGACCAACATCAATTCCGAATTGTACGAAGCCGGCAAAATTGATGGCGCGAATGGCTGGCAACTGTTTCGGTACATTACGATTCCACTCCTCGCCCCCACCATTTTCTTCTTGCTCGTCATCTCGATCATCGGTTCCTTCCAAGCCTTCAATCACATCTACACGATGAACATCGCGGCATCGCAACCTTTGGGCGGTCCGCTTGGCACCACACGCACGGTGAGTATCTTTATGTTCGATCAACTCTACACCCAGAATCGCGCTGGCTATGCCACTGCCATTGCCGTGATTCTCTCCTTGATCATCTTTATCCTCACGCTCATTCAATTTCGATTCTTTGAACGCGGCGGCACGGAGAGTGCACCATGAATCGCGACAAGTTGAAAAACTGGCTCACGACGCTCGGCATCCACGCGGTCTTGTTGGTGGGCGCATCGTTTATGATTTTTCCCTTTGCGTGGATGATCCTCGGTTCATTGCAAACGTTTAGCGAAACAACGACCGGCACGTTCTTGCCCGCATCGCCGCAATGGTCGAATTATGGCGAGGCGATCCTCGCGATGAACGGGATGAAACCCTGCATCTTTGATCCCAGCGCACCCTTTGACATTCTCAGCCGGGAAAAGGGATGTATGATCGTGCGCTATTTCTTTAACACGATTGTGATGGGCGTGGGAACCGTGTTGGGGGTGCTATTCACAGCGACACTCGCCGGGTACGCCTTTGCGCGTTTACACTTTCCCGGGCGCGATGTCATCTTTACCATCTTGCTCGCTACGATGATGATCCCGGGCGAACTGACTCTCATCCCCAACTATGTATTTATGGTGTGGTTTCCTACCCCCGAATCGTGGATTGCGACCACCTTGGGTCTGCCCGGCGCAGAACCGCACAACTGGATTGACACGTACTATGCGCTGATCATCCCTTGGATCGCCACTGTTTTTAGCATCTTTTTGTTCCGCCAATTCTTTCGCGGCATCCCCAGCGAATTGTTCGACGCTGCCAAGATGGATGGCGCCACCCATTCACGTTTTCTGATCAGCGTGGTTCTCCCACTCTCCAAGCCCGTGCTCATCACCAGCGCATTGCTCACCTTCCTGGGTTCGTGGAATGCGTTGATGTGGCCCCTCCTCGTGACCAACTCACCGGAGATGCGCCCCATTCAAGTGGGTTTGCGCTCGCTCATCAGTGAAGCCGGCACGCAGACGCAACTCTTACTGGCGGGTGCAACGGTTACCATCATTCCCATCATCATCATCTATCTCTTTCTACAACGCTGGTTCGTCGAAGGCATTTCGAATGTCGGTATTCGCGGCTAGGAACAAGTTTTTAGCGCTCTTGATGGTTCAATCACCAACGCATTTGCCACTGGAAAGGGGAGATGTTTATCGAAATCAGATTCTAGACGCTCATTGATCCAAATAAAATTCTTGAGGAGAAGAAGATGAAAATCAAATCCCTGTGCTTATTGACCTTGCTTGTCTTGGTCGCTTTGGCAGCGTGTGCACCCGCACCAACACCCGTACCGACTGCCGCGCCACCCACCGCCGCGCCCAAACCAACAACGCCGCCCGAGCCAACCAAGGCACCTACAGTTGCACCCACAACCGCACCGGCATCGTCCGCTTCATCGGTTGCAAGTGGTCCTACCGCCACGCGACCGCCCGCGCCCGCCACGGCAACACCACGTCCGCCGGCAGTAACTGCTGCGCCCGGCGCCATCAAAGTAAATTTCTGGCATCATCTCTCCGCGCCTGAACAAGTGGATATGATTCAGAAATTTGCGGACGAGTTCAACGCCAAGAATCCCAAGTACTATATCGTGCCATCTTTCCAAGGCACCACCTCCGAGATGCCCAAAAAAGTGAATGCGGCGATCACCGCCGGGAGCACGCCTGATATGGTGACCGGCAATCCCGGCGACTTGTTCGATTATGCTCTCTCGGGCGCCATGGTCGCACTCGATTCGTACATTAAAGATTCCACCGATGGTTTGGACCCCGCGCTGCTCGCCGAGATGAGTTTCAAACTACCGAACGGTCAAGAATTGTTCTTTGACATCGGTCCCGATGGCAAAACGTACGGCTTGTCGGTCGCACGTTCGATGAATGTTATGTACTACAACATTGATATGCTCAAAGCCGCAGGGTTCAACAATCCACCGGCAACCTGGGACGAATTTGACAAGATTTGCGCCGCCGTGACCAAGGGCGATCAGTACTGCTATCCCGCTACCGCCTCCAGCATGGATACATCGGCATTTGCCTCGTGGGTGTTTAGCCGCGGCGGCACGTACGCCAGCGCGGATGAAAAGAAAGCCACGTTCGATGATCAAGCCGGGATTGACACACTCAAATGGTTGCAGAATATGGCCAAAACCGGCTGGGGCAAAGTGCCCAGCGTAACATCGCGCGGTGACCAAGCCGATTTTGGTAACGGCAAGGCTGCTTTCGCCTTTGGTTCCACGGCGGGCTTGCCTTTCTTCCAAGATGCGGTAAAAGGTCGCAAGGAAGGTCCGTTCCAATGGAGCATCGCACCGATTCCGGCTGGTCCCAAGGGTAAACAAGTGGTGAATTTCTTTGGACCCAGCATTGGCATTATGAAGACCACTGCCGATAAACAAAAAGGGGCGTGGTTGTTCTTGCGCTATCTCCTGCAAAAAGAAAATCAAGCCGAATGGGCGTTGCGTTTGGTGTACTATCCCGCCAGCAAGTCCGCCCGCGATTACGTCTTGTCGTTGAGTGCGGATCAAGTCAAGGCAACCAATGCGCGCGTAGCATCAGTGTTCGAACAATTCAAGAAAGGGGCTTCGTTCGTGCCGCTCGGTTTGCGTGAACCAACCGCCGCCGCGTGGCAAGGTCCCCGCGCTACCATCGCCACGATGTTGACGGCTGTGTTCACCGGCAAGTCCAGCGCTGATTTTACGGCGACCGATCCCGAAGCCGCCGCCAAAGAAGGCGTACAACGCGTCAACAAGATTCTAGAATCGTACGGCAAATAAGCGTTTAGGAAAACATAGAGGCGAGTCGGGGACTCGCCTCTATGTTTACGCTTCGATCTTGAGCGGATTGAAATCTGTGTGGTAATCATAATAATCTTCTTGCTCAACCCGCTTGAGATAGTTCACGATGGCGTACGTGATTGGCGTAGCAAATGCCTCATAAGCACATTTCAAAAACCACTCGACGATACTGATGCTCACCATGGCTTCCGGCGGCAGCACCCCGGCAAATGCCACCAGGGTGAACGTTGCCGTATCAACACTTTGACCAAAAAGTGTACTGGTGATCGTGCGGGTCCACAACCAACGTCCCCGGGTCAGCACTTTCATCTTGGCAAGCACAAACGAGTTGACAAACTCGCCCATCAAGTATGCCAGCCACGAAGCGACGAGAAAGCGTGGCGTATAACCCAAGATGCGTTCGTACGCGGCTTGCCCATCCCAAAAATCGGCGGCGGGCAGCATGGCACCAGCTTGAATCGCCAAGACGGCCAGCAAATTACATCCAAAGCCAATCCAAATAATTTGGCGCGACCGCGCATAGCCATACACTTCGGTCAGAATATCGCCAAAGATGTAACTGACCGGGAAAATGACGATGGCGGCAGACATAATGATGCCGCCAATGGAAACAATCTTGACAACGATGATGTTTGAAACAATCAAGCAAGTGACAAAGACACCTGCCACCCAGGGAAGCAAACGATAGGGTGCTCTTGACTTTACCAACTCCATTCGACTCCTAGTTCATCAAGTTTTTCGCGGGTGGGTACGCCGTTGGCATCCCATCCCATCTGACGATAGTACTCTTGCACTGCCACCTCAAACCGATCACGCGGGTATGCTTGACCGGCGAGGGGTCCACTGTGAAATGCCTGAAAGAATCGTTTAGGCAAGATATCGTCGCGCGCGTTCCATCCTTCGCGCCAATTGTACAGCCGCGCCATGGTTGCCGCGCGCTCGCCGATACGTAGATACTCGGATGTACTTGCCTCCCAGCCCGTAACCGCGTTGGCAAGTTCGGTGAGTTGTTGCGGCGAGTATGGCAAGAACATACACATCACGGCACTATCGGCAAAATGCATCCAATTCGAGTTGGCAACGACCATCCGAACCTTGTCCGCGCTCAAATCGTTGGCGGGCAACGGTTGAATGGCAGGATCAAGTTGGCGCAACTGCGCCACCGAATCGCCTTCTTTGGTATAGACCGTATCGTGCAAGTTGTGGTTATGATCCGCCCCCGTTGGTGAGATGGCATAGCCCACGCCCAACCCCGCTTTGAGTCGCGGCTCGTGCATCGGAATTTCCTGACCATGCACATGCATCGCCAACTCATCCGCGCCACGTCCAATGATTTGTGCCGCCCGCGCCACACCTTCTGCCAACACATCGCCCAAGCCATCGCGCCGCGTAATCTTTTCGACCATTTGAATCATGGCGCGCGCGTTGCCAAAGCGCAAATCAATCCCATCGGTTTCCTTCGCGGTGAGAATGCCCCGCTCGAAACATTCCATCGCAAACGCAATCGTAACACCCATCGAGATCGTATCAAAACCGTACGCCGCACCCAGTTCGTTCGCTTTGGCGAGCGCGATTAAATCGTCAATGCCTTCGCTGGAACCCAGCGCGGCGATGGATTCGTACTCGGGTCCACCATAACGCGGGTCAACCGAACCATACTCGCTGGCATCCACCTTGACCACGCGCTTGCAGCGTACCGCGCACGCAAAGCAAGTATCTTGCTTGACGAGAATCGTCGCGCTCATCGTATAGCCGGAAATTTTTTCGTGCGGATCGAAATGACCTTGCTGGAAATTGTACGCCGGCAACCCGCCCGACTTGTGAAGCGAACGGACGATGCGCGCGGTACCATGATCGTGCAACCCGGCAACCAGATCGAGATGACTCCCCATCCATTTTGAAATTGCGGCGACGCCGGCTGGATTTGCCACACGCATTTGCGATTTGCCCGGTTGCGCACGCACCGCAATCCCTTTGAGATTTTTCGATCCCATCACCGCACCCAAGCCGGTGCGTCCCACCACGTGCGAACGATCGTTGACAATCGCGGCAAAACGCACGCGTCGTTCGCCCGCCGGTCCAATCAACGCCGTGCGAATTGCCGAGTCATTCAACTCTGTCCGGATCGCGTCTTCGGCATCGCCCACTGTTTTACCCCACAAATGCGTGGCGTCCCGGATTTCAATTTTGTCCGGCGTGATCCAGAGATACACCGGTTGATCGGCACGACCTTTGACGATGATGCCATCAAAGCCGGCGCGTTTCAATTCAGCGCCCCAATAACCGCCGCCCTCTGCATTCCCAAAGCCATTCGTCAACGGCGATTTTGCGCCCACGCCGTTCCGCCCTTGCCCGGACACGGCTGCGCCGGTGAGCGGACCGGGCGCAAAAACCAAAATATTCTGCGGATCGAACGCATCAATCCCGCGCGGCAATTCATTCAGCAAATAGTACGCAATCATCGCCTTGCCGCCCAAATACTTGCGATAGAACGCCTCATCGTGCGTTTCAATTGCGATTTGACGATGGGTCAAATCTACGCGCACCATTTTGCCGGTGAATCCGTTAGGCATCGCATCCTCCTTAAAAAATTTCTGTCGCGATCGTTCGTCCATTTGATTTTACCACAATTCGCTGATAAAATGATAAACGATGTATCTGTCCCATCTCGCGCTCACCAATTTTCGCAATTACGCGCACCTCGAACTCGATCTGACACCCGGCATCACCTTAATTTGTGGCGACAACGCGTGCGGCAAAACGAGTTTATTGGAAGCCATCTTTTATCTGGCGACCGGCCGTTCGCCGCACGCGGGCACGGAACGCGAACTGATTCGCTGGGGTGCAAGCACCGAACCGATTCCCTTTGCCCGCGTCGAAACCCAGGTGATTAAACGCAACGATACGCGCACGCAATTGGAAATTGTGCTGGTGCAACCGGAAGAAAAAAAGAATGGCGAAGCGGAACGCAAGCCCAACGGACGCGTGAACAAACGCATCAAAGTTAACGGCGTAGGCAAACGTGCCATGGATTTGTTAGGTGAGTTGAACGCGGTGCTATTTCTCCCCAAAGATCTCGATTTGGTGTTCGGTTCGCCGGGCGACCGCCGCCGTTATCTCGACATTACGCTCTCGCAAATTGATTCGCGCTATGGCCGCGCGCTGGTCAAGTATAATCAAGTCGTTGAACAACGCAACAGTTTGCTCCGCGAATTTCGTGAGCGCACTCCTAATCCCACCGAACTCGCGATCTGGGATCGTCAACTCATCGAAGAAGGTGCATACATCATTGCGCGGCGCGCCGAGACAATCGCGCGCTACAACACCATCGTCGCCGATCTCCACGCGCGCCTCACCGATCAGCGCGAACAGTTGCAACTAGTTTATCAACCCAGCGTCGAAATCGGTACGCTGACCCAAGCCAGCCTCGCACAACAATTTGCGCAACAACTCGCGCTGCTGCGCCCACGCGAACTGGGCGCGGCGACCACACTGGTGGGTCCGCATCGCGACGACATTCGTTTCCTCATCACGCGCAATCACGATGCCACACCGATGGATGCGACCACGTACGCCTCGCGGGGGCAAGGGCGCACGGTTGCGCTCTCCCTCAAACTCGCCGAAGTAACGTTTATGCGCAATGAAACCGGCGAAGACCCCGTTCTGTTGCTCGACGATGTCATGTCCGAACTGGATCACGCGCGGCGCGACGCGCTGGCTCAGGTATTGAATCAATCTTCACAAGCCATCATCACCACCACCGATCTCGATGAATTCTCCGCCGAGTTTCGCGAACACGTTCGCGTGTTGCAAGTCTGCAACGGCACCCTCCTCGAGTCCACCGGGTTTTGACCCGATTTTGACTTTCGCACAACCTAAATCGGACAACGCAGGTCTATAATTAGATTGGCGTGGTCTGATTTTCTTTTTGCGCGAGGGTGGTATGTTGAGCCGACGGGCAGATTATGGTGTGCGGGCAATGCTGGATATTGCTTCACAATCTCCGAAGAATCGTCTCGTTGTTTCGGAAATTGCGGAGCGACAACGCATCCCCGTTCACTTTCTTGCCAAGATTATGCCCCGCCTCGCGCGCGCCGGTCTTGTACGAACCTCGTTGGGAGTGGGAGGCGGCGTTACCTTGGCGACACCCGCTGATCAAATCTCCCTCTTGCAAATCATTCAAGCGATTGATGGTCCTCTCCGCCTGAATCTCTGCTCACTCGATCCCCAGCAATGCGAATGTAGTCAAGATTGCGCCGCCCTCGAAGTATGGTGTCGTGCCCAAGCCCAACTGAACGAAACGTTGGCGCAAACACGTTTGGGCGATTTGGTGGCTCAGCAACATCGCGCCAGATCGAAAAATAAATCTTTGAATGTTCGTTGAGGATGCTGTGATTACCAACCACCTTTCAGAAAAAGAAACGGCTACGGTAATGGTGCTGGGTGGCGGCGTCGCTGGGATGCGTGCCGCCATTGACCTCGCCGAAGCCGGCATTCAAGTCCAGTTAGTCGAATCGTCTCACGGCCTTGGCGGACGCGTTGCCCAGTTGGGCTTTATGTTCCCCACGCACGATTGTGTCCTCTGTCGCGGCACCTCCGATCACGGCTATGGATGCACACGTCCCAGTATTTCACCCACTTTTTTAGATCACAATCTCCACCCCAACATCAAAGTCTGGACCAACACGCAAGTTTTGGACGCTTCGGGTGAAGCCGGCGATTATACGGTTTCGTTGCGCCGATTTCCGCGCTATGTAGATGCGGAACGATGCACCAACTGCGGCCGGTGCGCCGAGGTGTGCCCGATCGAAAAGCCGCGTGGGTTTGAAGCCGGCTTGGCAAAACGACGCGCCGCGTTCAAAGTGGCACCGCGCGCCATCCCGAATGCCTACGTCATTGATCGCGGTCCGTATTGTGACGATTGCCATCGGTGTGAGCAAGTCTGCCCCACCCGCGCTATCAACTTGAACGAACAACCTCTGGATGCGGACCTTCATGTGGACTCGATCATCCTCGCGGTGGGGCATCAATTGTACGATCCCCGGCACAGCGAGGAATTTGGCTACGGTCGCTTTGCCAACGTCATCACCAGTATGGAATACGAACGCTTGGTGAGCCGTTCGGGGCCCACCGAAGGGATTATTGTGCGCCCCTCCGACAATCGCCCGCCCCAAAAGATCGCGTGGCTGCAATGCATTGGTTCGCGCGACCAAACGCATCCGTACTGCTCTTCGATTTGTTGTATGTATGCGACCAAAGAAGCGGTGCTGGCCAAGCAACGCCTGCCCGAGGTTCAGTGTCGCATCTTTTCGATGGACGAGCGAGCGTTCAACAAGGAATACAACGCCTACGTTCAACAAGCGCGTGATCAATACGGCATCGAGTTTGTGCGTTGTCGGCTGTCCAGTCTCAAAGAAGACCCGGCAACTCGCAACCTAATTGCGGAATATATCGCCGAAGATGGCACACGGCACAAAGAAACATTCGATTTGGTGGTGCTCTCGGTGGGCATGGAGCCGCCGGCGCAAGCCACCGCCGTCGCCAAACGTTTGGGAATTCATCTGAACGCGTACGGCTTTTGCGAAACCGATAAATTCGCACCTCTCCAAACGAATCGTCCTGGGGTGTTTGTGTGCGGCGCATTCCAATCGCCCAAAGAAATCGCCGAAAGTATTATTGATGCGAGCGGCGCGGCGGCAGAAGCGATGCGTCTCCTTTCGACCAAGATTGGCAACGCACCGCATAGTCGCGAATATCCGTTCATTGCTCGCAACGGCGAGTTCCCGCCCGAGCGCAACATTGCGAACGAACCCACGCGCACGGCCGTCTTTGTCTGCTCGTGTGGCGATGCGATTTCTCGCGTCGTCAATACGGATGCCTTGACCGCTTTTTCCGAAACGTTGCCGAACGTCGTCCACGTAGAGCAAGCCTCGTATCTGTGTTTGCCGGAAGGACAAGCACGGATACGCCGCGCCGTCGAGACCCGCGGCGTCAATCGCGCGGTGGTGGCAGCGTGTTCGCATCGCACCCACGAATCCTTGTTCCAACGCGTCATCCGGGAAGCCGCCCTCAATCCCAATCTGTTGGAACTGACGAATATTCGTGAGCATTGCGCCTGGGCGCATCGCCATGATCCCGCCGGCGCAACACGCAAAGCCGAAGAGTTAGTGCGGATGGCGGTGGCACGCGCGGCGAAACTCACGCCGGTTTACAAAGCGCAACTCAAGCCAACGCCCCGTGCCTTGGTCATTGGGGGTGGCGTGGCTGGAATGACGGCGGCACTTGCCATTGCCGATGCGGGCTATGAAGTGGCATTGGTGGAACGGAATGAAATGCTGGGCGGTCATTTGAACAATCTGTACTTTACCGCCGAAGGGGGCAATCCTCAACGATTGATGCGCGATCTGATCAATCGCACGGTTGGGCATGAGCGCATTCGCGTGTACACGCGCAGTCAAGTGGTCGAACATCGTGGCTCGGTGGGCGCCTTTCAATCCGTTATCACCACGCAGGTTCGCGGATCGAACACGCCGGTGCATTCGACGATTGACCACAGCGTTACCATCGTGGCGACGGGTGGCAAAGAACATCGCGGCACAGAATATTGGTTGGGCAAAGACCCGCGCGTGGTCACGCAACAGCAATTGGAAGAAATGATCGTCAATGTGCCGGAACGCATCGCCGCGATGAAACAAATCGTGATTATTCAATGTGTTACACAACCCGACCATCCCGAATATTGTTCGCGCGTGTGCTGCACCAACACAATGAAGAATGCGACACGTATCAAATTGCTGAATCCTGATTGCCAAGTCATCGTCCTCTACAAGAATATTATCACGTATGGTTTCCGCGAACAGTACTATACCGAGGCGCGACGCCGCGGCGTGTTGTTCGTCCGCTATACCGACGACACCAAGCCCATCGTCCAACGGCAGGACGAACGCGGCGAGATGAAGGAATGGGGCGAGTTGCCCACCGGCGATACCGCGTTCACCACGCTCCAAGTGATCGCTCAAGAACCCGCGTTGAAAGAAACGTTAACCCTCAACCCGGATTTGCTCGTCGTCAGCACCCAAGTAGTGCCGAGCGATGGCACGAACAAACTCGCGGAAATCTTGCACGTGCCGCTTTCGTCCGAAGGGTTCTTTATGGAAGCGCACCTCAAGATGCGCCCGATGGACTTTATGGAAGAAGGCATCTTTATCGCGGGGATGGCGCACTATCCCAAGTTCATTGAAGAGAGCATTGCGCACGCGCTGGCTGCCGCCGGGCGCGCCATCACGATTCTGGCACAAGAACCTCTGTTCATTGGCGGCGTAGTCGCCCAAGTGGATCAATCGAAATGTGTGGCGTGCTTGACGTGTGTCCGCACATGTCCCTTTGGCATTCCGCGCATTGATTCGACGGCAGTCGGCAACGGCGGTATCGTTGGCGCGGCGTGGATTGATCCGGCAAAATGTCAAGGATGCGGCACCTGCACCGGCGAATGTCCCGCCACTGCGATTCAGTTGGTGAACTATCGGGATGAGCAAATTATGTTGCGCGAAAGCGCTGGCTTGGGTGCGTGGGTAACGGCATGATGAGTTTCAGGTTACCGGTTTCAAGTTGAAACCGAATACCTGAAATCTAAAACTTGGAACAATACAGATGAGCGACAATCGCAACGGCTTTGAACCAGAAATCACGGCATTTGGTTGTATCTACTGCGGCTATATGGCGGCGGACACGGCTGGCACGCTGGGCTGGGAATATCCTGCCAACGTCAAGTACGTCAAACTGCCCTGTACCGGCAAGATTGATGTTCGTTACATTCTCGCCGCATTCGAACAAGGCGCGGATGGCGTTTACGTGGTCGCCTGTCCGATTGGCAATTGCCATCACGTCCGTGGCAACGAACGCGGCAAAAAACGGGTTGAACGCGCCAAAAAGATTCTCGATCAAATCGGCGTCGGCGGAGAGCGACTCGACATCTTTTTTATGAGTGGTGGACAAGGCAAGACCTTCGCCAACGCGGCAGAAACGATGGTTGAACGCATCAAAAAGTTGGGACCCAATCCGGTAAAACGTACGTCCGCATAAAGCGCAAAGCGCGAGGAGGGACGCGCAATGGCTGATGATGGTCGCACCCAACAAATGAATCACCCAATCACCCCATCACCGATTGGCGCGGTGATGGTCGTCGGCGGCGGCATCGCGGGGATTCAAGCCTCGCTTGACCTTGCCGAAGCCGGCTTTAAAGTGTACCTGGTTGAAAGCAAATCCGCCATCGGCGGACATATGGCGCAACTGGACAAGACGTTCCCCACCAACGATTGCGCCATGTGCACCATCTCGCCCAAACTCGTCGAAGCCGGGCGGCACCTTAACATTGACATACTCGTGGATACCGAAGTGCTGGATGTGCGCGGGCAAGCCGGGAATTTCACAGCAACCTTGCGCCGCAAGCCGCGGTACATTGACCTGACCAAGTGCATCGGTTGCGGCGATTGCGAAAAAGTTTGCCCCATCGTCGTCCCTGATTCGTACAACGAAAATCTTTCCAAGCGACGCGCGGCGTATCGTTTGTATCCGCAAGCGATTCCCAGCGCGTTTGCGATTGAAAAACGCGGCGTCTCGCCTTGCCGTGATGCGTGCCCGGTCAACACACGCGCGCAAGGGTATGTTGCGCTCGTGCGCGAAGGTCGCTACGAAGACGCCTTGCGTGTCATCAAAGAAGAAAATCCCTTCCCAGGAATCTGCGGGCGCATCTGCAATCATCGCTGCGAAACCGCGTGCAATCGCAACCTGATTGATGAACCCATCGCCATCAAAGACCTTAAACGCTTTGTCGTGGACACGGTGTATGCTTTGCCACGCAAACCGGTCGAACGCGTGCCACGCACGCGCGACGAACGCATCGCCATCATCGGTTCGGGTCCATGCGGTCTCACCGCCGCCATGGATTTGGTTAAGCAAGGGTACGGCGTAACCGTGTTCGAAGCATTGCCGGTTGCCGGCGGAATGTTGCGCGTGGGTGTACCGGAATATCGTTTGCCATCTTGGATTGTGGATCGCGAAGTGCAAGACATTCTTGATCTCGGCGTGGAACTGCGTTTGAATACGCCGGTCACCAACCTCGACGATTTGTTCAACGAAGGATTCAAAGCCGTCCTGATTGCCGTCGGCGCGCACGAAGGCAAGAAACTGCGCATTCCCGGCGTTGACCTCGATGGCGTGATGATCAACACGCGCTTCTTGCGCGACACGCGATTGGGCAATCCGCCGGATGTGCGCGGACGCGATGTGTTGGTGTTGGGCGGCGGCAACGTGGCAATTGATGTGGCACGTACCGCCGTGCGTCTGGGCGCGGCAAAAGTGAAAATGGCGTGCCTTGAATCACGCGAGAAAATGCCGGCGCATCCGTGGGAAATCGCCGAAGCCGAAGAAGAAGGCATCGAAATGTTTCCCGCGCGGTCGTTCTTGAAAATCTTGGACGATGGCAAAGGTCACGTTGCCGGCGTCGAATGCGTGAACATTGATTTCAAGGGATTCGATAGCGAGGGGCGCCCGGATATTGTAACGCACGAAGGGAGCGAGCACGTGATTCCGTGCGACACGGTGATCTTTTCGATTGGGCAAGCCGCCGGGCTTGCGTTCATCCCGCCGGACACGGGCGTGGGCACCACGCGGCGCGGTACCGTCGCGGTGAATCCCAACACCCTCGCGGCAACGCGCCCCGGCGTGTTTGCCGCCGGCGATGTGGCGACGGGCACCGCCTTCGTGATTGATTCGGTCGCCGCAGGGCATCGCGCCGCAGAGAGCATTCATCTTTACCTGCAAGGCAAGCCGCTCGAACGCCCACCGCGCGCGCTCGATTTGCCGGTCGTGAAACTGACGCGCGCAGAAATCGAAGATCGGATTGCGAGGGGCGAAACAAAAATCCAACCGCGCGTCAAGATGGCAGCGCGCGATGCCCAAGCCCGTGTCAAATCGTTTGAAGAAGTTACGCTGGGCTATACCGAAGCCGAAGCCAAAGCCGAAGCCGCGCGGTGTCTGGCATGCGGCATCTGCTCCGAATGTCTGAGTTGCTATTATGCGTGCGGCGTCGGCGCGGTTATTCACGATATGGTCGAGCGCGTCGAAGAGGTGCAGGTTGGCGCAGTGATTCTCGCGCCGGGCTATGAGGTTTATCGCGCCGAACTATCGGAAGAGTTTGGCTTTGGGCGATTCCCGAACGTCGTAACCAGTTTGCAATTCGAACGCTTGCTCTCGGCATCGGGGCCCACGCACGGACACGTGCAACGACCCTCGGATGGCAAGCCGGCGAAGAAAATCGCATTCTTGCAATGCATCGGCTCGCGCGATCAATCGCACGATTATTGTAGCGCGGTGTGTTGTATGTATGCCGCCAAAGAAGCAATGATCGCCAAAGAACACGACCGCGAGGCGGACATTCACATTTTTATGATGGACGCACGCGCGTTTAGCAAAGGATATGCGGAATACTATCGGCGCGCCCAGGAACGCTATGGCGTCAAGTACTCGCGGTGTCGCGTGTCATCGGTGAAGGAAAACCCGACGAATGGGAATCTCATCGTGCGGTACGCGACAGCGGACGGCGGTCAGCGGTCAGCGGTCGTTGAAGAAGAATTCGATCTAGTTGTCCTTTCGGTGGGGATGGAAATTTCGCCCAGGGTGCGCGACCTTGGATCGAAACTGGGTATCCAACTCGACGATTACGGATTTTGCCGGACGATTCCGTTCCGCCCACTCGAAACATCGCGACCGGGAATTTTCGCTGCGGGTCCGTTCATCGAGCCAAAGGATATTCCGGAAAGTGTGGTGGATGCCAGCGGCGCGGCGGCGAATGCCGAAGCCCTGCTTGCCCAAGTGCGCGGCGCGCTCGCCCGGCACAAGGAATATCCGCCCGAACGCGATGTGACCCAAGAGCCGCCGCGCATTGGGGTGTTTGTATGTCATTGCGGTTCGAACATTGCCGGCTATCTCGATGTCAAAGCCGTCGCCGAGTATGCGCGCACTTTACCAAACGTCGTTCACGCCGAAACGAATCTCTACACCTGTTCGCAAGATTCGATTGCGCGCATCACGGAAAAAGTCAAGGAACTGGGACTCAACCGGGTCGTGGTGGCGAGCTGCACCCCGCGCACTCACGAACCACTCTTCCAAGATTCGATTCGCGCCGCCGGCTTGAATCCGTACTTGTTCGAGATGGCAAACATTCGCAACCAATGTTCGTGGGTTCACTCGAATGATTGGGCTGCAGCGACCAGCAAAGCCAAAGATTTGGTGCGAATGGCAGTCGCACGTGCGGCGCGGTTAGAACCCCTTTCCAAAGTTCCGATGCAAATCGAACAAAGTGCATTGGTGATTGGCGGCGGTGTGTCAGGAATGAATGCCGCCCTGAATCTGGCGGAGCAAGGATTCCCGGTGCATTTGGTCGAGCAGAGCGCGGAACTCGGTGGCAATGCCAAGTTCGATCGAGAGGTGCAAGCGTATCTCCTCGACTTGATGGCACGTGTAAACGCCAATCCGTTGATTCACATTCACCGCAAGACACGTTTGATCGAAACCACTGGGTTTGTTGGAAACTTTACCAGCCGTCTGCGCGATGCCCGCGGACAAGAGCAAACGATTCGGCACGGCGCGGTGATCGTGGCAACAGGCGCGCGCGAGTGGCGCGGGGACGTGTATGGGCTGGGACGGGATGCGCGCGTGATAACTCAGAGCGAGTTTGCCGGCCTGATTTCAGATTCTGATTCTTCGCAATCTGCCATTCCGAATTCGGTTGTCTTTATTCAATGTGTGGGTCCCGCCGAAAAATATTGCGGTCGCTTGTGTTGCACGGAATCGTTGGAAAATGCGTTGCGCTTGAAGCAACTGAATCCCAACGCGCACATTACCATTCTGACCAAAGATATTCGCACATACGGTTTCCGCGAACGATTGTACACCCAAGCGCGCAAGGCGGGCGTGGTGGTGATTCGGTACGACGCGGGTAATGAACCAATTGTCCAAGGTGCCAATGAGCCGAATGCGCTGTTGAGTGTTCGAGTTTGGGAACCGATGTTGCGCGAAGAGATCACACTGCATCCTGACCTAGTTGTTCTCGCAACGCCCTTGACGCCACGTGACGATGCACGCGAGTTGGCAAACATTCTCAAGGTGCCGGTAGACACGGATGGCTGGTTCTTGGAAGCACACGTGAAATTGCGCCCGGTAGATTTTGCGACCGAAGGTGTGTTTGTTGCCGGCGCGGCGCATTATCCAAAATTCCTGAACGAAGCCATCGCCCAAGCGCAAGCCGCCGCCGCGCGCGCCGCCACCATTTTGTCCAAAGAGGTGTTGAATGCGGGTGGCGTTGTGGCACACGTGGACGCCGCAAAATGTACGGGCTGTCTCACCTGCGTGCGCATCTGTCCGTACCGCGTCCCGCGCATTGATCCGACAAAGATGGCAATCGGCGGCATTTATGGCGCGGCGCACATTGAAGCGGCAGCGTGTCAAGGGTGTGGTATCTGCGCGGCAGAATGTCCCGCCAAGGCGATTCAGTTGTTGCATTACCGAGATGATCAAGTAGTCGCGAAGGTGGAAGCATTGTTCACAGGAGTTCCGGCATGATGGCAACGAATGAATTCGAACCACAACTGCTCGCCTTCTGTTGCAACTATTGCGCCTACGCGGCAGCAGATTTAGCAGGCGCATCACGCATCCAGTACCCGCCTAACGTGCGGATCGTGCTTCTGCCCTGCACCGGCAAACTCGATCTTTTGTATGTGTTGAAAGCCTTCGAGAACGGCGCCGATGGCATTATGGTCGCGGGCTGACTGGAAGGCACGTGTCATTACCTGGAAGGTAATACCAACGCCAAGCGCAGAATCAAATACGCCCAAGAGTTGCTCGACCAAATCGGTATCGGCGGACAGCGCATCGAAATGTTTCATATGTCGTCCGCGATGGGCGGCGCCTTTGCCGAAGCCGTAACCCAGATGACGGAACGAGTGAAAGAACTAGGACCCAATCCGATAAAAAAACTGTCGTCTGTTGACTAGCGACTAACGACTGGAGGATACAATGATCGTAGCTGAACAAAAACCGTTTGAAGAAATCAAAGCCAAGATCGCCCACGCGAACAAAGTGCTCGTCCTGGGATGTGGCACGTGTGTTACCGTTTGCTTCGCCGGCGGCGAAAAAGAAGTGGGGGTTCTTGCATCGGCATTGCGCATGGCATCCAAGATTGATGGCAACGCCAAGCACATTGACGAAGCGATGGTGCAACGCCAATGCGAGTGGGAATACCTCGACACGCTCAAAGACAAGATCGGCGAGTACGATTTGGTGTTATCGCTGGGTTGCGGCGTAGGCGTACAAGCCATCGCCGAACACTTTCCGAACGTGCGCGTCGCCCCCGGTTTGAACACTGCCTTTCTCGGCTTGCCCGTCGAACAAGGGGTGTGGGCGGAACGCTGTGCCGCCTGCGGCAACTGCATTCTCGATCTGACCGGCGGCATCTGCCCCATCGCACGATGCTCCAAGAGTTTGCTCAACGGTCCGTGCGGCGGCTCGGATAACGGCAAGTGCGAATTGAGCGGAAAAGAGAAAACCATTGATTGCGCGTGGGATATGATCGTGCGCAAATTGATGGAGCGCGGCGAACTCGATAAATTGCTCGAGATTCAACCGGCAAAGAATTGGCAGACGAGCCGGGATGGCGGCCCGCGTCGCATCTCACGCGAAGACTTGATGCTGGCAAAGGAGTAATCGAAATGGCTGAAGGAACGAACGGTTACAAATCTGGGAGCACCCTCGAAAAAATTTTGCGCGCGGGTAAATTTGCAGCCACCGCCGAACTGGGTCCGCCCAAGAACGCCGACGCCGAAGTGATTCGCAAAAAAGCCCGCATCCTCAAGGGCTATTGCGATGGCGCGAACATCACCGATAATCAGACGGCGATTGCACGGATGTCGTCCATCGCCGCCGCCGCGATTGCCGTGCAAGAAGGCCTAGAACCGATTATGCAAATGACCTGCCGCGACCGCAATCGGTTGGCGATGCAAAGCGATATACTGGGAGCGTATGCGTTGGGCGTGCGCAACTTGCTCTGCTTGTCCGGCGATCATCAACAATTTGGCAATCATCCGATGGCGAAGAATGTGTACGACCTCGATTCGATGACGCTGATTCAGATGGTCAAAGGGTTACGCGATGATGCTAAATTCCAATGCGGCGAAGAAATCAAAGGGGTGAACCCACGCCTGTTCATCGGCGCAGCAGAAAATCCGTTTGCCGATCCCTTTGAATTTCGTCCTTATCGCTTGGCGAAAAAAGCCAAAGCCGGGGCAGACTTTATCCAGACGCAACTCATCTACAACATTCCCAAGTTCAAAGAATTTATGAAGCGCGTGGTTGATCTGGGAGTGCACGAGCAGGTGTACATCCTCGCCGGCATCGGTCCACTCAAAACCGCCGCCGCCGCCAAATATATGCGCGATCAAGTCCCGGGGATGGATGTACCGGATGAAATCGTTGAGCGGATGGAAGGCGCGGGCAAAGGGATCGAAGATAAAAAAGCCAAAGCCGCCGCCATGCGCGAAGAAGGCATTCGTATCTGCGTGGAACAGATTCAACAAATGCGCGAAATTCCCGGCGTGGCAGGCGTGCACATCATGGCGATTGAGTGGGAAGACGCCGTCCCGATCATTGCCGAGAAAGCCGGCTTGCTGCCGCGACCGACAGTTTAATGAGCCAATGTGCCAATGAACCAATGTGCCAAATGACAAATGGTTTGGCTCATTTGACAAGGAGTGCTATGCCTGTTGACACCAACGAGAGATTAGCCGATACCATCACACGCGAACTCGGCGAAAATGTATACTTGTGCTACCAATGCGTGAAATGCACCAGCGGCTGTCCGTTGGCGGAAGAGTTTGATCTGACCCCCAACCAGGTTTTGCGCGCGCTCCAACTCGGCGAAGATGAACGCGTGCTGAACAGCAAAACGATCTGGCTCTGCGCCAGTTGCCAAACGTGCGTTACCCGTTGCCCCCATCGCATTGACTTGCCGCGCATCAATGATCATTTGGCAATGGAAGCCAAGAAACGCGGCATCAAGTCCAAGGTGCCAGAAATCTCACTCTTTCGCGATGTCTTTCTTCGCAATGTGCGCTGGCTGGGACGCGCGTACGAACTCGGTCTGATTCTAGAGATGAATCTGCGGACGCGTCAGCCCTTTAAAGATGTGCCCTTGGGCTTGCAAATGTTGCTCAAACGTAAAGTTAGTCCGTTTCCGCATTTCGCGCGCCCACCCAAACGTGCCAAGCCGGTCGCGCAAAAGGAAAATCGCATCGCGTACTACCCGGGATGCTCGCTCCACTCGCTTTCCTCGGAACTCGATCACTCGACCAAAGCGGTGTTCAAAGAACTCGATCTCGAATTGTACGAGCCAGAGGGGTGGACCTGTTGTGGCAGTTCACCAGCGCACAGCACCGATCATTTGCTGGCAACCACTCTGCCCATTCAAAACCTCGCACTCATTGAGCAAAGCGGCTTTCGTGAAGCGATGGCACCCTGCACCGCCTGCTACGCGCGCTTCAAAACCGCCCAACATGACATTGCCAAAGACTCGACGTTGAAGCAAGCCGTGGACACTAAAATTGGGTACACGTTCCAAAATCAAGTCCAGGTTGAATCTATCCTCGATGTGTTGGAAAAGCGGGTGGGCTTGGAGACCATCGCCAAGCATGTGAAAAAGCCGTTACACGATCTCAAAGTGGTGGCGTACTATGGATGTTTGCTCACGCGTCCGCCGCAGGTTACCCACGCCGATCATCCCGAGTATCCGGTGCAAATGGATCACATCGTCGAAAAACTGGGTGCCACCGCGCTCGATTGGTCGTTCAAGACCGAATGTTGCGGCGGCAGTCTCTCCCTCACGCGCACCGACATCGTGGTGAACCTCACGCGCAAGATCATCGAAAATGCGCGCGCGGTGGGTGCCGATGTAATCGTCACATCGTGTCCGCTCTGCCACGTGAACTTGGATACGCGCCAAGCCGCGCTGAATCTTGATCAACCGATGCCCATCCTGTTCATCACGCAATTGATGGGCTTGGCGTTTGGTTTGGAAACCCATGCCCTGGCGTTAGAAAAGCATATCGTAGATACACGCCCGGTTATAACCAAAGTTGCCGGCAAATAACCCTTGCCGTCGTTTGATCGTCACCGACTAGGGCAGTCGTTGCAGAACATTCACCACAGGGCGGGTTATGACTCCCGCCCTCTTTTGTGCGCTGGGCTTGACGTCCAGACAATCTTGCACTAGAGTAAGAGAAACAAATCGAATTTGTCACAGTGAGGTGAAACATGCGAGAAATTCAAGCCAGTCAAATCACCGAGACCGTCGCCCGACTCGCCATCGAAGCCAATCATCATCTCGGGGAGGATGTGGTTGCCGCGTTGAAAAAAGCGCGGTACGAGATCGAAGAATCGCCACAAGGCAAAGACGTGCTCGATCAACTGTTAAAGAACATTGAAATCGCCAAAGAAGGGACGTTCCCACTTTGCCAAGACACCGGCGTGGCAGTCGTCTCGGTCGAACTGGGGCAAGATGCCCGCATCGTCGGTGGCGATTTGAATCAAGCCATCCACGAAGGCGTCCGCAAAGGTTACACCGAAGGGTATCTCCGCAAATCTATGGTCGCACAACCTTTCTCCGCGCGCAAGAACACCAAAGACAACACGCCGGCGATGATTCACACCGAAATCGTTCCCGGCGACAAACTGCACATCACGATAATGCCCAAAGGCGGCGGCTGTGAAAACATGTCCGCGCTGGGCATGTTGAAACCGGCCGATGGGCGCCAAGGCGTGATTGATTTTGTCGTCAACACGATTGACAAAGCCGGCTCCAATCCTTGTCCACCCACCATTGTCGGTGTGGGCATCGGTGGCAGTGCCGATCAAGCGATGTGGCTCGCCAAAAAATCATTGCTCCGACCGCTCGGCATGCCCAATCCCGACGAAGAACTCGCCGCGTTGGAAAAAGAACTGTTGGAGAGAATCAACAATCTCGGCATCGGACCGATGGGCTTGGGCGGACGCGTTACCTCGTTGGCTGTGCATGTGATTGCTGTGCCCTGCCACATTGCGAGCATGCCGGTGGGTGTGAACGTGCAATGCCACT
This sequence comes from Chloroflexota bacterium, assembly GCA_037440625.1. Taxonomy (GTDB): domain Bacteria; phylum Chloroflexota; class Anaerolineae; order UBA4142; family UBA4142; genus DAOTXS01. The sequence continues at coordinate 48,864 of JBBITT010000020.1, forward strand.
CGGCGCGATACAAGGAAGCGGTTTTGTAGGATGAAAGCATACACTATTGCCGTCATACCCGGCGACGGAATTGGAATTGAAGTGATGCCGGAAGGCGTCAAAGCATTACAAGCCGCGCAACACGTTGTCGGCGGATTCGAGTTGCGGTTTGAAGCATTGCCGTGGGGCACGGAATTTTATCTCAAGACCGGCAAGATGATGCCGGCGGATGGCTTGAAAATCCTGGAACAGTTCGACGCCATCTATCTTGGCGCGGTGGGGATGCCCGCGCTTGTACCAGACAACGTTACACTGTGGGGCTTGCTCCTGCCGATTCGCAAAAGTTTCCAACAATACATCAACCTCCGTCCGATTCGACTCTTGCCCGGCTTGCAAGGACCGTTGCGCAACAAAACATCGGACGACATCAACTTTGTCTGCGTGCGCGAAAACTCGGAGGGCGAATATGCCGGCGCGGGCGGACGCGTCCACATTGATACCGAACACGAAGTCGCCATTCAGACCAGCGTGTTCACGCGCCACGCCGTCGAACGCGTGATGCGCTTTAGTTTCGAGTTAGCCCGCCAAAGGCCCAAGAAAAAATTGACGAGTGTTACCAAATCGAATGCGTGCCAGTACTCGATGGTGTTCTGGGACGAGGTGTTTGCCCAACTATCGAAAGAATACCCGGACGTTACGACCGACAAATGGCACATTGATTCAATGTCGGCGCGATTCGTGACGCACCCGGAAACGCTCGAGGTGGTCGTGGCGTCCAATCTCTTCGCCGATATTCTCACCGATCTCGGCGGCGCGATTCAAGGATCGTTGGGCACACCCCCCAGCGCGAACTTGAATCCGGAGCGCAAGTATCCTTCGATGTTCGAACCGGTGCACGGCAGCGCGCCGGACATTTTCGGCAAAAAGATTGCCAATCCGATTGCAACGATTTGGGCGGGCGCAATGATGCTCGATTGGCTGGGCGAGAAAAAAGCAAGCGAACTCGTCATGGATGGAATCATTGCCGTGACCAAAGCCGGCAAACCATTGACGCCCGATCTGGGCGGCACGGCAAATACTGTCCAAGCCGGCGATGCCATCCGGGATGCCATTTTAAAATTGGGAGAATCAAAATGAAAATCTCAACTCCTCTAACCGATCAAGTTTTGGAACAATTGCATGCTGGTGAGACCGTTGAAATCAGTGGCACGATTTACGTAGCACGCGACGCGGCGCACAAACGAATGGTGGAGGCACTGGAGCGTGGTGAGAAATTGCCGGTGGATTTGACGGGCCAAGTCATCTATTATATGGGACCCTCGCCCACCAAGCCCGGGCAAGTGATTGGCTCGGCGGGTCCAACGACGAGCGGACGCATGGATCGCTATGCGCCGCGCTTGATGGAAATTGGTTTGAAAGGAATGATCGGCAAAGGCTTGCGTGCTGCGCCGGTCAAAGAAGCGATGAAGAAATACAAAGCGGTGTACTTTGCGGCGACTGGTGGCGCGGCAGCCCTCATCGCCCAACGCATCAAAAAAGCCCAAGTGATCGCCTACGAAGACCTTGGCGCCGAGGCATTGCAAAAACTGGAGGTGGAAAATTTCCCGGTTACCGTCGTCAACGATATTTACGGCGGGGATGCGTACGAGGATGGGAAGAAAAAGTACGCACGAAAATAATAAAAACGTTTCACCGCAGAGAACACAGAGGTCACAGAGTTAACAAGATTTTTTCTCTGTGGTCTCTGTGCACTCTGTGGTTCATTTTTATGAGAATCATCATTTTTTCCGACCTTCACGCCAACCTGGAAGCGCTCGCCTCTCTGCTCAGCGCCGAGAAACGACCCGACGCGTACTTTTTTCTCGGCGATGTCGTTGGCTACGGACCTGACCCAGGGATGTGCCTCTCGTGGATGCGTTCCAACGTCCAATACGCGGTGCGCGGCGATCACGATCACAGCACGGTCAATCGCGCTGAATTTGCTTTGCCGTCCGATGAACGCGAACTGGCGCTTGCCACACGCGATCACACCTTGCGCCAACTGCGCCCCACCGATTTGGCGTATCTCGCCTCACTCCCCACCACCGCGCGCGTTGAACTGGGCGGCGCAAAATTCTTTCTCGTCCATGCCAAGCCCAGCGATCCGTTGACACAAGGCATTGATATTGCGACGGCGTCCGACAGCACGCTGCGCGCGGAAATGCAAGACATTGACGCCGATGTGATTTTAGTGGGGCACACGCACGTGCCAGCGATGCGGCGCATCGGTGATGTTCACTGGGTCAATCCGGGAAGTTTGGGACAACCGTGCCACGGCTTGCCCAGTGCGACCTATGCGGTCTGGGACGATGGGCATTTGCAGATTCATCACATTGATTACGATCCCCAGCCGACCATCCACAAACTGGGCTTGATTGGGGTTGACCCGGAAATTCAGGCGCGCTTGGCAGAGGTTTTGCAGAACGGAATGTAGTAGCGCAACAGACCCGAAGGCACTTGGCTTCGGGTCTGTTTTTTGTCGCTTGACGAGAAGCCAAGCCAGTGATTTAATTATGGTGAGGAATGGATCATTCAGGAGGTGCGCTATGTCAGGGTTAGTCATTTGCATGCTTTGCCTCGCTTACCTCATCGGCTCGATTCCGTTTGCTTACTTCATCACCTATCATCTGCGCCATGTGGACATTCGCACCTTGGGCGACGGCAATCCCGGCGGCAAAAATGTTTTTCATCAGGTCAGCCCGCTTGCCGGCCTCCTCGTTACGCTTCTTGATGTTGGCAAAGGCATGGCGGCAATCTTCTTGGCACAGGCATTCGGAATCTCTGATCTCGCGTTGCTCTGGGTTGGCGCGGCAGTGATTGCAGGACATAACTGGTCAATCTTTTTGCATTTGAATGGCGGACAGGGTATGGCAACGACGGTTGGTGTTTTCTTTGCGCTAATGCCGGTGCAAACCCTTGCCGCAATTCTGATCATCGCCGTCATGTTGCTCGTCTTGCGCAACTGGGACCTGGCTTGCGCGATTGGCTTTGGTTCACTCCCAATGTTGGAATGGTGGTCGCATCAATCATCCGAGTTGATTGTGTACACCATCGCCCTCTTGCCTTTGATTGGCATCCGTAAATGGATGCAACAAGGGAGTCGCGTTCCCAGCATTCTGGCACGCCGGACACATCGGTTGCATTAGAGTGGTTTAGTTCATCGGCGCGTTGCCAAAACCTGCAAAGCGGGTTTGAATTTCAAGCCGACTGGTTCTAGCCTGCGGAGGCACGCTTGCGGATTTATCTTTTTTTCCGCGTTCGTCTGCGTTCGTCCGCGTCCAATTTTTATTTTCCTCTCACCCGTGCTATACTCGCGCTATGCAAATCGGAATCATTGGACTACCCAATTCTAGCAAGACCACTATTTTCAACGCGCTCACGCGCGGACAAATCGAAACGGCGGCATACTCGTCCGGCAAATTAGAAGTGCACACCGCGATGGTTGATGTGCCCGACCCGCGCGTGGACACGCTTTCGAAAATGTTCAACCCGCGCAAGACGACGCGCGCCCAAGTGCAGTACAACGACATCGCCGGGCTCGCGCGCGGCATCGGCGAAAAAGGCGGACTGGATGGCACACTGCTCAATCACATCGTCCAGAACGATGCACTCCTCCACGTCGTTCGCGCCTTTGAAGACGAAACCGTACCACACATCGAAGAGACGATTGATCCGCAACGCGATCTCGAAATCCTCGACACCGAGTTGATCCTCTCCGATCTCGCAATAACCGAGCGACGGCTTGAACGCATTGCCGCGCAACTTGCCAAGCGTGGCGGCACACCGGCTGAACGCGAGGCGATGGCAAAAGAACAAGCGTTGCTCCAGCGCTTCAAGCCACAACTTGAAAATGGTCAACCTTTGCGCGACCTTGATCTCAGCGCCGACGAATTGAAAATCGTCAAGAACCTCGCCGTCGTCACACACAAACCGCAACTCGTCGTCCTCAACACCGGCGACCGCGCAGTACCAGAGGCACGCGAACTTGTGCGGTACAATCACAAGCAAACGATTCTCGTGACCTTGCAAGGCAAACTCGAAATGGAACTCGCGCAAATGTCGCCGGAGGAAGCGCGCGAATTCTTAGAACATTACGGCATTGATGAACCGGGACTCGCCAAAATGATTCGCTTGTCGTACGCCTTGCTGGGTCTGCAAGCGTTCTTCACAGTCGGCGAGGACGAGGTGCGCGCGTGGACGATCCCGGTCGGTGCCACAGCGGTAGATGCAGCCGGCGTGATTCATACCGATCTCGCACGCGGATTCATCCGCGCCGAAGTGATTGCGTACGATGATCTGATCGCGTGCGGTGGAATGACCCAAGCGCGGCAACGTGGGTTGTTGCGCTTGGAAGGGAAAGAGTATATCGTCCAGGACGGAGATATTTTGTCCATTCGATTCAACGTATCGTAAAACGACCGCCGATTGTCATTGCGAGCCGCCAAACGGCGAAGCAATCTCCACAGCACTTTGGGGATTGCTTCGTCGCACGCTTCGCGTGCTCCTCGCAATGACAGTCAGCGGTCATCCTTCCGGGAGGCACAATGACGAGCCACACCGCCAAGTATGTTCTCGCAATTGATCTGGGCACCTCCAGCGCCAAAGTCGGACTCTTTTCGATCTATGGTGAAGCATGCGGCTGGGAGAGCGAACCGATTCCGCTCTATCTTTTGCCGAACGGCGGCGCGGAGCAAGACGCGCACGATTGGTGGAATAAAATCGTCATCGCGACGCAACGCTTGCTGGCAAAAAATCTCGTGCCGCGCGAAAAAATCGTTGCCGTGTGCGCGAGTACGCCCGGCGCGAGTACCGTCCCCGTTGACCGCGACGGCAATTGTCTGATGCGTGCGATGTCCTGGCTCGATACGCGCGGCGCCGAGTACACGCGCCAAATCGCCGGCGGACCGCTTGCCGGGTACAACCCGCTCAAACTTTTCAAGTGGATTCAACGCACCGGCGGCGTCCCCTTTCTTTCCGGCAAAGATGGTTTTGGTCACCAACTTTACATCAAGCACGAACACCCCGATGTTTACCGCGCCACGCACAAATTCCTCGACGTCGTTGATTACATTGATTTTCGTCTCACCGGCAAAATGATCACCACCGCCGATGCCGTTGTCGCTCGCTGGGTAACCGATAATCGCCATCCCGCGCAGATCCAGTACGACGACGAGTTAATCCGCTGGTCACAAATCGAACGCGAAAAATTTCCGGACATTGTGCGCAGTATGGATGTGCTTGGAAAAATTTTGCCGCGCGCGGCTGACGAACTGGGATTATCACGCGATGTCCAAGTGGTTGCCGGCGCGTTCGATATTCCGGCGGCAGCAATCGGTTCCGGCGCGGTCGAAAACTATGCCGCACATCTTTACATCGGCACCTCGTCGTGGATTGCCACGCACTTGCCTTTTAAGAAAACCGATTTGCTCAGTTCGATGGCATCGGTGCCGTGCGCGATTCCGGATCGCTACCTGCTCATCGCCACGCAAGAGATGGCGGGCGGCAATCTCACCTGGTTGCGCGACAATATCTTGTTCCCCAACGATGCGTTCGCCTTAAAATCGCCGGATAATTTCTTCGCTGCCCTCAATCAAATCGCAGAACAATCGCCGCCCGGCAGTCGCGGTGTCATCTACACGCCTTGGCTCTTTGGCGAGCGCGCGCCGGTGGACGATGCATGGATTCGCGCCGGCTTTTACAATTTATCGTTGCACAACACCCGCGCCGATCTAGCGCGTGCGATGATGGAAGGCGTCGCATTCAACACGCGTTGGCTACTCGACCCGGTGGAAAAATTTTGCGGCAGACCAATGAACCCCATCAATATGGTGGGCGGTGGCGCAAATTCAAATCTGTGGTGCCAGATTCACGCCGACGTGTTGAATCGCACGATTCGCCAAGTCCAAGACCCGGTACTGGCAAACGCGCGCGGTGCCGCGCTGATCGCCTCGGTCGGACTCGGCTACATTTCCTTCGATCAAGTGGGCAAGCACGTGCACATCCAGCGCGAGTACCAACCGAACCCGGCAAATCGCGCCCTCTATGACAAACTGTTCGCCGGGTTTGTGAACATTTACAAGCAGAACAAGAAAATCTACGAACAACTAAATCGCCATCAATCCAATGGATTCGTCATTGCGAGCGAAGCAAAGCAATCCCCAAAGTAATTGGGAGATTGCTTCGTCGGCAAAGAACACCTCCTCGCAATGACAAGAAGGAACACATGGACATTTCCGCATTCGCCGATCTGATTCCAGAATTGGAAAAATCGCTCAAGCCGTACAAAGAAGGGTACCTCACCTTTCCGCAACTCCCCGCCGCCGGGTTGCCGCGCGAAGAAATCTTGCGCGAGATGGAAAAATTGAAATCCATCGAAGAGGCGCGGTGGAAAGACGGCAAGGTTTCCGGCGCGGTGTATCACGGCGACAATGCACACATTGATTTCGTCAATCGCGTCTACGCGCTACACTCGCAAAGCAACCCCCTCCACGCCGATATTTGGCCCTCGACGACCAAGTTTGAGGCGGAGATCGTTTCGATGACCGCGCATATGCTCAACGCGCCCAGCAGCGCGTGCGGCACCGTTACCTCCGGCGGCACCGAAAGCATTTTGTTGGCGATGAAAACGTACCGCGATTGGGCACGCGAAACCAAAGGGATCACCGCGCCGGAAATGATCGCGCCCACCACTGCACACGCGGCGTTCGACAAAGCGGCGCAGTATTTCAATATCACAATGCACCGCATCCCGGTCGGGCCCGATTTTCGCGCGGATGTTGCCGCGATGCGCGCGGCGATCACACCCAACACGATTGTGATGATCGGCTCTGCGCCGCCCTTCCCGCACGGCATCGTTGATCCGATTGAGGAACTCTCCGAACTCGCGCGCGAACACCACATTGGCTTTCACACCGATGGTTGTCTGGGCGGCTTTTTGCTACCCTGGGCGGAGAAACTTGGCTACCCGGTACCGTGTTTCGATTTTCGCTTGCCCGGCGTCACCTCAATTTCCGCCGACACGCACAAGTACGGCTACGCGCCCAAAGGCACTTCCGTCGTTTTGTATCGCGATGCCGAACTGCGCCACTTTCAATATTTCACCTCCACCGATTGGCCCGGTGGCTTGTACTTTTCGCCGACATTTGCTGGCAGCCGTCCCGGCGCGTTGAGCGCGGCGTGTTGGGCGGCGATGGTTTCGATGGGTGAAGCCGGCTATTTGCGCGCGGCGAAAGCAATTTTGGAAACTGCCGACAAAATCAAGCAAGGTGTGCGCGAGATGCCGGAATTGCAACTGTGCGGCGACCCGCTCTTCGTCATCGCGTTCATGTCCGACTCGCTCGACATCTTTCAAGTGATGGAACAGATGACGCGCAAGAGGTGGGGGCTAAATGGGCTGCATTCGCCGCCCGCCGTTCATCTCTGCGTAACCTTGCGGCACACACAACCCGGCGTTGCGGAACAATTCCTCACCGATTTGAAAGAGGCAATCGCGTACGTGAAGGAACATCCCGACGCGCCCTCCGGCGTGGGACCCATTTACGGGATGGCGTCCGCGGTGGAACTGCGCGGGATGGTGAGCGACTTGCTCAAGATGTATATGGATTTGCTGTATCAAGTGTAACCATCGGTGTAACAGCGACGGTGAACAAAGCAATCTCCAAAATCAGGGGGGTTGCTTTTTGTTTTTAGCGTCCAACTCTGACCCAAATCTGACCAAACCTTGACCTTGCCTGCTTGACGTCTGCTTATTGTTAGTATATACTAATATTGAAAGTTTGCACGATATTATGAAAGAGGTTTGGATGCTTAACCGGATGAAACCGTCGCAAGCCACGCTCGGTGAAACCGCCGAAATGATTCTGCTCACGCTGGCGCGCGCAGAGGAGAACCAGCGCACGCTGACCATCGGCATGCTTGCCGATGAACTTGAGGTGCCCTTTGCCTCTTCGCTGCAAGCGCTCGTCAAACAATCGCTGGTTCGTGTGGACGTTGGCGGCAAACTTGGCTTGACCGATCAAGGCCGTGAGCGCGCGCTCGCCCGGTTGCGTCGGCATCGTCTCGTTGAACGCCATTTCACCGATGTGCTGGGGCTTGACTGGGCACAAGCGCACGAACAAGCCGATCAGGTCGAGCATCACGTTTCCGATCAAACCACCCAATCGCTTGCAGATCAACTAGGCAATCCAGTCACGTGTCCACACGGCAACCTGATTCCCAGCGCGCGTCTGATGGAACGTGGCACGCAAACCTCGTTGGCGGATTGCGCGCCCGCCACGCGCGCAACGATTGTGCGCATCAATACCGAGACGCCAGCGGCATTGCGACACTTGGCAACCCTGGGCCTATTGCCCAACACGGAAATCGAAATTGAAAACCGTGCGCCGTTTGGAGGTCCGGTGTTAGTGCGTGTGGGACGCGCGCATTATGCACTGGGAAGAAATCTAGCACAAAGAATTTGGGTCAAAGAAATCTCAAATCCCCAAATTAAGTTGGCAAACTAGATTTTTTGGATTTGAAAATTGGAATTTGAAATGTCTTCTTGTCACACCCTCACGCAAAAATATGCGGAAACGGATTTGACCATCGCGCTTGCCGGCAATCCGAACGTTGGCAAGTCGTCCTTGTTCAACCGGCTCACCGGCGCGAACGTTGAAACCGCCAACTATCCCGGCAAAACCGTCGAACTAAATTTTGGTGTAACTCACCATCATGGCAAGCGCATCGGCGTGATTGATTTGCCCGGCACATACGCGCTCGGCGCGCAAAGCGAAGATCAATGGGTCGCACGCCAAGCCGTGTTGGATAATCCGCCCAACGCCATTGTAGTGATTGCCGATGCAACGAACCTCGAACGCAATCTGTATCTCGTTTTGCAATTTCTCGATCTGGGTTTGCCACTGGTAGTCGCTGTGAATCTGGTGGACGAAGCCGCACGCGCCGGCATCGAAATTGACACCGAGCAATTGACATGCGAGTTGGGGGTGCCGGTCGTACCCACCATCGCGACGCGCGGCAAAGGCATTGCTCAAGTCCTGGAAACAGTTGAGCAATTGACGTGCCACACCAACGCGCCGGCGTACGACCCTGAAATCGAAAATGCGATTCGCACACTCGTCAAAACCATTCAGACAACTCTCGTCGCAACACCCTTCAATCTGAAACCCCGCGCGCTCGCGATTCTTCTCCTCGAAGAGGACAGCGAGATGGTTCGTGCGATCGAGCAGTTGCCCAACGGCACGGCGATCCTTGTCCAAGCGCGCGCGCTAAGCACAGCAATCGAAGCGCGGGTGGGCGAACCAGCCAGTTTGCATCTCTCACGTGCGCGCCACGCACGTGCGCGCGCGATTGCACGCAACGCGCAAACCCAACGAACGTTGCGCGAACCATTTTCGGTGATATGGTGGCGTTGGTCTATTCAACCGATCACCGGCGTTCCGATTCTGATCGCCGTGTTGATCGCCTTGTTTGGATTTTTGTTTTGGATGGGCGGCACACTCAGCGAAGCATTTGCCGATTTTTGGCAAGCATTTGTCTCCCCACCGATTCAAGCGATGGTGGGATTCCTCTTTGGCGAGAGTCTCATTAGGAAAATTGTTTTGTGGGGATTGGACGCCGGTCTTGAAGCGGCGTTCGAAATCGGCATTCCGTACGTGCTCACCTTTTACGCCCTCTTGGCGATTCTTGAAGACACCGGCTATATGAACTCGATTGCGTTTCTGCTCGATGCATTGATGAAACGTTTGGGCTTGCACGGACGCGCGGTGATTCTTTTGCTCGCGGGTGCTGGCTGTAACGTCCCCGCCATTATGGGCACGCGCGTGTTGACCACGCGGCGTGAACGCCTCATCGCCAGTACGCTCATCGTCCTGACACCATGCAGTGCGCGCGTCGCAGTCATTATTGGCGCGGCGGCGATGTTTGCGGGCTGGCAAACTGGCGTCGCGCTACTACTCATCTCACTCGCACTGTTGATTGTGATGGGCGTTGGCTTGAACAAGTTGATGGCGGGACATTCGGACGATTTGGCGATGGAAATGTTCCCGTTCCGCATTCCACTTCCGCACATCATTGCACGCAAGACATGGTTTCGATTCAAAGAATTTTTGTTTATGGCGTTACCGATTGTGTTGATCGGTAGTCTGGTGATGGGCGCGTTGTACGAAACAAACACGATTTGGATGTTTAGCACACCGCTCGCGCCGATTGTGGAAGGGTGGCTGGGGTTGCCAGCCGTTGCGGGATTGACCTTGATCTTTGCGACCCTACGCAAAGAACTGGCGTTGCAATTTTTGGTTACCCTTGCGCTGGTGCAATATGGTTCGGGCGCGCACAATTTACTCTCGTTTATGACGCCCCACCAGTTATTTGTGTATGCCCTTGTCAACACGTTGTACATCCCATGCATCGCTACATTCGCCGTGTTGAAAAGAGAACTAGGTTTGCGCCCGGCGTTGGGCATCGCGGCATTCACGATTACGCTGGCGGTGATCGTTGGAGGGCTGGCCAGATATGCGTTGGCGATTCTTTAGAACGACGGAAGATGGAGAACCGATGACAGAGCGCAATCGTCCGTCCTCCGTTCTCAATCGCCGGTCAAAAGTTCGTTGTCCGCTGTGCGGCAAAACGTTTGATCCCGGTGAAACACAGCAATGTGCCGCATGCGCGCTGGCAAAAAAATGCGGCTTGGTGATGTGCCCAAATTGCGCGTACGAGTTTGTGGGTGAAAGTTGACAGGCATTCAATCTCACGAGTATAATGCGCTCACAATGCGACACTTTGGCGAATTATGGCTAGGTCCGTTTTACTCGACGAGTTAGTTGTCCCAATTATAATTGAATATCTGGAAGAAGACGGCGTCTACAGAGTGGTCCGGCGTTGCAAGGTTGTCACGCGTGGGGCGAAACTTTGAAGCAATGCGAGCGATTCCCGGCAATATCAAAGCAATGCTCGAAGCGCGACGCAAAAAAGGTTCCACCATTCCAGCATTATTCAAACACGCTCGCGCAAAAACATCCCTCGTGCTTCGCATGGTGCCGGCGTGAAGTATCGGGAATTGACCAAACGCCTGCGCAAAGTGGGTTGCGAAATGGCGTGGGGTCTCATCGCATCTGGTGGAATCCGGCAAACCAACGTTACACCAGTATTCCGGATTGGCAAAACAAGGATTTGAAAAGCGGTACTCTACGCGCGATTCTAGCCGACCTCGGATTAACAATGCGAGACATTCAGAAAAAATAGGTAACTACTCACCGCAGAGGCGCAGAGAACGCCGAGTTTCATTTTGTTTTTTC
>JBBITT010000021.1:0-4775 GCA_037440625.1 Chloroflexota bacterium
ACATTTTCAAGGGAGGCAAAGATGCTACCTTGGCTTATTCCCGCTATTGTTGTTGCGCTGGGTGTTGGGATCGCGTATCTGTATCGTCGCCCGTTGCCACAAACGCGTGGCACCTTGCGCGTCCCGGGTTTGCAATCGCCGGTCGAGGTATTGCGCGATGAGTGGGGCGTGCCGCACATTTACGCGCGGAATCAAGACGCTCTCATTTTCGCGCAGGGGTACGTCCACGCCCAAGATCGTCTGTGGCAAATGGAGCTGAACCGCCGACTTGCGCATGGAAGACTCGCGGAAATTTTTGGCGCCGTTGCGCTCGACACCGATCGTTTGTTGCGCACGCTGGGCTTGACGCGCTCCGCCGAAAATGATCTGCGCCATCTGAACGAGGAAGCACGCCACGCTTTGGAAATGTATGCGCGCGGCGTGAATGCGTTCATCGCGCAAAACAAGAATCGTTTGCCGCTCGAATTTACGATTCTGGGATTCACCCCTGACCCGTGGCAGCCCATTGACACGGTTGTCTTTGCCAAATATATGGGCTGGGGCTTGTCCGCTAACTTTGATATGGAACTTTTGCGCGCGGCGTTCATCGGCAAACTGGGCGCGGATAAGGCGGCGGAATTGGAAACCGATTATCCGGCGATGAATCCAACCGTTGTGCCATCGAAAATGTTCCGCGACATTGCCGATGCGATGCTGGAACAATTTCGCGCGGCGAAGGAATTTCTGCCGACCGTTGGCATTCGCGGTGGCAGTAACAACTGGGTGGTGGACGGCACCAAGACGCACACGGGCAAACCACTCCTGGCGAACGATCCGCATTTGCCGGTAACGGTTCCCGGCATTTGGTACGAAAATCATCTTGTCGCGCCGGATTATGAGGTTACCGGCGTCGTCTTCCCCGGTGCGCCCGGGGTCGTCATCGGTCATAATCGCGATGTGGCATGGGGCTTTACCAATGCGTTTCCCGATGTGCAAGATTTGTACATCGAAAAGCCGAATCCGGCGAACCCACACGAATTTGAATTTCAAGGCAAATGGGAACCGGCAACGATTGTGCGTGAAGAGATTCGCGTCAAGGGGCGCCAAGAGCCGCACATCGAAGAGGTTGTGATTACACGGCACGGACCCATCATCAACAATGTGTTTGCGCTCGCCGGCAAAGCCGCGCCGTTGGCGTTGCGTTGGGTGGGCCACGAACCGAGCGGTGCAGTTCAAGCGATTCTGGGAATGAATCGCGCGCGGAACTGGGACGAGTTCACGAACGCGATTCGCGATTGGACACTCCCCTCGCAAAATATGGTGTATGCGGATCGGGAGGGGAACATCGGTTACTATCAGCCGGGCAAGATTCCCATTCGCGCCAAAGGATATGGTTTGTTGCCAGTGCCCGGTTGGACCGGCGAGTACGAATGGATCGGTTGGATTCCGCACGAAGAACTGCCACACGCGTTCAATCCCGCCCAACACTATTTTGCTTCAGCGAATAACATGGTCGTCGGTGATGACTATCCGTACTTTTTGGCGCATGATTACTCGAACGGTTATCGTGCGGCGCGGATTACGTCGTTGCTTTGCGAAAAAGAAAAACTCACGCCCGACGATTTCGCGCGCATCCAACTCGATGTGTATTGCGCGCCGGCAAAAGCGTTCGTTGCGCACTTGCTCACGCTCACGCCGCGCGATGAATTTGAACGACGTGCCTTGGACACACTCAAAACCTGGGATTATCACTTGACGCCGAATTCCGTCGCGGGCGGTATTTACAAGACCACCGAATACTTTGCGCTTCGACGAATTTTTGCGGACAAACTGGGTGATGAGTTGGTCAAGCATTTTATTGGTGTTGGGTTGCATCCGCTTGTGGCGCCGGTGTCGCTGTACTATGATCGCTCGCTCGTGACGCTCGCCAAAATTCTGGAACACGAACAATCGGATTGGTACACGGATGCGGCCAATGGCACGGCGCGCACGCGTGGCGAAATTCTGGCGTTGGCGTTCAGTGATGCGCTGGCGGCGCTGCGCAAAGAGTACGGCGATGATCCCGCGCGCTGGACGTGGGGCAATCTGCATCGCGTCCATTTCAATCACGCGCTTGGCGTAGTCAAGCCGCTCGATAAAATTTTCAATCGCGCGGCGCGTCCATTGGGCGGTGATCCCAGCACGCCGCTCCAAGGTGCCTACGTGCCGGAATTTCCAATCAAATCGGCACACTTTATTCCATCGTGGCGACAAATCATTGATCTTGCCGATTGGGATCATTCGCGCGCGGTGCATCTCCCCGGTCAGTCGGGCCATCCGGCGAGCAAGCACTATGACGATATGATCGAACCCTGGCTCAAAGGTGAATATCACCCGTTGCTGTGGTCGCGCACCCAAGTCGAAGCGCATGCACGTGAGCGATTGACTTTGCAACCCGCATAGGGAGGGCGTGTGAAACGGATCGCCTCATCCTTGTGGGCTGGGATGATCGTGGTGCTGGCTTGCGCTTGCGCCTCCACGCCGACGCCACAACCAACGGCAACACCAACCTCGATTGGTGCCAAGAGCGTAGCACTGCCGCAAGTGATCGCCTTGCCCACGCCGCAACTCAAAGGCAAACTGTCGCTTGAGGAAACGCTGGCGCAACGTCGCTCGGTGCGCGAGTTTTCGGATGAACCGTTGACGCTCGACGAAATCGGACAATTGATGTGGGCGGCGCAAGGCATCACTAGCCCAGTTGGACAACGCACCGCGCCATCCGCCGGCGCGTTGTATCCGCTCGAAGTGTACATCGTCTTGCGCGATGGCGTGTACCATTACGAGCCGGCGGAACATCAATTGCGCTTGCGGTTGCGTGGGGATGTGCGACAAGCCTTGTTTGTGGCGGCGTTGGAACAAGGCGCGGTGGCGAGCGCGCCGGCAAACATCGTGATTGCGGCGGTGTATGGGCGCACGCTAGTCAAGTATGGCGAAGCACGCACGCCGCGCTATGTGCATTTAGAAGCCGGCCACGCGGCTCAAAATATTTTGTTGCAAGCGGTCGCGTTGAATTTGGGTGCTGTGCCCATCGGCGCGTTCTACGATGAGCAAGTCAAAGTTGCACTGAATCTTCCTTCCGATCACGAACCAGTGTATGTGATTCCGGTGGGACGGCGGCGATAATACAAATCGAGGAGTCTTGTTAATGTCCACCCCCATGCGCGAAAAGATGATCGCGCAAGTTGCAGCAATGAAAGAAGAATTGCGCCACGGCGATCCATTCCAGTACGCCGCTAATATCGGCGCAGAATTTGCGAACGGCGTGTTTCGACTCAAGTTTTATGGCGAACCGCATCTCATTACGTTTCCAGAGTTGCAAGTGCGTGTTGAGGCGACCGACAAAGTGTGCGGGTTGAATCGAACAGCGATGTTTTTGTACTATCTCAAGACGGCGGATGGCACGCCGCTTGCCGGGAAATGGATTGCGTTCCGCGATTTGCCGGGCGGAATGTTTTATCATCAGGCGTACCAAGGATACAGCGGCGACCGGCTTGCCAAAGCGATTGACAATCGCATTAGTGTGTTTGAACGCGCGGCGAAGAATTTGGGCGGGATGAAGCTCGACATCGGCGATGCGGCGTTCGCGTTCGACGCTTTGCCGCGCGTCAAGGTTGCTGCGGTCTATTACGCCGCCGATGAAGATTTCCCGGCATCGGCAAACGTGTTGTTCGATGCTTCGGCGAGTCATTATTTGCCGACCGATGTGCTTGCCGGGGTGGGAAGCGCGCTGGTGGATCGCTTGACCGGCACGGAATCGAAGGACGACACGGAATAAGATCATTAACCGCCAAGAACGCGGAGAAAAAAATAAAACTTGACCTCTGCGTTCTCTGCGGTAAAAGGGTTTTGACCTTGCAATCGTGGAAAACGTTGGCGCGCAAACAGGTGGTTGATTTTGGCAAGTGGTTGACGGTTGAAGATCACACGGTTCAACTGTCCGATGGGCGCATCATCGAACATTGGCCCTATCTCATTACGCCGGATTACATCAACGTGATGGTCGAACGCGAAGACGGCAAGTTTATCTTTTTTCGCCAGACCAAGTACGCGATTGACGGCACATCGCTTGCGCCGGTGGGCGGCTATCTGGAGCCGGGCGAAGACCCGCTAACGACCGCTCAGCGCGAGGTGTTGGAAGAAACCGGCTGTCGCGCACGCGAGTGGATTTCGCTTGGCTCGTTTCGCGTGGATGCGAATCGCGGCGCGGGGATGGGCAATCTGTTTCTCGCGCGCGGCGCTTATCGTGTGCAAGATCGCAACGCCGACGATTTGGAAGAACAGGAAATGCTGACGTTGACGCGCGCGGAAGTTGAAGCCGCGCTTGATCGCGGCGAGTTCAAAGTGTTGGCGTGGCAAGCGAATGTAGCGTTGGGTTTGCGATATCTCGAGAGTAAGGCAAATTTGAAATTTGCCCAACATTTTAGGGAGGACAAAATGCCAGAGTTTAAACAATTTCCAACGGTGCGTGTTGCATCTGTGATGGAAGTGGGACCCTTCAATCAAGCCATTCCGCGCGGATTCGACAAGGTGTTCGCTTGGCTCCGTGCGCACAATCTTCAACCGGTGGGAAAATCGTTTGGCATTTTTTACGATGATCCGGCGAAGGTGCCGGTGGAAAAACTTCGGAGCGAGTTGTGCGTCCCGGTTGCGCCCGATGTTCAGGGATCGGGCGAGGTGCAGGTGAGAGAGATTCCCGGCTTTGACGCAGCGGCGATTGTGTATCAAGGCGAGGCGAACATCACGCGCGCGTACAACGA
>JBBITT010000021.1:4875-51316 GCA_037440625.1 Chloroflexota bacterium
GAGCAGAGGTGCGGAGGAGCAGGGGAGAATTATTTTGGGTGTCTCGTCTGCACCACTGCTCTCTTGCGTTTTCGACCGCCAGACTTCAATAGTTTGGATCGAGGAGGCAAAGATGCTGATCGTTGATAATAGTTTGCGTTGCCTGAGGCATCCAATTACCTTGCTGTGTATAGGATTGTTGCTCATCAACGATCACATCCTCAAAGTGGTTGCCCCATCTTGGCTCACCGGCAAGCTCAGCGATTTTGCCGGTCTGTTCTTTTTTCCGTTTCTCCTTGCCGCCGGTTTTAGTTTTGTCTTTCGGCGCGCTTCCTTCCAAGCGATTGGCATCTTGGCATTTGGCTTCACGGCAATTTGGTTCGCGCTTATCAAAACGACAATCTGGGGCAATACACTGACTGAAGCATTTGCCTCCCGCTTGCTCGGTGTGCCGGTGCAAATAGTTCTCGACCCCACCGATGTGATTGCACTCTGTGTCTTGTTTCCTGCGTGGCGATTGTGGAATCGTGCAGAAGCAATGCGACCGACGCGGTTGGGTTGGATTGCGTTGGGTGTAGCCTCGTTGGCGACGATGGCAACCTCACCGTGTCCACCCACAGGGCGTCTTGATCGAATTTATTATGCCGATGGGGTGCTCTATGCCCATGCTAGTACTTCTTATGTTGGATCGTCATCATGGTGGTGGGGTGACAATTCATACGTGTTCAGCCCAGATGGGGGACACACCTGGCAAGGGACTTATGATCCCACTTTGCAAAAATATCAGGATGTCCCAACTCCGGTTAAAAATCCTGCAAGTTTACCTCTTGTCGAATGTCGCAAAGACAATCCGGCGCTATGTTACCGTATCGCCGGACAAGATCAGGTTGAAGAATCGGATGATGGTGGACAGACATGGCGGATTGCCTGGCAGATACCCCAAGGCAGACGTTTTTATATGCAGCGAGTTGCGGAATACGGTTGGTGTCGGAGAGTAGTTGATCCTGGACCTTACGATTTGATTTTGCCAGAGACTGGCGAATACACGATCATTGTTGCGATGGGAACAGAAGGATTGCTGGTTCGCAATCATGAGGGTCATTGGCGCCAAGTCGGTGGTTTGTGGATGCAGGCTCCGTTGCGATTTTACGCCCAAAATTTCGATGAAGCCGTTAGAGCGGTGGCGCGCGAAATAGATCTGGCTACTTGGATTGCTCTGTTTGTATTGTTGATACTCGCCTTCCGCAGTACTCAAATTCTGAAAAGTATCGTACTGCAAAAACAACCTTCTGCTTTACGCCGCGTTTTACCGTTGCTTGTCATTTTTGCGCTGACCGGTGTGGTGTTTGGCGTTTGGTACATTGGTGGATTTTCAGTGATTGGCTCACCTACTATAATCTTTATCTCGATCATTTTTCAATCAGTAGCATCAGATTTTTTTGCCCTCATCCCGATTGTTGGCTTGACCATTCTGTTTATTGCATTCTTAGCCACGTGGCTACCGATGGCGCGATCCGTTGCATTTCCGAAACGAGTATGGCAAACTGCTGGGGTGACTGTTCTCATGGCTTTAGCGATTGCCGTACTCATCATTGGAGCATTTATTCTTTGGGCATTTGGTGTCATTGCCGAATACATAATTGCCGTGTTTCTTGCTTTCATCGCGAGTGCTTTGTTACTCGTATATGGCTACCGCATCATTCAAGTCATTATCACACGCGAGTAGAAAACGAATGAACCAATGGATGTCTCGCATTGAGCTGTTTATTTTCTCCACCTTTGGCGGCCTCCTTGCCACCTTTGCCGCGCCGTGGTACGAACTGCGCGGCACGTACGCCGCGTGGCGCATCGTCGAATGGCACGCGTTTTGGCGCGGCGATTCCGCGTTTCAGTTGGCAAGCGTCGTGGCAACGAATTTTCAAGTGCCCATCGAATATGCGACGGTCGAAATGCAAAGCACGTTGCGGAATCTGTTCGCGTTGGGGAGTGTGCTGGGTGCGTGGCACAGCATCGCGCTGTTCGTGTTGCTCGTCATCGGCGCACGGTGGCGAGTGAGATCGGGTGTGCCGAAAATGCGCGTGGCGTTGGAAATCGCCGGGCTGGTCATCGTCAACGCGATTGTGCTGTACGGTTTGGCAATTGTCCTGGCGTTACCATCATCGCTCACGCCGAAAATTGATTTCCGCACCGGCGCGGAGATTCACACCGATTCGCTCATTTGGTCGGATTTAAATCTCTTTCCGGTCGCGCCGGTGCTTTCGATAGTTGCTTTGCTGGGACAGTTGATTGCGCTTCGCAGTGCTAGTCAAAACCGCTAACCCAGCAAACTATCGCACTAAGACTAGTTTTTGACCTTCTAATGACTCGATACGTACCTCGTCGTCCTAGAATAAAGTGGCTCGTGGTGAAGGCGAGGCACTGACTATGGCGATCGTAGAATTTGTGACCCCGATGGGTCAGCGCCTCTTGATCAATGCGCGCCGCGAGTCCATCTCGATAATGGTTGATGAATCGCTCACCCTCAACTATGATAGAGAAGGTCGGCTGATTGGTGCGTGGATCGAGGGGCGTAATTATCGGCGGTCATTAGATAATCGCATTTTGGAAAAACAAGCGGGGGCGCGCCCCGGCTTGGCGTATCGTGTTCGCCGCGAGTTGGATGAAAACGAGGCGCGTCAATTCCTTGCCGAGGCGTACGCGCGCGTGGTCGAGTATCGTAAAATCTTGAATGAGCCGGCGACTCGGTTGCTGACCCATTCATCACCCGACGATGTAGCGCGCGTGCGCGAAGCGTTGGATCGCATCTTGGAATGCGATCTGGCGCGTTGGGAACGCGACCGCGAAACGTTCCATGTTATTTACAAGCCGATCAGCATCTTGCCGCCCGATCAATATCTCGCGCTGGTCTTGCAAGCGACCGAAGGTTGCTCGTACAATCAATGTGCGTTCTGTGGTTTTTATCGTGGACGCAAGTTTTACATCAAAAGTCTTGGCGAGTTCAAAAATCATATTCGCGATGTGCGCGCGTTCTTTGGCGGCTCGATCGGATTGCGTAAAACAATTTTTCTGGCGGATGCCAACGCGCTGATTATCCCGCAAACGCAACTCGTTGCATTCTTCGATGCGATCAATGCCGAGTTTGCGATTCATCCGTACGATCTCAAGGACGACGCGTTGCGCACCTGGGAGGAACAGCACCCGATTCATTTTGAAGGAATCTATTCCTTTATTGATGCATTCACGACCAAACGCAAGACCGCGCACGATTATGCCGAACTCGCCGCGCGAGGTTTGCGCCGCGTCTATGTGGGCTTGGAAACCGGCGATGCCGAGTTGTTGCGATTTCTGGGCAAGCCCAATTCGCCGGAGGAAGTGGTGCAACTGGTGGATCACGTCAAAGCCGGCGGCGTAGCGGTTGGTATCATCAT
Source organism: Chloroflexota bacterium (assembly GCA_037440625.1). GTDB lineage: Bacteria > Chloroflexota > Anaerolineae > UBA4142 > UBA4142 > DAOTXS01. Next base: position 8,283 of record JBBITT010000021.1, read on the forward strand.
CCTTGCCGGCGCTGGCGGCGAAAAGTATGCCGGACAACACGTGCGCCACACGGTTGAACTCATCAATCGTCTGCCGCTCGATGAACATGATTTGATTTACTTTTCGGAGATGGTGGATCATCCCAAGTCGGAATACAGCGCAGTTATGCGTGAAGCCAACATCCGTCCGTTGACCATCGGTGAGATTGAACATCAGATGACGCAGATGCGTGCGGGATTCGAGTTTCACAATCCACAACAAGCACCCAAGATTAGTTATTACGATATTCGCGAGTTTATGTACTAGATCACGTATTCTGTTTCGCTTGGAGGAAACATGGCACGAGGAACTATACATATAGACGAAAATCGTTGCAAGGGTTGCGAACTGTGCACCACGGTTTGCCCCAAAGATTTGATTCACATGGCAACCTACTTTAGCGCGCGCGGCTATCGCCCGGCGACCTTGGTTGATCCCGACGGACAATGTACCGGTTGTTTGCTGTGCGCGACGATTTGCCCGGATGTGGCGATTACGGTCTATCGCGAGACGAAACCAGTTGCAAGTTCCAAGGTGCAGGTTTCACCCACCTAACTTGAAACTTTTGAACCTGCAATGAGGCATGGAGAAGTTATGAAAGAACTTTGGAAAGGCAATGAAGCCATTGCCGAAGCCGCGATTCGCGCCGGGGTCGAATCGTACTTTGGCTACCCCATCACCCCACAAACTGAACTCCTCGAATATTTTTCACGCCGAATGCCCGAACTGGGGCGCGCGTTTGTCCAAGCCGAAAGCGAAGTGGCAGCGATTAATATGGTGTACGGCGCCGCCTCGGCGGGTGCGCGAGCCATGTCCTCTTCCTCCAGTCCCGGGATTTCGTTGATGCAAGAAGGGTTGTCCTACATCGCTGGCTCCGAAGTGCCGGTGGTGTTGGTGGACATTATGCGCGGCGGTCCCGGCTTGGGCAACATTGCCCCCTCGCAAGGCGATTATTTTCAATTGACCAAAGGCGGCGGGCACGGCGATTATCGTCCGATTGTGCTGGCGCCGGCATCGGTGCAAGAAGCGGCTGACCTCACGTACGGTGCCTTCGATCTCGCCGAAAAATATCGGCACATTGTCATCATTGCGGCGGATGGCAATATCGGTCAAATGATGGAGCCGATTGAATTGCCGCCTCCGCGCAAAATCGAAAAACGGGATCGTGGCTGGGAATTGACCGGTGCCGCCGGTCGGCCGCGTCGCATCATCACTTCGATTTACTTGCAACCCGAAGTCTTGCACAAGTTCAACGTGCATTTGCAGGAAAAGCAACGTGAAATCGAAAAGAATGAGGTGCGTTTTGCAGAATTTTTGATGGACGATGCCGAATACGCGGTGGTCGCCTTCGGTTCATCCGCGCGCGCATCGCAAACGGCGGTCAAGTGGGCGCGCGCCAAAGGCATTCGGGTTGGTTTGTTCCGCCCGATTAGTTTGTATCCGTTTCCCTACGAACGCATCGCACAAATTGCCCAGCGTGTCAAGGCGATGCTCGTCGTCGAAATGAGTTCCGGGCAAATGATCGAAGATGTGCAACTGGGAGTGTTGGGGCGCGTGCCGATTAAATTTTACGGCGTGATGGGCGGACTGGTGCCATTCCCGGACGAGGTGTTGCCGGAAATTGAAAGATTGGTACGGTAGAGGCGACTCTTGTGGTCGCCCCGGGTAACCACAAGGGTTACCCCTACCAAAGGGGAAATATGATCAACGAACATATGCAAACCGTTTTCAAATATCCAGATTCGATGACCGAGGTAGCCACGCACTATTGCCCCGGTTGCACGCACGGCGTCATTCATCGTTTAATCGCCCAAGTCATTGACGAGTTGGGGATCCGCGAAAAAACGATTGGCGTGGCGCCGGTCGGTTGCTCGGTGTTCATCTATAACTATTTTGATATTGATTTTGCCGAAGCGGCGCATGGACGCGCACCCGCGATGGCGACCGGCATTAAACGTTCGTTGCCAGATCGCGTGGTGTTCACCTACCAAGGCGATGGCGATCTGGCGGCGATTGGGACAGCAGAGATTATGCACGCGGCGGCGCGCGGCGAAAACATCACCGTGATTTTTGTAAACAATGCCATCTATGGAATGACCGGCGGTCAGATGGCGCCCACAACCCTGCCAGGCATGAAGACTACCTCTTCGCCAAGGGGACGCGACGTAGAATTGCAAGGATTTCCGATCAAAATGTCGGAGATTCTAGCGCAGATGAGTGGCGCCACGTATATCGTGCGTCGCTCGGTTCACGATCCGGGCAATATCAATCGAACTAAGAAAGCCATCAGGAATGCCTTTAACGTCCAACTCAATCAAGCCGGCTTTGCGATGGTCGAGATATTGTCTTCTTGTCCAACCAACTGGGGCGTGACTCCGGCAGACGCATTGAAATTTGTCAAAGAACAAATGATACCGTATTATCCGCTAGGCGATTACAAGGTGGCGGATGCCGTCAAGAATTTCATCACCCCATAGAGGCAACCATGCTTGAAGAAATTATTATTTCCGGTTTTGGTGGACAAGGGGCGTTATTTGCCGGTCAATTGTTGGCGTACGGGGCATTGGAAGAAGGACGCCACGTTACTTGGATTCCTTCGTATGGGCCCGAGATGCGCGGCGGCACCGCCAACTGTACGGTGATCATTTCCGATGAAGAGATTGGTTCACCACTGGTTCGCAATCCTTCAGCTGCCATCGTGTTGAACCCGCCCTCGTTTGAACGATTTGAGCCGTTGGTCAAGCCGGGCGGCGTGTTGATTGTCAACACCTCGTTGGTGAAAACCACTTCGCGGCGTACAGATATTCGCGTGATTCCGATTCCGGCGAACGAGATCGCCACCGAACTGGGAACGCCGCAACTGGCGAACGTGGTGATGGTGGGCGCGTTGCTGGAAGCAACCGGCGTGCTCAAGTTTGAAACGCTCGACAAGGTGTTGGAGGAACATATCAGCGCGCGTCATCGCGACAAGATTCCGGCAAATCAGCAAGCCCTGCGGCGCGGCGCGGCCTTGGCGCGGGAAATGTTTGCGCACGCGTAACGTTTCGGTTAAAACAAGAAACCCGCTTTCTCTTTTTGCAGGGAAAGCGGGTTTTGCTATTTATGCTGGTTCGGTGCTCCATGCTTTGCGTATTTCGTTGATCGCGCGTGACATCACGCGCCGATAACTGACGTGCGGCGGGGCAAGGACGGTCAACACAAAGGGATGCGCGCTGGCGTCAAAGTATCGGCAGATCAGACGTGATCTGTCGTTGACAAAGATGGCGACTTCGTCTACGTCGGCAAGTCCCAAACGTGTTTGCGTCTGTTGGATAAAGTCTTTTACCATTGTTACCATGGCCGCGATGGTATCCGAATCGTAGGGCGATGGCGTGGGAGCAGAAGCCACCGGCAGTCCATCGTCGCTGGCGAGGACGGCGGCAGTAAAATGGCCGGCTTGATTCATCTGTGCCAAAATAGTTTCAAAATCCAAGGTTGGTTCGTTCATACGATCCTTTGGGTTATGCCATTGCCTTGCGTACGGCTTCGGCGGCGCGTTCCATTTGCAAGAACACCAGACCTAGTTTGGCGTCCTTGCGTGCCACGACACTGAGCACGGCTTCGGGTCCTGCGCTCATAATGATCGTTGTGCCGTTCGCCCCTTCGACAAAGACGCGGTTCAATTTCCCATGCTCAAATTCTACGGTTGTTTGTTCGCCCAGTGCCAGCATGGCCGCTGCCATCGCGGCGACGCGACGCTCTTCCACGCTTTGCGGCAATTCCGAGGCGATCGCAAAGCCGTCTGCGCTGATTACGCCGGCACCCACCACCCCGGGCGTGGAGGCTTGGAGCGTGCGCAACAAATCCTGCAAGGTGCTCGTTAAATCTTTTTCGGTCATTGGAATTCTCCTGTTTCATTCTGGAAAAGTCGAAGGCACACCCATTACACTATCTAACAAGTCTTGAGTGAATTGAATATTGCGTAATAATTTCGCCACATTGCCTTCCACGATGACTTGGTGCCGGACAATCGCGACCGTGAGATGAAGTTTGCCTTCGATAATTTTGCGCCAGGTGCTGAGCGGCGCCGAAAGTGTGTATGCCGGCTGGTGCTCGGCGGGATTCTGAACGATAGATGCTGTGTGGCACTTACCTTGCCGAAAATCGGCATAAAAATAAACGGGTTGGGTTTGATGATTCTCCGGCAGGACGACGATGTACAAATCGGTTTGATCCAAGTGCTGATTCCATTGAGTCCGTTGATTAAATTCCTGCGCCAAAGTCTTGATCCATTCCTCGGACGGAAACAGGGGCATACTTGACCTATCTAGAGATGTTTTTGTGCCTCGAGCATAATCTGTTTCAGGGCGGGGCGGAGCGATTCAAAGACGCCAATTCCCCGCGTAGCCACGGCTTCGATTTGGGTATGTCCGTTGCACGACAAGTGAACGCGGAGATCGTCCAGCGGCAATGCGTTGGGGAGATCGCGTTTGTTGTATTGAATGACAATCGGAAAATGATCTGGATCGTGTCCAAACTCGCGCAGATTGTCCTGCAAATTACGCCACGCTTCGATGTTGGCGTCGAGCCGGTCGGGTGCAGAATCCACCACAAAGACCACGCCATCGGCGCCTTGCAGCACTAACTTGCGGCTGGAAAGATAATAGACCTGACCCGGCACGGTGTAGAGACTGAACTTGGGTTTGAGTCCCTTGATCTCGCCCAGTTGGATTTCCAAGAAATCGAAAAAAATTGTACGGTCTTCGCGTGTTTTGAGCGACACGAGATCGCTGCGGGCGCTGGGGTTGAGGTTGGCATGAATGAATTCGAGATTCGTCGTTTTGCCACAGAGCGACGCCCCATAATAGACGAGTTTGAGTTTGATTTCGCGCATCTTCCAGTTGATAAACATAGCTGGATCCCTAACGCCTTCGCAATCGAAGCAAGGGTGGTTTAGCGAATGATAATTGGTCCACGCTTGTTCTCGGCTTTGCCCGGCAACAAACTATCCAAGGCATCGTCAAGCGCAGCGCCGAACCCGGCTTCCATCATCGAAGGTGTGCTATCCACAATTTTTTCGTACTCGGCGGTGAGCTTCTCCAATTCTTCGACGGCGCGTTTGCTGAACAAGCGCACTAGACCGATCTGCACTTCGGCTTCAAAGATGACAGCCAGGAGAAAGCTCTTGCCCACCTGAGAAAGATAGATGTTGCGTTTCTCACCTTCGTGGAACATTAACCGGAATTGGGCTTGTTCGCCCATTCGACGTGCCATTTCTGCGGTGGCTGCCATATTGCTGGCAGTAAGCGCCGCAAGTGCAACAATATCGGTTGAGCCGAGTGTGCCACGCGCATTAATCAGTTGACCACTAATGTCCGCCAGAAAAACCAGCGTGGCGCGGGTCTTGGCGCGTAGTTCGTCCATGATTTTTTCGATGCTCTCAACCTGTTTCTCGGGTAGGACGATGGGTTTGGGCATAATCGCAACCTCGTTGCGGCACGCCATCCGCCACAACTTTGGGACGGATGGCGCACCAGCACTTCGAGTGGAGAATTATTTTTTCCACTCGTCACCGGGGGGTTCAGGAGCAACGGTGATACCAACTTTGTTCCCCACTTCGGCGAGCCAAATGGTTTTCCATTTGCCGGACGATTTCAGGTTCTTGATCACGGTGTTGACTGCATTAGCAAAATCGGGTTCGTTCTTGAGCATCGCCATGCCGTACGGTTCGTACGAGAATTGCGAGCCGACCACTTTGGTGCCCGGGTTGGCTAATTGCAAGCCATAGAGAATGGTATCGTCCGTGCTCACGGCATCCACTTGTTGATTCACCATCGCCTTGGCAGCGTCTGCCCACGACTCAAATTCCACCACTTGGGCTTTGGTGGCTTTGCGGAGATTGGCGGCTGAAGTGGTCCCTTTGGCGGCGCCCACTTTTTTGCCGTCCACATCCGCCAGACCTTTAATGGATGAGGTTTGCGGAACGAGCAGACGTTGCCCTGCCACGTAGTACACTACTGAAAAATCCACTTCTTTTAACCGATCTTCGGTGATGGTCATTGTGGCGATAACAAGGTCAACCGCTCCGCTCTTGACCATGGGGATGCGCTCCGCCGAGGTCAGGGTCTTGAATTCAACTTTGTTGGGATCGCCGAAAATGTAGGCGGCAATTTCGCGCGCCATGGCAATATCAAATCCTTCCAATTGTTTGGTCTGTGGGTTTTGATAGCAAAAGGTCGGCGAGTCGGTGCGGGTACCCACGATCAACATGCCGCGGTCTTGAATCTTGCGAAGCAAGGTGCCTTCTTTGGCTTTGGGTAAACCGGTGGACACATTGCTATTGGAGCTTTCGCAACCGGTGATCCACAGGGCTAGCATAACCATCGCGGCGATAATTATTTTGCGCATTGCCTCTCTCCTTAAAAGAATAGTATCGGTTGGAATCATTTTGCTTGACAATGGATTAGGGGTTCCAACGTGAGAGTGTGCGACGTTTTGGCGGAATGACACGTTAGGTGGACATCTCCTTTGGGCTAGCCGGCGGAGCGGCGCGCGCGCAGACGTTCGATGGCGGCTTGGAGCGAGGCTTGCATACGACTCACCGCTTCTGCCAGTTCACCAATCTCATCTTTACGATTGATATCAATCTTGGCATCCAACTCGCCGAGACTGATCCGTTCTGCAACTTGAGTCAATTGAACGATGGGATTCGTAAAGCCACGGGCAACATAAACGGCCGTAATGACGATCAACAGGAGGAGCAGAACTAGTCCTATTGTGAATACCATGCTTAGACTATCCAACACGCGGAAAAAGGCAGAGAAGGGTGACAAAACTACGTAACTCCAAGGTTTGGTGGTGACATTGGCAACGGCGGCGAGGTTCCGTTCCGTGTTAACATCCGAAGCGGTCTCAAACGTTTTCCGGCCGGGCGTTGCCAGGGCGGCGGCTACTTCGGGAAGAGGTACCACTTGGACCTGGGAGGCAGTGGCGTTGCCAAACCGTTTTTCTACGATTAGTGTTAGTTCCGTTTGAGGTGCCAATGGTGCAATAGCAGTGTAAAGTAACTGGCTACCTTCCATCTCATCGCGGCGTCCCAGACTCAGACTGTTGGCAATCCGAATGCCGTTTTCATCCAGCAACATGCCGTACGAGCCTTTACCTTCCACGTCTTTGTCGCGTTCAACCAAGCGCCAGATACCATCGAGGGACAAGCGACTGCGAATGACGCCCAGGATGGTTCCACCGGGTGCCCAGACCGGCGCACTAAAAAAGATCGCCGGGCGATTGGTCACAATAGATATCGTCGGATCGGAAATATAGATGCTGCCTTTCATGGCTTCGGTAAAGTACAGGCGGAAGCCTACGTCGGTGTTCAAATCGGCTTCGGCAGAAGACAGGATGATCTTGCCGGTTGGATCTACGAGCGCCACCGATTCATAATCGGTGCGGGTTCCTAACGCCTTGAGGGCACGCAGGGCATTCTGTTTGGATGTTTCATTGTTAGGGTTTGTTAGAAAAGCCACGAATTCTGGGAGTTGACTGGCGGCGGTAATATCTTCACGCCGATCGGAGAGGTATTGATCAATTGCCAGTGTGGTGGAGACACTGTGGGCGAGCAAAGAACTGGTTGCTTGTTCCGTGATCGAGTTCCGAAAGGCGTTGAAGGAAATGAAACCTAGCACGCTCGTGGGTATAACGCCAAAGACGAGAAAGATCAACAGCAGTTTGGTGCGGATACGCCAGTCGCGTGGTCCGCTGATATTAAACCCGCTCTGCGCTTTGGCTTGGGAAATTGCTTGAGTTGCCATACAAACCTCCTTAAGGTGTTGAATCTATATTTTTATAGTTTGCGGATTGCTTCGAGCATCAGGCGTTGAAAGTTGATGCGTTTAGTGTTGTCTTTGATTGCTTCGCTGACGCGTTCTACCAGATCGGCGAGTTTGTCGCGTGGAAAATCATCGCGGTTTTCACCCATGGCTGCAATCTCATCTTCGACAATGATGCTGGCAAGTGGTCCCATCATGCGTGCCAATTCTTTGGTCAGTCCATCGAAAAATGCGCCGTCCACAGTTGCACTAGGGGGCGGGGCACTTCCGGGCGCCACCTCCAGAATGCGGGCTTTGAAGAGCGAATCCGCGATGTTGATCACCGAGGCTTCGTCCATTCCAAGGTTTTGTGCAATCTCCGCAAGGGAGCGCACGCCATTAATTTGCGCCAAGATGCGCCATGCTTCGGGCTTGAGATTGATTTCACCGGCAATGTCGCCGCTGGAGAGTTTGAAAATGACTTGTGCAAGATTGGTTGTGGAACCCATTGGCATTGTCTCCTAGAGCCAATCAGATGGCGTATGGCTCTGAATCAGTGACGTGTTTATCCGACCTTGACCAAATTGGCTTTTTGAGCCAATTGCCACAGCAAGACATTCATCGAGTTTGGAGAAAGCGCGCCCGTGCGCGTGGCGGCTGCTTGTTGGAGACTCTTCTGCAAGTCTACGTCTGATTCAAATGCAGTCGCTGCCACGTTCAGAGTCATTCGTAACAGAGAAAGCGATGTCCCGGGCGACAGTAAGATGACCACAAACGCATTGCCCATATCACGCGCGAACAAGATTTTCTGTTCAAAGCGATATTCTAAATCCTTGCACCCACCGCGCGCTTGAAAGGCGGCGAAGGTTTGCGCAAGACTTGCTCCAATGGCGTTATACAATCCGCGATCAAAAGTCCCTGTGCTCCATGCTCCAACGATTTTGCCATGGTTGTCACAGACCAAGATCGTTTGAACGCCAGCAACCTTTTCGATTTCGGCGAACAGTTCGGCACATTGTTCATTCAGGTGAATGAGCCGAAATCCGCTCCAAGCAGACGAGAGTTCTTGTTTAAGCAGGGTTGCCATCGCGCACTCCCTTTACGTACCAAATAAATCGGGTAGAGTTTCCGATAATCCCACTTCGGCAAGTTTACTGTTATATTTTTCCACCAGCGTTGCGGCGGCTGGCTTGAGTTTGGCGAGCAAGCCTTGATTGCCGGGCTGATTGTTGAAATGGTCCAGCGTGAGTTCTATCGCCCGACTCAACCCTTCGTTAAATTCCGCGACGGTTGCTTGACCGCTAAACTTGATCTTACCATCCTTGTATGCAAATTCAGCCGCAAAAGGATCAAGGAACGGATACGCGGTAGCGATGTCAATACTCGCCCGTTTGAATGCCGTCAGAAAAGTACCGGGCTGGGCTAAGGCGTCCACCCCGGTTTCTAGGGTCTGCAAAATCTCTTGCCAAAAAGTTAACATTCCTTCCCGCGCGAAACTATCGGCAAGGTTGATGCTGTGGCTATACACAGCAGTCAGATCGGCACGATAAACCGCAAAGGTGGCTGGTTCGGTCTCGGCAGCGTGGACAATTTCATTCAGGACGTGGTTACCTGAGTGTGCGGTGCCTTGTTTGGAAAAGGTGCTGTCTAGGACTTGGCCATCGCGCATAAAGATGGTGGCAGCATCTTGGCTCTTGCGGAATTTCACTTCGATATAGCCGGTCAATTTTTCATCTTGCATCTTGATGACCAATTTGTCTAAACTGGTCAGGTCGTTATCCAAGTCTTTGTAAATGACGTCGCTCTTAAAAAGGTTTGCCAATAACTGGGTCATTTCTGGCGAGAGCCGATAGACATTGAGGGTCCCATCTTTTTCGCGTCCGCGCCGGGCAATCCCTTCGGCGGCGCTGGGCCCGATCCGATGTTGCTCTGTACTTTCTTCAATCGCGTTCACGATTTTACCGGTGTCGAAGAGCAAGACGCCAACATATTCCCAGGCGGTCAGTTGGACATAGCCTGTGAATTGAACGCTTTGCAATTCGTTCATCATGGCCTCGAGTTGTGTGAAGGATGTGTTAAGATTTTCGTAAACGACTTGGCCTTTGGGAAAAAGCATAGATCTCTCCGAGAAACCAAACTTATTTGATGGTGGCAAGAATTGTTTTAATTTGTTCGGTTGAGGTGCGTGGTTCAAACCAGCACCCTAAATAATTGCCGTCCCTTTTTTCGATCACGATTTTTTCGTTGGGATGCACAGCGATCATTTGAGCGAACGTACCTAACCCTAAGGTCGCGCCGATGGTCTCGGCATGTTCGGCTACAAACGCAATCAAGGCGGCATCTTGGGTCGAGTTTTGGTCTTTGGCTTCGGCGCGCAACAAGCCGGAACCGTTGACCACGAGTGCGCCGCGCAAGCCCGCTTTGCCGCGCATTTCACGTAATTTCTGTTCCAGTGTATGATCCCGCTCGGCGCGCGCTTCATCCGCCAGCCGCAATCCTTCCAGTAACAAGGCGCTCCAAGGGGTGGTGACGTTGCGCGTTGCGTTGACGTTTTCTGTGTCCACGCGAAACTCGCCTTCTTCCCAGGTGAGCAATTCGTACACCGCCTCCTCGCCGTTTTTGTCATCAACCGTGGCGGCAATCAGTTCGCCATCCGCAAAGACCAAAATGCCTTTGCGTTTACCGCGTGTCAGAGTGACTTGGGCATGGGCTTGTTCGCTGCATTGCACTTGGACGAGTGTGGCTAAACTAAGATCGCGCAGTGTTCCAGTGAGTGGCATATAGACAACCCTCCCTTGTTTCTACTCTTTCATTTTCAGTTGGAGCGTGCATGACTGGGCAGGAGTCAGACTGGCGGACACGGAAAATTCTCGTCCCAGAATCGAGCCCAGGGCACCGATCAAGATACCTGCCCAAGGACACGCCGTCCCATCAAATTGATATTTACCCACGCGTTTGGGACAAATGCCGCATTTCGAAACGACGGCTTGAACGTGAGAATCGTTCACACGCAACTCTACTTCGCCCAAGTGATGCTCTTTTAAAAAGCGGACTAGCGCTTCGACCGAATCAATCTGTTCTCCTTGGCTGGCGGCAAACGCCAAGATTTCTTTGCCAACGAATTCACCCGCCATATTGGCAATCGCTTGCGCGCCACCTTTGCCAATCACGTTGTAGGTCCCCACCATGTAGCCGATGAAGGTGGCGTTGAGCAAATTTGCGGGACCATTTTCGCGTGCGCCCAGAATCATTTTGGCAGACATCGTTTTTTCCGTAACCTTTCAATCTCAAACTAGTGTCGCGCCATGACATCAAGCGGATGGGCGTGACACATTTTCATAGGGAGGCATTGTTCGGCGTTAGCGATTGGAGCGCCAACTCGGCGAGGAGATGGAAAAATTCTCTGACCCCGTCTCCACTCAGGCAACTGGTCTCGATGAATGGGACGCCCCATGCGCGCGCCAGCGCTTGTCCTTCCGCGGGGCTGACCTGACGTTCCAAATCGCTCTTGTTGCCGGCAAGCACAAAGGGAACATTCGGCAGAATGGCTCGAATCTCGGCGTGCCATAAAGGCAAGCGCTCAAACGAGGCGCGATCATTGACGGCGTAAACGATTCCCACGGCTTTGCTTCCGCGGTAGAACGCGCGCCGGGTGAAGGCGAACTGATCCTGCCCGCTCACATCCCAGACGATTAAGCGCGCTGGATGACTATCGTGTTGAATATCGTACAAATGAAAATCTACGCCGATGGTCATCACACGCGCGGCATCAAACTTGCCGGTGCAGATGCGTTTGATCAGGGTTGTCTTGCCAACGTTCCCATCGCCGCCCAGCGTAATCTTGAGTGTTTGCGGTGTCTTGATGCTCGGTGAAGGTGGCTCGGTGTTTTGCGTGTACGCCAGCGCTTCTTCGATGACTTGTTTAAGTTGCACGAGCGGGAAGGGCTTGGTCAGATACCGATATACTTGGAGTTGTTGTGCCGCTTGCTCAATTTCGTCTGTCCCATAGCCCGTCATCAAGATAGTGAGTGTAGCCGGCACCTTGGCTTTGATTGCTTTAATGAGTTCCAAGCCGGTGATGCCGTTCATACGATAATCAGTAACCACCAGATCCCAGGTGCCTTCGCCAATGCGTTTGAGCGCTTCTTCGCCGGACGAGACTGTTTCGATTTCAAAATTGGCGCCCAGGTCGGTCAAGCCATCTTTAATCAGAAACGCTACATTTGCGTCGTCTTCTGCTACCAAAACACGTTTCCGCATTGTTTTTCCTCTTGATGCTTGCTACTATACGCTGGTTTGTGACTAATTTGGGTTAAGAAATATTGCGATTGTATTACGATTGCATAACAAAAAAACTCACGCCAGAGTACTAGCCGGCGTGAGGTTCGTGGAATTGGAACGATCATTAGCCTACAAAACGATAGCCCTTGCCACGGATCGTGGTGATAAAACGGGGATTTTCGGGATCGTCTTCCAGTTTCTGGCGAAGCCGCTGGATATGCACCCGAATGAGGGGCCGCGCGTCCGCTTCGATGAGGTCGTACCCTTGGGTTGCCTTGACCAATTCGCTGGCGGTAACTACTCGATCGGCGTGGCGCGCAAGGTAATCCAAAATGTCAAATTCGGTGCTGGTGAGGTCTAACAAATCCGTGCCGCGAATCACCAAGCGTTTGTACCGGTCAATGACGAGCGTCGCGGTGCGCGTGAATCGCTCGCTGACATCAATGGGGGATTGGATTTTCTCATTGTCCATGCGAAGAGTGTAAAGGGTCTGTTCTAGTTGTGCGATGAGTTGTTGGCGCTGAATATCCTCGCGCCGTTTTGCCAGTCCGCGTTGCACACTTTCGATGATCTGGGTGATGCTGGCTGGCTTGGTGAGATAATCAAACGCCCCTTCGCGCATCGCGGCAATGGCACTATCGAAGGTGGCAAAGCCGGTGAGCATAATGACGACTGTCTGGGGTGAGCGTTGCCGTAATTCTTTGAGCAAGCCAATGCCATCCATCGTGCCCGGCATTTTGAGATCAATCAAGGCAAGATCGCACGGTGTTTTATCGAAAATATCTAGTGCTTCGAGGGGACTGGCAGCGGTGTTGATTTGATAGCCCTGCGCTTCCAAAGCATCGGCGATGACCATGCGAATGGTTTTCTCATCATCTACGATCAGGATGCGTTCCTTTGCCATCTTTAACCCTTGGCTGTTTTGATGGGAAGCCAAACCGAAAAAGTACTCCCCATGCCAGTGGTGCTTGCAATTTTGATTTGTCCGCCGTGGCTGCTGACGATGGTGTGACTGATGCCTAGTCCCAAGCCGGTGCCGTTGGATTTGGTGGTATAGAACGGCTCAAAAATCTTGTCAAGGTTTTCCGGGGGAATGCCGATTCCGGTATCGGCAAAGTCAATCACCAGCCAGCGTTTTTCTTTCTCCACTACACGCCCACGAATTTCTAGTTTGCCCCCGTTGGGCATGGCATCAATCGCATTCAGGACAAGATTCAAAAAAACTTGTTTCAACTGATTGGCAACCCCCAAAATGACAGGCAAATCATTATCCCACTCTACCTGCGTGGTCACCTGCGCGTGCTGAAGGCGTTTGCTACTCAACGTCAACACTTCTTCGACTAGCGCGGCGACATGGATGGATCCCTGCGTGCCTTTGGAAGGGCGATAAAAATCGAGCAGGCGTTGCACCATAGAAGCAAGTCGCTCCACCTCGCTCTTGGCAACATTGAGATAACGCGTTTGCTTTTCAAGGTTGTTGGGATTGGCTAATGCCAAGTCCAGACAACCTTGCAGGGCTTGCAAGGGATTGTTGATCTCGTGTGCGAGCGAACCCGCCAAACGCCCAATCGCCGCCAGTTTCTCCGATTGAATGAGTTGCGATTGAAGGGCAAGTTCGTTTGTAACATCGCGCAGCACATTGACCGCGCCAGTCACTGTGCCATCGCGCTTGTGCAAGAGATAGGTGTTTAGGCGAAAGGTTCCTCCGCCCAGATGAGCCAGATGAATTTGGGTTTGCTCTTCGGTGGGAGCCTCTTGAGGCGGACGATGAACCGGGCAATAGGCGGGCGGAGTTTGGCAATGATGGATGACTTGATAGCAGTACTTGCCAGCCAATTCCTGCGGCGTGGTGTGGAGCCAGGTTGCCAGCGTGCGGTTGGCGCGCGCGATGCGACAATGGAGATCAACGAGCCAGATGCCAGCGTCAATCACATCAATGGTTTGTTCCCATTCTTGTTTGGCGTGTTCTACCTTATCGAACATGGCGGTCAGATCAGCCAGTTGCCGATGAACCTGATCCTGCAAACGTGCATTTTGGATAGCGATGGCAAGGGGTGCCGCAATGGATTCGAGTAGTTGCTGGTCGTCTGCGGTAAAAGTGCCCGTGATTTTGTTGACCAGTTCGATCGCGCCAATGATCTCGTCGCGGGCGATGAGCGGCACGCAGAGAATCGAACGGGTCTGAAAGCCAGTCTGATCATCAATGCGCGGTTGCCAGCGGGCATCTTGCGTAACATCCGGGACAAGGGCAGATTGGCCATGCTCGATCACCCAGCCGGCGATGCCTTCGCCTCGCTTTAAAAAGACCGAGTTAAAGACTTGAGCATCGTGTTGCAGAACTTTGGCAAAGGAAATCTTTTGCGTTTTTGCGTCCCAGAGCAAGATGGCACCGGCTTCGACCCGGCTTTTATCTTTGATGATTTGAATAACCGTGCTCAAGACCTGATCCAGCGTTTGGTTCGAGACGATGGTCTTGCCCACCCTTCGCCAAATGGCTTCGGCTTCGGCGCGCACATGCAATTCATTTTCGATGCGTGTTTTTTCTGCGAGGGTATTCCATTGACGCCACCACCGTTCGGTCAGGTGGGGGAGATCCGCGAGTGCTTGGGGGGTCTTGACCACATAGTCGAGCGCGCCGGCGCGGATGGCTTCAACGGCAAAACGTTCGTTGCCCTGATCAATCATAATGACCACTGGAATGTCTGGGTCGCCAGTCGGTTGAAACAACAATTCGATTCCTTGCCCGTCCGGCAGTTGCGCATCGGCAACGATCAACTGCGGCGGCGCGTTCTTGATCTGTGCTTGTGCTTCTGCCAATGTTTCCGCAATCGTCAAATGCGTTGCCGAATGATTCTGGGCAAAGCCGCGCCGGGCAAGGGCAGCGTGTGCCAAGTTATTGGTAACCAAGAGGAGGCGCATGCTTCGATCAATCCTTGAGTGAACCTTTGGGGTATCTCCTTCTATTATCGCTCAAATCATCCAAAACATCAACTTGAAGTTGGGGGCACGATTCCTTTTTGACCCTATTTTGACCCCAAGCAAACGGTGTTTTGACTTGTGGTTTCTATAATCAAGGCAGTCTGGGGATTGTAACAATAATTGATCCGTGTGCCACGCTGATGTGGCAAACCGTTTCGCGATGGGCGCGATATTGAGCGTAGGAGAGTAGGTCAGATGGGAGTGCGAAGACACCTCGTCAAAGATTGGATGACGCCTGACCCCATTACCATTGCACCGAGCACCACCTTGCCCGAAGCCAATCGGCTGATGAAGGAATGTAACATTCGCCGCTTGCCGGTGGTGGAGAACGGGCGGCTGGTGGGGATCGTTACACTCGGGGATATTCGCGAGGCGTCGCCTTCTGCCGCGACCTCGTTAAGTATTTATGAATTGAATTATCTACTCTCCCGGCTCACGGTGGGTCAAATTATGACGCGCGACCCGATTATCATTACGCCCGATACGTCTATCGAAGCGGCGGCACGTTTGATGTTGGAACACAAGATCGGTGGGTTGCCGGTCGTGGATGGGACGCGCGTGGTGGGCATTATCACTGAATCGGATATTTTTCGACTTTTGGTGACCGAAGGCGAATTCAAGCATTCATTTGTGTAACATCCGTGATCTAGTCGTCCATCGGAGAAACCCATTTTTCCGACTATCGGCTAGAAATCTCCCCTCCCCAGATTGCGCAGATTACAGAGTCTCTGCGGAATCGCTGTAGTCTGCGAATTATTTTGGGGTGAGAACCCTGTCGAATCTTCTTCAGCGAAGGAGCGAGGAATCAATGGCGAACATCGATCGCAAAGGTGATATTGATATTGATCGCAAAGCGCGCTTGAAAATCCCACGCCAACATGTTCCCAAACAAAAACCGGAAAAGCGCGTTTTGAATTTTGAGGAAGTTTATCTGGGCTTTGATGAAGAAACCGCCCAGATCGAAGCGTCGCGTTGTTTGCAATGCCCCGATCTTTCGGGATGCACGTTGGCGTGCCCACTCCACAATGATATTCCGCGCGCGATGTGGCATATTTCGCGCGGTGAGTTTTTAGAAGCCGCCCAAGTCTACCGCGAAACCAGTAACTTGCCCGAAGTGTGCGGTCGGGTGTGTCCGCAAGAAAAATTGTGTCAAGGTTCTTGCGTGGTGGGCAAGCGCGATTATCCGGTCTTTCTGGGCAAGTTGGAATATTTCGTCGCCGATTACGAACGCCGCACACGAGGGATTCCCAAACCACCGCTCGCTCCACCGACCGGCAAACGCGTGGCGGTAGTGGGTTCTGGTCCCGCGGGGCTTGCCGTTGCCGAAGAGTTGACCAAACGTGGACACTCGGTTACCGTGTTTGAAAAATTGCCGATCCCGGGCGGGGTGATGGTGTACGGGATTCCCAGTTTCAAACTCGCCAAACAAGTCATCGCCGATAAAGTCAGGTTTCTGGAAGAATTAGGCATCGAGTTTGTTTGCAACACGACCATTGGCCAGGACCGGACGGTGGACGATCTCCTTTCGAAAGAGGGATTCAACGCGGTGTTTCTGGGCACCGGCGCGTGGATTCCCACCAAATTGAATTTGCCCGGCGAAGACCTCCAAGGCATTTATATGGCGACCGAATATTTGGTGCGCGGCAACTTGCCGCCCGAATATTTGCCGGCGGGAATGAAAGAAAAACCGGAAGCCGGCAAACACATCGCGGTGATCGGCGGCGGGGACACGGCCATGGACTGTGTGCGCACCGCGCGCCGTTTACAACTTCTGGCGGGCATCACCGATGGCACCGTCATTGATTATTATCGCCGCTCTGAAAAAGAAATGCCGGGCAAGGTCGAAGAACGCACCAATGCGAATGAAGAAGGTGTCGAGTTCAAATTTTTGGTCGCGCCGGTGCAATTCTTGGGCGATGAAAAGGGCCACGTGCGCAAAATGGAATTGATCCGAATGGAATTGGGTGAACCCGATGCCTCCGGTCGCCGCCGCCCGGTCGAAGTCAAAGGATCGAACTTTATCGTCGAAGCGGATACGGTGATTTGCGCGTTGGGTTACAACCAAGATCGTTTGATTGAGCAGACGACGCCGGGACTCAAGGTGGACAAGTGGGGTTGCTTTATCGTGGATAAAGAGACCGGCGCCACGTCCAAGCCCGGTGTTTACGCCGGCGGCGATGCCGTCACCGGCGCAGATTTGGTCGTAACCGCTATGGCAGCCGGGCGACGCGCCGCCCTAGCCATGGACAAGTACCTCCGCGAGTTACCCGCGTAATCCAGTCGCGCACTGAGCCGATACACGAGGAAGCGCCAATACCCTCGTGTATTTTTTTGTGATATACTATGCCTACCTCGGACAAGCCGAAACGGAACAGAATTTTTTCCACGAAGCACACGCAGAAATACGAAAATTAGTTTTCTCCTTCGTGGACGAAGAATCCTTGCTTTTTGTGCAATGATTCAAGTGGGAAGGTACTAATCGCGATTCGATACGAGCAACGTGATTTTGTGAGGTTGCCTATGAATTTTGGTGTCCCCAAAGAAGTGCGCGAGATGGAATATCGCGTGGGATTGACTCCCGCCGGGGTTCACGCCCTGGTCCAAGCCGGGCACAAGGTTTACGTGGAATGGAATGCCGGCGCTGGCGCTGGCTTTACCGCGGAACACTTTCGTGCGCAAGGCGCCGAGATTGTATATTCGGCGGAAGAAGTGTACGGCCGTGCCGATGTGATCGCCAAGGTTACGCGGTTGACAGCCCAAGAGCATGACCTATTACGTCCCGAACAAACGGTGTTATCCTTCACGCATCTGGCGGTTGCCTCGCCTGATTTGTTGGAGACGTTGCGCGCCAAATCCATCACAGCCATCGCGTACGAAATGATCGAAGCACGCGATGGCTCGCATCCGGTCTTGCTGACTTCTAGCCAAGTGGCTGGACGAATGACGCCCATCATCGCCGGGGAATTGTTAGCCAGTACGCGCGGCGGGCGCGGCATTCTACTCTCCGGTGTTCCCGGCGTGCCGCCCGCCGCCGTGGTGATCCTGGGTGCCGGCGTCTTGGGCGAAAATGCAGCGGCGGCATTTGTCGGGATCGGTGCGCAGGTTACGATACTCGACAAAAGTCCGGAAAAGTTACAACACATCGAAGAAATGTTCAATGGACGTGTCACCACTTTGTTTTCGACGGCATACAACATCAATCGCGTGATCGAGTTTGCGGATGTACTGATCGGCGCGGTTTTGGTGCCGGGTCAACGCGCGCCGATTCTGGTTACGCGCGAAATGATCAAGCGAATGCGACCGCGTTCGGTTATCCTCGATTTATCCATTGATCAAGGTGGCTGTGTGGAAACGAGTCGTCCGACCACCCATCGCAATCCGACTTTTGTGGAAGAAGGGGTGATTCACTATTGCGTGCCTACCGTCCTCTCGCGGGTGGCGCGCACGGCAAGCCATGCCTTGCTCAATGCCGCCTTGCCATTTTTGTACGAGATCGGACAGTATGGTGTGGATGAGGCGATTCGCAAAAATGCTGTGTTGCGGCGTGGCGTGAACACGTGGCGGGGCAAGCTGGTCAATCCGCATGTGGCTGAAGCGTTGGGTTTGCCCATCGAACCAATGAAATAAGAGACTGCTATGTATCGCACCAAGGTTGTTTCCGCTCAAGAAGCGGTCCAAGTCATTCAATCGAATCAGCGCGTTTATCTTGGTGGAGGTGCCGGCGTACCACAGCGTGTTTTGAACGCGCTGGTTGCGCGTGCGCACGAATTGCGCAACGTTGAATTTGTGCACGTGCTTATTTTTGGTCCTGCACCGCATCTTGCGCCGGAACTCGCGGAGAATTTTCGCTTGCGCGCCTTGTTCGTAGGCGATAACGCACGCGCCGCAGTCCACGAAGGGCGCGCCGATTTTGTGCCAGTCTTTTTATCCGAAGTGCCGGGAATGTTCCGCGATGGTTCACTCCCGCTCGATGTTGCGCTCATTCAAGTTTCGCCGCCGGACGAGCATGGATTCTGTTCGTTTGGTTGCGAAGTAGGGTGCACCAAGCCCGCCGCGCAAGCCGCCAAGGTCGTGATTGCCGAAGTGAATCGGCAAATGCCGCGCGTGCTGGGCGATTCCTTCATTCACGTCAGCAAACTCAATTACATTGTCGAAGTAGATTACCCGTTGCCCGAAGCGCCCCAAGCCGGCAGTACCGAAGCACATCGCCAGATTGGCAAACATATCGCTACGCTCATCCCGGATGGTGCTACGTTGCAACTGGGTATTGGTTCGATTCCGGACGCGGTGCTCGCGCAAGTGGGCGACCGCAAAGATTTGGGCATTCACACCGAATTATTCTCCGACGGTGTCATTGATCTGGTCAATCGCGGCGTGATTACGAATGATCGCAAAACCTTGCATCCCGGGAAAATCGTTGCCGGTTTTTTGTTCGGCTCCCAGAAATTGTACGATTTTGCTAACGACAATGCTATTATCGAACTGCACCCCAGCGATTACGTGAACGATCCGTTCATCATTGCGCAAAACGACAATATGATCGCGATCAATTCCGCGATTGAGGTGGACCTGACGGGCCAAGTGTGTGCCGATTCGATCGGTCCTGCGATTTATAGCGGCATTGGCGGGCAACTCGATTTTGTGCGCGGCGCGGCGCGTTCCAAAGGAGGCAAGCCCATCATCGCTTTGCCAGCCACCGCCAAGGATGGCAAAATCACGCGCATCGTATCGCAACTAAAACCGGGCGCCGGCGTCGTCACTTCGCGCGGCGATGTGCATTACGTCGTTACCGAGTATGGCGTGGCATACTTGCACGGCAAATCTATTCGTGAACGTGCGCGCGCGATGATCAACATTGCCGCGCCGCAATTCCGGGATGAACTGGAACGGTACGCCAAAGAAAATCATTATATTTGACGAATGAGCAGAGGTCTATGCGCCAACTCCAGACGCGTCGCGGAATCGTCACGGTGAAAATCGCTTCCTCGCCGCAAGAGATTGCGGAACTGGGGATGGACGAGGGCTTGGGTTTCTTTTGGCACAATCGTCCTGCTTTACAACATCAAGCGTTGATCAAGATTGCCGAAACCCCGCATGGTTGCATCTCGTTAGCGATTAGTGAAGCGCGTGTGATCGTCGGATACGTAACCGTTACGTTGCCCAGTGAAGATGAACGTTGGGGACGCGATCACATCGAGGGGTTGTACGAACTGGGCGGTCTCGAAGTGGGGCGCACATGGCGCCACGATGGCATTGGTTCGGCAATGATGGCGGAACTTTTTTCGGATAGCCGGTATGACCGCGCCATCGTCATTGCGACCGGGTATCGTTGGTGTTGGGATTATGAAGGGAGCGGGCTATCGCTCCGGGAGTACCGCGATGCCTTGCATCGCATGATGCAACGCTACGGCTTTCAATTTTTTGAGACCGATGAACCAAACATTGCTTGGTATCCGGAGAATGCGTTGGTGGCGCGCATTGGCAAGCATGCACCAGCCAAGTTGGTGCAACAATTCAAGTCCTTGTTGTTCGAGAATCTGGGCAGTGATTACGCCCTCCGCGAATTTGTGGGCAGGTAGTAGTTGAATTGAAAAGTCATTTGTGTTATATTGGGTGCCATAATCTACTGTGACGAGGGAGTAGGGACGCAATGAACAAATGGCTGGTCGGGACATTGTTGTTGATCGTCACGACGTTTGCAATTTTTGCGACGGCGTCCGCGCAGGGCGGCGATGTGGCACGTGGCAAGGCGCTGTACGCGCAGAATTGTGCAGTCTGCCATGGCGATCGTGCGCAAGGGCGGGTAGGCGCAACGTTGGCAAAGGATTTTCCCGGCATTCGTGTGGATGTTCTGCTCAAAGAAATTATTTCAAATGGAGTACCGGGCAGTGTGATGCCGGCGTGGGCTAAAACCAAAGGGGGCCCGCTTAGCGACGCGGACATTGAAGATATTGTTGCCTTTGTTCGATCTTTGGGTAATGTGGCACCCACCGTGCCAGCCGTCGCAACGGCAACGCGACCTCCGCTGCCGTCGCCGGTGGCAACGTTTCCTGCCGGTGATGCGAAACGCGGTCTGCAAATCTACAACGAGAATTGCGCGATGTGTCATGGGCAGAACGGTGAAGGGCGGATCGGTGCAACGCTGAGCAAGGATTGGGCAGGCATCAACGTGGTAACTTTTCTGGATACGACGATCTCGCGAGGGGTGGCAGGTTCCAGAATGCCGGCGTGGTCGCAAAGTTACGGTGGTCCCCTTGATAATCAACAAATCGCGGATGTGGCGGCGTATGTGCTGACGTTGAAAAAAGCCTCCCAACCGGCGCCGGCGTCTGCACCAAGCCAAACCGCTATGAATCCATTCAGCGATGTGTTGGCGTTGGCGTGCGTGGGGGCGCTGGCATTGATTGCGGTGGTGGTGTTGATGTTTGGCTTGGCAAGCGCGCGTGCGCGGACATAAATTCCAGAACCATCGAGGCAGAAGCGTTGATCTTCTGCCTCATTGTTTTTTAGGCGATGGGATAATCTTTGCCGAATTCCAACTTGCGCACAAAATAAAATGTGCTATACTAATCACGCTTGAGACAATGAATCGCCTAGAATCAGCTGGGAGCCTTTGGTGCAGGGGCGGTTTGCCTGATGTTGGGGAATACGCACGATGACGTGGTCGTTTTTTGCCTCTAAAGATTTGCGCACGCGTCTGGCTTGGTTGCGACGCAGATTGCCTGTTCTGGTCGTCTGCTTTGTTGCCATCTACGAACTATTGAGTTTTATCTTCTTTCGCACTTTCCCCGACTATGTCCATCTGGTGATTGATTTAATCATCTATGCCACTGTGGGTCCCATCGCCATTTGGTTCACCATCAATTGGATCACCCAGCGAGTTGAAGAAAGTGAAGACGCGCTGGCAGCCAAAGCGCGTGCCGAAGCCGAACAGCAACGCGCCATCGAAGCGGCGCGCGAGCAGGAACGCTTGTTGGCAACCGTGTGTTCCAACTCCGCCGATGCCATTATTACCATTGATAACGAAGGGATTATCAAAACGTGGAACCGCGGCGCAGAAATGATGTTCGGCTATCAAGCCGACGAGGTGATTGGCAAACATTTCAAAATCATTGTCCCGTCCGATATTGACGCGCGCGGTGAAATTGATTGGTTAGCACAACAAGTGCGGCAACAAGGCTATGTCCGGAATTATGAAACCGAGCGCGTTGCCAAAGACGGCCGCCGGGTCATTGTGGACTTGACGCGCACTGCCCTTATGAACGAACGCGGCGAAATTATTGGCAGTTCTGCCATTTTGCGCGATATTACAGAACGCGTGCGCGCAGAACAAGCCATTCAGCAACTCAATTTAGAATTGGAAACCAAAGTGGCGGAACGCACGGCTCAACTTGCCTCTGCCACTGAGGAATTGCGTCGGCGCAACGCTGAGCTCGAGCGCGCGAATCAAGAACTGAAAAAACTCGACGAGTTGAAATCAGAATTTGTGTCCATGGTCTCGCACGAGTTGCGCGCGCCATTGACCAATATCAACGGCTCGATCGAGTTGTTGTTGGAGGGGAACACGCCTTGTTACGATCTCCAACACCGCGAGTTGTTGCAGATTGTGGGAGAACAAAGCGCGCGGCTCACACGTTTGGTGCAAGGCATTCTTAACGTTAGCCGCATCGAAGCCGGGCAATTAATTCTTCAGCCGCAACCGTTCAACATTGTGGGGTTGATCGAAAAAGTGATTGGCGTCTGGGAATCGCGCGGCGTTGCCAATCGGTTTGAACACCCACGCACGCAAAATTTACCCTCGGTTTGGGCAGATCGCGATCGCACGGAAGAGGTGTTGTTCAATCTGATTGACAATGCGATCAAATACTCGCCAGAGAGTGGCGAGATTCGGATTGATGCCACCACCGACGGCCGTTCGGTCATTGTGTCGGTTTCGGATCGCGGTGTGGGCATTCCAGCCGATGAAATCGAAAAGATTTTTGACAAGTTCCATCGCGTTGATCGGCGCGACGCGACGGAAACCTATGGCCATGGTTTGGGTTTGTACATCTGCCGCCGTCTCGTGGAAGCGCAAGGCGGACAGATTTGGGTCGAGAGCGTGCTGGGCGAAGGATCCACCTTCTACTTTTCCTTACCGCTTGCCGGGCGGAGTGAAATCGAACCGCTCAGCCAACGTTCTGCCGGAGGACGACGATGAGTAAAGCACGCATACTGGTGGTGGATGATGACAAGACCTTGATTCGCTTGATGCGGGAAGCACTTTCCAAAGCGGATTACGATGTGATCACTGCGCCCAATGGCATTGATGCGTTGCAAGAGTTGTACGCCAAACAACCGGATTTGATTATCTTGGATGTGATGATGCCCCGTATGGATGGCTGGGAAACGGCGCAGCGCATTCGCCAAGTGAGTCAAGTGCCCATCATTATGCTCACTGCCAAGGATGAAGAAAGCGACAAGTTGAAAGGATTTGCGGCTGGCGTGGACGATTACGTGACCAAGCCATTCAGTTTTGCAGAAATAGTCGCACGGGTGGGAGCCGTGCTGGGTCGTGCGCGACAGGTACCGCCGGAACGCAAAGCCAAACGCTATTCCAGTGGAACGCTCGTGATTGATACCGATTCACGCCGCGTAACCAAAGCCGGCAAAGTGATCGAACTGACGCCGACCGAGTACCGCTTGTTGGCAACGCTTGCCGAAAATTCCGGGCGCGTGCTCTCGCATGAGCAATTGCTCAACAAAGTGTGGGGATACGAGTTTGGCGAGGATACCGGCTATGTCAAACGCTACATTTGGTACCTGCGCCGCAAAGTGGAAGATGACCCGCGCAAGCCGGAACACATTCTGACTGAACGCGGATTTGGATATCTGTTTCAAGGAGATTAGCGTGCTCAAGACACGATATTGGGTCGGCATCGTGTTGCTGGTGCCGGTGATTTTGCATCTGGGCTGGGCGACCTATGCTTCGCCGTTGACTGACTATTACATCACGGTGGATCAGTACGCGGCGCGCTCGGCGAACACTCCGATTCGCATTGGGGGGCAAGTGATGCCGGGTTCGATCCGATGGGACAATGCGACCAGGACGTTGCGTTTTGTTCTCAGCGGCGAGAACGCCCAAGTGAATGTGGTGTATCGCGGCATTCCGCCGGACTCGTTCCGCGATGGGTTTACCGCGATTTTGGAAGGCGCGCGCGGCGCAGACGGCGCGTTCGTAGCAACGACCCTCATGATCAAGTGTCCACATCAATACTTGCCGGCGGGCTAAGCGGCTAGACAAAAGCAAATGGCGTATGGTGACTGACCATACGCCATTTCTTATTCCGCCATATCGCGCACCACATCGGTGAGGGAGAGGATGCCAATCGGTTTGAGGTGTCCCTGCAGATTTTCTACGACCACAACGCGATGAATCTTGCGCGTGAGCATTAATTCAAGCGCCTCGCTCAGCGGAGTGGTGGGGGTAACCCAAACGACATTTTGGATCATGACATGTTCGGCGCGGAGACCGTGCCAGTACTCCTCGTGTGCGCGCAAGGTGGCAAGATCGGTGCGGGAAATCAACCCCTCCAACCAACCGGCATCGTCCACCACGATCAGCGCGCTAATGTCCAAATCGCGCATTTGCCGTGCGACCTGCGGAATCGGCGTTTCGCGTTTGCATGTGGCAACGGGACTCGTCATCAAATCGCGCACGAGAGTGAGTTTGTTCATACGCTCTCCCAAAAATGTAGGACAAATTTGGAAATTTGTCCAACGTCATTCACATTTTCATCCGAACGCGGGTGAACGCAAGTTCATGGGGAATTCTCCCAACGTGTATGGAATAGCCCAATTTTATTCAAATGGGATAGAAACGCAATCGGCATTTTGACAGATTCACGACGCCATTTTGACCTCATTTGAACTTGGGCTTGATACGATACGACGGAACTCGGTTCCAAGAATCTAGAGGTCCTATGATGCAACAACGAGGCGTTCGTAGCAAAGCCGCTGCGACGCGGGCTACACGTAGGTTCAAGCCGACCAAGCATTCTCCTCCGCAACACACCTCGCGCGCTCGGCGGACTAGCGATAATGAAACGGGCGTTACCGATCTGGTTCATCTCTACTTGCGCGAAATTAGCCAGACCCCCTTGTTGACGGCTCGCCAAGAAGCCGAACTCGGCAAGGCGCTGTGGCGCGCGCGCGCCGCGGAACGCCGGCTGGCAAACAATGGACACCATGGCGCTCTCCGCGCACGATTGGAAAACGAAATTCGCGAAGGGAATGCCGCGCGCCTCCTCCTGATGCAATCGAATCTGCGTCTGGTGGTGAATCTTGCCAAGCATTACGTGGGGCGCGGTCTAAATCTGCTTGATTTAATTCAAGAGGGTAATCTGGGCTTGATGCGCGCGGTGGACAAGTTCGATTATCGCCGGGGACACAAATTTTCCACGCATGCCACGTGGTGGATTCGTCAGGCGATTACCCGTGCGATTGGCAATTATGGCAATTCACCGCGATTGCCAGCGCATACCAGCCAGTGGCTTTATCGGCTTGATCGAGTAACGCGAAACTTGGCGCAAGAACTGGGGCGCGACCCGACCGAAGACGAGATCGCTCAAAAGATGCAACAACCCGTCCAAAAGGTGCGGCGCTTGATTGCCGCCAGCGCGGGCACGCTTTCGCTGGAAATGGAGATGGGCGAAGATCGCGAAGCGGTGTTGGGAGACTTTATCGAAGATATGCAGACGCCCGCGCCCTTGAACACGGCGGTCGAGTCGCAGATGCGTCAGGATATGCTCCAGGCATTGGACGCGCTTTCGCCACGCGAGGCACGAGTGTTGATGTTGCGCTTTGGCTTGCGGGATGGCAATCACCAAACGTTGGAACAGGTCGGCGAACGCTTTGGTCTCACGCGCGAACGCATTCGCCAGATTGAGCAAAGTGCGCTCGAAAAGTTGCGCCATATGTCGCGCACGCCAAACCTGGCAAGTTATCTGGATCACCCCCCTTCGTTAATGAGTGACGCCGCAAACCAATGATCTAAGCGCGCGAACTTGGAGCAATCCGCTGGGATTGCTCCGTTTGTTTATAGCGAAATTGCATCCCCCCAATTAGTGCCCCGGGCTTTTCAAAAGTCGCTTGACAAGGAAGAACTTGGCATTTGACGTCATTGCGAGGAGCGGTGTTTGCGACGAAGCAATCTAAGTGGTCTGAGACGCTGTGCGGCTTCGCCGCTTGGCGACTCGCAATGACATAAAGCGTCTGACTTTTGAAAAACCGTGAATTAGTACCACAAGCCAGTTGTCGAAATCTTGGCTTGTGGTATAATTGCGAATAACTCAAGGAGCAAGTCGCAATTGTGGTCGAACAATCGGCAGTTACCGCCAATGTGCGGCTAATAGACGGCGCGGTACGCCACCTTGCCGACGGGCTGATTCTCTTCGATGAACATCAGCGCATCGCGTTTTGGAATCGGCGCGCGGAAACATTGTTGGGCTGGGCGGCGCCAGAAATGCTGGGACACACTGCCAAAGATCTATTCGATTGTTTGAAAGAACGCACACCGGTGCCTGAACCGGCTCGCCAGCAATTGCAAAGTGCGTGGCAAACAGGCGATCCGCAACGCGCGGTCGAGGTGGAAATGCATGCGCCCGGCGCAGAGGGCAAACCCAGCATCTATTTTATCTCGATACGCTTTTTTCCTATCGAAGATGAAGGTCGGGTAATGGGTACGGGTTTGCTCGTGCGCGATGTAACCCAGGAACGCACCGCCGACGCGATGAAAACACAATTGCTCTCCACCGTCTCACACGAACTGCGCACACCCCTTGCCTCGATCAAAGGATTTGCCACGACGCTTTTGCGCCAAGATGTTAACTGGGACGAAGCCACTCAACGTGATTTCCTGCGCATCATCGAAGAAGAGAGCGACCGGCTGACCGAGATCATTGACAACTTGCTCGATATGTCCCAGATCGAAGCCGGTGCGTTGCGCGTGGTGCCGGAACCGATCCAACTTCGCAAACTCATCCGTGAAGTGGTAGATGAAATGCGGATGCGCACCGAGTCGCATTATTTTGTGGTTGATTTGCCGGCGGAGATGCCCCGGGTGATGGCAGACCCGCGCCGCATTCGCCAAGTGTTGATGAACTTGATCGGCAATGCGATCAAGTACACCAAGCGCGGTCAAATCACCGTCGCGTGCGAAGTGGAAGATCATCACATTGTCGTGAGCGTGTCCGATCAGGGCGAAGGCATTCCGCCCGAGTATCTCGATAAAATTTTTGAACGATTCTTTCAAATTGATGGCGCGTCCACGCGGCGCGTCGGCGGCAGTGGTCTGGGGCTTTCTATTTCGCGTGGCATCATCGAAGCCCATCGCGGCAAGATGTGGGCAGAGAGCGCGCCGGGACAAGGAAGCACATTCCGTTTTACGTTGCCGCTCGCAGATGACGAAGGAGTCGAATGAGTTCAACGTTGAGCGTAACCTTTTGGGGTGTGCGCGGCAGTTATCCGATGCCGGGTCCGCAGACGGCGCGCATCGGTGGCAATACGGCTTGTGTGGAAGTCCGCGCCGGCAAACATTTGATTATTCTGGATGCCGGGACCGGCATTATCGGCTTGGGGCGCGCGTTGATGGCACAGCAGCGGCTTGATCACAAACCGATTACCGCGACGATGCTCTTTTCCCACACGCACCACGATCACACGCAGGGTTTTCCATTTTTCCAACCAATCTATACTCCCTCCACCACCCTCTATGTCTTTGGTCCCAAAACACTGTCCGAAGATTTGGAACAAGTCCTCTCGCGTGCTATGTTGCCCCCGGTCTTTCCGGTCAATTTCGACCATCTGCCATGCGTCCGTGTGATGCGCAACTTGAATGAAGGCGAAGCGATTATTTTGAATCACGGCCAAACGGAACCTCACGTCTTGATCGAACAACGTGATCCGTTGCCGGTTTCGCCGGAGAATGTGTTGATCCGAGCGATGCGGTCCTCCGCCCATCCGCAAGGTGTGTTTGTGTATCGGATCGAACACGGCGGCAAGGCGATCGTGTACGCCACCGATACCGAAGGGTACGCCGGGGGCGATCAACGTTTGATTCGCTTTGCCCGCGATGCCATGTTCCTCATTCACGATGCGCAATACACCGAAGCCGAGTACGCCCACGCCAGTGTACCCAGGCAAGGGTGGGGTCATAGCACATGGCAGATGGCGGTCGCGGTTGCCCAAGCGGCAAACGTGGAAAAGTTGATCTTGTTCCATCACGAACCGGAACATGACGATGATACCGTAGAACTAATCGAACATGATGCGCAAGCCGTGTTTCCTGACACCGTGCTTGCACGCGAAGGAATGCGGATCCAAGTATAACTGTAATGACCCCGAATTACTGTGGGGTCATATTATTTTGAGCAGATGTCAACTCACCGGTTGTTTTTCTCGATGGCGGGCGTAATCATTTTTATCGGTGTGGTCGTCGGGATGATGGCTTTGACATCTCGCGCGACCACGCAGGTGGCGGCGTTACCCAACATCCCAACCATCGAAAAATGTTTGCCGAAAAATATTGCGACGATTCCGGTGGGCGTGCATCCCAAAGCCATCACGGTTGATCCAGTTACGCATCGCGCATTCGTTGCCTTGTTCGATTCGTCTTCAGTCGCGGTCATTGATACGCGGACGAATAAACTGATTTCAACTTGGCAAACGGATGGGACAGGGAATGCGAATGGCATCGCGTTTGCGAACGGACGTCTCTATGTAACCAAACGCAACACTGCCAAGGTGTCTATCCTAGACACGACGACCGGGCAGTTTATCGGCAATTTGACTGTGGGACGCTTGCCGTACGGCGTTGCGGCGCAAAACAATCGGTTGTGGGTTGCCAACTTTCAGGATGGTACCGTTTCGGTGTACGATACCACAGCCAATCAGTTGTTGGCGACACCTAATGTTGCCGCATACGCCGAACTCATGGCAACACTGAACGATCGTGCCTACGTTTCGTTTTGGGGTAGCGGTCTTGCGCTGATTGATTCAAGCGGTGCTGTGCGCGGTTCGATCCCCTTGGGGATCGGCACGTATGGCGTCGCGACGAATTCGTTGCTCAATCGCGTGTATGCCTCAAATCGCGTTGCCTTGACCGTGAGCTTGATTGATGCCAATACAAACTCGGTGACGAACACGGTCAAAGAAGCTAGCGCGCCTTTTGCACTCGCCGTCAATCCAGCAACGAATCGCTTGTTTGAGGTGCTGGCGTACGACAATCTCGTGCGCGTGCGCGATGCGAGCACGCTCGTTTTTATCGCCGATGTGCCGGTGGGTGTTCAAGGCGGCGAAGGCGGTGACGGGATTGCGGTTGTGGACAATCAAGTTTACGTTGCGAACAATCAAGCCGGCACCGTGACCGTCTTGTCCGATGTCTGCACGCAATCGCCGACGGTTACGCCGACCGTTACCTCAACGCCATCACCCACGCCAACGAGTACGCGCACCTCGACTCCATCGCCCAGTGCCACGTGGACGCGGACGCCCACGGCCACTCCTACCGCAACGCCAACGTTGACGGCAACGCGCACGCCGACGATTCCGCTCGCGCAGTGCAAACCCACCGTGATCAAAACGATTTCAGTGCCCGGCAAGCCAAAGGGTATTGCGATTGATCCGGCAACGCAACGCGCCTACGTTGCCTTGTTCGATACGTCATCGGTGGCGGTGGTTGATATGAAAACCGATCAGGTGATTGGCACGTGGACGACGCAGAGCAACGGACATGCGAACGCAGTCGCTGTGGATAGTGGACGCTTGTTCGTTTCGTTGCGTGACACGAACAGCGTGGCAGTTCTCGATGCGAACAACGGCGCGCTTGTTGCGACAAAAGCTGTGGGCGGCTTGCCGTACGGTATTGCGGCATCCAACGGGCGTGTGTGGGTTGCCAACTTTGCGTCCGGCAATGTGTCGTGGCTGGATGCGGCGACGATGAATGTGATGGGAACGACGACCACCGGCTCGAATCCGGCGCATATCGCGCTTTTGAATGATCGCGCGTATGTATCGCTCTGGGATGGCGGCGTGGGAATCTTTGGCGCGAACGGCAATTGGCTGGGCAGAATCACGACAACCGGCAAACAAACTTTTGGTATTGCCACGCATCCGGCGACGAATCGTCTTTACACGGCGAATCGCAGTGTCAGCGTGATCAATGTGATTGATGCCGGCGCGAACGCGATTGTGCAATCGGTGCGCGAAGTGTTTGTCCCGTACGCGATTGCGGTCAACCCGGCGAGCAATCACTTGTTCGTCGTAATGCCGGCGTCGAGTCAGGTGCGCGTGCGCGATGCCACCACGCTGAATGTCGTGATGGATTTGCCCATCGGCGCGCAAGGCAGCGATGGAGGTGATGGCATCGCGGTGTCAGGCAATCGGGTTTACATTTCCAACAATGCCGCGCGTTCCATCACGGTGTTGGACGATACTTGCGGTACGCCGCCAACCGTAACGCCGACGCCAACTGCAACAGCAACCGCAACGCCCACGATCACGCCCACCCCATCGTCATCAACGGCTTGGCGCACCGGTGAGGAATGGGTTGTGCTGAACGCGTACCCGTACGAAGCGTTCTGGGTGGATGCATTCGATCCGACCTACAACATCAACTACAAACGCTTTGATGCAATTGCCTATGGCAAAGCCGCGCGCACACCAACTCCCCGAACCCTCAAGACCATTTTCATCGAAAATGATTTCTTGCGCTTGACGTTCTTGCCGGAAATCGGTGGGCGGTTGTGGCAGGTGCTGTACAAGCCGACCGGGCAAACAGTGTTTTACAACAATCGAGTTTTGAAACCATCGCCGTGGGGACCAGTGCAACAAGGCGGCTGGCTCGGCGTGGGGGGAATGGAATGGGCGTTGCCGGTGGATGAGCATGGGTATGAATGGGGCATTCCTTGGCAATACTCGCTTGAGCAGACGAACGACCATGCGACGATAACGTTGTGGGATACGCAAGCGAATAATCGTGTGCGCGCACGCATCGCGGTAACGTTGCCGGCGAATGCGGCGTATTTCATCGTGCATCCGCGCATTGAAAATCCAACCAGCGCGGCATCGAGCTTGCAATTTTGGATCAATGCCCAAGTTACGCTCGGTGGCACAACTGTTTCACCAGAGACGCAATTTATTTTACCGGCATCGCAGGTGTTTGTGCACAGTACGGAGGATCCGTTGATTCCGGCACAATATATTCCACCGCAGAATGCCACCGTGCCAACGCAACCAATGCCGTGGTCCCTTGTTAACGGACGCGACTTGGCGTGGTACAAATCGTGGACCAAACACCTGGGCGTGTTTGCAACACAACCAACATCAAACATTGCGGGTGCCTACAATCATTCCAACGATCTTGGCATCGCGCGAATCTTTCCGCCGGATCGCGCGCCGGGCGTGAAACTATTTGGCTGGGGACTGGAATTTAAAGCGAGTAATCTCTACACGGATGATGGAAGCGTGTATTTCGAAATGTGGGGTGGTTTGCCGCGCACATTCTTCCGCAACGATAACGTAACCCTCGCGGCGGGCGAAGCACGCGAGTGGGACGAGGAGTGGGTTCCGTTCGCGCGCACCGGCGGTTTGAGTGCGGCGACGCCACGCGCGGTGCTGGGATTGACCATCAACGCTAGTTATCGCGCAACCGTGGGTGTCGCGGTAACCCAAGCGAACACGCGTGGCACACTCATCTTGTTACGCGATGGGAGTGAAATCAAACGCTGGACCCTGGCACTCGATCCTAGCAATTCGTTCCGCGAGCAACTCGATGTGCCGAGCGGCGGGCAGTACACGTTGCGCTTGATCGGTGAGGACGGCGTCGTGTTGGCAGAGACGCGATAAATTCGGAAGAGGGCTTGGCCTAGATTTCGCACCTGCGCCGTCAAATAGACCATGCGGCTAGTTCAACCGCTCAAGGTCAGGCGCGTTCTTATTGGTCAGGCGAGGGTGCGAAAGCGAGGCTTAGAGCACGGGCGAGGTCTTTACCTCGCCCGTTGTCATTATTGCACACCAAACCGCATATTCACGCTGATCACAATTTCCATTTCCCCAGTTTCGACCGGGACGGATGCGGCATCTGCCGCCATCACTGCCCCACGTAGCACGGGCACCGGCGTGACGCCCCCTTCGGTGATGGAAATCACTTTGCCCAGCGTGATGCCGGCGGCTTTGGCAAGTTGCGCCGCTTTGTCTTGCGCATCCTTGACGGCAGCGGCGCGCGCTTGTTGTTGGTACGGCGTTGGATCATCTACGCCAAACGAAATCCCGTAGATGTTGTTCGCCCCAGCCGCCACTACCGCATCCAGAATCTTGCCCACGTCATCAATCTTGCGGATTGTTACGCTTAACTGATTGACCACGCGATAGCCGGTAATCCGAGGCGGCTCGCCTTGGCGGGACACGTTGGTGACGGGGGTAACGTTGTACGCGGTTGTCTGAATATCTTTTTCGGCGACGCCCAGCGCCTTGATCTTGTCAATGATCGCGGTCATCTTGGCGTTCGATTGCGAGGTGGCTTCGGCGAGCGTTGTCGCCACGGTTTCAACGCCGATGCTTGTTGTTGCGATGTTGGGTTTAATGCGCACGCGACCTTGTCCCGAAACACTAATGCCTGTATCGTTCGACGTTTGCGCGCTGGGCAGGGCGAGTCCGCTGGCTTCGATGGCAGGGGTGGCTGGGGCAGGCGTCCACAGCGAATAAGCGATGACGCCGGCGGTTGCCAGCACGATGAATGCCGCGATGGTGAGAATTATTCGATTGACCATTTTGAACCTCCTCAGGGTTGTCAACTCATAGACGACACGGAACGACAAAGGGTTCCATCTTTCAGCGTGCAATCATTACAAAAATCGCCACCCACAACGCGACAAACAATAACCACACGGTCGGATTCTCTTCCGTGATGGTTGAAACATCACGCACCAGCGCGCTCACCCGATAACCCAGCGTACCCAAGAATCGTTCTCCCCATTCAAGATCGAGCACGCTTGCCAAGTTGCGAATGAGGGTGCCCCATCGCCGATAAATTTCGCGCGCCGCAGGTTGCACCCAAAACGATCCGATCACCGCAAGCGCGAGGATCGCAATGCCCAATCCCACGCCCACCACGTCATCGGTGCGAACGACCAAATCGAGTGCGCGTTCCGCAAAGGCACCCGCTTGGCGTCCAAGCGCGTGCGCAATCGGCATTGGTGCAAGGGCTAGTGCAACGAACGCCAGTGCAATGATTGCTAATCCAACGTACTCCACCCGATGAGGCTCGCGCAATTCGCCACCTCTAATCGCAAAGCCAAAGCCCCACAACGGGATGAGCACAACCAGAGTAGAGATGCCGGCGATCAACATCAACAACCCATTGTTGCTTTCCCACAATGCCACATAGACGCCCAGCCGTCCTAGAAACGCTGGCGTGAGCGGCAAGCCGGCAAACGCGAACAGCGCGGCAAACCAAATCAGGCGCGGAAAACGATTCAAATTTTCCGCGCGCCAACGAATCGCAATTTCAAATAGAGCGATGGCAAAGATCGCGGCGAGCGCAACCCACAACCCAAGCGCAACGTTGGCTTCACCGCCAAACGCGATTGCAAGTGGCACAAAGAGAATGACTTGCAAAGCACCGACACTGATCGCGCGTGTCAGCGTTTCTTCGCGCCAGACCCAGAGAGCGTGAACGATCAGCGCGACGCCGGCAAGTGTGCCGATCAAGATGTACGGCACGTCGGCGTTAAAGATTGACCAATGCAACCACAAATTTGATGCAGCGATGAGAGGAATGCCGCGCGCGAACCAAAGATCGGATACGTCCACGCCGCGCATCGGCAAGAGATAATGGAAAGGAAACACGCCTAGCCGTGCCCACAGTGCCAGCCCAATCAGCACCGCGCCTTGTGCCGATTGCCCTGCCGCGAGCGCAATCGAACCAAGCAGAAAGATCAAGCCGGTCAATTGTCCGATGACGATTCCCCGCACGGCGGTCTCGTGTTTGATGTCGCGTGCGATGCGCCAAAGAAAAATGGTCAAATCGAAACATGCCCAAGCGATGTAAATCGTGATGGTATTGCCAGCCGTTGTGAGCCAGATAGCGGCGGTCAAAACCAGAATGCCCCACAGATCGAACAAACGACGCGGCGGCGCGATGAGCCACAACGCCAGCAAGGGCACACTCATCGCCAAGAGCAAGAGGAGTGTGATGCCATCCATTTGAAAGCCAAGCCCAAACGCTGCGGCGCTCCAATCGGC
Organism: Chloroflexota bacterium; assembly: GCA_037440625.1. Taxonomy (GTDB): domain Bacteria; phylum Chloroflexota; class Anaerolineae; order UBA4142; family UBA4142; genus DAOTXS01. Next base: position 42,627 of record JBBITT010000021.1, read on the forward strand.
AAGCGCGAGCCGATGCGAACCCGGCGCGATGTTGACCAGAAGGGCGGTGATTTGCAAAATCAAAAAAAGGATGGGGAGCGCGTTACGCGCGCGTCGAGGCAGCCGCGAGGCGATCAGCGCAAAAAGCAATCCGCCGAGGAGCGGAAAGAGAAGCGGGAAAAGTAGAAACCAATCGGGTATCATCACGCGCCACATTCTATCACAGAACAGCGGATGACTCAAACGATTGACAGCCACATCGAACGTCTTTATACTCACGCGCACGAGGTTGAAACGATGAACATGTCTGGTGCAATGTACGACACGCTGGCGAGTGAATACGAACGCGTCGTTGTGCCGATCTATCGTCCGATTGCCAAACGATTGATTCAACACACTGATCTGCGTCCCGGTTGGCGCGTGCTGGATGCGGGATGTGGTACCGGTCTCGTGGCGTTGCTTGCCGCGCCGCGCGTGGGCAAAACCGGTCAAGTGATCGGCGTGGATGCGTCAGAGGCGATGTTGGCGATTGCGCGCGATAAAGCGATGCGGTTTGGTTTCACCCAATGCGAATTTCAGATGGGTGATTTAGAGGCGTTACGATTTCAAGATGCGATGTTCGATGCGGTGCTTTCGCAATTTGCTTTGCATCACACCGATCCGGATAAATCACTGCGCGAACTTGCTCGCGTGCTCAAGCCGGGTGGCGTGCTGGTCATTCACGAGTGGATGGAATCGCCCAACGTTCCCAATCGCATCTTGAACGATCTGTTGCAACTATATCGCGTTCCCAATCCGAGCGAAGTGTTGCATCTGGCACGTCAGCGCGCTGAACGGGTGCGCCATTTTCGGCTCAACATATCCCAGCCCGGCGTTTTTCGGACAATGCTTGAACGAATCGGTATGGTTAGCGTGGAAACCCGCGAAGAAAAACATCTCATCCGCGTGGCAAAGGTGGATGCGTTCTTGGAGATGGCAATGGCGTCGCCGACGATTCGCGCGGAACTTGACGCGTTGCCGCAAGAGGTGCAATCCCAGTGGCTGAACCAGGCGCGGGAGCAAGTCGTAGCATTTGAAACCGCAAATGGGTTTGAGTGGATTTATCATGTCTTGGTGGGGATCGCGCGCCGCGGTGTTAACAGAGAGTCGCCTTGATTAACCGCGTTTGAATTTGGTGATTTAGTTGCTCAAGTTTATAATGTCCTTTGTGAATTCAAAGATCAATGATGCCGGCGGAACGAACCGCATGCTCGAGCTTGCCATTCGGATCGTGTTGTTTAGCGTGTCGCTCGCGGTGTACGTCCGGACCATGCCGCCCACCGTCCTCGGCGGCGATAGCGGCGAATATCAGCATATGGCGTACTATCTGGGCGTGCCGCATTCCACCGGCTATCCTCTCTACATCTTGCTTGCCAAACTCTTTACCTTTCTGCCATTTGGCGATGTGGCGTACCGCGTCAATCTTTTTTCCGCCGTGTGTGCCGCGTTCACCGTTCCGCTGATTTACGCCATTGTGCTACGAGTAACTCACTCGCGCGTTCCGGCGATCTTGTCCGCCTTTGCTCTCGCGTTTGCGCCAACGATGTGGGGTGCGGCGGTGGACGCCGAAGTGTATGCGCTCCATCTCTTGCTCGGAGTCCTCGCGGTTCTGTTTGCTTTACGTTGGCATCAAGACCAACGTTCGCGCGATTTTTATTGGCTTGCCTTGGTGTACGGCTTGGCGTTGACCAATCATCGCGTTGTTGTTTTCATCGCGCCTGCACTCGCGCTGGTGATCTGGTTCAATCGTGCTCGCGTGAATCGCGCGATGCTGGCACGCGGCGTTTTGCTGTGTGCGCTACCGCTCTTGCTCTATGCCTACATTCCGATTCGCGCTGATCAATTGATTGCGCATCAAGACCCGGCAAATTGGGAATTTTACAAACGCGAAGATGCGATCGTCAAAGGACAAATCTCAGCATACTATCGCCACACGCTCGATGGTTTTCTCAATCTGGTGACCGGGTTCGATAATCGTAACAAACTCGGTTTCAAATCCCCGCTCGACGAAGCCAATCGCCTTGAGTTGGCAACCACCTTGCTTGTTCAGCAGTTTGGCGTCGTGGGGCTTGCGTTGATTGGGGTTGGCATCGTTGCCTCCTTCCGGCGCGACCGAAAAATTTTTGCAATTCTGCTGACGGCGGCCGTGAGTGTCGGCTTTATTGCAATCTATTTGCGCGGACAATCCACCGTGTATTATTTTTCGCTGGCGTACTTTGCGCTGGCGGTGTGGCTTGGATATGGCATGGATGTTTTATTGCGTTGGGCATCGCGTGCCACGCCATCGAAATGGGCGCCGGTTTTTGCACGTAGCGCGTTGAGTTTGCTTCCCCTGAGTTCGCTCATCATCAACCTTCCTCGTCTGGATGCGAGTGCCGATTACACGTACCGCGATTTTGCGCAAGCGGTTTTGCAGGACAACCTTGCACCCCGTGCTGTCGTCATTGCGCCTTGGGAAGTATCCGAGCCAATGCGCTATTTTCAATTCGTTGAGCATCAACGCGAGGATTTGCTGGTGGTCAACGTGAGTCCTATCTGGGTGCAGTTCGATCGAATGATTGCGCGCGCGTGGGAGTTGAAACGACCGTTTTATTACGTGCAGTTTGAGCCGGAATTCAAAACCGCGTCGGGTTATCGTTGGGTGCAAGCCGTGCCTTTGCCGTTGTTGGATGAACCGCGCCCGCGTTACACGTTGCCGGAGGCGCGCATCGTCCCTGAAGTCCAAGTGTTGGGATACGATCTCGATCCGGATCCGCCACAACCCAGCAAGCCCATGCGTGTTTTGATTTACTACAACGCGCTTGCGCGAATGTATCCGATGTATGCGTCGTTGTTGAGTGTAACCGATCTGAATGGGAATCTGGTTGCCGAACTTGCCAGTTTTCCCGGCTCGCGTTACTTTCCCACGTATCGTTGGTACGAGATTGGCAACTATTATCGCGATGCATACTCGTTCATCGTGCCGGCGGATGCGCCCGCCGGCTTGTATCATCTCGATTTGTACTGGTACGAGTACGACCTGGATGCGCACAAAATCAAAGAGGATACCGAGCACCACGTCGCGCTTGGCACGGTTCGCTTGGGCGATTTGTCGGCGAATGGGATTGAACATCCACAAGCGGTGCACGTGGGGGATGCAATTACATTCCTGGGTTGGCGTGGCGATGCTTCCGTGATTGCGCGTGGACAATCGCTCCCCCTCGATTTGTTTTGGCGCGCCGATCATCCGATCAACGAATCGTACACCGTCTTTGTGCATCTGGTTGAGGCGAACGGTCAGGTTGTTGCCGACGCCGATAGTGCGCCATCGCGCGGATTGTATCCGACGAATCGGTGGAGTGTGGGCGAAGGTGTGCGGGATCGGCACGTCTTGAATATTCCAACCGATCTGGCCCCCGGCGATTACGCGATTGAAATTGGAATGTATCTGCCAGCCACCAACGCGCGCTTGCCGATTGGCGCATCGGACAAGATCATTTTGACTCACGTGAAGGTGAAATGACGCGGCGGCTCAAACAAGATGCGGTGATTGTTTTGCTCATTGCAATTGTTGCCATCGCCTGGCGCGTGTATGCGATTGATCGTTTGCCGCCCGGCTTGTTCGGGGATGAAGCGGTGGAAGGACTGGACGCGCTCGATGTGTTGGCGGGCAATTTTCAAATTTGGTTTCACGCGCATCTGGGACGCGAACCGATTTACGTGTATCTTGTCGCGCTATCGTACGCATTGTTCGGCGTATCGCCGCTGGCGACGCGTTTGCCTGCTCTCCTTGCCGGCATTCTCACCGTTCTCGCGACCTATTTTCTGGTGCGTGAATGGGCAAGGGGATTGTTGGATCGCCCGCGCGCGCATCGCTTGGCGTTGTTAACGACCACGCTCATCGCAATTTCGTTTTGGCACATTCAGATGACGCGCAACGCGCATCGGGATACTCTTTTACCACTCGTTGAAGCGATGGGGTATCTTTTGTTGTGGCGCGCGTTTCGCACTCACGATTGGAAAATGTACGCGGGGGCAGGTGCCGTGTTGGGTTTGGCGATCTACACGTACTCGCCGGGACGATTCGTCGGTGTGTTGGTTGCCCTGTTTGTGATTATCGAGTTTTTGGTGTGGTGGTTCGTTGATCGAAGACGGAGGACGGAGGACGAAAAAAATACCGTCGTTGGTCATCCGTCGTCCGTCATCGGTCTGGCGGTTGCCGCTATAGTTGCGCTGATTGTAATGCTTCCGCTGGGCATCTATTTCACGCAAAACCCGGCTCAGTTCAGTCGGCGGTTTGACAGTACTTCGATTTTCGATCAAAGTGATCCGGCGTTGGCTTTGGCGTCCAGCGTCGCCGGCAATCTGGCGCAGTTTGTTGTGCCGGGCGCCGGCTATCAGAGCAAACATTACAACTTGCCGGGCAAACCGATTTTCGATCTGTTCCTCGCGCCGTGGTTCATTGCCGGCGTAGTCATCGCGTTGAGGCGATTAAAGCAACCCCAGTACCGCTTTTTGTTGTTGTGGTTTGCGGTGATGTGTGTGCCGGCGTTTCTCACCGCCGATATGATTCCCAAAGGGGTGCGCGTGTTAGGCGTGGTGCCCGGCATCTTTATTTTTCCGGCGTTGGCAATGGATGGCTTGTTGGAGCGCGCGTTCAATGCGTCGTTGCATGAGGCGATTGGCACGACCGATCGCGCGCGCTTGAATCGAATGGAAGTTGCGCCGCCGCAACCTTTCGCGATTGTTGCCGCAACCGGGTTGATTGTATTCTCGTTGATGAGCAGTGCGATGTGGACAACGTACGATTATTTTGTTGCGTGGGCAAATCATCCCGATCTGCCACTTGCGTTCGATGCCGATCAGGTTGAGGTTGCCGATTTCATTCGTCGTCAGCCGCCTACGCAACCTATTCACATCGCGTACGAGGTGTACCGCGCGCCGACGTTGATGTTGTTGGGCGAACGCGTGCCAACCTCGCGCTATGTTGATCGTGCGACGCGGTTCAAAGAATCGGATGCGCGAACGACATTGATTGCTAATCCAAACGCGCTGTACATTTTCATTCGTGATTACGCGCCGCCAGAGAATTGGCTCACGCGTCTTGCGCCGCAAGCCACGCGAGTAGGGCAGGGCGAATATTTTGTTGCGTATCGTCTGAATGATATGGTATTGCCGCGAAATGCGCTGCAAGTTGATTTCAATCCATATTTGAAACTTGTTGGCGTTTCGCAGTTTGACGACGGGGTTGCGTTATATTGGCAAGTGATGGCGTTGCCCGATGATCGTCAAGATCTGAACACAACCCTCTTGCTCTCTGACGAACAAGGAAACGCGGTTACCCAAGACAAGCGTCGCTTTGGTGCGCCGCCGCTCGAATGGACAATCGGCGATCTCATTGTGGAATGGTACGCACGCGAAATCCCGGCGCACGCGACGCAGTTTTCAATCGAGATGACGCGCGGCACGTCCGTGTGGCAATCGCCGCTCGTGCTGTTGAGGTAAAATGAATTATCTACCACGCACTATGCATCGCTTTTCACGTCACACGCATTTGCTTATTCTCGTCGTCTATCTCGCGCTCGCGCTTGTCCTCACCTACCCGCTCGTCGCGCATTTTGCTACGCACGTGCCGGGGAGCGAGACGTGGGCGTTCGACGAGTACACTTTTGTGTGGAACTATTGGTGGTTCAAGCACGCCGTCTTCGACTTGGGCGTGAACCCGCTCCATTCAAATTTCACGTTCTATCCCATTGGTGTCAACCTTATTTTGTACACCTACATGCTGTTGAATGCGGTGCTGGCAATACCTATCGAATTTGTCTTTGGTTATGTAGTCGCATCAAACGCACTCTTGGTTTTTGCGTTTGTCAGCGCCGCGTATGGCGCATTTCTTCTGGCGAACTATTTACTGAGGCAATCAGAACGTTCTTACGATGCATTCGGGAACTTGTTTCTCAATCTTGCCGCGTTCACCGCAGGGGTTATCTATGCGTTCACTTCTAGTCGGTTCGTCTATGCGTCACTCGGGCATTACAACTTTGTGTGCAGTCAGTATCTGCCGTTCTACGTACTGTTTCTCATCAAGACTCTGCGCGAGACGCGTCTGCGCAACGCGGTACTTACCGGAGTTTTTGGCGCGCTCGCCATTCTAACTGATACTACCTACGCGGTTTTCATCGGACTGTTCACAGCGCTCTATCTTGTGTTCGCGTGGTGGGAACGCGGCATCGTGCGCGGATTCGTCAAACGGCTTGGGATACTCGCGATTGTTGGCGGTATTCTGTCAGCGCCACTTGTAGTTCCGTCGGTCATCGAAATTGCAACGGCAGGTTATACACTTCCTGGCTGGGGCCACGCGGAAAAATTGTTGGTGGACCTTGTGGGCTTGGTCACGCCGACGAGTTTGCATCCGCTCAATCGCCATTGGGTTCAGGAACTCGACGCGGTGCGGCAGGGCAATTCGCAGTTCGTTGACGTCAACACCGTCTTTCTCGGCTATGCGACGCTCGCGCTCGCGTTACTTGGTGCGTGGGTGTATCGAAGAAAATTGACGATGTGGATCATCGCGGCGATGGCGTTCACAATTTTATCGTTGGGTCCGCTCTTGCACATCAACGGTCAATCCGTTTTCGATTTCGACGGCTTGGACGTAACGTTTCCGCTGCCGTTCTTGTTGTTGCATTACATTCCGTTCCTCAAAGAAAATCGCGTGCCGAATCGTTATTCGATTCTGGTCATGCTCTCGCTCGCTGTGCTTGTCGCATTCGCGCTCGCGTGGCTGTTTGGACGAGTAGGCGGGAGGCGGGAGGCAGTAGGCAGAAAATTTCTCCTGCCTCCTGCCTACTGCCTTCTGCTGACTGCCATACTGTTCGAACATCTCGCGCTTCCGCTGCCGCTCACCGATGCGCGCGTGCCGGAGGTGTACGCCCAGATTGCGCGCGAGCCGGGCGATTTTGCGATTTTGAGTGTGCCGCTCGGTTGGCGCAACAGTTTCACGATGCAAGGTGCGGAGGACACGCGCACGCAGTTCTACCAGAGTGTCCACGGCAAGTATTTGCTTTCTGGCAATACCTCGCGCAATCCGCCTGCGTTGTTCGAGTACTTTGCGCGCGTGCCGATCTTGCATTCGCTCGCCCAAGTCGAAATGTATCAGGAACTCGACGCCGAAACGCTGGCGCGTGATCGCGCGCTCGCGCCGCAATTCGCCGCGTTCTACGATATTCGTTACGTCGTCGTCAACGCCGCCGCGCCGAATCGTTTGCCGTACAGCGACACGCGCGCGGCGACGCTCGCGTACATCGAACAAGTGATGCCGCTCGGCGAAAAAATTTACGATCGCGATGGTGTCGTGGCGTATCGCGTTAATCAAGCGCAACTGCCCGCGCGGCAACAGATCGCGTTTGGCACGGACGCGGCGCGGCTCTACCAAGCCGAGGGCTGGGATCGCGATGAAGGGATCGGCGGCGAGAACGCGAACTGGGCGAATCAGTTGCGCGCGCGCATCGTGTTTCCGCTGCGTGAGATCGCCGATTATCGCGTGACCGTGCGCGCGCTGCCGTTCACGTATCCGCAATCGCCCGCGCAAACGTTGGAACTCGTCGTCAACGATCAGCCGATTCAAAAATTCGAGTTGCGCGCGGGATGGGAAAATTATTCGGCCACGATTCCCGCGCGCGCGTTGCGCGTCGGCATCAACGATCTGGTGTTGCGATTCGCGTACGCGGCGCGTCCGCGCGACGTATTGCCACCGAACTTTGCGATTGGCGCAACCGGCGTGACGAGCCCGGTCGAAATCGTCGCGCAGAGCGCGGAGGTCGCCTCGATCAAAGTAAATGGACGCGAGGTCGCGTTGGGCAAGCGCGGCTACAACATCGTCGTGCTCGATTCGCAGTCGGGCGCGGTGCTGAGCGCGCGAAAATTCGACACGGTGGATGATCGCGCGGAATCGCGCGCGATGACCGATTTTCTCGCGCAGATTCCGGCAGGACAAATTGTCGTGGTCGCGTCGCAAGGCGCGGTCGCGTCGAATCTGGGTGATCGAACGGTGGAGCAGTTGCGGACGCTGGGCGCGCAGATTGATTTGCGGCAGACGGCGCAGCGCGCGCACGTGCTCATCGGCGTCAAAGGCGCGCCGAGTGGCACCGCGCTTGAGCAAGCGGGAGACGCGCCGCTGCTCGCGGTGGGGCGGAGTTTGGATACGCGCACGCTCGCGGCGGCGGTGAGTGCGATCACGATTGAAAGGTGACAGAGCAATGAGCTGGCTGTTGGGAATGTTGATTATTGGACTCGTGAGTGGTGTGATCGGGGGGTGTCGTTTTATCTCTACGCCTACACCGGTGCCAACCAGCACACCGCGCCCCACGTTTACGCGGATGCCAACACCAACGAATACGCTGACGCCAAGGCCGACGGTGACGCTCGCGCCGACGGGCACACCCGCGCCAACGCGCGCGCCAACGCGGACACTTCGTCCAGCCAATCCGCCAACGGTTGCGCCATCCCCCACACGCGCCAGTGTCCCGCCGCAACCCCCGCGCGAAGGTGGCACGTGGGATTTTGAGGGCGGGGGGGTACGACAAACCGAGTGGTTTTGAAGGACGGATGGATCGCGTGGCGGAGGGCTGGCAATTTTTCCGGCGGCGTGGACAGTTTGGGCAAGCGACGTTCAACGAAAACAAGAATCCGGTCAA
>JBBITT010000021.1:51416-58748 GCA_037440625.1 Chloroflexota bacterium
GTCGCGCCGCTGGGACTGGCGGATTATCCCGCGTGGCTGTGAGTTTCTTTCAATCGTTTTGGGGACGCTTTGGCGGCGCGATTCACGTGCAACTGCCCGCGCCGATTTACATCGCTTTGGGCGCGCTCACACTCGTTGCCATTGCCGGCTTTTGGCGTTCGTCAACGTCAAAGTGTACGCGTATCCACTCTGGCGCGCGCGCACGGATGCCGGGCAAGTGCTACCCATCGCGCGCGACGATTTGGCGTTGATGCGGATCGCGCTGCCGCCCGGCGAAAATTACTAGGAACAAAGGATGACTGTTTCCAAAAAGCAAACGAATAGTATAGACCATGGGTTACTACTTGGGATACTCGTTCTTTTTGCCTTTACATTGCGCGTGTTTATGCTGGGTGTGCAAGATATTTGGTGGGACGAGGCGCGTAATATTTTTACAGCGAGTCGTCCGTTGGAAGCGATTGCCAGCGCACCCGAGCTCGATATTCATCCGCCGTTCTATTTCTATCTTTTGCATTTCTGGGTAGGGATGCTTGGCACCAGCGAATTTGTTGTGCGTTTTTTCTCGCTATGGTTTGGTGTTGCACTCGTCCCGGTGGCTTTTCGCTTGGGAATGTATCTCAAGGATCAAACGGTGGGATGGTGGGCAGCGTTTCTGATCGCACTTTCCCCATTTTTGGTGGACGAAGCCCAGCAGACACGAATGTACACGCTCCTTCTCTTCTTGGCAACTCTTTCGATGTATTTTTTGTTGCGCGCGCAAAAATCGCATCGTTGGCGTGATTGGGCGATGTACGTGCTGACGGCAACGTTGAGTTTCTACACGCATTATTCGTTCATCTATCTCCTCGCAACCCAAAATCTTTTTTTGCTATTGAGTCTGATCCTTGCTTGGCAGCGTCGCCTGCCAACGCGCCGTTTGCTCCGCTGGTGGATTGCTAGCCAACTTGTCATTGCATTGCTTTACACGTTTCAAAGTCCAAACATTCTTCGCCAAATGGGTGTCTATGGCAATCCTGGAATGACGCCGCCAATTTTGCTTCAATATATCGTCGAGATTTCTCGCGCATTTTTGGTGGGAACCAAAATCGAAACGGAACAAATGACGAGTGCAGGGGTCTGGATCGGAATGGTTTTGTTGATTAGCGTGATTGCTGTGTGGCGCGAACGACAGCGCTGGCCGGTGAATCGAAGATTGGGCTTGATCGTGGGTTGGTTGATTGTGCCACTTGCTATGTATTTCATCGCCTTGTTCAAAAGCCCACAGTTCACGCCGCGCTATGTGATCGTCTCGATCGTGCCGTTTTTTCTGTTGTTGGCATGGGCGATCGCATTTCTAACACAACGGGGCTGGCTAATAGGCACAGCGGTGGCGGGATTATTGATCGTTGGAAACACTGTTACGTGGCAATCGCAATTCTTCAACCCTAGATTCTTCAACGATGACACACGCGGCTTGGTTCAGTTCATTTCTGAGAATGCGAAACCGGATGACATTGTTTTTGTGGATGTTCCATATCCCTTCTTCTACTATTATCACGGCAGTGTGACAGCCGAATATCTCTTTGTGGACATTCATTCGGTTGCAGAGGAATTGACGCAAAAAGCGCGGGGGAAGAATCGGCTCTTTTGGATTCAATGGTATAAATCGGACACGGATCCGCGAGGTTACGTTCGTTTTTTGCTGGATAAGAATGCAAAACTTGCCGGGAGTTTGAATTTGCGTGGCTATAATGTAACGTGGTATCAACTACCTAAACAGGTTAACTTTTTAGCCGCGTCCGCACCACAACCGGCGGCGATTGTTTTTGGCGATCAGATCAAATTGACTGGCTTTTCATACGGGGGTGTATCAACCCCTCAAACGCCGGATGTGAATGCGCCATTGGTCGCTCCAGATAGCAAAGTATGGGTGGTCCTCTTGTGGCAATTGGTTACGCCGGCAAATGCAAATTACAAGGTAAGTGTTCAGATTCGAGATGCCGAGGGACGACTTGCGGCGCAAGATGATCGGATGTTGATCAATGATCAGCATTTGGATACGCTCTGGTGGAAACCAAACAAGACGGTGATCAATGTATACACCCCAGAACTCGGAGCCGATGTCAAACCGGGCGAATACACTGTCAATGTAATTGTGTACGACCCGCAGGCAAAGATCCCTTTGTTGGTTGGTTCGAATTTTTCATTCCAAATTGGTACGTTGCGAATTATTCAATGAAGAACAAGTCTGCCGATACTTTACTCGCTTGCTTGCTCGCGCTTGCCAGTTTTGCGCTCTACCTTCGCACGCTCGCGCCGGATGTGGTGGACGCGGACGGCGGCGAGTTTCAATTTGCCGCGTGGAATTTTGGGTTCGTCCATCCAACCGGCTATCCGCTCTTTTTGATTTTGGGCGGCGCGTTTCAACACCTCGTTCCGATGGGCAACCCCGCGTTTCGACTCAATCTGTTCAACGCGCTGCTTGCCGCGTGTGCGGTTGCCACGTTGTATCTCGCGGCGAACGAACTGGCGCGCGCGCGCGGTGCAGCGCTGCTTGCCGCCGCGTCGTTCGCGCTCACGCGTACGTTTTGGTACGACGCGAGCGCGGCGGAAGTGTACGCGCTCCATGCGTTCTTCGTCGCCCTGTTGCTGTACATCGCGTTGCGTTGGCAAGCGCATCCAAGCGCGCGCGTGTTCGCCGCGTTCTGTTTTGTCTTTGGTCTCGCGCTGACGCATCATCGCGCGATTGTGCTGTGGTTGCCGGCGTTCGCGTTGTTCCTTGCGGTTTCAGGTTTCAGGTTTCAGGTTTCACGCATCACGCATTACTTTTTACTTTTTGCTTTACCCTTTTTACTTTACCTCTACATCCCTCTCCGTGCGCCGGCTTCACCCTACTACACGCTTGCGCTTGCGCCCGGGCGCGATTTGATTTTGTACGATAATTCGCTCAGCGGATTCATCAATTACGTTTTGGGACGCACCTTCCAATCCGAACTTGCGTGGGATGTGGTCAGCGTGGCGCGTTTGATCGCGTTTCCGCAACGCTTGCTTGATCAGTTTGGCGTGCTTGGCGTCGCGTTCGGCGTGATCGGTTTGGGTGCGATGATCTGGCGGCGCGAGGGGGCGCAACTTGTCTTGCTGTTAACCGGTTTTGTGGCAACACTATTGTTCGCGTCTATCTATCACATCGGCGACATTGCGCATTACTACATTCCTGCGTATCTGGTGTGGGCGGCGTGGATGGGTGTCGGGGTAGCAGAACTAGTGAAGTACGGAACACGACACACGCAATACGTGGTGCGTGGTGCGTGTTCCGTATTGTTGATCGTCCAACTCGTTTCTAACTTTCCCTTCGCTGATCGCAGTGGCGAGACGCGCGTGCGCGAACATTGGACACGATTGCTGGCTTTTGCGTCGCCCAACGCAATTCTCATTTCCAACGATCGCGACGAAATGATGCCATTGTGGTACATCCAGTACGTCGAAAATGCGCGTCGCGATGTGCTCGGACTGTTTCCCTTGATTACGCCGGCACCGGCACACGCGAACGTTGGACGATTGACGGATAGCGTGCTAGACACCGGGCGGCCGATTTATTTCATCAAGCCGATGCCAGGCTTGGAGATCAAATATCAGTTGGAATCCGCCGAGCCCTTGGTGCGCGTATTGGGACGTGCGGCGGCGATGCCACAGAATCCTAGCAATGCGATTGTCGGCAATCGTGTGCGCGTGCTGGAATACGATGCGGTGCGTGAATCGGATGTGTTGCGCGTAACGATTTACTGGCACCTACTTGCAAAACTAGATCGTGATTACACAACGTTTGTTCATCTCCTTGATGCCAACGGAAACAAAGTGGCGCAGGGCGACGATCATCCCGTGGGCGGAGAATTTTATCCCACCTCGTTGTGGCAAGTTGGCGAGACGTTGCGCGATGAATTTATGATTCCATTGCCATCGAATCTTGCACACGACACCTATCGTTTGTTGGTTGGAATGTATCACCCACCCGGTGGCGAGATGCTGGGCGAGCCGGTTATGATAGGGACGGTGGAAATCAAATGAGGGAGCGCGCCAATGCCTGATCCAATTATCGCAACAAAACAAGTGATCGAACAAGTTTTTGATGGCGCAGCAGAACGGTACGATCAAGAAGGACCGAATGTGTTTGCGCAGTTTGGGGTACAGCTGGTCGAGCGGCTCGCTATCATGGGCGGCGAGCGCATTCTCGACGTGGCGACCGGCAAAGGGGCAGTGTTGCTCCCCTGCGCCGAACGGGTCGGACGATTTGGGCGCGTGGTGGGGATTGACCTCTCCCAGAAAATGTTGGAACAGACCGAAGGGATCGCGCGCGCACGCGGACTCGACAACTTTGAATTGTACAAAATGGATGCGGAGCGTTTGGAATTCCGCGATGAAATTTTCGATATTGTTACGTGTGCTTTTTCGCTCTTTTTCTTCCCAGCGATGGATACGGCTTTGCGCGAGATGTATCGCGTTCTGGTGCCGGGCGGACGCCTTGGCATTGCTCTGTTTGGCGATTCCCCGCCGCCGTTCAGTCCGGCGTGGGGATGGTTTGCCGATCAAGCGCGCGCGTACAATGTGGCGGTGCGCACGCCGCAAAAGGTGGTCTATACCTTGGTTCAAGCTCAGACCTTGTTGGAAGGCATCGGCTTGACCGATGTTCAAACGATGCTGCAAGCGTACGAGGTGGTGTACGCCAGCGCAGAGGATTGGTGGGCGTTTCAGTTCACGTTGGGCAATCGCGCGACACTTTTGCGCATGTCGGATGAAAGGCGCGCGCAATTCAAAGAAGAATACCTTGCCAAGTTGCGCCCTCTCTGGCGCGAGGATGGGTTACCGCTGGGCGTTTCAGTCATTTATGCGATTGGACGCAAATCGGGATGAGACTATTCGCATCCGTTTTTCGTGCAAGCGTATCAGTGTAAAAAATCGTCTTGCATTTCGATTCAACCTGTGCTAAAATCCAAGCAAACTTCGCGGAGGAGTCTATCGTAGCAACGCCGGGCAATTGATCGGCCGGACAAGGGTGTTCGACCGCAATTTTATTTTTAATTGATAACCATGAATCGAAGGAGGCAAAAAGGATGAATCTTTTTTGGGTCGTACCCATTTCGGGGGTATTGGCACTGCTCTTTGTCGTTTATCTGGCGTGGGATGTCTTGCGCCGCGACAAGGGGACAAGAGAAATGCAGGAGGTTGCCGCGACGATTTTTGAGGGTGCGGTTGCATTTATTCGCCGGCAGTATTTGACGATTGCTGTCCTTGCCATGATCGCCGCGGTGATTATTGGCGTGTTGGTGTCGTTCGAACAGTACACCGAAACGAACGTCAAGGGGATGGAACTCGGCGTTCGCACCGCGATTGCCTTTCTTGTCGGTGCGGCAGCGAGCGCGCTCTCGGGTATTATCGGAATGTATGTTGCCGTGCAATCGAACGTACGTGTGGCGGGCGCAGCACGCAAAGGCGTTGAGCCGGCCCTGGCGGTTGCGTTGCGCGGCGGTGCGGTGAGTGGTTTTCTGGTCGTCAGTCTTTCCCTTATTGGTGTTTATCTAATGTTCCTGGCGTACGGTGGTCTTGCCGGCAGCGAAGCCGCGCGCAACGCGCCCTTCCTCATGGTGGGGATGGGCTTTGGCGCATCATTCGTCGCGCTGTTCGCGCAACTCGGCGGTGGCATTTACACTAAAGCCGCAGACGTGGGTTCCGATCTCGTTGGCAAAGTGGAAGCCGGCATTCCGGAAGATGATCCGCGCAACGCTGGCGTCGTGGCGGATCTCGTCGGCGATAACGTGGGCGATTGCGCCGGTCGTGGTGCGGACTTGTTCGAATCCACCGTCGCCGAAAATATTGGCGCGATGATTTTGGGCGTGGCGATTTACGCCGTCACGAAAAATGTGGATTGGATTTTCTTCCCGCTTGTTGTGCGTGCCTTTGGCTTGATCGCTTCGATTATTGGGGTCTGGGCGACGACGGCATTTCCGTTCTTCAAACTGAATCCGGGTGAAGAGCCGATGAACCCGATGTTTCGCGGGTTTGCACTCACCGTGGTGCTGGGTGCCGCCGCGCTGTATTTTGTCGTGATGCAATTGTTGGGCAACGTCATGTTCTTCTGGACCGGCGTGGTGGGTTTGTTGACCAGTGTGGCCTTCTTTCTCATCACGATGTACTACACCGAAGCTCGTTGGCGGCCCGTGCAAAGTATCGCCAAAGCCTCGTTGCGCGGTACAGGACCCAACATTATCACCGGGCTTGCGGTCGGTTTTGAAAACACGGCTGCGCCGGTCATTACGGTGGGCATCGCCTTGATTGCATCGTTTTGGCTTGGCACGCAAGCGGCAACCGCGCTGGGTGTTGAACCGTACGTTGCTGGTGTTTTTGGCACCGCAGTGGCAACGATGGGAATGCTAATGCCCGCCGCCTTCATTCTGGCGATGGATACGTTCGGTCCCATCGTGGACAATGCCGGTGGCATTGTTGAAATGTCCGGCGCGCCGGAAGAAATTCGCAAAGGGACGGACGCGCTCGATGCAGCGGGGAACACGACGAAAGCATTGACCAAAGGGTACGCCATTGGCTCGGCGGCGCTCGCGGCATTCTTGCTGTTCAGCGCGTATCTCGACAAAGTGGCAGCGGTGCGCACGGCGATGGGCTTGCCGGCGGAAATCGTCAAGGCATCGCACCGCGTTGACATTGGCAAGGTCGAGGTGTTTGTTGGCGCCATGCTCGGTGCGGCATTGATTTTCCTCTTCTCCTCGCTGGCGATGCGTGCGGTGAGTCAGGTTGCCGAAAAAATCGTGGACGAAGTGCGCCGCCAGTTCCGTGAAATTCCGGGGATTATGGAACGCAAGAACAAACCGGATTACGCGCGCGCCGTGGACATTACCGCCAGCGGAGCGTTGCGTGCGATGGTCGCGCCTGGTTTGCTCGCGGTGGGGGCACCGATTCTCGTTGGAATTCTCTTGCGCGCCGAAGCCGAAGCCGCGTTACTGATGGTGGGCACCATTGCCGGGATCATTTTGGCGACGGTGATGAATAACGGCGGTGGCGCGTGGGACAATGCGAAAAAGTACATCGAGTCCGGCGAGTTCAAGGACGAGAGTGGCAAGGTGCACAAAAAGGGGAGCGATGCACACAAAGCGGCAGTCGTCGGCGACACGGTGGGGGATCCGTTCAAGGATACGGCAGGTCCATCGCTTCACGTGTTGATCAAGTTGCTTTCGACGATTACGTTGGTGTTGGCGCCGCTGTTCATCTAGTTCGATAGAGCGTTAGTTCCATAGTTCGATAGTTACGCGCCCGGTGCAAGCCGGGCGCGGTTTTGTTTGTGAACGC
>JBBITT010000022.1:0-57603 GCA_037440625.1 Chloroflexota bacterium
CCAACAATTCGCGAGCGGCGTCCGCCACGCTCAAGCACCACCGCGTGGCCCTCTTGAACAATCAAAACGCCGGGCCCACCAAACTTGGCCATTTCACCCGCCGGCGGATTGTGCGTTTGAATCTTTCCACCGGCAACCACAATGGTGGCTTTGTTGATACCGATGAGCGAATCCACAATGTTCCGTTTGACCGCCTGTTTATCTTCCTCAAGCATGTTCTCATACTCTTCATTCCCCACCAACACTCTGACCGTTGGCTCGGCTTGCCAAAAGAGCGCGTCCCATTTTCCGCTTTTGGTCTCAAAGAATGCGTGGAGATTGATGACTATGAATATCCCATAGCCAACTAGTAACATTAAAGGTGGTTGGGTCAGCCAATCCGGTCTGGAGAACAATTTCAATTCTGAAGCGATCCAGATGCCTACTGCGCCTACAAGGGCGATGATGACACCGGCAATGATCATCCAAAAGATAGAGGACTTGAACCAGTCCCACAGAAAACCACTCAACCAATCATAAAAGCGTTTGTGATTACTGGCTAATAAATCCGCCCAGGGCAAGCGCTTGTCGGGGATGTGTTTGATGTACCACGCAAATAACGGGAGGAGAAGCCAAGCCGTCAAACTAAAACACACCACGAGAAGAATTGTACCGCTCCAAAAGATGACTTGCTCTCGACGATTCATCATTCACCTCGATTTATGCAAATGATTTTTGCGCGAGTTCATCTCGTAGGATCAAGTGGTCTCTCAGTGCTATTGGTCTAGGTGGTGCGGATATACGGCTCAACCTGAACATTCTCAAAGCGAATGCCCAGATGTTCGCATTTCTGGGTAAACAAGGCTTGGAATTGTTCGTGGCAATTTGGACTCTGAAATAACTTGCGTTGAGCCGGATGATCGGCAACCTGCTTCAAGGTATCCCGGACAATCAAATTAGATTGCTCAACCATTTTTTGCGCTGCTTGATCACGCGGAATTGGATATGGAATTCCGAACACGTATCTGTGCCCCAGCCACTCGCGAAGCGTTGCCCACGTTCGTAAAGGAACAACGACGGTCCACTTGCCGGTTATGCGCGCCGCGCAAATAAACCCATCCCGCGTTACGTACTCACGAAAGAAATAGATCACCGGTTGTGTTCTGGGAATAAACGCCGCCACGTACGCTTGCGAAAGGTCTACCCAATAGCGTCCCGGCTCCTCAGCGATCCAAATCCGATTTTGGCGCGGATATTCGTACACCGCCAGCGTATCCTTG
The DNA here is from genome assembly GCA_037440625.1 of Chloroflexota bacterium. Taxonomy (GTDB): domain Bacteria; phylum Chloroflexota; class Anaerolineae; order UBA4142; family UBA4142; genus DAOTXS01. The sequence goes on from JBBITT010000022.1 coordinate 1,260, forward strand.
TCCACCCGGCAAAATAATTGACGACTGACCGCCAAGATCAAGAGGGTCGCAGCAATCACCAACATTAATATTGCCAAAGCCGTCCGAATTATCGTATTCAAGTCCGGGATAAAACTCCACACCACACTCAACCCCAGACCGGCAAATCCCAGAATGATTGCCTGCAATGAAATCACCGCAATCGCAATCACCGCGATCAGGATGAACACCGTCATTGAAGTTGGCACCGGGCGCGGTCTGACAACGTCATCAACCGAGGAATCCGGTACTGGTGCCGCCACGAGTTCTGGCTCGGTTAAAGGGGATGACTTTTCCGGTCGCGGCATCCGGGAAATCAGGTCGGTATGGGATTTTATCTTGAGCCATTCTGCAAACTTGTATGTCGCATACCGTTCTGCATCCTCTGCCCAACCGACCAATGGATCGTTATGCATTCTGAATAGGTGCCCGGCTTCTTGATATGCCTTGATCGCTTCTTTCCAATGCTCCCTTTGATTCTGCTTGGCAAGCGTCTCGTACGCTACGCCAAGCGCAAGCCATACCACACCTTCGTTATGTGCGTGGTGGCTGTTCATGGCGGAGTGAAACAGTTGCACGCTCCGGTCAAGTTGCTCTATGGCGCGATGCAAATCACTCGGTCGTTTACCAGAAACATAGTATGCCATTCCTAGCAGAAAACACGCCACCGCTTGGACGAGCGCGCTCGATGCATTCAAACCAACTTGGTACAACTCTCGACAAGTGCGTAACGCTGCCGGATCCATTTCTTCCCTGAGCAAACGCATGGCTTCCTCGCGCAAATCAAAACCAACCGGGAGCGGATCCGTCAAGTGGCTGTTCAATTCCAGTGCAATTCCCAAACGTTCAGAGCGATGCCCCTGTTCCATAACCCCTAACCCGAATCGGATCTATCCAACAAATCGAGAAATCTTTCAAACGATTTGAGGAATTTCTCAAGCGTCTCTTTGTCTCCGCCCGCTGCTTGCAAGGGTGCGATAATATCGCGCAGTATTTTTTCACGCATTTCGATTTTTTCTCTTTGTTTCATTCGTAATGCCAGCGCTTCACCTTCGCCTTGCCGGGTCAGAGTCTCTTTCTTTGCCTCTGCTTCAATAATGGCTTTTTGACGGTGGAGTTCAGCCAACTTTTTTTCTTCCAAGGCTTGTTTGATTTCATCGGGCAAACGAATAGCGCCAAGACCGATCCCCAAGACACGCACCCCGGCATTTTGCGCATATTCACTCAAGCGGTTTTGAATATCGTTGATCAATTGTTGCCGCGCCTCACCCGCGATCGCAAACACATCCTCAAACCTCAATTGTCCGACAAAATCGCGGGCGGCGGCATCGAGCGCGTCTTGGGGATTCCAATGCCAGTTTCCACCTTCGGGCGATGCAATTTTTTCTCGAATCAATCTTTCGTCGTACGGGTATGCCGCACCACTCGTACTGGTCTGACTTCCCGGGTCAATTCGGTATCGCACCCTAAACTCGATCTCACGCAGGATAATTCCATCCAAGGTAGCAACGTCTCTGACGCTAAACCTACCACTCTGTGGGTTCAACGGGACTGCCATATGCACGCGTTCAAAGTAATCGAGCCAAGTAATCCCCATGCCTACCACGCGGGTGATGCGTCCACTCTGCATCAAGATCGCCACATTCCCTTCTTCAACGATGAGCACGCCGGGACCGCCAATCGCCGCAAGCGAACCGGCGGCACCTCGCGTATCCACGAGTTCGCCATTGTGCACCCGCTGTTGGATTTTGTGTATCCCCAGTTCAACACTCATCACCGCTTGAAACGCCTGACCAAACCTAAAACCAGGATACTGGGCGTACAAAGAGCGTGCGGTAATTGCGCTATTCACACCAATCACCAGCAGGGCTACCAAGGCCGAAGTGACAAAACCAGCTAGCAATGACCAAAAAACATGCCCGGTTTCGTTGCCCACCAGAAATTTCATAATGCTTGACCAGGTGAATTGATTCAACTCTTCCCGAATACTACCCGCTTTCCATGGCTGAATGTCGGGTTTTTCCGGCGTCAAGCCCGCCGCATAAACGGTGTTCTCCTTGTCCACCCCAAGTGTCATCACCGCATAGGGATACTTGAGCAGCGACTCTAAAAATCGTCCACTCGAGACATCCCAGAGTTGAATGTTGCCGCCGTTATCACCAGTCACCAGCGTCTGACTGTCCTTGCTAAATACCATCGCGGTCACCAAGTCAGACGTGAGTAAAGGAACTGCCACCGCACTCGCGATATTCTTGGGATCCGCAAATCGCCATAAGATGGTTTTATGATTATCACTCGACCCCACCAAGGTTTTACTATCCGGCGAGAAGAATAAATGCGTGATTCGCCCACCCAGTCCTTTGATTTCGCCGATGGCTTTTCCGCCAGCATCCCACACACGCAGAGGTTTGTCTATGCTTGCGGTCACAAAGTAACTGCCATCAGGAGCATAGGCGATGCTGGTGATGGGATCATCGTAAGCATGAACTTCCGGAAAAACGCCGCTGGGCGACATGATGCGAAAATTGCCTTTCGCATTTCCGACCACCACTGTTTCCGCTTGATTCGGACGAACAGCAAGACAAGTGATCAGATGAGGATTCCAAAAATACTCGGCTTCCATCATCCCGTTGTCCAACTTCCACATTCGAACATAACCGTCTCGGCTCGCCGAAAATAGATTACTGGAATCCGGACTGAACGCCAACGCCACAATTTCTTCCGTTGCGCCTTTGATGGGATCGAGCACTTGACCATCGTCGGGCTGCCAAAACCGAATCAACTTGTCCGCACCAATCGTAGCCAGAACATTGCCCTTGGGATGAAACGCCAGTCCCTTGATCTCGGCATTGTGTAGGTTGACTGACCTAATCCCTTGCGCGGTTTTGAGATTCCACACCTTGATCAGATTATCTTTGCTCGCCGAAACAAGTTTATCATCGGTCGGGTGGAATGCCAACGCGGTTACATTTTCAGATTGACGATCTATTCTCACTTTGGGTCTGTCCGCAGATGCCGTTGCCACGCTGGGACTCGTTTCATAGACACGAATATAACGATCCAAACCTGAAATCGCTACCAAGGTTGCCTCTTGGTTGAATGCCACAGCAGTCACCGTCTCGGGCTTGTCTTTGTAAAACTCTTGCTGAATGTTGGCACTCACCTTTTCCTCAGGTGTCCATCGCCGCAACCATCCTGTTTCCGTTACAGAAAGAATGGTTTTGCTATCCGGGGTGAATGCAATTGCCAGGACTCCTCGGTCGTGCGCGTTCCCGGTCCATCGCCAAGAAAAATCACCGCTTTGCCAGACCTTGACAAAAGTATCTGCGCTTGCGCTGGCAAGGTATTTACTGTCTGGACTAAACGTCAGCGCGGTGATGCGCGCGCCATGCCCTCCGTCCGCTGACCTGATTACTTTGACGCGCTGCCACTCGGTGCCGGAAATTTGCCACACACAGACCCAGGCATCATCACCCCCGCTAGCAAACCAGCGGCCATCCGCGCTAAAAGCCAGGGCGCGAACCGGTTTATCGTGGCAAAACAATTGGGTTTCAAGTTTATTGTTCTGGGTATTCCAGATACGCACGCTCTTGTCTGTGCTACCCGTCGCCAACATTTTCCCATCAGGGCTATAAGCCACCACGGCAAAGAGGTATGGATAACCGGCATAATACGATTGTCCTTCCGCCGGCAAGTTTCGAAGATGTTCATTAGCAATTGGATTCCATACCCGCACCAACGGGTCCAGCCCGCCCGAAGCCAAACGTTCGGCGGTGAGATCGAAAACAAGTTCACTTACCTGACCGGTACTTCCCACCATCGGCTTCGGCCGCTCGTAATGAAAGTACTCTTCAATTTTCTTGAATATCGCCACCGCTACGATGAGCGTCAAACACAAGATGACCGCGACATAGACATTGAATCGCAAAGAGGTACCGGGTCTCTGATTGTTCCGTTGCCTGATCCAAGGTGCAATGACATTTCTTACGATGAAGATCGCTGTAAACGCGCCGAACAAATAGAACATGCCCATCGCACCGCTGTCGCGCAGGAAAGGAAAGAGCAAGATCAATCCAAGAACCCAAAGAATCACTTCCGAAATCATCTTTCTTTCCTTTCAAGGCAATGCGTGTTATGGGCATTCACCGTTAAAAGAAAAACACCCGTTGCGGACACATTCCAAAAGCCCTCGAGCAACAGGTTCAAAATTATCCTCGTATTCGTTTTCAACGCTTTGTCACGCAAGCAATCAACACACATCCAGTTCGCCTCCCTTGACAACCGGCTCTATGATTTTATGAGATTACCTCAAACTTGCGGGACAAAGACTAGTTTGTATTCAATATAACACGTCAAATTTAAATTGACAAGATATTTCTCCGTTTTGTCTAAAGAGGATTTGCTCAACTTGACTGATACAAGAATTGGCTTGATAGCGGAACAAACATCGCTCACATCTAAAATGGTGTCGCGATACAAAGAGGGTGCCACAATGGATGATCCATTGGGCACCCTTCAGGATGCACTAGAACTTGGTTTGCTAAACCATCTTTTCTCTGATCTTGGCGCTGGCAAAGTCCATAATCGCAACGACAATGACGATGAACAAAACCACTGTGCCGGCTTTGTGATATTGCAACATTCCAAAATACGTGTTCAACAACAAGCCAACCCCGCCACCCCCCGCAAAACCCACAATCGTCGCAATGCGGATATTGATGTCCCATTGATAAATCAGATAGGAGATGAACGGCGGAATGATCTGCGGCAAAATGGCGTACACAATGGTCTGCAAACTCGATGCCCCTGTTGCCGCAATCGCTTCGACCGGTCCCGGATCAATATTCTCAATTGCTTCGGAAAAAAGTTTGCCGATCAGTGCAAAGGTTGTGATGGCAAGCGCAAGCATACCGGCAAAAGGTCCGATGCCAACCCAGAAGACAAAGATTGCCACGTAGAGCAATGCCTCAATGGAACGCAACACATTTAACGCGCCACGCGCCAGATAGTACACCGCTAGCGATAGCGGACTCGCCCCCATCAAGTTGCGTGCCGCCAGAAAACTGAATGGCACAGCGACCAAGCCCCCCAGTGTCGTCGCCAGCAATGCTTGGAAGATGGTGATCAACATTTGCTTGAACACCGTGTCGAGTACGTTGGGGCTAAGATCAATCGTTACAAAATCGCGTACCACTTTGGTGAACGTGGGTGCCGGCTCGAACAATTTGAGCGGGTTAATTTCCGAGAGTTGCCAGCACAACGCAAAGATGGCAAGCCCAACCGCCAGCCAGACCAGTGCGCGGAGCGATGTGTAAAACGGCTTGGGCGCTTCCGCCGTCACCTTGACCTCGCCCGTCAAAATCTGCGCACGCCATTTCGCGCTCACATAGTCCACCAGGATAATGACGATGGCAACCACCCATAGCGCCGCCGCGTACTGTTCGTATCCACCCTTGCGAATTGTCTCGACGACGAAAAAGCCGATGCCGCCGCCCGCCACAAAACCCACCACGGTTGCCATACGCATGTTGATGTCCCAACGCAACAGGGTATAGGCAAGAAATGGGGGAACGATTTGCGGGATCACCGCGTAGCGAATGATTTGCAGCAAGTTCGCGCCGGTTGCCGTCACCGCCTCGATCGGGCCGGCGTCAATGTGCTCCACCTCTTCCGAATACAACTTGCCTAATGCGGCGATCGAGTGAATCGTCAATGCCAGCGTCCCGGCAAATGATCCCAAGCCAACCCAGACGACAATGATGAGACCCCAGATGATCGTATCCACAGAACGAACAACGTTCAAAAATGTCCGCATCGCATAGTAGATCACCGTACCACCGGGCATGCGCGACATGATATTATGCGCCGCAAAGAAACTGAGCGGGACGGCGAAAATAACTGCCAGAAAAGTTGCCATCAAACCGATCGCGATTGTCTCTGCCATCTTGCCGAGAATCGGCGTTGGAATTTTGGTGTCTTGTTGCACCCATCCCAGTTGCACCAGCCAGTCGGGCGCGGGACGATCTACAATCTTGCCAATGATGTCACCAAAGTTTTCGCTGGGTTGCCAGACCCCGTTCTCTTGGGTAAACAGATCGGGATAGATCAACGCGCGAAAAACCACTTGGACGTCTTGAAAACGCGTAACCAGCCGGTCCAGATTGATGTCAGTTACCTGCCAACCAATCAGGTAGATGATGAGGGCAGGTAGCAACAAACCAAGCCGGTTATCGGTGGCTTGACCGCGCGCGAGGCGATAGGCATCAAAAACATTCCACACCCAAAAGAGCGCAAAGATCAACCACAGCCAAATAGCGACCGACTGCATCTTGAAATTCGAGAGCGCCCAATTGATCAAATACGCGAGAACAAGTATTCCCGCCAAGGTGCTCAAGCCGCGTTCGCGCTTTCGCAAATAAAACTGCCCCGCGCCGGGAACAAAAAGCGAGAGCACCGCGACCAGCCAAACATTTTGGGGACGAGAAGGTGATGGATTCATGGCGAATGATTTACGATTTCGGATTGCGGATTTGAGATGGAGCTAACCGTCAATCCGAAATTCCTAGAGGATGGTTACTTTTTCTGCTTCTTGACCAAAAATTGTTTTGAACTGCGCGTCGTCAATTTCCTGAGGCAACCCCTGGAACACAATTCTGCCATCTTTGAGCCCAATCGCGCGCGTCGAATAACGATGCACCAAATCGAGAAAGTGCAAACTGCACAGCACCGTAATGCCATCTTCTTTATTCATCTGCTCGAGATACTTGAGGATGGAATGAGACAGCACCGGATCGAGCGAGGCGACCGGCTCATCGGCAAGGATCAATTTGGGTTCTTGCATCAACGCCCGGGCAATGCCAACGCGCTGTTGCTGTCCCCCCGAAAGTGAATCGGCGCGGACATACGCTTTGTCACGCAACCCCAGTCGTTCCAAGTTTTTGAGCGCGCGTTCGTGATCGGCAGACGAAAAATAATTGAACAAACTTTGATACGGTGATACATAACCCAGCCGCCCAGAGAGCACATTGGTGATGACCGAAGATCGCTTGACCAAATTGAACTGCTGAAAGACCATTCCAATTTGTCGGCGCATCTTGCGCATCTCGGATGGTGAAAGAGCCGTCAGATCAACACCATCCCAGATCACTCGCCCAGAGGTCGGCTCAATCAAGCGATTGATGCACCGCATCAAGGTGGACTTGCCGGAACCACTCAAGCCAATGACCGCCAGAAATTCGCCATCGGCAACCTCAAAACTGACGTCTTTGAGTGCCACGGTTCCATTGGGATAAACTTTGGTGAGGTTTTCTACTTTGAGCATGGGGATTGACCAAGAGACCCGAAGGGTTCGGTGAAACCCTTCGGGTCAACCATCAGACTTATTTGACTAACGTGGCGGCATCTACGCCGGCTTTCTTGAGCAGGTCACGGAATTCGTCGTAGAACGTAACCGGAACCTTGACGAGATTATCGTAAGTGTACGCTCGGCGAACTGCTGCCTTACCACCCGGATCTGCCATCATGGAGAGCAACCCATCAATGGTGGCATTCTTTAGGGCGGGATCAAAGCCCTTGACAAACTGCAAACCATCGTTGGGAATACGGATGCTGAGGAAGAAGGGGACTACTTTGTCCATTACATCTGGATAGGTGCGTTGAACGGTCGTATCCGTGCGCGCGTCCACATACGTTGCGCCCGCATCGCAATCGCCCTTGTAAACGGCAATCACCACATTCGGGTGCGAGCCGGCGAAGGTAACGGCTTTCAAGTCCTTGTCTGGATCAATGCCATTCCCTTTCAGGTTGATGCTGGGAATAATCCAGCCAGAGGTTGAGGTTGCATCCACGCCGCAGAAGGTCTTGCCTTTGAGATCAGCGATAGACTTGATACCGGAATCTTTCCGGGTGATGAATTGTCCCTTGTAAAAATTAGTTTGTTGACCGGCAAGTGCCTTGTCCGGATCGTTCTCACCGCCACTGGTGTAGGCGCGGGTCGAAGCCAACGCGGGTTCGATGCCGTACTTTTCGCGCGCGAGGATCGCCGCAAAGGTTGCGAGGAAGCCAGCATGCGCCTTACCCGCCCCCATCGCTTCGATGGACACCGCATACGAAGTACCTACTTCGATCTTGTAGGACAAGCCGGTGATCTTGCTCAAGCACTCGACGGTTTCATTGCCGGCTTTGGTGATCGTGGGCACATCACCCGAGGGGACAAAGGTGATCACAATGGGTTTCTCCGGCGAACCCAATTCCCCTGCTTTGACCGTTGGCATATTCGGCAACTTGGCGCAAACAGGTGGCGGTGGTGTTGCGGTCGCTGTGCGGGTAGGTGTAGGACCCGCTGGTGCCGTAGTGGCGGTTGCTGGCGGTTTCGTGGGCGCTACGGTGGGTGGCACAGCTGTCGCTGTAGGAGCAGGGGGCTTGGTTGGTTCCGGTGCTTTGGTCGGAACGGCCGTGGGCGGCACCGGCGTGGGCGGCACTGGGGTGGGAGTGGGGGCCGGCGCACACGCCGCAATCGCTGCCAGCACAATCATCATTGCAACCACGAGCAATACGTACTTTTTCATTTCTTCTCCTCCTAGAGAATCAGTCTGGGTTTATATATCAAGAACGAGATCGAATTTTGGCGATCGCATCCCCCCTTTCAATGACTGTGGTTATGCGACTTCTTTGTCCACTGCCTATGATACTCTACTTTGAAACTTTAGGCAAGTTGTCATTCTGGACATCGAAAAAATCGCTTTGCCCAAATCTAGTTTTCGTGTTAGAATCGCTTTCTGCAAATTGGGGATCACACAGAGAAAATGAGCCAAGACAAACTGATCATTCGCGGTGCACGCGAACACAACTTGAAAAATATCAATCTGGAAATTCCACGCGATAAACTGGTCGTCATTACCGGCTTGTCCGGTTCCGGCAAGTCGTCCCTCGCGTTCGATACGATCTACGCCGAGGGCCAGCGCCGCTACGTTGAATCATTGAGCGCGTATGCCCGACAATTCCTAGGTCAGATGGAAAAGCCGGACGTGGATCAGATCGAAGGATTGTCGCCAGCCATTTCGATTGACCAAAAAGGTGTGAGCCACAATCCACGCTCCACTGTTGGCACGGTTACCGAAATCTACGATTATTTGCGCTTGCTGTTTGCGCGCGTGGGACAGCCCCACTGTCCCAAATGCGGGCGCGCGATTCAACAGCAGAGTGTTGAACAAATTGTGGATGCGATTGCCGGCTTACCGGACGGCTCGCGCATTATGATTCTCGCGCCGCTCATCAAAGATCGCAAAGGCGAACACCGCAAAGTGTTGGACGATGTACGCAAAGCCGGCTTTGTCCGCGTCCGGGTGAATGGTCAAGTGCTGGATGTGAACGAAGACGTGAAACTGGATCGCTATAAACAACACACCATCGAAGCGGTGGTGGATCGCTTGGTCATCAAGCACGATAGCAACGGCGACAAGGCACGCATCGCCGATTCCGTCGAGACCGCGCTCAAACTGGGTGGTGGCGTCGTTCTAATCGCACAACAAGGTCAAGAAGATTTGATGTTCTCAGAACATTTCGCGTGTCCGGTGGATAACATCTCGCTCGGCGAAATCGAGCCGCGCACCTTTTCGTTCAATACACCGCACGGCGCATGCCCGGCGTGTATGGGACTGGGCACGCAAATGGAACTCGATCCGGATTTGATCATCCCGGACAAGGACCTCTCACTTGCCGAGGGCGCGATCCGCGCCAACGGCATTGACAGCGGCAACATGGACAGTTATTTCGGCAAATTGATCGAAGCCGTAGCGCGCAAGTACGGTTTCTCGATGGATGTGCCGGTGCGCGAACTCAAGCGCGATCAGATTGACAAGATTTTGTACGGCACTGGTGAGGATGTGATTCGCGTGCGGTACGAAAATCAATTTGGTCGGATGCGCGAGTACGAAACTACGTTCGAAGGCGTGATTCCCAATCAACTGCGCCGCTACAAAGAAACCGATTCGGAGTACATCCGCCAAGAAATCGAATCGTTTATGACCTCGCGTCCCTGCCCAGTGTGTCGCGGACAACGCCTCAAACCGGAAGCCCTCGCCGTAACCATCGCCGGCAAAAACATCGTCCAAGTAACCGAGTTCTCCGTTACGCAGGCACTTGAGTGGATCAATTCCCTACCTGCCATTTTCACCGAAAAACAAAAAACGATTGCGCATCAAATCCTTAAAGAGATCCGTTCGCGGCTCGGCTTTTTGGTCAACGTTGGGCTCGATTATCTCACCTTGAATCGCAGCGCAGGGTCGCTGAGCGGCGGTGAAGCCCAACGCATTCGGCTGGCCACGCAAATCGGTTCGCAATTGATGGGCGTGCTGTACATCCTCGATGAACCCAGCATTGGTCTGCATCCGCGCGACAACCAACGATTGATTGACACCCTGTTGCGTTTGCGCGATCTTGGCAACACGGTACTTGTGGTTGAGCATGATGAAGAAACGATGCGCGCGGCAGATTATATTGTTGATCTGGGGCCCGGCGCCGGCGAGCACGGTGGGTACGTGGTCTGTGCCGGCACACTCGATGACGTGATCCGCTGTCCCAATTCGATTACGGGAGCGTACTTGAGCGGAAAATGCCGGGTTCCCGTTCCCCCACAACGTCGTCCGGGGAGCGGCAAAGCGTTGATTATCAAAGGTGCGGCAGAGAACAATCTGAAACATATTGATGTGAAAATTCCGCTGGGTAAATTTGTGTGCGTGACCGGCGTGAGTGGCTCGGGCAAATCGTCGCTCATCGTGGATATTTTGTATCGCCGGCTGGCGCAAATGTTTTATGACGCCAAAGACAAACCCGGCAAACACGATGCCATCATCGGCGTGGACCATCTGGACAAGGTGATTGACATTGACCAATCGCCCATCGGCCGCACGCCACGCTCCAACCCAGCAACCTACGTGGGCTTGTTCACCGATATTCGCGATTTGTTTGCCACCACGAACGAAGCCAAGATGCGCGGCTACAAGCCGGGACGCTTTTCGTTCAACGTGAAAGGCGGTCGCTGCGAAGCGTGTCAAGGCGATGGCATCATCAAAATCGAAATGCAATTCCTGCCCGATGTGTACGTTCCGTGCGAAGTGTGTCACGGTAAACGCTATAATCGTGAAGCGTTAGAGATTCATTACAAAGGCAAAAACATTGCCGATGTATTGGATCTGACCGTTGAAGAAGCGTTGGAATTTTTCGAAAACATTCCGCGGATCAAATCGAAACTGGAAACACTCCGCGATGTCGGTTTGGGTTATATTCGTCTGGGGCAGCCCGCCACCACACTTTCTGGCGGCGAAGCGCAGCGGGTCAAACTATCGAAAGAATTATCGCGCCGGGCAACCGGGCGCACGCTCTATATCCTCGATGAACCCACCGTGGGCTTGCACGTTGCCGATGTGGAAAAACTTTTGCAGGTGTTGAACCGCCTCACCGATGCTGGCAACACCGTGGTTGTGATCGAACACAATTTGGATGTGATCAAGACGGCCGATTGGATCATTGACTTGGGACCCGAAGGTGGCGATAAGGGTGGCCGTGTTATTGCCGAAGGGACGCCAGAGCAGGTAGCCCAGATACCGCAATCGTACACTGGACAGTTTCTGAAACAAATCCTAGGTAACGCAGAACGATGATCGCTGTCCTTTATCGAAGGTGAACCACATTGTCAAGAACCAATTCCATTCTCGCTTCTTTTGCTCCCCTCATTCAACCGCGCAGTCGCATTCTTGACATCGGTGCGGGGAAAGGTTTGCTGGCAGAGGAAATGGTGCGACAATTCGACGCCCGGGTTACTCTGGTTGACATCGCCAAGTACAACCAAAGCCGTTTGCCCCTGACCGTGTGCGATAGCCGCGCGCTCGCGTTCGCCAATCGCAGTTTTGATTACGCGCTGTTGAGTTTTGTCCTACATCACAGTCAAAATCCGGCGACGATTCTCCGCGAAGCCCTCCGCGTCGCGCACCAAGTCATCGTGATCGAAAACGACGTGCAGGGTACCGTGCGTCAATGGTTAACCCGTATCATTGACTCGTATCCTGCCCTGCGCTTTGGCACACCCGTGTGCTACATCACCCAATCGAAAGAAGAATGGTTAAAAATGTTTGCCACGTTGCCCAGCCAGGCCCGCGTGATCAGTGAGTTTAGTTCAGAGTACGGCTTCTTTCGAAATTTTACCGTTCATCTGAGTCCGATGGGAGAAAAATGATTCACCTTCAACCAGTACTTGGCATTGCAATTGAATGAAGATACATAACCTATGAAATACTATCTCTGGACCGAAGGTTGCCAAATGAACGTCGCTGATTCGCAACGTGTGGCATCCGAGTTGGAAAAACTCGGCTATCACGCCACACGCGACGCCGAATCTGCCGATGTCATCGTCTTGAACACGTGCGTGGTACGGCAGAGTGCGGAAGATAAAGCGTACGCGCGCCTGATGTCGCTCAAGCCGCTCAAGCAAGCGCGCCCCGATCTGGTCCTAGGATTGATGGGCTGTCTCGTCGGCGTGCGCGACGCATCACCCCTACAAAAACGTTTTCCCTTTGTGGACGTATTCCTGCCACCCTCCGATCCAAGCAAACTGGTGGCGTTATTGCGCGAGCGCAACGGCTTTGAATCACGGGGCGAAGATTATGACCTAGTCCAACGTGAAACAGAGACGCGCTATGAATTAATGGATGCCGATTTGATTCTGCCAGCGCACGAACGCGGTAATCTGGTCAGCGCGCACGTGCCGATCATTTACGGTTGCAATCACGTTTGCACGTTTTGCATCATCCCCTATCGGCGGGGCACCGAACGTTCGCGTTCGATTGGCGAAATTGTTGCCGAAGTGCGCGCGCTCGTCGCGCAAGGGGTCAAAGAAGTTACCTTGCTAGGTCAAATCGTGGATCGCTATGGCTACGATGTGGGCGATGATCCGCGCCTGCCCGATTTGCTACGCGTTCTCAATGACATCGAAGGGCTGGAGCGGATTCGCTTTCTTACCTCCCATCCACTTTATATGACGGACGATTTGCTCGACGCGGTGGCAACGCTGCCCAAAGTGTGTGAGCATATCGAAGTGCCGGTGCAAGCCGGCGATGACGCCATGCTCAAGAAGATGAAACGGGGTTATACCGTTGACGATTATCGCGCCCTCGTGGCCAAGATTCGCGCGCGCATTCCACACGCCAGCATCGCGACTGATATTATCGTGGGGATGCCGGGCGAAACGGAAGAACAATTCCTTGGTACCTACAACTTGCTCAAAGAACTGCAACTCGATGTCGCGCACGTGGCGATGTTTAGTCCGCGACCGAACACGGTCGCTGCGCGTTGGCCTGACGATGTGCCGCCGGCAGAAAAAGAACGCCGTCGCAAAGCGATTGATGATTTGCAAGCCGAGATTGTCGGCAGGATCAATGCGAAATTTCTAGGACAGACCATCGAGGTGCTGGTTGAGGAGAAGAATAAGCATCGGTGGAAGGGGCGCACGCGCACCAATAAACTCGTTTTCTTCGAGGATGACACGCGGGATTGGAAAGGCAAACTGGTCAACGTGAAAATTGAATGGACAGGTCCTTGGTCAATGATCGGAAAGATAGAATAACAACAAGAAACCGGGTTTTTGAGAACCCGGTTTCTTATTGCTCTGCCTTGCTCCGCCGATTCCGGAAATTCAATTTAAGCGGCGCGCCCTCAAAGCCCCAGCGTTCACGCAACTGATTTTCCAAAAAGCGTTCGTAGGTGAAATGCACCAACCGTTTGTCGTTGACGAAAAAGACAAACGTCGGCGGCATCGCCTCGGCTTGGGTCGCATAAAAGAATTTCAGCACCCGCTTGCCTTTGGTGGCGGGGGCGTGTTTACTGGTAGCTTCGCGCACCAACTCGTTCAACTCATGAGTTGGCACGCGCAAACGGAATGACTCGCGCACCTGGAGCGCTTTTTCGATGACCTGCCACACACGTTGCCGGGTCTTGGCAGAGACAAAGACAATCGGCGCATAGGCAATGAAATCGAGTTGCGCGCGAATCCGTTGTGTGAATTCGTCCATCGTCTTTTGGTCTTTTTCGATCAGGTCCCATTTGTTGACGACAATCACCACCCCCTTACCTTCTGCCAAAATATAACTGGCGACATGTTGATCTTGCGCCAAAATCCCCTCGTGTGCATCCACTACCAGCAACGCCACATCGGCACGTTGGATGGCGCGAAGCGCGCGCAACGAGGAATACTTTTCGATGCCGGGTTCAATGTGTCCTCGTCGTCGCAAACCCGCCGTATCAATCAAAATGATTTTCTGACCCGCCCACCTCAACTCGGTATCGAGGGCGTCGCGCGTGGTGCCGGGAATCTCGCTCACCATGGCGCGCTCTTCGCCCAGAATCGCATTGAGCAAGGATGACTTGCCCACGTTCGGTCGTCCCACAATTGCAATCTGCGGAATTGCGCTCGGCGCTTCAACGGTAACAGGCGGCAAACTCATTACAATCTTGTCGAGCAAATCGCCAACCCCAAAGCCATGCAATCCAGAAATCGGCAAGGGTTCGCCCAGACCAAGTGTAAAAAACTCAACCGCGTTTTGCGCACGTTTTTCGTTATCGCATTTGTTCACAACCAAGAAAATCGGCTTGCGACTCTGCCGCAAAATGTCCGCAATGGCTGAATCGTTGGGCGTAACCCCTTGCTCCACATCTACCACAAACACCACCGCATCCGCTTCTTCGATTGCCATTTGCGCTTGGGCGCGCACACCCGCCAGCATCGCCGCCGGCGTGCCCGGCAAATCGGTGCGATCATTGAGCGCGAGCCCCCCCGTGTCCACCACGACGAACGTTCGCCCGGCAAACTCGACCTCGCCATAAAGCCGATCGCGTGTTGTGCCCGGTGTTTCCGAAACAATCGCAAGTTTTTCTTCGATGAGACGATTAAACAACGTGGACTTGCCCACATTCGGGCGGCCCACGATGGCAACCATTGGTTTTGTCATCTTGGGTAACTCTTATCGCACGCTTGAACGGGTCAGCTTCCATAAGGCGCTGGATGTCTCGCTAGAAAAAATTCCTCCCAAAGGAACATTCAAAGTTTTCACGTGGCGCAACATATAGCGCTCTTCAAGTTGACGCCGCAACGTGGTCATTTCAGCGTGATCATCCAGCAAATAAACTGCCCTGCCCTCGTTCCACATTGCCTCAAAAAAAGTGTCTTGCTCATCCGTTGACCACAGCGTTGGCAGAAATGTCTCACGCTGAGCATAGAGATCAATCGCGCCCGTATTTCCGCGCGAACCGATTACGGCACGCGGCGGCGTGAGCGCGGCGATGCGTTCAAACGCGGCACGTTGTTCAGCCGTGAGGTAACCAAACGAACGTTGCGGCTCGCCGAAAGGAATTGGCAAGACATTCCAAACGCGAATCAAAAGCAAGAACAAGGTCGCGCTCAAACCGGTGGCGGCAAGAATTTTGCGCCCATCTTGATCACTACGCCATAGCCAAGCGATCCAATCAACAACCCCGCAAGCAACAATGATGACCAAGGCGGGAAATTCTGGCAAGAGATCGCGCGGGCGCACAGCGGGATACCAGAGATGAAAACCGATCAGCACGATCACCCACATCGTCAAGGCAACAAACTCGATTCGCTTGTTGCGCGCCAAACGCAACGCGCCAAAAATCAAAAACGGTACGAGCCAGCCAAACTCGCGTGCGGCGAGCAAGTTTCCCTTCAACCCGGCAATGGTGTCGCCCACCGATGTAACGGAAAAAAGATTCAACTCGGTGGATTCGGGCGTGAGCCAGTTGCCAAAGACAACTTGATGATACCACAAATCCGGCAAGGCGACGAATAGCGCGGCGAGTCCAGCGATCATCAACGCGCGCACGCGCGCTCGGCGCGGCGCGTCATTCCACCACAACCAAACCACCATTGCCGGCGCAAGCAACACTTGGGTATGGCGCACAAAATATGCCGCGCCCAAAGCCAGTCCGCTCAAGATTGCCCACCCCAAGCGCGGCTGGCGTGCAAATCGGCTTGCCAAGCCGATGGCGAGGACAGAGAACACGCCGGCTTGCGCGTCCACCATCGGCACGGTTGCCCAATCGAACAAGGTGTGTGAGGTCGCAAGGATCGCGATGCTGAGCGCAACGATCCACCCGCGAGATTTTGAATCGGCAAACAATTCCCATGCCAACCAGCCCGTTGCCGCCAGCAACAACAAACTGGCAATGGGATTGACCAGATACAACCCCGCTTCGCCGGCAAGGCGATACGCGAGTGCCATTGCCAACGAGCCGCCGATGGGCCACACGCTCGGCGCATCGCCCTTCGCGTTGATCGGAATATGATAGCCGGTGTGAACAATCGGCGACCACGTTACACTCAGCGAGGCGACGCTGGGAAACAATGTAAAGCGATGCAGCGGTGTCCCGTGTTGCGCTAAATCTATGCCCATTTGCGCGTACGCGTACGGATCAGTGCCGGTTACGCCATTCGTTCGCTGTCCGATGTAAAGCACACTCGCCCACGTGAAGGTCAGTCCAATCAACGCGATTGCCAAGATACGCGACCATGCTTGATGGGCGAGCCACCGGATTTGAATCGCCAGTGTGTAGATCAGCGCGCCGATAAACCAAGGTTCCAAGCGAAACAAGGTCGAGCGCAGGTCCGGCGCATTGTAATCAAAATAGCCCGGCACATTGCCGCCGAGAACGCGAATGTAAACAAACCGTGCGGCGATGATGGCATAAAGAAAAAAGAGCGGTGCCAGGGTTGGCAAAGCCAAAATACCGCGCGCGCGATAACAAACCGATACCAGCACCAAGCCCGCCAATTCAAGCGGCGCAAGCCAGACACTAGTCCCCATCAGATAAGCCGTTGCCGCCAAGCCGAGTAAATGCACCATCACGGTTGTGGCGTTCAACCACACAGGCACGGCAAGGTGCCAATCGCCAAACGTGAGTGCATCAAGGTGAGCATCCGCCCACGCAGAAATTTCCTTCACTAACTCAATCCACAAACCGATACTTGAGCAACGTCCAGATGGCGACAAAGCCATCTTTCATCCCGATCTTTTTCCCTTCGTTGTACTCGCGTCCATAGTACGAAATGGGAACTTCAAAGATGCGAATATGCCGCTTGAGAATTTTCGCCGTAACTTCCGGTTCAAAATCAAAACGATGCGAACGCAACCGAATCCCTTTGATCACATCCGCGCGAAATGCCTTGTAGCCGGTTTCCATATCGCTTAGGATCGCATCGTACAAAATGTTGGTCATGAGCGTCAACATCTTGTTGGCGATCATATGCCAGAAAAACATCGCCATCCGCGGACCCAAAAAGCGTGAGCCATACACCACTTTGGCGCGTCCTTCCACAATCGGTTCAATGAGTTGCTTGTAATCGCGCGGATCGTACTCGAGATCGGCATCTTGAATGACGATAATGTCACCCGTCGCGCGTTGCAACGCGGTCCGAATTGCCGCGCCCTTGCCTTGATTGCGTTCGTGATAGAGCATGGTCGCGCCTTGGGCTTGCGCGAGCAATTCACGCGTGCCATCGGTGGAACCATCGTCCACCACGATGATTTCTTTTTCGAACGGGACGGCTTGAACCCGGTTGAGAATTTCGAGAATTGTCGCGCGTTCGTTGTACACCGGAATCAGAATGGATAGTTTCAAAGTCAACTCCCAAAGATGGATTTTGTGTCAAGGTGATAAACGCGCCCAGAGTTCATCGCGCGAAAGCGCGTGTGTTTTCTTGAAGACGAGTGGGATTGGATGATCATAGACAGTAAAACTTTCATCGGCGCGTCCCCAGTTCCAAACGATGGCATGGGACGCTGAGAGCAACGGCGATGCGAGTCCCTCCCATCGTTCATCCACGATCTCGATGTTTCCAAACGCAATCGGATTGGTCGCCGAAGCGACAAGATCAAAGCCGAGTTGCCCGTCCAAGAGCAACCGATAGTAGCGCGCCGAGATCGGATAACGCTGTGGCAAGCGCGTGATCGTTGCCGATAAGCGTTGCGTGGCAAGAATCACATAATCGGATTCGACGAGCGCATCAACAACCTTTTCGATTTTGAGTGCGTCATCCGCATCATACATCGGCAACACGCGCGTGCGATATTCGGTTGGCGCGCGTTCACCTTGCGGGCTTCGGATTGGGACTGGCAACGCATCGTCCCAATGTTCAATTGCCAAGGTGGATTGAGCCGGGATATTGGCATAAATCCATTTTGAGATGGTCAACCAAGGATGCTCGCGTGAGTATAGCGAGACAAAAGCCAGCGAATAAATGAACGCGAGAATGAGAGAAACGGAATACGCAACACGTAACACGTTCGACACGAAACGTGATGTGTGATGCGCGATAACAACACTGGCCATGATAAACAGAAACGGCAACAGCGGCAAAAGATAGCGTAAATATTTTGCATACGGGGCGCCGGTGATGACAAAATAGATCAATGCCCACGATAAAATGAATCCATCGCGCCAATTGCGCTGGCGAAACCAACGCCACACCAAGAGCGCACTGCTCACCCAGGTCAGGACTCCCAGCGGCACACTCATTCCCCACACACTACTTTGCACGACGGGGTAAATGAATGGCAAGGTGTCCGCATATTGTCGAGTATATGGATAATCAAGCCAACCACGGGCGACAAGTAGTTCTGTCCCGACTTGACCAAAATAACGCACCGGGTCGAGTACAACATACGGTTGCGTGATAATGAACACGGCGAGTGCGACGCCAAGTATCTTGGCAAGCAGAGAACGTGCTAGCCCGCTCGAAGCCCACCATCGCTTGAAAAGCGCCAAAGCGGGAGCGTGAGAAAGTACTTCGCCCTTGTACCTCTGCACTGGTGCGTCGCGGCTCGCTTGCATAACTGCCGCAGTTATCGGAACGATCAGGGGTAACGCCGTAATCTTCGTCGCCAACGCAAGCCCGAACGATATGCCAACTAGAATCGCATCGCGCTGCGTCTTGGATTCCGCATACCGTGCGGCAAAGTACATTGTGGTAATGACAAGGAACGTGAGCAAGGTGTCCACCGCATAGAAATGCGCTAATTGAATGTGGAGCACCGTTCCTGCGATGCACGCCGACGCAAACAAGCCCACCGTTGCATCGTACAAACGACGCGCCAGCAGAAATGTCATGGCAATGGTGCCCAAGTCAAATAGCGCGGAGAGCACCCGTCCAAGCATTGCCAGCGAAACGAAATCCTCGCGCCAAGGAACGTTCAATGGAATGGGGGGCGCAAAGAAGCCAAGTAACTTGAGTAAATAAATTGGAAAGGAACCGTAGGCGAAAAATTTAGGATTGAGTGGGCTTTCGGAAGAAAAAAATTCCGGGACATTTGAGGGCAACCGCAAATCCGCCACGATCAGAAAAATCTTACGTTCGTCGGGGTGAAAAAGATAACCGCTGTCCCAGGCGATACCGTACAAGCGCAAGGAGGCGGCAACGAGCAGAATCAAGACGAGCGCGATGAATGCAACACTCTCACGTTTCACGTTTTACGCTTTAGATTTCCCCATTCTCTTTCAACGCGTGCAGTCGTCCCAGAAATTCCGGCGAATGAAGCAACTCGACTTGGGCGGCAGTCTCTGCTTCCGCCGAGGCATTCGCATCGCGTTCAAACGATTGATCAATCAGCCGCTTGGCAAGCGCGAGTGCGCGTGGTGAGTAACTCATCGCACGCTCGGCCCAACTGCGCGCCACGCCCATCAAATCACCCGGCTCGGTGATGCGATGTACCAAGCCCAGCCGTTGCGCGTCAATCGCAGTTACGTTGCGTCCACGCAAAATCATTTCCTTTGCCGCACTCACCCCAATCAGCCGGGTCAAACGTTGTGTACCTCCCAGTGCCAGCACCATGCCCAGTTTGATTTCCGGCAGACCAAAGATCGCCCGGGTGGATGCCAAACGAAAATCACACGCCAACGTCAACACCAAACCACCGCCGTACACCAGCCCATTAATCGCGGCGATGGTAATTTGAGGCAATTGCTCCAAGGCATCAAACGTCATTCGCCATTTGAGAATCTCGGCGCGGGTCTGATCCGGCGTGGCGGATTCACCGATGCGCCGAAGCATCTCCACGTCCGCGCCGACCGAGAAGACTTTACCAGTCCCGCTCAAGATCACCACGCGACACGATTCATCATCGCGCACGTGTTCGATCCATGAACGCAGTTCATCAATCAGTTCGCTGTTGAGCGCATTACGCTGGCTGGGACGATGAAGATAGAGCGTCGTAAGGCCCTTGGACTCTTCAAGGCGCAGGGTTTTGTAAGCCACAGTACCTCTTTTTGTTGATGGCTAGGATTCTAATTTGAGCACCGCCATAAACGCATCTTGTGGAATTTCAACCGTGCCAAAGCGCTTCATCCGCTTTTTGCCGGCTTTTTGTTTTTCCAACAATTTGCGTTTGCGGGTAATATCGCCGCCATAACATTTTGCCAGTACATCTTTACGCAACGCCCGAATCGTTTCGCGCGCGATAATATGTCCCCCAATCGCCGCTTGGATGGGCACCGGGAACAAGTGTTGCGGGATCACTTCTTTCAATCGCTTGCAGAGCGCCGCGCCGCGCGGATACGCATAATCCTTGTGCACGATCATCGAAAGCGCATCCACCGGTTCTTCATTGACGAGAACATTGAGTTTGACCAATTCACTCGCACGATATTCGGCAAACGAGTAATCCAGCGAAGCATAACCGCGCGTGCGTGATTTCAACTGATCGTAGAAATCAATGATGAGTTCCGAAAGCGGAATAAAATATGTGAGCATCACGCGCTGTTCATCCAAATATTCCATTTTATCGAACACGCCACGGCGCGCAATCACCAAATCCATAATCGGACCGATGTATTCTTTGGGCGTGAACACTTGAATGTGCATCCAGGGCTCTTCGATTTCCGCAATCTCGGAACCATCCGGCATTTCCGCCGGATTATCTATGACGACCACCTCCCCATTGGTCTTGAGCACACGATACTCGACACTGGGCGCGGTGGCGATCAAATTCAAATCGTACTCGCGCTCCAAACGTTCTTGCACAATCTCCATATGCAACAAACCCAAAAAGCCACAGCGAAAACCAAAACCGAGCGCCGCCGATGTTTCGGGTTCGTACGTCAACGAGGCATCATTCAATTTGAGTTTGTCGAGCGCATCGCGCAAGAGTGGATAATCGTTGGTTTCGACCGGATAAAAGCCGGCAAACACCATGGGCTTGGCAGGCCGATAGCCGGGCAACGGCTCGCTGGCTGGCTGGTCAGCGCGGGTGATCGTATCGCCCACGCGAATGTCCCGCACATTTTTCAACCCGGTCGCCACATACCCCACTTCGCCGGCGCTGAGCAGATCGCCGGCAACCATCTTGGGACGGAACACGCCCACTTCGAGCGCGTCCACCTCCAAGCCGGAGGACATTAACTTTAATTTGATGTTTTTAGGTAACTCGCCATCCACCACGCGTATATAAGCCACCACTCCTTTGTACGGATCGTATTTTGAATCGAAAATGAGCGCACGTAAGGGCAAGGTAGTATCGCCGATGGGTGGTGGAATTTTGGCGACGCTGGCTTCGAGGATGTCTTGTGTGCCAAGACCAACTTTGGCAGAAGCACGAATCACCGATTCAGCGGGCACGCCGAGGAGACGCCCCACTTCTTCCGCAACTTGAGCGGGGCGCGCGGAGGGAAGATCAATTTTATTGACGACCGGGACAATCACCAAATTGTGTTCGAGCGCGAGGTACAAATTGGCAAGCGTTTGCGCTTCGATGCCTTGGGTAGCATCCACAACCAGAATCGCGCCTTCGCACGCGGCGAGCGCACGCGAGACTTCATAAGTGAAATCCACGTGCCCCGGCGTATCAATCAAATTCAATTCGTATTCATTGCCATCGTTCGCCCGATAAAGCATCCGCACGGCTTTGGCTTTGATCGTGATGCCCTTTTCGCGCTCCAAGTCCATTTGGTCCATCACCTGTTCAACCATCTCGCGCTTGGTGATCGTCCCGGTGAATTCGAGCAAGCGATCGGTGAGCGTGGACTTGCCATGATCAATATGGGCAATAATACACAAATTGCGAATGCGTTCTTGATTCATCGCTGCGCATTATACCACACTTGACAGCGAACAAAAAAAATTGGCGCGGCATCCAATATCCGCGCCAAGCTGCGTGGGTTTTTAGATCAACGCGAGGAGACGAGCATCGGTTGATACGGTGCGCCGGATTCGCGCAGATCAATCACTTGGGCATTCGAGCGATCGCAGACCCCCTGCATCTCGTCGCGCTTGATGCCCACTACTTTGAAGGTCAGTTCACGATGCGAGGCATCGCTCATCCCAAAGGTGACGACCGAGACAATGTTGCCGCCTAGTTTGGCGATTTCATTGGCTAACTTGGCAAGGGCACCTTTTTCCTCTGGCATGCGCACGGTGGCGCGCACACATTGCGTACAACTTCCACCCAGCGCTTCGGTCATTACTTTAAAGATGTCGGTCTCGGTGATAATGCCCACCACTTTTTTGTCACGCAAAATTGGCAATGAGCCAATTTTGTGTTCAACCATGATGCGCGCGGCTTCTTCCAGGGGACAATCTTCGCCGACGGTAATCACGCGTTTGGTCATCACATCTTTGATTTTGAGTTTCGCTAACAAACCGTGAATCTCAAACACCGAAAGGGATGTGGCCGGCGAAGGCGAGGCGTACAACAAATCCTTTTCAACGACAATCCCGACCAGATTGCCATTCTTATCCACCACCGGCAATCGCCGAATCCGTTTCTCACGCAAGAGTTGCAAGGCATCTTCGAACGATGTGTCGGGAGTTACCACGATGGGATTCGCGGTCATTCGTTCGCGCACCAGCATAACACACCTCCACAATGAGTGTATTTGGAGCAAGTCTTTTCTTTGGCTTGCATAATAACTATACCCCAAACCGTGCCAGAATGCAAGAGTCCCTAGAAAGCATAGAGGCGTAGGATGCTACGCCTCTATGCGCTTCATTTGTTGGGAAACTTGCCCTCAAAGGTAACGATCTTTTTCGCGCCTCCCATCGTAACATCGGCGGTGCCGCCGGTGGCTTTGATACCAAATTTGAAATCGCCGATGGTGGTCCACCAATCCTTGATCAGCGCGGCACCAGTCACACCCAAGGCGGCCAGGCGCTGACCGCTGGTGACCGCCAAATTGCCAGGCACCACCGCCGAATCGAGCACGACGACAGCGCGCACTTGATTGGTCGTCTTGCCGGGAACAGTTTGCTTTTCGTACACGATGGGGGTGGCAAGAGCAAAGAACTCACCCGGTTTGGACGGGGCGGCTTCGAACTCGACGGTGAACTTCATTTGTTCGATTGTCACCGGCGCATCGTTGGGATTGTTAATATCCCAAACAAACCCAAGCACAAGTGGCACGCTAATGCTGCCGGGGAATGGCACGTATTGTGCCGCGGGTGTGCCGGCGGGGGGCGGCGTTGGTGTGGGAATTGCGCCAGGCCAGGTGGACCAGGGTGGCGGAAAATAACTTTGCACCTGAACCTGATTCAATGTGATCGTTGGGGGTTTCAATTCAGTGGGCGCGGACGTTGGGGATGCGCACGCACTCAAAACTAGTGCAACGAGCAGAACCATCAATATCCACCACTTGTTCATTTGTGCTCCTCCCTCCAAGAGATTGCAGGAATCATCAATCTGAAATTACGTTAGCCAGCGTTTGCGGCGTTTGTAATGCTTGACCGCACGAAAACTTTTGCGTGTCCCTAGATCGGTGAGTCCAAGGTAAAACTCTTTAATGTCCGGGTTATCACGCAATTTATCCGCCGAGCCATCCATCACAACGCGTCCGCTTTCTAGCACATAGCCATAGCCTGCCACCGTCAATGCCAATTTGACATTTTGTTCGACGAGCAGGATGGGCAACTTTTCGTCTTGATTCAAGCGCGTAATGATCTCGAAGATTTCTTTGATGAGCAACGGCGCCAAGCCCATCGAAGGTTCATCGAGCAACATCAGTTTAGGGTTCGTCATTAGTGCCCGCCCCATCACGAGCATTTGTTGCTCGCCCCCACTGCAAAAGCCAGCGGTTCGATCGCGCAACGTTTTGAGGCGTGGAAAATAGGTGTACACCTTGTCCAAGCCATCGCGCAACTTTGCCCCGCTCAGATGGGCGCCCACCTTGATATTCTCCTCGACGGTGAGGTGTTCAAAGACGCGGCGCCCTTCGATGACTTGGATGATGCCCATGCGTGAAATCTCTTCCGCTGATTTGCGGTCAATCCGCGTTCCCATAAACTCAATCGAGCCATCCGTAACGCGGCCGTTTTCGTGTTTGAGCAAACCCGAAATCGCTTTCAGGGTGGTGCTTTTACCCGCGCCGTTCGCCCCGAGCAGCGCCACAATGCCGCTGTTCGGCACACTGAGCGAGACCCCTTTTAACACGAGGATGACCTCGTGATACATTACTTCGATGTTGTTGAGATTAAGAATGTTGCCGTTGTTCATGAGGGTGGTTTAGTAGCCGATCCACTTGGGCCAATCGTTGGGATACTTGGCTTTGAGATCAACTTGCTTGAGCAAATTGAATTTGCCACTCTTGATCTGATAGATGCGTACCTGACTCGTGGGGCGATGATCGGTGGATGTCCATGTGAGTGGTGTTACACCTAAGCCGATATCCAAGTCGCGGAACTGCTCGAACGCGGCGCGAATGCCTTCGCCGTTTAGTTTGCCCGCTTTGTCAGCCGCTTTCATCGCCTCGACCAAGACGAGCGTGTTTGCCCACGCCTTGACGGTGTGAATCAAACGGGTCTCTTGCGGCGTGTTCGGATTGTATTTCTTTGCGGAGGCGACCACGATATCCATCTTGGGAACATTTTCGCCATAGAACGCGGCAACCCCAATGCCCATCACACCTTCCGCCGCATCGCCAGCCAGTTTGGGCAAGTTTTCATCAAAGCCATACGTGTTGACGAGATGGTCGGCGCCCAAGCCCAACGCTTTGGCATCTTTCAACGCGGTCGCCACGGAGTTGGTCGTGTTCCCATGCCAAACAACGTGGGGCTTGAAATCTTTTGCCGCCAGCACCTGCGATTTAGTGTCGAGCGCGGTCAGCGCTACGTCTTGATCAGGACCTACTTCGAAGCCGAGCAACGCGGCTTGTTCTTTCAGCGCTTTGATCGGTGCGCTAGAGTACGGCGATGACTTTTGATAGAACATAATCACGCGTGGTTTGGTGCCGGCTTTACGATCGGCGTCGAAGCGGGCGTCTTTCATCCACACTTCTTCGTACCACACTGTAAGCGCGGCGCGCGCCGAGGTCGAGTAATCGGGGGCAGCAAACAAGTTGTACGGTGTCTTGGATGGATTCGTGAGTTCGCCGGCGTACGAAGCCGAAACGTACGGCATCTTGTCCTGATTGATCGTGGGCGAGAGTGCGGACGTGTCGCCGGTGCCCCAACCTAACACCGCGACCACTTTATCGAAATCGCGAAAGCGTTTGTAGATCGTTTGCGCTTCGGGCACGCGATAACCGTAATCGTACTGGAACAACTTGATGGTCTTGCCATTGATGCCGCCATTTTCGTTGACCCAACTGATGGCTTCTTTGACTGCAAGCGCGTAATCTTTACCGACATCCGAGGTGGCGCCGGTCAGGTCGTTCAGCGAGCCGATATTGACCTCGCCCGCACTCGGTACCGCCGATGAACTCGACGTGGTCGCTGGTTGCCCGCTGCCACACGCGACAATCCCCACGACGATGACGACCATCATTCCTACCAGCAATAGTTTCCGGAAATTCATAGTCCTCCCTCCTTTGGAGAAATCACTTTCGTTCCGTTGCCATGCGTCAATATCGAATAGATTCAGCCGCATCACCTCCAGCGCACGTCAGTATGAAAAGGGCCACAAATGAATATAGTCTTTGAAACGTGACCAACGATACGCCAAGCCCTTGGGTTCGAGTAACAAAAAGATGATGATGGACAAACCAAACACCATATCTTTGACGTACGATGTTTTGAGGGCAAGGTCGGGCAAAATGATTTTGAGCGCGGGTTGCACCAGTTCAGCGATCAGCGTCAAATAGATGGCGCCGAAGATGGTGCCGTAATTACTGCCAATGCCGCCGATCAACACGACGCCAACCAACCACAACGATTCGCCAAAACTAAATTGTTCCGGGCTCACGGTAAAAGATACGGCGTTGGCATACGCTCCCGCCGCACCGGCAATGGCGCCAGCGATAAAGAACGCCAACAATTTATAGCGTACAATGTTGACTCCCAACACTTCGGCGGCAATATCGTTATCCCGGATCGCAATCCACGCCCGTCCAATGCGGGTACGCATCAAGTTGCCGATAAAGAGAATGCCCAGGATGACCAACACCAACATCAAATAGTACTGTTCCAGATCGGTGCGAATGTCCCAGGGTCCAAACCGAATGGTGCCGGGGGGCAACGAAAAAGCAATGCCCCGATCACCCGCTCGGCTGATGTAATGAGTGATGATAAAGTCCACCGTGATAAATTGTGCCGCCATCGTCGTCATAATCAGGTAAAAACCTTTGACCCGCGCCGAGGGCAAACCAAACAGCATACTCCACAAGCCCGCCACAATCATCGCCGCAACCATACTGATCGGATACGACACGCCCAGGTCTTTGAGGATTGGAAAGGCTTGATTCATATTCAAGGTCAGAATGGCGGAGGTGTACGCGCCAATCGCTACGAACGCCATATGACCCAGTGTAACTTGGCCCGCAAAACCAATCAACAGTTGCACGCCCAGCGCACACAGGATGGTGTAACCGATGCGGTTGGCTACGGAAAGTTCATAGCCGCCAGCCACCAGGGGAAAGAATCCAAACAAGATGGCAAACAAAATTGCCATCCGAAACCAGACAAAGCGGGTTTGCCACCAGGCATGGTCTTGACGATAGTTTTCGTGGTACACGCCGGAAGGAAGTCGCATTACGGACATCGCGTTGCCTCAATCTTTGATGTTACATCGTTTCATCGCGCAGGACGCGGAGAGCAGAAAACTACTCTGTCAACAATGAGCGCATCTGAGAATAGATCATCTTGGCAGCGCGCTCAGGCATCAATCGGCAGAGCCAATCCATCATTTTCGCATCCGAACCAATCAACACCCGATACTTGTTTTTCTCCATGCCGTCTACGATGATTTGAGCCGCCACCACGGGTGAGGTCGTTTTGATTTTGGAGGTATCGCTGGGTGTGCGAATCGCCACGCCGGAGTTGGCAGCGATATTGGTTGCGATTGCGCCAGGAAAGACTACCGTAACTCGCACCTTGGTCGAAAGTAGTTCTGAGTACAACCCCTCGGTAAACAATCGCACCGCCGCTTTCGATGCGCCATAAGCAGTTTGACCGGGAACCGGCAAGAACCCACCCATGCTCGACAGATTGACGATATGGGCTTCGGGTCGCTCAAGCAAGTGAGGCAAAAAGGCTTTGGTCACATTGACCATGCCAAAAAAGTTGACGTTAAAGACGCGTTCGATTTCTTTGAATTCCAGATTGTTGATTTTGACAAAACGTTGAATGATACCAGCGTTATTGATGACACCATCCACCGCACCATGCGCCTGAATCACCGCTTGAACGAGTGCCATCACGGCTTGCCGATCCGTAATGTCGCATTGATGGGTGGATAACCGGCTCACGAGATCGCCCGCCAACGCCGCCGTCTCTTGGAGGGTTGCTTCGTTAATATCCACAGCGGCGACCCGCGCTCCTTTTTTCAATAACAACAGAGTCAATTCACGACCAATTCCACTGCCCCCGCCGGTCACAACAATCGTTTTTCCTTGAACCTGCACAGACCCCTCCTTGTTCACCTCTGCCGTAGATTCGTTCCCTAAACTCTTTCGATTCTTTGCCAACCAAACAAACCGTACGGTTTGAACAACAATGCAATCGTCATCACCAAAAACGGAAAAACTTCTTTCGCGCCGCCGGGAATCAGATTGATGCCGGCAATCGTCAAATTATCAAGATAACCGCCGGCATAATTCTGAAGCAAGCCCACGATCAATCCTCCCACAATCGCTCCCGGCACCGAATTGAGGCCTCCCATCACCACGGCGGGCAGGACCAGTAAACCCAGATAACCGACCGAGACGTTGACGCCATTGATATTGCCGAGCAATGCACCTCCAACACCCGCCGCCATAAAAGCGATTGCCCACGCGAGCGCGTATACGAACTTGGCGCTAATGCCAATAGAAAGCGCCGCCATTTCATCGTCGGCGGTGGCTTGCATGGCCAAGCCCCAACTTGTGTATTTGAAGAAGGCAACCAGAATGACCAACAAGATCAATGCCGCGACGAAACTCCAGATATATACCTGACCAATGACCACATTACCGAAATGCAAAGGTTCAGCGGGAAAGACCGGCGGATTGAACACCATAGTAT
Organism: Chloroflexota bacterium; assembly: GCA_037440625.1. Classification (GTDB taxonomy): domain Bacteria; phylum Chloroflexota; class Anaerolineae; order UBA4142; family UBA4142; genus DAOTXS01. The sequence continues at coordinate 29,761 of JBBITT010000022.1, forward strand.
CCGTACCAAAAATGAAACCGAGGATGCCTCGCAAAAAGAACGAGATGCCCACGGTAACCATAATCACCGTCAAAACCGATTCGCCGATGAGCGGGCGCAGAAAGACACGCTCGATAATCAAACCCAACGCCAAGCCCACGAGCAGGGTGAGGAACAACGCCACCAAGAAGGGCACACCCCATTGATAAAAGGTCAGCGAAACGTACGCGCCGACGAGCGTGAGTTCACCCATCGAAAGGTTGAGTACGCCGGACGATTTGTAGATCAGCGTCCAGCCCAATGCCACCAACGCATAGATGCTTCCAACCATCAGTCCCGTAATTGTGAGTTGCAGAAAAACGTCCATGGCTAATCCTTGTCCGCCGGTTTTTACTATCGCTTTGCCACATCCACAATCTTTAACAGCGTGTCAATCTTTTGCGTGCGCCCGTCTTCATAGGTAATGACGGCATCAAAGCGAACCTCTGACGCATCGCTGTACAATCCCTCCACGATCAAACGATAACGCTCTTCCAGAAATCCGCGCCGAATTTTTTTGGTGCGCGTCAATTCATCATCATCGGCGTCGAATTCTTTGAACAGATTGACAAAACGCCGCACGCGCGCGACTTCGGGCAGACTGGCGTTCACCCGCTCAACGGCTTGGCGCACCAATTCCAACACGCGCGGTTCCTGCGATAGTTCTTGATAACTGGTGTACGCAATCCCTTTGCTCTCCGCCCATCGCCCGGTAACGCCGTAATCAATACAAATCACCGCCGTGACGTACGGACGCTCGTGACCAATCACCCACGCATCTTTGATGTACGGACTGAACTTGAGCCGGCTTTCCGCAAAAACAGGCGAGAACTTGCGCTTGTCGCTCAAGATCATAATGTCTTTGGAGCGATCAAAGAAGACGAGATGTCCGCTTTCGTCAATAAAGCCACTATCGCCGGAATGAAGCCAGCCATCGCGCAAGGTCTTGGCCGTCGCTTCCTCGTTCTTATAATAACCCTTGAACACCGCCGGGCTTTTGGACAAAATCTCGCCATCCTCCGCAATCTTGATCTCGGTTTCCGGGATCGGCTTGCCCACGGTATCGAGTTTCACATCATCCGTGCGATGCAAGACCGAGATGCCGGCAATTTCCGTTTGGCCATAAATCTGTTTGAGGTTGACCCCAATCGCATGAAAGAATCGAAAGTGATCGGGACCGATGGCCGATCCGCCGGTGTACGCGTTGCGAATCCGCGCCAAGCCTAAATGATCGCGCAACGCCCGATGCACCAACGCATCGGCGATGTACCATTGCCATCGGACAGGGAAGGCTACCGGCTTTTTGTTGAACTTGGCGTCGGCGATCTTGTACCCTACGTTGACGCCCCATTCATAAATCTTGCGTTTCAACCAGGTGGCGTCCGCATATTTGACCTGAACACTGCGCACCATTTGCTCGTATAGGCGTGCCGAGGAGAACATCATTTGGGGTGCAATTTCACGCAGGTCTTCGAGCGAGGATTCCGGTTCTTCCGGAAAATTGATGGTAAAGCCGGCTTGAATGCCACACGAGATAGACATCATTTGTTCGCCGATCCAAGCAAAGGGAAGGAAGGAAACAAAATCATCGGATTCATACGCGGGATCCACCCGCATCAGGTTCTGCCCCATCTTGAGCATATTCCAATGCGTGAGCAGTGCGCCTTTGGGTGCCGAGGTCGTGCCAGAGGTGTAAAACAAAAGCGCGACGTCTTCACCAACGCCAACTTTGACCATATCGTTAAACCGATGTGGTTCTTGTTCGGCGATCTGTCGTCCGCGCTCCATCACTTGCTCAAGACTTGCGAGTGCCGGGTCGTCATAGTGGCGCAACCCTTTGGGATCATCCCAGATGATACGCATCAATTTTGGGCATTTGTCTTTGATGGTCAGCGCTTTGTCAACTTCTTCTTGTCCTTCCACGATCATAAACTTGGCATCGGAATGATCCACGATGAATTGCACTTCGTCAATCAGCGATTCTTGATACAGCCACACCGCAACGCCACCCGCGCACAACACTGCCATCTCTGCCCACAACCCTTCGGGACGATTATCGCCAATCAATGCCACCTTGTCGCCCCGTTGCAAGCCAAGGTCGGTCAGGCCGAGGGCAATCGCTTGGACGCGTTCGGAATATTCGTTCCACGTCAAGGGTCGCCAGATGCCGTACTCTTTTTCGCGCATGGCAACCTTGGTGCCATACCTTTGCACGGCTTGGACAAAGACTTTGGGAATCGTGAGATCAGGCGTGATTTCAATTTCGAGTGTGCGTTTGCGGTTACCGCCGCGTAACATACAAATCCTCTTTCTCACCCAAGTAGGCGTGCATCACGCGTTCATCGCGTTGAATTTCTTCTGGTGTGCCTTGCGCAATTTTCTCACCAAAGTTCAGCACCGCGACATGATTGGAAATGTCCATCACCACACCCATATCGTGTTCCACCAAGACGCACGTAACTTGCCACTTTTTCTCTTCGTTCACGTCGAGAATAAAGCGCGCCATATCTTCGACCTCTTCCAAGTTCAGTCCCGCCATCGGTTCATCGAGCAAAAGCAATTTGGGTTGCAAAGCCAAGGCACGCGCCAATTCAACTCGTTTTTGCAAACCGTACGGCAACATGCCCACGATCTTGTTGCGAATGTGCGCAATTTCAAGCAAGTCAATGATTTCGCGCTCGATAAATTCACGATTTGCTAATTCTTCTTGCTCGGCACGCCCCACATAGATACCGCCTTCCAAAAAGTTGGCGTGCAAATGCACATGCCGTCCCAACCGAATGTTATCGAGGACGGTCATACCGCGAAAGAGTTCGATTTTTTGAAACGAACGAGAGATTCCTAGCCGCGCACGCTGGTAGGGACGCAGAGGGGTAATATCTTGACCTTCGAAGAGGATTTTGCCGCGCTGAGGACGATAAAGACCGTTGATGCAATTGAGGAGAACGGTCTTGCCAGCCCCGTTCGGACCGATAATCGAAAAAATTTCGCCACGTTGGACTTGGAGACTCACGCCACGCAAAGCCGCGATACCCCCAAACGCCATGCTGACGTTTTCGATCTTTAACTGAACACCATCGTCTCTATCAGGCATCTGCCCCTCACGCGAGGATTAATCTACCGCCGGCAAAACATACGGCGTGGTTGCTACGATTGTAAGGGGAGAAGGATAGGAGCGTCAAGATACGAGGGGGTCATTTTGGGGTCATTTAGGATATTTTTGTATCACCTCCCCAATGGCACCGTCATCAATGGGCTTGATAAGCCGCGCTGGAGTGATCTGATTGTGCAAATCGTTACCGCACTGCGCAAACACCCGGATATAATTGCCGGTGTAACCAACCCAGCCCTCCGTCTTTTGATTCGTTTCCCACAACACCGGCATCTCACGTCCGATAAATCGCTCGGTAAATGCACGCCGACTCGCATCTGCAATCGCTTGCATCTGTTTCATCCGCGATGCTTTGGTACGATCATCAACTTGGAGTGGCAACCTAGCGGCAAGCGTTCCTGCCCGCGCCGAGTACGGAAAGACATGCACACGCGAAAATTGCATCTGCTTGACAAACTGGAGCGATTGTTCAAACTCGGTTTCACTCTCGCCGGGAAAGCCCACGATGACATCCGTTGTAATGCCAACGTCCGGGATTTTCTCGCGGGCAAGTTCAACGGCGCGCGCAAATTGGGCTGTCGTGTAAGGTCGGCGCATCCGGCGGAGCACGGTATCCGATCCACTTTGAAGCGATAGATGCAAATGCCGGCACAATCGTGGATCGCGAAACAGATCGAGTAAGGCGGCATCCAAATCCCACGGTGCAATGCTGGTCAAGCGCAAGCGCGGCACGTCCGTTTCCGCCAAAATCGCGGCAACGAGATCGGGCAAGGAATGGAGCATTGCAAATTCTGTTCTATCACGATACGCTGAAATCTGCACGCCGGTCAAAATGATTTCTTGATAGCCGGCATCCACCAACATTTTGACTTCACGCACCACATCGTTGAGCGGACGACTGTGTTCGCTGCCACGTGCCAACGGAATGATGCAATACGTGCAACTCATGTTGCAACCGTCTTGGATTTTGACGAACGCACGGGTTCGGAGCGAGGGGGGACGAGTGCCAAGTGGCGTGGGAGTACGACCGGCAACCTGTGTCTCGACATCTGCATCCAAAATAGTGTATGGCAAATCGTGTGTGGTGTACAGCGCATCGCCTATTGTGCTTGGCTTATTCCCATTCGCAATTGGCGCTTGGCTATTCGCCGTCCGCCATCGGCTTTCGGCTATTTGCACCAGTTGATCCTTATCCGCGTTCGGCACGATGAGCGAGACGTTAGGCAATGCTTGTGCTTCATCGGGCGAGGTAGAGACGTAGCAACCGGCAAGAATCAATTTTGCATTTGGATTTGCGCGTGCAAGTTGCCGCGCCATCTGCCGCGATTTGCGCGCGGCGACGTGCGTTACCGCGCACGTGTTCAACACGACAAGGTCAGCGTCTTGGGGATCATCCACAATAGTGTATCCCTCCGCGCCAAATTTGCGCGCCCACGCTTCCAACTCACTTTCGTTCAGTTTGCAACCAAGGGTTGACAAATAGACTTTCATCGGGCGCGAGATTAGCATCTTTTGGGAAGTGTGTCAAACGGTGGAACGCACCAAACCTTAGGAAAAATATTCTGGCGTGTAATGGAAAAGCGTGGTATACTTGGCGACGAAGAGTTCCCTATGCGTATTCTCCTCTACACCGGCAAAGGCGGCGTAGGTAAAACCAGCATCGCCGCCGCAACTGCATTACGTTGTGCTGATCTCGGCTATCGCACAATTGTTGTTAGCACCGATGCCGCGCATTCGCTCGCCGATTCATTTGACACAACGATCGGCAATGAGCCATTTGAACTTGCACCACGTTTGCAAGCGCAAGAGATTGACGTTTTGCATCAGATGGAAAAATACTGGGGCACCGTGCAAGAGTGGCTTTCGTCGGTTCTGGCGTGGCGCGGCATGAACGAAATGATCGCCGAGGAAGCGAGCATCTTGCCGGGCATGGACGAACTCGCCAGTTTGCTCCAGATCGTTTCCTTGCACGATACGAACGAGTACGATGTCATCATCGTAGATTGCGCGCCAACCGGCGAGACATTGCGTTTGCTTTCCTTGCCCGAAGTTGCCCGCTGGTACATCGTCCATATCTTCCCCTTGGAACGCCAAATCGCCAAAGTCGCCAGTCCGCTCATTCGCAGTATGACCGATTTGCCGGTGCCGGATGAACGTGTTTTCGATTCAATACGCGATCTCATTCTGCAATTCGACCGGATGCATCAGCTCTTGACCGATCACGTCAAATCATCGGTGCGGATTGTGATGAATCCGGAAAAGATGGTGATCAAAGAAGCGCAACGCACCTTTACGTACTTGAATCTCTTTGGCTATTCCACCGATGCGATTATCTCCAATCGTATCTTGCCGGCAACAATCGGCGATCAGTACTTTGAAGCATGGAAGGGATCGCAGGCGCGGTATGGTCAGTTAATCGAAGAAGCATTTGCACCCCTGCCGATTCTCAAAGTACCTTTGCTCGATCAAGAAGTCGTTGGTTTGGAAATGCTGCGCAAGATGGCACAAGCCATTTACGGCGATCAAGATCCAACACAAGTCATGCACACCGGGCAACCGCAAATCATCGAAAAAAGTGATCATGGGTATCTCCTGAAACTCCATCTCCCCTTTGTGCGCAAAGAAGCCATTCACCTCACCCGCAAAGCCGATGAACTTGCCATCAGCATCGGTAACTTTCGTCGTAATATTATTTTGCCGCACGTGCTGTCTGTTTTGAATGTTCAACACGCCAAGTTCGAAGAAGATAACCTGGTGATTCATTTTGCCAATTCAGAAGCACCAACACAATGACTGCTGCACGCCGCCCATTGACTATTGCCGGTCTAATTTTTGTTGCATCGTTCGCACTGTATTTACGCACCACCGCGCCCACGCTCGGCGGCGGCTGGGACAGCGAAGAGTTCCAACACGTTGCGTACACGCTTGGCATCGCCCACTCAACCGGCTATCCGCTCTATCTCCTCCTCGGCAAGATTTTCACGACACTTGTGCCTACTGGCAACGTGGCGTACCGAATGAATCTATTGTCCGCGGTGATTGGTGCACTCACTGCTGTCGTTGTTTATCTCAACGCGCTCACGCTCACCCAGCGACAGATTAGTGCAATTGCAACGACAGCGTTGTTCGTAACGAACGTTGCCGTGTGGCGACAAGCCGGCGTTGCCTCGGTGGGTCCACTCAATTTGTTTTTGCTTGCCACAATCATCTATGCACTGGTACAATGGCGCGTACGACGTGCCCCACTGACCCTGGTATCATTTTTGTTTGGTTTGAGTCTAGCACACCATCGCACCACACTTTTTCTCTTGCCCACCATCGTGCTCTTGGTTTGGCTCACCGATTCGAACATTATTCATCGCCCGCGCGCGTTGATGCGGAACCTGATCTTTCTTGTTGCACCGCTAGCGTTCTATCTCTATCTTCCGATTTTGGGCAACAACTCGCCGTGGTATAGCAACACACTGGACGCTTTCATCCATCACATCGCCGGGAGCGAAGCCGGGAATTATACGCGCGCCACCCTCATCGAAATAACGCAAGCGTTCACACAATTGATTTTGTACTTGCACGATTCGTTGGGTTATTTGAGCGTTGCGTTTATTCTAATTGGTATTGTCAGTGTGTTCCCTCGCAGACACACTACCCGCGACACGCATCTCACCTTGTTCCTGGGGCTAGGTTGGCTGACGTACGTTGCGTTCGCCACGTTAGTCGCTGGCGAGCCGGATCGTTATTTGGTGTTGCCTTTCTTCTTTGCTATGCTTTGGTTCGCGCTGGGCGTTGGCGCGGTGGAAACTTTTATCAACACTCGTTTTGCCTTTCCACACAAACCGATTCTTTTTGCATTGCTGAGCATCATCCTTACCTTGCTTGTTATGCTCCCCTTTCCACCCCGCTTTCACCTTGCCGATTGGAGCACGTTCGACCGGGTGTACAAAACCTGGGACGAGATTTTCACGCTTCCCATTCCGCCGAACGCAACAATTGTCGGCAACTGGGGGCAACTCAATGCGATGCGCTATATGCAACGTATCGAACATCGCCGCACTGATTTGCAAATTGTCGGCACGCAGGACGATCCCACCCCTCAAACCGACGCCGCGCGTGATGCGTTCGCCGATGGCCGCGCAATTTTCCTCGCGCCCGGCAGTGCGTTACCGATGGGTGAGTATCGGTACGCACAACTGGGTCCTTTGCTGGAGGTGCGCGACAAACCGCAGATGCGTACGCCAGCGTCGCCGAAAAATATTTCGATTAACTTGTCACTCACGTTAGCCAACTTTGAAATCACCACTGCCCTTGAACCCTACGCGCCAACCACGAGCATTGCGCCGAATCGTACCGTGCGCATCACACTCGATTGGTATGCCAAATCGAGCGCGCAAGATTTTCTCGTACGCATTAAATTGCTCGATCCAGAAAATCGCATCATTGCGCAAAAAGATGAGCCGCCGGTACGCGGACTGTCTCCGGCGACGCAATGGCAACCTGGTGAGTACGTGCGCGACGTGCATAACTTGCAAATCCCGGCAGGTACGCCGCCGGGTCTTCATATCTTGAAAATGCAAATACTCGACGCGCAAACCAAAATGCCGACGAGCGATGAAATCGGGCTGGGTTCATTCGCGGTTGAACGCACGACAAACTTGACCCGCGATCAAGTGTTCATCGCGCATCCGCTCGACCTAACACTGAATCATCAAATCCGATTGTTGGGCTATGGCGGCTTTGAAGGCAAGTATCGTGCTGGTGAAAATATTAGCGGCAATTTGATTTTCTTTGTGCAAGAAAATATCACTTCCAATTTGACGTTGCGCTTTGAACTCGTTGATGCAAGTGGCGCGCCCATCCAAATATGGGAACGTGCGCCGATCACTTTTTATCCCACGCGCGAGTGGCAGCGCGGCGAGATTCTCAAAGCATACTTTGACCTACCCTTGTCCCAGAATTTACCGTCTGGCGAGCACACATTTTCTGTCGGCATCGGATCAACGCAAAACACCTTCAACAAAATTCAAATCGCTCCGTAAGAAAACTATAAGATTGCCCGGCAAGAAATTATTCGACAAAACGTTTGAAATCGTGTAATATGTCCCCGTGATGAACCAACCCGTTCCAGAAGCGCGCTGGCGCAAATACCTCACCGATTACAACGAGGGGCTTGGTCTCGTTTACGAACGCTTGGTCCTCAACGATTACCTCGACCGCCTCGTGAGCCAACACAATATTCACACCGTGCTCGAAGCACCCATTTTTGGGATGGCTGGCGTGAGCGGCATCAACAGCGTGCGTTTGGCACAACGCGGGTGTGCGGTAACGTTGGTGGACGATCATGCCGAACGTTTACAAGGCATTGAACGCATCTGGGGCGAATTGAACCTGCGGGCGACGTTTGTGCATCACACCGATTTTGCGCGTTTGCCTTTTGAGGATAACGCTTTCGATTTAACGTGGGAATGGGCGGCTTTGTGGTATTTGCCGAATGCGGAAGCGTTGCTCAACGAATTGGTGCGCGTCTCGCGCAAACTGGTTTTCGTGGCAATGCCCAACCGGGTGCAAATCGGTTACTTGATGCGCAAATATTTGCTCGAACGCGATTTTGTGAATTATGTGGACGAGGCATGGGCAAACATGCAACGTATCAAACAAGTCTTGCGCACAGCCCAAGTCCAATTCATTGATGAAGGCGTGCTGGACGTGCCGCCATGGCCCGACACGGTAATGCCCGCCTCGCAAGTACTCCAACGACTGGGGATTCGCTCCAAAAAACTGGATGCGCAATTTACCGGCGCGGGCTGGAATTGGAGCACGATGGATTATTATCTGGGACGGCGTCCGGAACTCAAGGCACAAATTGATCGTTATACCTTCTTGGAACGCGCGCCAATTCCATGGCAGCTCAAAGCCATCTGGGCGCATCATCGCTACGTGCTGGGACAAGTGAAAAGCAAAAAGTAATCAAGTGGAACACGGAACACGCAACACGCAACACGCGATTTCTATCATCATTCCCGCCTACAACGAAGAAGCCAGCATCGCCAATGTCTTGCAAGGGCTGGAGGTTTGGCGCGCGCGTGCAGAAATCATCATCGTGGACGATTGCTCCACCGATCGCACCGCACAGATTGTCGAGCAAGCCGGCTTTCGCGTGATTCGCCATCGGATGAACAAGGGCTATGGCGCGGCGCTCAAGACCGGCATTCGCGCGGCGACCGGCGACATTATCGTGATGATGGATGCCGATAGCGAACACGACGCCGCGCAAATCTCCAACCTGCTCGATCATCTGGACGACAATGATATGGTGGTCGGTGCGCGCACCAAAGGTTCACATGCGCCGCTGATTCGGCGGCCCGGCAAGTGGTTGTTATCCAAGGTAGCAAACTATTTAGCGCAGACAAATATTCCGGATTTGAATTCCGGCTTTCGCGCGTTTCGCAAAGACGTTGCCCAATTATTCTTGCACATCCTGCCCAACGGCTTTTCGTTCACCACAACACTGACACTTGCTTTGTTCAAAGAAGGATACAGCGTTGCCTACGTTCCCATCACCACCTCGCCGCGCATTGGCACGAGCACCGTGAATCCCATTCGCGATGGACTCAATACCTTGATGCTCATCATTCGCATCATCGCGCTGTTTGATCCGTTGCGTGTGTTTGTGCCGACGAGTGCAGTCTTGTTTTTCATTGGCGTGGCGTACTGGCTTGCCGATATTGTGCTGCGGCAACGCTTGAACATTCCTTCGGGCGCCATCATTTTGATCCTTGCCGGCGTCATCATCTTTATGTTTGGCATCCTCGCCGATCAAGTCAGCGCAATTCGGCGGGAGAAATATGAGTGAGTCAAGTTGCCGAGTTGCCAGGTTGACGTTGACCTGAAACTCGGAACTTGACCTGAAACAAGGAACTATGCCTCTAAGTACCTACACTAACATTGCGAAAGCAGTGGTAAACAATAAAATCGGCAGAGTTGAACTGCCGAATATGGCAACGTTCATCGTCACGTGGCGGTGCAACCTGCGTTGCTTTATGTGCGACGTGTGGAAGAAAACCGATCACGACGATATGACGGTGGACGAGATTCGGCACGTCTTTAAACAGATTCCACATCTCGATTCGTTGCGTATCACCGGCGGCGAACCCTTTTTACGTCGCGATCTCACCGAGATTACACGCACCATCATCGAGACGAACGATCCCACCATCGTTCACGTAACCACCGCCGGCGTGATGACCGAACGCATCTTGGAATACGCCAAAGCGGTGGGCTCGAAAAAATTGCATTTGAAACTCTCCATTGATGCGGTCGGTGCGCGGCACGACGAGATTCGCGGCTATCGCGGCTTGTACGATAAAGCGATGCGCACGTTGCGCGGCTTGGTCGAGTTGCGCGAGAAACTTGGCTTTTATGTCGGCGTGAATCAAACGATCACGGATCGCAACTGGGATCACATCGAACCGTTACGCGCCGAGATGGCAAAACTGGGCGTGAGTGTCCATTACGCGATTGCCACCGATCATTACACGCTCTATCGCCTCAACACGGACAAGGAAAAGGATATTCCGAATATGAAATCGGTTTCGATGTCCGATTTCACGCCGGAACAACTCAACTATATTTTCCAGCAACTCGATACGCGCGATGGCATCAACGATTTACCCGAATGGCTCGTGCAACGCTATTACTTGCGCGGCTTGAAGAATCGTTTGTTGCACCACATCGAATCGCCCAAGCCGGCATGCATCGAACTGCACAATCATATGCGGTTGATGCCAAACGGAGATGTCGTTACGTGCGTGTACTATCCCACGGTGGTGGGCAATCTGCGTACCCAATCGTTGGAAGAGGTCTGGTACAACGATAAGACGAAAAAACAGCGCGAGATCGTGCGCAAGTGCCCCGGGTGTTGGGCAGGATGCGAAGTGAAACCCAACGCGATCTACACCGGCGACATCGTGAAAGCATTTATCATGGGGAGCAACCAAGAACCCGTCAAGAAAAATTCGACGGCAACCGCAAAAGTATAATTCGATCAATTGCACCGCCGAGACGCAGAGGGCGCGGAGAGAAACTTCTCTGTGTCCTCTGTGCTCTCTGTGGTAAAAAGGTTTTTTTATCGAAATGTCCAAAGTTCTCTGCATCGGTCTCGACGGCGCGACGTTTGATCTCATCAAACCGTTCATCGCGCAAGGCAAATTGCCCACCTTCAAAAAATTGATGGAAAGCGGCGCGTTCAGTGAACTGCGTTCGACCGTGCCGCCAGTAACCGCCTCCGCATGGTCATCGTTTATGACCGGCAAGAATCCCGGCGCACACGGCTTGTTCGATTTTATGCAACGCCGCGCCAACTCGTACGATCTCACGCCGGTGTCCGCGCTCGATCGCGATGGCAAAGCCGTGTGGGATTTGATCAGCGAAGCCGGGAAACCAGTGATCGTGATGAATGTGCCGGTCACCTGGCCCCCCCAGCCGCTCAACGGTTTGCTGATTACGGGAATGCTTACGCCGCGCCACGCCAAGAATTACACCTATCCCCAAGAACTCGCCGACGAATTGAAAAACGCGATTGGCGAGTATGTCGTTTACTCCGATGAAGTGTACTCAAAGGGTCGCGGCGAGATTTTTCTGCAAGCACTGAAATATTCTGCCGATCAGCGTGCTCGCGCCGCCGAATACTTGATGCAAAAGTATCCTTGGGATTTTTTCATGCTCGTGTTCCCAGAAACCGATACCGTCTCGCACGGGTTATGGGCAGCGTACGATGCAACGCATCACGAACACGACCCGGCGGAAGCCGCCAAGTTCCGGGATGGCATCCTGGAGATTTACGGACACATTGACGCGCTCATGGGAAATCTAATCTCCCATCTCCAGTCTCCCGTCTCTATCCTTTTAATGTCCGATCACGGTCACGGACCCGTCCGCAACTTTCTCTACGTCAACAATTTTCTCGCGCAACGCGGCTATTTGAAATTCAAGCCGAACATCGCATCGCAAGCAAAGCGAATGGCGTTTCAACTTGGCTTGACGCCGCGCTTGGTGTACAATATTCTGCTCAAACTGGGCTTGGGCAAATTGCGCCGCACGCTCGATAAACGACGCGGCGGACGAGGTTTGCTTAAACGATTCTTTCTTTCGTTCGCCGATGTGGACTGGGCGCGCACGACCGCGTACTCGATTGGATACATCGGCGAGGTGCATATCAATTTGCGCGGACGCGAACCGCACGGGATCGTTGCGCCGGGCGATGACTATGAATGCACGCGCGATCAAGTCATCACTGATTTGCGCGCGCTCCGATTGCCGGATGGCACGCCACTCATCGAACAGATTTGGAAAAAAGAAGAGATTTATCACGGCGCACACCTGGCTCACGCCCCCGACATCTTGTTCCTGCCGCGCAACTTGGAAACCATCGCGTTCGGCGATTTTGAGTTCGGCTCGAACAAGGTGATCGAGAAATCGTTTGGCGTCTCGTCGTCGCATCGCATGAACGGTATTTTCGTCGCGAGTGGCGCGGGGATCAAAAACGCTGGCGAGTTTTCGGGCGCGTCGCTCATTGATCTCGCCCCGACGATTCTGCACCTGCTGGGCTTGCCCATCCCAACCGATATGGATGGACGCGTGCTGACCGAAGTGTTGGCAGATACACGGGCAATCGAATATGGGGGCACATCGGCCGGGAGCGCGACAACGCGAGATGGTTATTCGGCGGAAGAAGAGCAAGAAGTGATTGAGCGGCTGGCAGATTTGGGATATATTTCGTGATTGGAAAGACAAGCGTTAAATCGGTATGAGGAGGTTTCAATGAGCCCAAAGCAAAAGTCCAAAAGCACTACCGTGAAAGGCAAGCCGTCCAAGGGATTCACGGACGAGGAAAAAGCCGCGATGAAGGAACGTGCCAAAGAACTAAAGGCGGAAGCGCGCGCAAGCAAGGACCGGGCGGCAGGGGAAACCGCTGTGCTTGCCGCCATCGCCGCGATGAAAGAACCCGATCGCTCTATGGCAAAGCATCTGCATGAGATTGTCACAGCCGCCGCGCCGACTCTGATGCCGAAAACTTGGTACGGGATGCCTGCCTATGCCAACGCAGCAGGCAAGGTCATTTGCTTTTTTCAAGCGGCGAGTAAGTTCAACGTGAGATATGCAACGTTCGGCTTCCAACCCGATGCGAACCTTGATGAAGGGAACATGTGGCCCGTCGCCTTTGCGCTGAAAGCGTTGACGGCTACCGAAGAGGCACGGATCAGCGCGCTCGTGAAGCAAGCAGTGAGTTGAGGACGGCTCGCAAAGGTCAGAGACCTTGACCGCAAACTCTCATTCCAGTTTGCTCTTTTCCGCTTGTATGCTATAATGCCAACCACTATGAACCAGCAATTTTTTCTGGCTCGCCCACTGCACCATCATCACGCGCACCGTTATCATTTTGATGCGCCGTTTTGCCACGCCGGGAATCAGTAAGCAGTAGGCCGTATGAGGTAAGCCGAAGGCAGTAGACAGAATGGCGTGGGCGCGTTGCGAAACCACGCCGTTTTTGTTTCCAAACTTTGAACTTGAGGTTCATCATGCCGCCGAAAATCCAACCCCGCGTACCACGCGGAATGCGCGACATTCTGCCGCAAAGAATGCTCCAACGCCAATACGTCATTGGTGAAATCGAAAAAGTATTTCAGCGTTTTGGATTTGAGCCCTTGCAAACGCCCGTCCTAGAATTGCGCGACACGTTGATGGGCAAGTACGGCGAAGACGCCGAAAAATTGATTTACGATGCGCGACATCGCGAGGGCAAGGAAGAGTTGTCGTTGCGTTACGATCTGACCGTCCCGCTCACCCGCGTCGTTGCGATGTACCCCGATTTGCCCAAACCGTTCAAGCGTTATCAGATCGCGCCGGTGTTTCGCGCCGAGCGTCCGCAAAAAGGTCGCTATCGCGAATTCTATCAATGCGATGCCGACATCGTTGGCAGCAAATCCATGCTCGCCGACGCCGAAATCATTACGATGATTTACACTGCCTTGCAAACGCTCGGGTTCAAATCGTTTGTTACGAAAATCAACAATCGCAAAATCTTGACCGGCATCGGACAATATGCGGGCGTGCCCAACGAATTGCTCGGCGGGCTGTATCGTTCGATTGATAAACTCGAAAAGATTGGTGCCGAAGGCGTGCGCGAGGAAATGGCCAAGAGCCAGATGCCGACAAATGTCATCGCCAAGATTATGGATTTGATTTCAATTGCGCCCGGCAATTTTAACGAGGTGCGCGAACGTTTAGGCGATGTGCCAATTGCGCTGGACGGGCTGAACGAACTGGAACAACTGGCGACGTTTCTTGGCGATGCCGGCGTCCCGCCTCAAAATTATCAATTCGATTTTGCGATGGTGCGCGGCTTGGCATACTATACTGGTCCCATTTACGAAACGGTGGTCACCGAACCGAAAATCGGTTCGCTCACTGGCGGCGGTCGCTACGATGAATTGGCTGGTTTGTTCACCAATCAATCGTTGCCAATGACCGGGACCTCATTCGGCATCGAGCGCATCATTGATGTGATGGACGAATTGGCGATGTATCCGGCGAATATCGGCAAGACCGTTACCCAAGTTTTGGTTACCGTCTTTAATCGTGATCTGGTTGGCCCCTCCATTCGCCTCGCCAATCAGTTGCGCGGCGCGGGCATTAACACGGAACTGGGATTAGAATTCGACGGTTTGGGTAAACAACTAAAATACGCTGCGGCTAAATCAATTCCGTTCGCGGTCATCATCGGTCCCGATGAGAACGCGGCACAAAAAGCAACCTTGCGCGATTTGGCGAGCGGCGAACAAACGCTGATCCAACAAAGTGAGTTGGCAAAAAGGATCCAAGTTCAACGCTAAAAGTAAAGTGGGCTTACTTTTGCCTTTTTTACTTTTAACTTTTGACTTGATGTATCTTTCGTGCTAGAATAGTGCGCGTCAAACGGTGGCCATAGCTCAATGGCAGAGCGTCTGACTGTGGATCAGAAGGTTGCGGGTTCGACACCCGTTGGCCACCCTCGCAAAATTTCAGATTGCCGATTTAAGATTTTCAAAATCTAAAATCGGCAATCGAAAAATCTGAAATTGACCCTGCGCCTGTAGCTCAATGGATAGAGCATCAGTCTTCGGAACTGAGTGTTGGGGGTTCGAGTCCCTCCAGGCGCGCCAACGAACCGAGCAGAATCGTTTTTCGACTCTGCTCGGTTTTCTTTCAACGTTGCGGCTCGATCACTACTTTGATGGATTCGCCCGCGCCGGCAACGAGGCGAAAGCCAACGCCTGTCTCTGCCAACCCAAGCCGATGCGTGATCATCTCGGCGACCGGCACCCGCTTGGCACGAATCAATTCGATCGCTTGCACAATGTCCACCGGCGCGCCGCCGTACGATGGCAAGAGCGTGATGCCGTTGCGCCAAAAATCATTCACCGGAATCGGCAACCTTACCCCGGGTTCGGTCGGCGCAAAAAAGACGATCGTCCCGCCGCGATCCACCGCTTGCAGCGCTTGATTCATCGCTGACATCGCACCGGTGCAAATCATCACCTGATCGGCTAAACGATTATCATTGGCTTGCCGAACCTTGGCTGGCACATCGTCTTGCGCGTGAATCACCACATCGGCTCCCAATCGTTTTGCCGCGTTCAAACGATAATCGCTGATGTCGGTCGCGATAATGCGACCTGCGCCCAACGCGCGTGCGAGCGCGATATGCAACAAGCCGGCAATCCCGCTTCCCAACACCAACACGGTTTGTCCCGGTTGCAAGCGCGCCAAACGATGTGCACGCACCACACACGCCAGCGGTTCGATGAACACACCTTCTTCGTACGTCATCTCAGCCGGCAAACGGAACACCCCGCGATCTACATTCAACGCCGGCACGCGAATGTATTCGGCAAAGCCGCCGGGATCAAAATTGGTGGTGTGCAGTGTTTCGCAAACGGTGTGATAACCAGCCAGACAATAGCGGCACGTGTTGCACGGAATATGATGTGAAACGAAGACACGCTCGCCCACCCGATAATCGCGTACACCTTCTCCCACCTCGACGATCTCGCCGGTCATTTCGTGTCCCAGCACACGCGGCGCTTTTCTGATGCGATACCATTCCATCACATCACTACCGCACACGCCCGAGGCAATCGCCTTGACCAGAATTTCGCCAGCACCGATTTTCGGTTTGGGCATTTCTTCCAAACGAACATCTTGGTTGTTATAGTACATCGCAACGCGCATAATGACTCCGAATGGTCATTGCGAGCTGCGCTTTTCGCGGCGAAGCAATCTCCACCTCCTCGCAATGACACAATGTTTTTATTTCGCCATACTTTGGAAAATCTCAAACGCCTGTTTGGGCGTTGCTTTTTCGTGAATAACCGCTTGAAGCGCACGCGCCATTGCGACTGGATGCTCGTCTTGCCACACGTTGCGCCCAAGGTTCACGCCAATTGCGCCGCGTTGCATCCCATCGTACACAAACTCCAGCACCTCAAGTTGCGTTTCGCACTTGGGACCACCTGCCATCACCACCGGCACCGGGCAACTCTCCGCTACCTTTTCAAAATTCTCGCACCAGTACGTCTTGACCACGCGTGCCCCCAACTCCGCAGCGATGCGGCAGGACAGCGAGAGATAACGCGCATCACGTTTCTCCAACTCTTTGCCCACCGCCGTAACCGCCATCACCGGAATGCCATACCTTTCGCACTCGTTGACCAATTGGGCAAGATTCATCAACGTTTGATGCTCGTACGCACTGCCCACAAAAATTGACAAGCCGACCGCTGACGCATTCAATCGAATGGCCTCTTCGACCGATGTGGTGATTCCCTCGTTCGACAAATCTTCGCCGATGATGCTCGTTCCGCCAGAGACGCGCAGAATAATCGGCTTGGTGTTCTGCGGATCAATGGCTGCGCGCAAAACGCCGCGTGTAACAAACAAGGCATCCACGTACGGCAACAAGGGTTCCACCATTTGTCCCGGCTTTTCCAGTTTGGAGGTGGGACCTAAAAAGTAGCCGTGATCCATCGCCAGAAAAAAGCAATGGCCATCCGGTTTGATCACCTGCGCCAAACGATTTTGCATTCCCCATTCCATCGTCTTCCTCTCCTCTTTTAGAATCGGTCGAAATAATACTCGCACATGCATAAATCGTCAAACAATCCGTGTGAAGACAAAGAGTTTGGTCATAATATTGACAGCACGGTGCAAACGCGATATACTTGATGCAGTTGAATACTCAACCTTCGGGGCAGGGTGCAATTCCCGATCGGTGGTAGGAGTTTGTTTGATAGTTGCATAGTGCGATCGTTGAATCGGTTTGATGGATTTAACTACCTCACTATTTTGACGAATGCCTTATCGCACGAACTCGAGCCCACGAGCCGCGTCGCAAGACAACGCACGAGTCGGTCCAAATCCGACGCCGACGGTATAGTCCGGATAAGAGAAGGTTTATTCGCGCACGTTTGCGCGCGTAATCGTTTGTCCATAATGCCCCGATGCCTTGTTGCATCGGGTTTTGTTTGGGACGATTGCGCGGCATGTTGGCGTACGCCTCTGCCCCGTTGGTTCAGCCAACGGGATTTTTATTTCGATGAACAATCACACCTTGATCAAAATTGAAAACGTGAGCAAGCATTATGGACCTTTACGCGATGGTGTGCTTGCCTTGCACGAGGTCTCACTGGACATTCGTGCGGGAGAATTCATTTCGATCATTGGACCTTCGGGTTGTGGCAAGTCCACACTTCTCAAAATGATCGGCGATTTGCTGGCACCTAGCGCGGGACGCATCACAATCGCCGGCAAATCACCCAGCGCAGCACGCCGCGCGCGTGAATGTGCCATCGTCTTTCAATCACCGACGCTGATGGAATGGCGCACCATCGCCCACAACATCGAATTGCCTTTGGAGATTCTCGGTGCGCCCGCTGCAGAACGCCAACAACGTTCCGCAGAATTACTCGACCTTGTCCGCCTGCGTGAGTTTGCCACACGCTATCCTCACGAACTCTCGGCGGGGATGCAAATGCAAATTTCGATTATGCGCGCGTTAGCCTATCATCCCACGATCTTGTTGATGGACGAGCCATTCGGCGCGCTCGACGAAATCACGCGTGAACGCTTGGGCAACGAACTGCTCGATCTGTGGGCGCGGACGCCGGTCACCATCGTCTTTGTAACGCATAGCGTCGCCGAAGCCGTCCGCTTGTCGGATCGGGTGGCGATTATGTCGCCGCGACCGGGCACCCTTGAGCAAGTGATTGAGATTGATTTGCCGCGTCCCCGCCCCGCCGAACTGCGTGAGTTGCCGCGTTACTGGGAATTGTTACGCCAAGTCCGCGCGGCTTTACGTCTGAGTGGAAACGGAAATCATCAATGACTAGGCAACTCATTCGCAAAAACATCCAATACATTTTGATCCCGTTCGCTTTGGTCTTGTTCTTACTCTTGTGGCAAACGATTGTCGTGGTGAATCGTTATCCGCCGTTCATTCTGCCGACCCCGGCACATGTGGCAGCGAGCTGGATAACGAATTGGCAGAACGGAACGTTGCCGCGCCATTTGAGCATCACCTTGTTTGAAATTGGTTTAGGGTTTGGTATCGCGCTCACCTTTGCGGCAAGCATGGGATATCTTTTAGCCAAGTCACCGCTGTTGGAAAAAATCGTTTCACCGTACATTGTTGCCACGCAATCCATTCCGATCATTGCTATCGCGCCGTTGATTATCATTTGGATCAACACGGGTCCCGTGCAGAATGCCATCATCGCCGCCCTGATTACCTTTTTCCCGATGCTCGTCAACACGATTGTGGGCATCCGCAACGTCCGACCCGAGTACCGCGATCTAATGCGCTCGTATGCAGCGAATCGCTGGCAAGTGTTCACCAAACTTGAAGTACCTGCCGCGTTGCCGGTGTTCTTTGGCGGAGTGCGCGTGGGTATTACATTATCGGTGATCGGCGTCATCGTGGTCGAGTTGTTGTGGGCAGATCGCGGGCTGGGATTCTTGCTCAATTTTGCGCGAGGGCAACTCGATACACCGCTCATGTTTGCAACGGTCGCCACGCTTTCGGCGATGGCGATCAGTTTGTACGGATGCGTTGTTCTTTTAGAACGTTCACTAATTCGATGGAGAAGGAGTGTTCCATGAAGATTCAGTTGACCGGTCTCTTTGTGATTGGGTTGTTGCTCGTGGCTTGTTCAAACACGCCAACCGTTGTCCCGCCATCAAGCAGTAACAATCCGCTGACCGAAGTGAGTGTGGTGATGGGGTACATTCCCAACGTGCAGTTTGCACCGTGGTATGTGGCGGAGAAAAAGGGCTACTTGGCGGCGAATGGCATCAAGGTAAAATTCGTGTGGGGCTTTGAAACTGATGGCGTGAAATTGGTTGGCGTCAATCAAGCCGATTTCGCCATGCTCGGCGGCGATCAGGTTATTCAAGCACGCGCGCAAAACATTCCGCTCGTCTATGTCGCCAGTTATTACCACGCCTTTCCGATTAGCATCTTTTCGTTGAAGGAAAAGAATATTACCACGCCTAAGGATTTGATTGGCAAAAAAGTCGGCTTGTCCGGTTATTTTGGGGCAACGTACACGGGTTGGCGTGCAATGTTGTACGAAGCCGGGATCAAAGAGGAAGAAATTCGCACGCAAGATATTGGCTTTACCCAGGTTGCCGCGGTAACGCAAGGGTTGGTGGACGCCGCCGCCGGGTATTCCAATAATGAGCCGGTGCAAATGCGCTTGGCAGGCAAAGAGATCAACGTGATCAAGGTAAGTGATTACAGCAAACTGGTGGGGATTGGCTTGGTGACGAATGAAAAGATGATCGCCGAGCGGCCCCAGGTGGTGCAAAAAGTCGTCCAAGCCCTCGTCCGTGCGATGCAAGATTCGATCAATCATCCCAACGATGCGCTCAACGCGACGATTGAAAATATCCCGGAAGCCGGCGGAGCGAATCTCAAGACGACGCAAGCCGTACTTGAGGCAACAATCGAGTTGTGGAAGAATCCGCGCATTGGGTACAGCGATCCGGCGGCGTGGGAATCTTCGTACAAGTTTATGAAAGAAGCCGGGTTTATCAAGACCGAGTTCGATGTGAGCACCGCATTCACCAACAAATTCGTGCCATAAATTCGTAGAGGCAAGTCTGAGACTTGCCTCTATTTTTACACCCATAACCCACCGTGCACATTCAGAATGGCACCGGTGATATAAGTGGCTTTATCTGACACCAGAAAGGCAATTGCCTCCGCAATATCGTCAGCGGTGCCCAGTCGTCCAAGCGGCACCAGACTGGGAAGTTCACGGCGATCAGCCTCGGTTGTCGCATACGTTTCGATGAAACCTGGGTTGACCAAGTTGCACCGAATGCCGTATCGGGCTTCACTGCGCGCGATGGATTTGGTCAACACCACCACGCCGGCTTTTGCCGCGTTGTATGCCGCGGTCGTTGGCGCGCCTCGCACTGTTTCGACATTCAGCGAACCAAGGTTGATAATCTGTCCGCTCTTTTGTGCGCGCATCGTTGGCAGAACATACTTGATACAATAAAACGTACTCGACAAATTCCCATCCAGGATACGCCGCCATTCGTCTATTTCGGTATCGAACACTGACTTGACTAGAAAAGGTCCCGTATTGTTAACCAGCACATCCACGCGCCCGAACACCGTCAGTGTTTCATCCATCAAACGTTTTGCACCTTCGGAGGTGGATACATCGGCTTGAAAGGTGAATGAGCGTGGCGCGTGTTCTTGCACCATCGTCAATGTTTCCTGTGCCGCGTTCGTATCATGTTGATAATTCACCACAATCGTATAACCCTCTGCCGCCAATCGTTTGGCAATGCCGCGTCCAATCCCCTTGCCACTCCCCGTTACAACTGCAATCCGTTCGTCTGCCATATAATCTCCTTCGATTAATAGTTTAATTCTGCCACGATGCGTTCTTGCTTGAGCACACGTTGCTCTACCGTAACGATTGAATCGCGTGGTTTCAAGTAGGCATCAAAGAATGCCAGTGTGCGCGTCATAAACAATTGCCAACCCCAGCCAGCAAATACATGCCCTTCGCCGGGATAGGTGTAGAGCGCTGCCTGTCTGCCAAGCACGGTCAAGGCATTCGCCAGTTCGACCGACCATTCGATGGGCACAATGTCGTCTGCTTCACCATGATGAATGATGACCGCCGCCGTAACGTTGGACAAGTATTTGCTAGGCGATGATCGCTGGAAAATCTCGTGCAACTTGGCAAATGTACCATTCGTTGAGGAGTTCGAAGACGGCAAAAAGTCTGGATCGAAATCCAAATAGGGTGTCATCTTTTGTGGAAATGGCATTGGTGTGGCGACCAAAGGCACCTTGCAACCCAGGAGCCAACAATAATGCACTTCGTCATCGCCGGTTAGCGCACCATACAACGACGCGACTTTGATCGAATCGTTGATTGCCAGCACACGCAAGGTGATGCCACCACCCATACTGTGGCCCCACATTCCAATGCGCGTGGGATCAGCGTCTGGCACCGTAGGCAATTGCGCGATCAAGTTCAACACATCAATGGCATAACCGATGTAAAAAGGATTGGCGGCACATTGCGAGCCAGCATAGCAACGATAATCGGACGCAATGGTGAGATAGCCGCGTCGGGCAAAGGCATCTGCCGCTTTGCTCGTGCCATCGCCGGTTTTATACTCCGCTGGCTTGAAATAGCCGTGATTGAGAATCACGACCGGAAAAGGTCCCAAGCCGCGCGGAATGTTCATCGTCCCGGTGATTTTCAGTCCATCGGACGAATATTCGATCAGAACTTGGCGATACGCTTCGTTCGTCGCCAACGTCCTGACGATTTTGATACCACTCCCGCCATACGGTCGCGCGCGCAACGCGGTGATGGACAACACGTTGGGATCAAGTGAAAGCGGATAACGGATAGGTGTGGGCGTTGGTGTGCCAACGATGGTTGGCGTTACAGTTGATGTAGGCGTAAACGTTGGCGATATATCCATCGTCGCCGTCAAGGTTGCCGTCGCTGTAATGGTCAGCGAGGCGGTGATCATTGCTGTAGGCGTGATCCGACGTGTAGCCGTAATCGTTGGTGTGCTGGTAATCGTTCGGCTTGCAGTCGCGGATAAAGTTGGCGTACCATTTGCCCGAGACGCCGTCGGTGTTACAGTCATTTGCAATTCAGACGGCATCGCCAACGTCAAGTGATAGAAACTCGATGTGAGTACGAATAGACCCAATGCAACAATGACGAGACGTTTCATCGAACCAGAACCTCAAACACGTTCGCCATTATAGCCGAAACAAATGGGATTGCAAGAGGGGATAATTTGGACAGTGTAGCATGGCGACCGCCAATCATCTCAACTTGACCGCAGAGAAAAAATCTTAAACTCTGTGCTCTCTGCGCCTCTGCGGTTAGTGAATCGGTGGGCGTGTATAGTCTCATAATTTGCTGCTTACCCATTCGCCGCTATGCTTCAATGCGGTATTGTGAAATCCTTCTGGCATATCGCATGGTCCACCATGCATTGACCAGCAATAAGATTGCTCCACCCCAATACACCGCCATCAATCCTGTCCACGGCAACAACGCATACGCCACAATCGGACCCAGCGCGCTACCCAAGTCGCCAGCAATGTTAAAGATTGCCAAATGCTTGCCATGTTCTTCACGGCGAGACCAATCACCCACCAACGAGGTTGCCAGCGATTGCACCCCGCCCGACGCGATCGCCGAAGCCAGCGTGCCGACCAACAACGCTAGACCTTGGGGAATCGGCAGAATCGCGATGCCGATTGCACCGATGAACAAACCGAGTGCCAGCAGTCCCCAACGATTACCGGTTCGATCCGACAATGTGCCAACAATCGGCGCGCCAACTAGACTGAACAATGTACGCGATGCTAACAAACTCCCGGTAACACTTGCCACACCCAGATGCCAAATTCCCCAACGCAACTCTGCACCAACGCTTTGTTGCACAATCAGTCCCAAGGTTGCGCCAATAATTCCAGCGCTTGCCAGCCGATTGAGACATTGTGCCATGGCCGTAATCCATAGCGGAGTTGGAAGGTAACGCCCATCCGGCAACAAAGCGTGCCACGAAATCGTTCTGGCATTATGATTATTCGTGTGGCGCACGGACACGTTGAGCACGGCCACAAGTGCACCAATGGCTGATAGGCATGCCCCAACCCATAGACCATTGCGATACCCCATCCCATCCGTGAGCGCGCCGCCGGCAAATGAACCCAGTGCGGAACCCAAAAAGAACCACGCTTGATAGATGCCTACCCAGCGTCCACGTTCCGTGTCCGGCGCCATTTGCAAAATAATCGCCGTGCCACCAATCCAAATGCCCGACCATGCAAGTCCCCACAGCAATCGTGCGATGAAAAATAATTCTAGTCCAGCCGTCGCCGCATACATCGCGGTAGAAATCACGCCCAGCGTCAGCGAACCCAGGAAAACTAATCGGCGATTCACGATGCGATCAAAAAGCCAGCCCGCCGGGCTATTGGTGAATAATCGAATGAAACGATTGATACTGAGAATCAAACCGACTGAGGTCAGCCCGATTCCGGCGTCAGCATAATGCGTTGGCAAAACTGAATATAGCGTGGCATCACCCATCAACGACAGTGCCGTTGCCAAACCGACCGGCGCAATCGCCCAAACTGATTTTGGAATGCTTCGTTGAAACATAATGTCCCTTGGCACCCATTGTATTCAAGAATGCTTGAACAGCAATCCGGCACTTGCCATCTGTTATTCTGCTGTGTATAATCGGCGTGTCAAATTATTTTGAAAGGATCATCCACAATGTCTCTGAAAAATTCTTTTGGGGCGCGCACCAAATTGGGCGACCATTATATTTTTCGACTTGACCGGCTTGCCAAGACCGGCGTTGCCCCCAATCTGGATCGCCTTCCCTTTTCCATCAAGATTCTCCTCGAAGCGCTTTTGCGAAACGAAGATGGCTATCTGGTTACCGCCGAGGATGTGGCGCGCTTGGCACAGTGGAACGCCAAATCGCCCGCGCAGAATGAATTGCCCTTTATGCCGGCGCGTGTCATTATGCAAGATTTCACCGGCGTCCCCTGCGTCGTTGATCTCGCGGCGATGCGCGATGCAGTCAAACGCTTGGGCGGTCATCCCAAGAAAATCAATCCGCTGGTGCCGGTGGATTTGGTCATTGACCATTCCGTTTTGGTGGATTTCTTTGGCAACAAATCGGCATTGAAGAAGAACGCCAAACTCGAATTTCAACGCAATCGGGAACGCTATAAATTTCTGCGCTGGGGTTCGCAAGCATTCAAAAATTTGCGCGTCGTTCCGCCCGCCACCGGCATCGTTCACCAAGTTAACCTAGAATATCTGGCGCAAGGCGTGCTGACGCGCAAATACGATGGCACGACCGTTTTGTTCCCGGACACCGTCGTTGGTACCGATTCGCACACGACGATGATCAACGGGCTGGGCGTGTTGGGCTGGGGCGTGGGCGGCATCGAAGCAGAAGCCGTGATGCTGGGACAACCGCTTTATATGGTTACACCCCAAGTCGTCGGTTTCAAATTGACCGGCGCACTGCGCGAAGGTGTCACCGCCACCGATCTGGTGCTGACCGTCACGCAAATGTTACGCCAGAAAGGTGTGGTGGACAAGTTTGTCGAATTTTACGGCGCGGGCTTGTCCAACATTTCCCTGCCCGACCGCGCGACCATCGGCAATATGGCGCCCGATTACGGCGCAACGATGGGATTCTTTCCCACCGATGAAGAAACACTTCGCTATTTGCGGATGACCGGTCGTAAGAAATCTGCCGCTTTGTTGGAAGCGTACGCCAAAAAGCAAGGGCTCTTCCGCACCGATGACACGCCCGACCCGGTCTTTACTGACACGCTCGAACTCAATCTCGCCGATGTTGAGCCATCGCTGGCCGGACCCAAACGACCGCAGGATCGCGTGGCGTTGCGCGATTTGAAAACGGTGATGCACAAATCGTTGACGACACCGGTCAAAGAAGGCGGATACGGTTTGAGCGAATCTCAAATCTCAAATTCCCAAGCCCCCATCACGCACGGCGATGTGGTGCTTGCCGCGATTACCTCGTGCACCAACACGAGCAATCCTTCGGTGATGATTGGCGCGGGCTTGCTCGCCCAAAAAGCCGTGCAAGCCGGGTTGCGGGTACCTTCGCACGTCAAAACCTCGCTCGCGCCCGGCTCCAAAGTGGTTACCGAATATTTAACGCAAGCCGGGTTGTTGCCATATCTGGAGAAACTGGGATTCTACATTACCGGCTACGGGTGTACCGTTTGCATCGGCAATTCGGGTCCATTGCCGGAACCGGTTGCCCAAGCAATCCGCGAAAATAATTTGGTCGCGGCGGCAGTGATTTCCGGCAATCGCAATTTTGAAGGGCGTGTGCATCCGCAAGTGCGCGCCAACTTTTTGGCGTCCCCACCGCTCGTCGTGGCGTACGCTTTGGCTGGCACCACACGCATCAACCTCGAAACCGAACCAATCGGCATAGGCAAAGAGGGCAAGCCGGTCTGGTTGCGCGATTTGTGGCCCTCCCAACAAGAGATTGCCGATCTGATGAAAATCATTGATGCCAAGATGTTCAAGCGGACGTATGCCAATGTTTTCGATGGCAATGCGATGTGGAACGCGATTCCGGTCAGCGGCGGCGAAAGTTTCAAATGGGACAAACGCTCGACGTACATCCAAGAGCCACCTTTCTTTTGGAATCTGAAACCAGAACCCGAACCATTGCACGATATTCGCGGCGCACGCGTGCTGGGTCTATTTGGCGATAGCATCACTACCGATCACATTTCGCCGGCGGGTGGCATCGCGCTGAATTCACCGGCAGCCAAGTATCTGATCGAACGTGGCGTCAAGCCGGCAGATTTCAATCAGTATGGCACACGGCGCGGCAATCACGAGGTAATGATGCGCGGTACGTTTGCCAATATTCGATTGAAGAACTTGATGCTGGGTGGTGAAGAAGGCGGCAATACGCTCCATTTCCCAGACGGCGAGAAAATGCCGATGTACGATGCCGCGATGAAATATCAAGCCGAAGGAGTGCCGCTCATCGTCATCGCCGGCAAAGAGTATGGCACCGGCTCCTCGCGCGATTGGGCAGCGAAGGGGACCGCGTTGCTCGGCATCAAAGCCGTGATCGCTGAATCGTTCGAGCGCATTCATCGTGCGAATCTGGTGGGGATGGGTGTGCTACCGTTGCAATTCAAAGAAGGAGCAAGTGCCAAGACGCTTGGGCTGGGCGGGCGTGAAGTGTATGACATCGTTGGCATTACCGATCACATCGCCCCGCGCCAAGAGTTGCGCGTGGTGGCAACCCGTGAGGATGGAAACAAGATCGAGTTCCATGTCATTGCACGGCTAGATACGCCGGTGGATGTGGCTTACTATAAAAACGGTGGCATTCTGCAAACGGTGTTGCGACGATTGCTGAAATAAAAGACCTGCGAGGATCAGTCCTCGCAGGTTTTTCTATTGCTCATCCATCGCACGCGCCAGCCGCCCTAATCCAAACACAATGGCGATCCCCATGGCGGCAATCGAAAACGCCACCGCGTAATCAAGCACATTGACGCCGAACCAGAGGTACGCCAACAAGGCAGGGTAAACGACAAGGTACGATTTGAGCGCCAAGGGCAGCGGCGCACGATTGGCGTTGCAGAGATAGAGCGTGAGGTTGAAACCGGGATACGTCACCCCGTAAATGCCGGCAAGGAACGGAGTCAACGCGCCGTGCCACGCCAGCCCCGCCACCACAATCACCTCACGCGCGTGATCACAGTACTGATCGAACAGCGCGCCAAATTTGGTTACGCGATGGGTGGCACGCGCGAGCGCACCGTCAATCCCATCCAACGCAATGGCAGCGATAAAGAGCGCCAACGCGACGCGCGGGTGAATCGGCATCAACCACGCGATCACGCCGGCAAGTATCACTTGCGAAAACGAGACCAGGTTGGGCGAAATGTGCAGAGCGGCAAAGAGCCTAACAAACGGGGAAAAGATGACGTGCAAAAGTTGGCGCGCCGGCGCAAGAAAACGACGTTCAAGCGAAGAGTAGGAATCCGGGTGCGGGGTCATGCCGAATGAATTATAGAACGTAAATTACCCTACCTGCACGCAGTTTCGCCCTGCCTTTTTACTTTGATACATCAACTTGTCGGCGCGTCGGATTATGGTCTCAGGCGTATCGTCAGAAAGCCATAAGGTAGCACCAATCGAAATCGTAACCCTTAGGCTAGTGTTGGCTATATCAAGCCGAGAAACTTGAACCAGAACGCGCAGTTTCTCGGCGATGGCTCTCAATACCTCTGAAGAAGTAACCTCATAGACGATGGCAAGAAACTCCTCGCCACCCCAACGCCCCAGAACATCTGTTGACCGCAAATTATGTCGTAGCGTGGCAGCCACCATTCGCAGAACTTGATCGCCGATTTGATGTCCATATTTATCATTGCATTGCTTGAAATGGTCAATGTCTATGAAAAGCAAACCTACGGGGCTCTTCTGGGTTTCAAATTCTGCCCGGACAGCACACAGGCGTCCCTCCAGGTACTGACGATTGCCAATCCCGGTAACTGGATCCGTGTGTGTGGCACGACGCAATTCACG
>JBBITT010000023.1:0-54559 GCA_037440625.1 Chloroflexota bacterium
CCGGTAAAATCGCGTTTGACATTCACGGGGAATCGGATACAATAACAATTGATGAGCCAGAGAAGGCACACCCCTTCTCTGGCTCTCTTTTCACACCGGGACGTGTGATGCGGATGCCTCGTTGCATCAAACTCTACATCATTTTTAGGAGGACGTATGTCTCTGAGTGATTCGCAACAGCATGTCTTGGAGCAAGCCAAAGCCGATGGCGTGCAATTCGTCAGTCTGCAACTGACCGACGTGGTGGGCGCCATCAAGAACGTTACCATTCCGCTCCACAAGCTCCCCGAAGTCCTTGAATCCGGCATTTGGTTCGATGGCTCTTCGATTCAAGGATTCACACGGATCTATGAAAGCGATATGTTCATGATCCCCGATGTGAACACTTATCGCGTGCTGCCGTGGACGGAGGGCGATCATCGTTTGGCGCGCATCATTTGCGATGCGTACACGCCGGACGGCGAACCGTTTGAAGGTGATCCACGCCGCGTCTTGCGTCGGCAACTCCAGCGCGCCCAAGCCATGGGGTTTGGCTTTGTCACCAGTTCCGAGCCGGAATTTTTCCTCTTTCGCAAAGGCGATGGCGATGCCAGACCGGTGGTGCACGATGTGGCGGGCTATTTCGATTTCTCCCCACGCGATCTTGCCTCCGAAGTTCGTCAAGACATTATCCTTGCGCTGGAAGCCATGGGGATCGAGGTGGAACGGGGTCATCACGAAGTTGCGACCGGTCAGCATGAAATCAACTTTCGCTATGCCGATGCGTTGACCAGCGCGGACACGTTGATGACCTTCAAGTACACGGTCAAAGCCATCGCCCAAGCGCACGATTTGTTTGCCACCTTCATGCCCAAGCCGATTGCCGGGATCAATGGGTCAGGAATGCACACGCATCAAAGTCTCTTTGATCTCCAAGGCGAACAAAATTTGTTTTACGATGCCAAGGATAATTATCATCTCTCGCCACTCGCGTACAATTTTCTGGCGGGACAATTGGCGCACGCGCGCGCGCTTGCCGCTATCGTTGCCCCAACCGTGAACTCGTACAAACGTTTGGTGCCTGGTTATGAAGCCCCCGTGTATATTTGCTGGGGTCAGATTAATCGCTCGGCATTGATTCGCATTCCACGTTATTCGCCGGGACGCGAAAAGGCGACGCGGATGGAGTTGCGTTGTCCGGATGGAAGCAGCAATCCCTACCTCGTTCTTGCTACGATGCTTGCCGCCGGTTTGGATGGGGTAGAAAAGAAATTGCAACCCCCCGCGCCGATCGAAGAGAGTGCGTATGAATTTACGGCTGAGGATTTGGCG
This sequence comes from Chloroflexota bacterium, assembly GCA_037440625.1. Taxonomy (GTDB): domain Bacteria; phylum Chloroflexota; class Anaerolineae; order UBA4142; family UBA4142; genus DAOTXS01. The sequence continues at coordinate 1,312 of JBBITT010000023.1, forward strand.
GAACGCGGCATTGGTGTGTTGCCCGGTTCGCTCGCTGAAGCGTTGCAAGAGTTGGAAAAAGATGCTGTCTTGCGTAATGCCTTGGGCGAGCATGCCTACAAAGCGTTTATACGCGCCAAGCGGCGTGAATGGGATGAATATCGGATGCAAGTCTCGGCGTGGGAGTGGAACAGATACTTTGAAGTGGTGTAAAACAAGACCGGCTGGGTTGCCTAATCCAGCCGGTCTTTAACTCTAGGCGCACGCCTGCCTGCCATACCAACGTGCCTATTTTGTCGTTGAAGAAACTTGGTCGGTCGTATGCGTAAAGTAAGGGCAGGTTCGGTATTCGTGCGACAAACAATACGCTGACTGATGGGGCAGGGGCGGATGTTTGGGTTTCTTGAGTGAGAAACAACAATTATCGGATGACGGGAAGGCAATAGCAGTAGCGCGATCCCATTCAGCGCCAAGATACGGGCAAATGTGTTCGGGAAGTCTAAATTGCATCAACTTCCTCCTTTGCTCTCGTTCACCCTTGGGTACGCTAGTGCATCAAGATGACAGCCGCAATGCTAACTGCTTTGAGCAAATTGAGGCACAGGTTATCTTGTTCGCTTGATGATCAGTATATCACCAACTCTTTGAAAGTCAAAAATGTCTGGCGATTAGGGTGCCTTTCTCTTTGGGAGCCAGTTAAGTTTAGGGTTTAGAACAAGTTTTACACTACTTGACGCTGCTGCGGTGTGTCGGGTATAATCGTACTCAAATCAGATAACAATTATGGCTGCTGACCAACTAACCATTTCAATTGCCGATTTGCCAATTACCCTTCAGCTCGATCAATTGGATGTGGCGACGCGCACGAAAATCGTTGAACACTATGCCGATTTTATTGTGCCATCAGCGCAAGCCCACTATTGGGTTAAGGTCCGCGTGGAGCCGGGCGCCGAGTTTATCCCATTCGGCTTTTCGATGGCTTGGCAAATCCGAACCACCAGACAGAATGACCGGATTGATTTTGAATCGCATCTCGAAAAAGGTTGGGTAGATTGCGCCACCCGGCGCGGCGAGTTGGTGATCCGCCCGCGCGGTGGAGATATTGAAAACTTTTTGCGGGTGTTGTATGCTTGGTTGTGCCTTGAGAATAACGCGGTGCTGTTGCACGCCTGCGGGATTATTCGTCATCAGCGCGGCTATGTCTTTTTTGGTCCCTCGGGGAGCGGCAAGACAACCACAGCGCGGCTCTCCATCAACGACACAATTCTGAGCGACGATTTGATTATCATCAAGAAAAATCGAGGCCGGTTTCTAGGGTATGGCACACCGTTCTGCGGCGATCTGCCCGAGGCACCCCGCACGAATCAATCCGCCGAGTTGGCAGGCGTATTTGCGTTGACCAAAGATACACGTCATTACCTGGCGCCGCTTGCATCATCCGAAGCGGTGGCGCGGCTCGTGCAATGCGTGCCGTTCGTGATGCCACAACCCCAGAGCGTGCTCCAGGTGATGGAGCTTTGTCGCGATTTGGTTACCCTCGTACCGGTGCGGATGTTGCACTTTCGACGGGATGCCGGTTTTTGGGAGTTGATCCGATGATAGATTTGGCAAAATACCCTGTCCCCCATTCCCAAGTTGCAGCACGAGTGGTAGATGGCACGGCGATTATTGTGATGGCATCGTCCGGCGAGGTGATGATGCTCAACGCGATCGGTTCGCGCATTTGGGAATTGCTGGATGGCACGCGCACGGCGCAAGAGATTGTTCGCGCAATCGTGTCCGAGTACGAGGTCACCGAACAACAAGCGCGCCAAGATGTGGAAGAATTTCTTCAAAAGTTGATGGAAACCGGCGCACTAGTACTTTATGACCAACCCACAAATCAAACATCGTCTTGATGTATCAAAGCAGCGAATTCTTTTATCTTTATGGAGAGACCAAGTTCGTCATACCCGCTTGATTTATTTCTTTCCCCGTGCGATAATAGAAGAAAGGCGGTAGGCGCTACGATTCGTTCCTGCCCAATGGAGCAGTCTAATGTCAGTTGAGGGTCCCGCTTCTCAACCTGGGGAAGCGAATCTATACGAGCAGTTTGTTGCCCAGTCCGGTAAGACGCATCGTCTTCTCGCCGCGCATTGGGAACTCACCTATCGGTGCAATGAACAGTGCACGCATTGTTATCTGGATGTCTTTGCGCCGAATTCCGTTGTCCCTGGCGAGTTGACGACGGAGGAATGTTTCCACATCATTGACGAGTTGGCAGAGTTGGGTACATTGAACCTAACTTTTTCCGGCGGCGAAGTGCTCACCCGGCGCGATTTTTTCCAAATCGCTGAATACGCCCGGGCAAAGCGATTCTTGTTGCGGATCATGACCAACGGGATCCTCATCAAGCCCGCCGTTGCCGATCGCATTGCCGCGCTCAATCCGTACGCTGTCGAAATGAGTGTGTATAGCACCAAGCCGGCCGTGCACGAAAAAATCACGCGCATTCATCGTTCCCACGAGTTAACTTTACGTGCGATGCGTCTTTTGCACGAACGCGGCATTCGGACAGTGATGAAGACGCCGTTGATGCGCGAAAACGTGCGCGAGATTCACGAACTACGCGCGTTGGCGCAAGAGTTAGGGGCACAATTCCGGTACGACATTACAATTACGCCCAAAGACAATGGGAGTCTCGCGCCGCTCCAACATCGAATCACGTACGATGATTTGGTTTGGCTTTTTCGCGAAGAGTTTCAGCCCGGCACTTTTCAATATCGAGAACTCAAGCCCGATGCGCACACGTGTGGCATCACGCAAGTGGCGATTGTGATTGATCCATACGGCACAGTGTTTCCGTGCATCCAGACGCGGATCGCGGCGGGAAATTTGCGGGAGCGTCCGCTGGAAGAAATCTGGCGCTCGTCGCCGGTGTGGCAAAATCTGAATCTCACCTTGAACGAATTGCCGGTCTGTCGAACGTGCGAGTTGCGCAACATTTGCGTACGCTGTCATGGCATCGCATTAGTAGAAGATGGCGATGTGCGCGCACCGGCAATGGTGAATTGTCGTGAAGCGCTGGCGAGACGGCAGGTTTTGATTGAAAAGGGAGAATTGCCAGCCGATTTTCCAATCCCGGCGCATTTACGCGCAGGCGCACCATTGGAACCGGAACTAGCACAATCGAATTTTATTCCGCTGTCTGCGTTGGCTGAGTATCGTCGCGCGCCGGCAGCGGCGATTGTCGAATAATCCTGCAAAGCAAAAAGGAGCAAAAATGCAAAAATCAAATCAGCATACACGCGTTGAGAACAAGACGGTCACCAAGAAACCGTACGAAAAGCCAGCGATTGTGTATCGCGCACCGTTGGAAGCATTAGCCGCGGTGTGCCCGCCGCCAGCACAGGGTGGGACCGGAAAGAATTCCACCGGCCAACCCGGCTGTAGTACAACCTTTAGCTAATTGTCGTTTGGGTTGGAGGGGGAAAATCCAACCAATCCACAATGGCATCTCGATTGGCTACCTTGGAGTGCCGGAAAAGCTGGTACGCCCGGCGGGTTTTCAATTTCGGTGACCGTGTTTGAAGGAGGAGCGAGGCGATGGCTTCGCTCTTGTTCTACTATTCGGATGAGTTGACTGAATGCGCATAACAATCTTGTTGATTTTCTTGGCGGTTAGCTTGCTTGCGTTGGGCGTGATCGGTATGCGTCCTAGTTCGGTTGTTGTGGAATGGACGACGGCGACCGAACTCAATACCGCCGGATTTAATCTTTATCGGAGTGAGAGCGCGGCGGGACCCTACGTCAAAATCAATGAGCAGATTATTCCGGCATCATCGGATTCGCTCGTGGGTGGCAAGTATCGTTTTGAAGATGCAAGCGCGGTGCCGGGGAAAACTTATTACTATCAACTCGAAGATGTAGAGTATGGCGGCATTACCACGCGACATGGTCCCATTGTGGTAACCGTGTCAGGCGGTTTGGGAAGCGAACAAGGATTCCTGCTTTTGGCTGGGATGATTTGCGCCGCTGGCGCGTTTGGGTTGTGGTTACGCAACAATAAGAGGTTGGCTTGGAAAGATCAAATCTAGTTCGTGGTAGCGTTGGCAAACATAGACACGCCTTGACGATGGCATTGGTCGCGCTGGGATGCAGTCTCGCATTCTTGTTGTTCGACCCCACCTCGCTGGTGCAGGCACAAGCCCCACAAGGTCAGGTGCGTCTTGTGCAATCGGATACGAATCGCATTGTGCTGGAATTGGAAATCGCGGGCTATGCCATTCAAGAGCGACAGTTGGACACGGGGGTTTATTCGATTATATCCGTGCCCGGGCTGGGATATACGAGCCAGGCGGGGGAACCGCAACTGCCTATCAAAGGTACGATGGTGGCGATTCCGCCGGGGGCGACACCTACTTTGCGCATTCTTGCCGATGAATCGCAAAGCCGTTCATTGACTTATCCACCCTTGCCCAATCCTACCCAACGGGTTGAACAGCGGCCTGGTGAATCATTGCCGCGCTATGCCGGCAGTTCGTACACACCCAATCGAACGATTTATTCTGCAAACGCGAATTACCCGGTGGACGTCGTACGCATTGCTTCGACGGGCGATTGGCGCAGTCAGCACTATGCCATCGTCGAGTTTCATCCATTTCAGTACAACCCTGCCACCGGTCAGTTGATTTTTCATCGGCGTGCGCGCGTGGAATTAACCCTTAACTATCCGCAAGGTCGAACACCGCAAGCGTTGGGTGGAGCGGTCAACGAAGGTCAATTCGAAAAAATTCTTCAACAATCCATTCTCAATTATTCCTCGAGCACCAATTGGCGCTCGCCCACTTTGCCCTCTCGCTTACCGGCGGCGCGCGCGCCGCGATACGCCGGCGGACCGTGGTACAAGATTGTGGTGCAGTCGGATGGCCTCTATCGGATGACGTGTTCACAACTGCAAGCTGCGGGCATCAACTTGGGTACGCTTGATCCCGCGACTCTCAAGATTTTCAAGCAGGAAACCGAACTCGCTATCAACTATGTCGGTTCCCCGGCGACGTGCGATGGTTACGTTGAATTTTGGGGCAAGAGTATCAACACCAAGTACAGCAACACGAATATTTATTGGCTCACCTTTGGTGGTGCGGCAGGCAAACGAATGACTCTGCGGAGTGGCGGTGGAGGTGGAACGGGCCCTGCCTTCTTCACCGATATTATTCATTTGGAGCAGGACAAGGATTATTATAGTTATTTGCCGGTGCCCTTCTCGGAAAGTAACGATCATTGGTTTTGGACGTACGCGTCTCCCTATTACGGTGTGCCCTTTGTGAATTATGATTTCCAAGTACCCAGTCCAGCGTCTACCACCGTCTCGGCGACATTGGTTGCGAATATACTGGGATATTCGACGGGGAATCACCATACCAAAATCTCTATCAACGGTACGGAGATCTATGACAATGTCTGGAGCGGCCAAGGTGTATTACAAGTAACGCTTCCTTTTACCCAGTCCTTGCTCAATGCGGGAACGAATACGATCCGCGTTACCGAACTGAACGATGTGAATCCGACGACGGTGGTTTACACCAACTTTTTCGATGTGTCGTATGCCAGCAATTTTGTCGCTGTGACGGATACCTTACGCTTTCGTCAAACCGAGAATGGAGCGTGGCAATATCAGATTTCAAATTTCACCAGCGCGACGATTGATGTCTTTGACATTACGGATCCCTACAACGTCGTTCAGATCACCAACGCCAATGTTTCCGGGGGACCACCCTATACTCTCCAGTTCTCTGATAATGTGAGTTCGCCCAAAGAATATATCGCCTTGACACCGGCGCAACGCAAGACGCCAACTATTTTCGCGGACACATTGCCCAATCCGATGCTGCGCGCCACCGGCAACGGTGCCGATTACCTCATCATTGCCTATGGTGGATTTATTCCGAATATTCAGCCGCTGGCATCCTTCCGTCAGAATCAAGGGATGCGGGTCAAAGTGGTAGATGTGCAAGATATTTACGATGAGTTTAGCGATGGGGTTATGGATGCTCAAGCGATCCGTGATTTTATCGCTTATGCATACGCTAATTGGCAGCGCCCGGCACCAGCCATGGTGCTTTTGGTAGGGGATGGGACGTTTGATCCGAAAGGAAATTGCGTAACGCCAGGTGTGTGTCCTTACATCCTCACCGGCAATTCAACTTTTATCCCGCCCTATTTGCGTCTAGTAGATCCGTGGATCGGTGAGACGGCGAGCGACAATCGGTTTGTTTCATTGTTTGTCACCAGTACACTACCCAGTCTCGCCATTGGTCGCTTGCCGGCAAATAGCCCCGCCGAAGTGGATGCGATGGTGAACAAGATTATCAACTATGAAACGAATCCGGCGGAAGGTACGTGGCGCAGTAAAATTGCTTTTGTGACGGATAATACCTACAATGCCTCTGGGACACATGACCAAGCAGGCGATTTTTGGCAACTCTCTGACACATTGGTCAATGATTGGCAACTCATCCCCGGGGGCTTGATACGTGATCGGATCTACTACAATCCCTGTGTGGATACCACCTCTTACCCCTGGTGCGCGTTGCCTTATCCAACGTATTCAACTTCTCCTTCAACACACAACGCGATTGTTTCATCAATCAACGATGGCAGACTTGTGGTGAACTATATCGGGCATGGTGCAATTGGACTGTGGGCGGATGAAGCGATTTTTTCCAGAAGCGATATAGCATCGCTGACCAACGGCAGTCGGCTACCCGTGTTCTTGGAAATGACTTGCTATACGGGTTATTTCCACGAACCGCGCACAGCCATTGCTAGTCTTGGTGAAGTTAACGTGCGCGCGGATGGCAAAGGCGCATTAGCCAGTTGGTCTGCCACCGGCTTGGGCGTAGCACAGGGACACGACTTTTTGAATCGCGGCTTTTTCGAGGCGGTCTTTCAGAAAAAACTCACGCAATTGGGTCCGGCAACGGTGTATGGCAAACTGACCTTGTTTTTGGATGGCGGCGGTGAGCATTGGGACTTGTTAGACACCTTTGTCTTGCTAGGCGATCCGGCGTCTAAACTGACTCCACCGCTATTTACCTATCTTCCCTTCATCCGCCGATAGGGTGATTGACTTGTTTTTATTTCAGGCGTAATATTCAAGCAGTCGGAATTGCAACCCGATTGTTTGCATGGTGGAACCTATGGCTCGTCCAACTCGAACCCAATCTCTAACTCTGACTCTCCTAATCGGAGCGTTTGTTCTTGTTCTTCTCCCGATGCAGGTTTCTGCCGCTGTTACGGTAACTTCCTTCACGGCAGGTTGGCAGGGCAATCAAGTGGTCCTGAACTGGCGAACGGCATCAGAACTCAACAACCGCGGTTTTAATATCTTTCGTAGTACATCGCCCAGCGGTTCGTTTCAAAAAATCAACGGCACAGAAATTCCGGCGCAGATGGGCGCTGCTCTCATCGGTGCTTCGTACTCGTACGTTGATCCAGCCGTAACCTCAGGACAGACCTATTACTATAAATTACAAAGCGTAGAAAATAACGGCACCCCAATTTTCTACGAAGGCATTGCGTCCACCGCATCGCCAGCACAAGCCACAGCAACACCCACTCGCACGGCAACCAAGCCGCCAGCCACTGCCACCCTGACCCCGCAACCCACGGCGACACGGACCCCCACGCTTGCTGGCTCGTCCACACCCTTGATCGCTACGCCGACGCGCACGGCAACCGTTGCCCCCAACAATACTTTGATTGAGGCGACGCCAACGCCGCAACGTACCAAAGTTGCCTTCGTGCCGACTGTTCCTGCGTCGCCCTCGTTGAATGAGGCGCAACCTAGCGCCGTCGAACCAACCGCCACGCCACCCCAAGTAGCATTAGTGATCAAAGAACCCGTGCCCGATGAAGAGCCCACGCAAGAGGTCATGCAAGACAATCCGCCGGATCAATCCAACGTGCGCGCGCAACAATTGCTGCGTGTCAGCATTACGATTGTTTCCGGTGTGATTGGTTTGCTTGGTTTGCTACTCGCGTTGGGCGCGGCATATTTCTTTGCGCGAACCTATCTCCGCTAAACGCCGAATGAATTTCAAGCGACTCGCACCGCTCTTGTTGGTCGTCTGCCTTGCCGCTTGCGCGGCGTTCGGCACATCTTCGATTGCACCCTCACCTGCGTCAACCGATGAGCGCGTTTCATCCGCGACGCGCTATAAACTATTTATCGCCCAAGATGGTTGGTACCGTGTTACGGCGGCGGATCTGCGTAACACCGGACTGGATCTCTCCTCATTGCACCTCTATCGTGGTGAACGCGAAATCCCTCTTCACTTGACCGGCGACGCTGAGAATCTTTCGTTTGAATTCTTCGCTCGCGCAAGCGATGCCGAGTTTTCTCCCTTTGCGATTTACTGGCTGACCGCGCAACCGACGCCCGGCAAGCGAATACAACCAGTCATTTCAACCGCTGCCCGTTCACCGCAAGAATCGTTTACTGCCGCTGTCCGCCTAGCGCGTCCAACGTTGTATCTTCCCCAGTTTGGTGAGCCGGGCGCGCCCTGGTTTTGGCAAGCCGTCGCCGCGCCCACCACCACAACGATCACCGTAACCTTGCCGTCCGCGATCGCCGCGCCGGCGCAAGTGCGGATTGATCTCTGGGGCAGTACGCAAGACCCAGTTGATCCTGATCATCATTTGCGCGTCTGGTTCAACGATGCGCGCGTTGCCGATCAATCCTGGGATGGGCAGGGCGCGCGCGCCATCACGGCGACGATTCCGGCGAATGCCGTGCGTGCCGGCGTCAACACCCTGCGCTTGGTTGCGCCAGGCGACACGCGCGCGCAAGCCGATATTGTCTTGCTTCGTTCGATTCAAGTTTCATACGTGCAACGTTTTGTGGCACAGGACGATCAGTTAGAATTTGAGGCAAGGGCGGGAACGTATCGTATCGAAGGGTTTAGCGGCGATGCGATTGATGTTTATGACATCACCGATCCTTTTGCACCCGTGCGTGTATCGAATCCAACGATTGCTTCGCGCACGATCACCTTCTCAACCGATTCAACAACGATGCGCCGCTGGCTCGTGGTTGGACCCAACGCACGGAAATCGGTTGCGCGCATTGCGCCGATGACCACACTCGATTTGCGTTCAAGTAACCTGCAGGCGGACTATGTGATCGTTACGCATCCGGATTTCGTCGCCGCGCTCGAGCCGTTGGTCAAGTGGCGCGCCACGCATGGACTCGCCGTGCGCGTGGTTACCACCGATCAAGTGTACGACGAGTTTGGTTACGGTGAAGAATCACCGCACGCCATTCGTGCCTTTCTTAATTGGACGCAACAACATTGGAAATCTCCCGCGCCACGTTTTGCATTGCTCGTGGGCAAGGCGAGTTACGATTATCGCAACTATTTGAATGCGCCCAACAAAAATTTGCTCCCTACGTTTTTGGTCGAGACTCCCAATCTGCGCCAAGCCGCCAGCGATAATTGGTTCGTCGCATCGAGTGAAAAAGAAGTCAGCCCTCAATTGGCGATTGGTCGTATTCCCGCCAAGACGCCGGATCAAGTCGCGCGAGTGGTGAGCAAGATCATTGCATTTGAATCTATGTCAGCGGATTGGAAGCGGCGCGCGATTTTTGTCGCCGATGATAAAGAATCATCCTTTGTGACGATGGCGGATGGGCTAGCAACCCAATTGTCAGTCGGAATGCCAGCGCAAAAAATTTACTTGGCTGAATACAAGGGTGAGGTCAAGAGTACGCGTGCCGAAATCCTCAAGGCGTGGAATGCCGGCGCGCTGTTGCTGACTTACATCGGGCACGGCTCGATTGATACGTGGGCAGAGGGTCCACTATTCAGCGTGGAGAATCTCGGCGAAATCAAGAATGGGGATCGTTTGCCGATCTTGATTACGCCAACGTGTCTCGATGGATATTTTTATCATCCGCAAAAAGATTCGCTGGCAGAGGAATTGTTGTTCAAAGCGGACGGCGGAATTGTCGCGGGCTTGGTGCCGACCGGCTTGTCGGTGCCGGAGGCGCAGAGTGAATTGATGCATGCGTTGTTCAGCGAGTTGTTTGAAAAATCGGCACCGACGCTTGGCGAAGCCGTTTGGCGTGCCAAACAAAGCGTGGCTATCGAAAGCGATACAGTTCGCGAGGTTGTGGAGACATTCGGTTTACTCGGCGATCCTGCTCTGACGCTCAAACGATAAGACAGACGCGTCGAGTTTCAGAACGCATCGGCAAGGGGCTAATAGTGCGTTAGACTGCCATCGCGTTTAGCGAACGCTACCCCAAATCGAAACGCGATTAAACTGGCTGGTAAAAGTACCAGCGCAAACAAAACGAGTACGATGAGATCGGTTGCAATTGTTTCAAACGATGCACCTTGCAGTAATGTGAGTCGCAGTGCGCGTAGTGCATATGTGATCGGAATAAAATCGGCAACCCGTTGCAAAAATTCCGGCATCACGCTGACCGGATAAAAGACACCGCCCAGCAAATTGAAAAACGCACCAAACAAGTACGTTACCGGATCGCCGCGCTTGGTTACCAACACGATGCTCGCCGCCATGATTCCCAGTGCGTTAAAGGTGACAACCGCAAACAACAAGACGATGAGCGCGGCACAATAGTTTGCGTGCCCCAGGTTCACCCCCAGTCCCAATGCGCCAATCGCCAGATATGCTCCCACACGCAAGGTCGTCATCACGTATTCCCACAACGATGACGCCGCAATGATGGTCGCCGCATTCGTTGGCGTCATCAACATCGCTTCGAGTGTGCCGGTCATTTGGGCTTGACGCAGACCGTTGACAAATCCGTACAGCCCCACCGAAAAATAGCCCGTGAATGCCAAACCGATTAGGACAAACGCAAAGTAATCGCCGCCGTATGGTTCTAGGAAAGGCGCAACCGCGTTACCCAACAATCGCGCGATGAAATAAAACGTGGCGATGTTAAAAGCGATGCCGAACGTTTGCATCACAAAGGCAAAACGATAACTCGTTTCGATGAGGAAATCGCGGCGGAGAAAGGCAAGCGCGCTACGCATCCTTGCCTCCTGTATCGGCGAGAATGCGCGTAAAGATTGCTTCCAGCGATGTCTCGCTCCGTTGCACATCGCGCACCTTGCCGCCGCTTGCCACAATCTGTTCGATGGTACGCGCGAGTTCATCGCTATGGGGGGTTGCCTCGAGTTCGATTTGTTTTTCGATGCCATCGGCTTGCGCGATGATGGTGTAATGCACGGCTTGCGCAAACAGCGCGCGCAATTCGCTGATGGTGCCTTGGGCGCGAATCCTGCCGCGATCCAAGATGGCAATGCGATGACAAAGTTTCTCGGCTTCGTCCAAGCGTTGCGTGGTCAGCCACACGGTCTTGCGTTGCCGTCCAACAATTTCATTGGTGATGAGCGCGTGCAATTTGTTCGTCGCGTGCGGATCGAGTCCGCGCGTGGGTTCATCGAGGAAAAGAATCGCTGGGTCGTGCAACAAGCCGCGCGCAATCGAAAGACGCTGACGCATCCCGGTTGAATAGGTTTGGAACGGGCGGTCGGCGGCATCGGTGAGTTCGACTTGCTCGAGCAATTCTTGCACGCGGTTACGCGCGGCGCGTGAGGACAAGCCATGTAACGCGGCGAAGAAGAGTAAATTCTCGCGCCCGGACAATCGGCCGTAAAAGGAGCGTTCATCGCTCGTGATCAATCCAACCGATGCGCGAATCTGTGCGGGTTGACGCGCGAGATCAAAACCGTTGATGCGCGCGGTGCCACGGCTGGGTGTGATGAGCGTGCAAAGTAGTTTAATCAGAGTGGTTTTGCCCGCGCCGTTGGGACCCAGCAAACCAAAAATTTGCCCAGACTCGACGCAGAGCGTAACCGCTTCGACCGCGTGAACAGCGGGGAGATCGCGGCGCCTCAGCCAACGTACAAGAGCGGGTGTGCTAAATTGTTTGGAGAGGTCAAATGTTTCGATGGCGAGCATCGAGATGGATTTTACCACAAACGAGGACGATGTAAAAACAGCAAACCTTCCCGGTTTGGGAAGGTCTGTTGATTGAGTAATCTGGTTGTTTCTTATCGTTGCTTGCGTGTGGCTGATTCGAGCAAGGAGGCAATGCCCATAATCAGAAAGATGAGGGCAATAAAAAGTTCGGCTATGCCTTCTTGCCAAGGTGTCCAACGACTCGAAGCGGATTGTTCTTGATTTGAATTTTGAAGCATTGCCAACCTCTCAAAGAAAAGGAGGCGGGGGAATCCCCGCCCCCCATCAGGAGTTTGCTACGATGTGAGAAGATGACTGCATTAATGTGTGCTTGATGCTCCTGCCCAAAAGAGGATGCGATGAGCAAAAATGATACATTCGAACGGCTAGGATATTGTTCCTATCGTGGATACAAGTGTATTTGGATTGCCATGCCAAGCAGGATATAATTGAAATAATCTGCAAACCAAGATAATGTGCTTTTCCAAATCTGCGCCATCGGCGCAAGTTGTGGATGAAGGAGACGTTATGACCACAGACATTGTTCTGCTCGAAGGGGTACGCACTGGCTTTGGCGCGTTTGGTGGTAGTTTGAAAGAATTGAGCGCAACCGATTTAGGCGTCATCGCCGCCAAGGGTGCGCTTGAAAAAGCGCGCGTTGACCCAGCGTGGATTGATCACACGATTTTTGGCAACGTCGTGCAGACAAGCGCGGACGCCATTTATCTCGCGCGGCACATCGGTTTGCAAGCCGGTGTGCCAAAGGACAAACCGGCATTGATCGTCAACCGATTGTGTGGGTCGGGGCAAGAAGCCATTGTGCAAGGAGCACGTTTGATTCTCAACGGTGAAGCCGATTTTGTTTTGGCGGGTGGCACCGAATCAATGAGTCAAGCCCCGCACGTGGTGCGCGGCGCGCGTTCGGGTTTCAATTTTGGTGCGGACGTTAAATTCGAAGATATGTTATGGACCGCGCTCGTAGATTCCTACACTGGAATGCCTATGGCAATCACCGCTGAAAACCTTGCCGAGATGTATCACGTGACGCGTCAAGAGCAAGATGAATTTGCGTTGCTGGGGCAACAACGCGCCGCCAAAGCGTGGAGCGAAGGTCGTATGCCAGAAGAGATTGTGCCGGTACCGGTCAAGGATCGCAAAGGTAATGTAACCCTGTTTGCCAAAGATGAAATCATTCGTGCCGATGCCACGATGGAAGGTTTGGCAAAATTGCCGGCGCGATTCAAAAAGGACGGCACCGTTACAGCGGGCAATGCGTCCGGCATTGTGGATGGTGCGGCGGCGGTTGTAGTTACTTCGATGGCAAAAGCCAAAGAGCGCGGCTTGAAACCGTTGGGGCGCTTGGTGTCGTGGGGGGTTGCCGGCGTGGAGCCAAGCATTATGGGCTTTGGGCCCGTCCCGGCAATTCGCATCGCGTTGAATAAAGCCGGGATGACGCTTGAGCAAATGAACTTGATCGAGATCAACGAAGCGTTTGCGGCGCAAGTTCTCGCGTGTGTCAAGGAACTGCACATTGATCTGGAACGCTTCAACGTGAATGGCGGCGCGATTGCGATTGGACATCCGCTGGGTGCCACCGGCGCGCGGCTCACGTTGACCGTGTTGTATGAATTGCGACGACGCAATAAACGGTATGGCATCGCCTCGATGTGCATCGGTGGTGGGCAAGGTATTGCAGCCGTTGTCGAAGCGTTGTAATGCGACGATAGGCAAAAGATCACCGACGACCGGTTCGAATCGGTCGTCGGTTTTTTCTTAGCCTCGCTTTCGCACCCTCGCCTGACCGATAAGCATGCGCCTTACCTTAAGCGGTTGGACGAGCCACCGGGTCTATTTGACAGCGCAGGTGCGAAATCTAGGCTTAGCGCGCCAATCGTGTTGGCAGTTCGAGCGAATCACCGCCCGGCTGATTGGATGCATCGAACACCGGCAAGCGCACATTGGTTGCTGGGTCGTACATCCCGATGCGAATGGTGTACTCGCCGGGCGGCGCGTCCACATCGTACACATCAACCAAGTATTCATCCTTGATCCAACTCGTTGTGGGACACTCGCCCGCGCCGGGAATCTGATCGCGTTGCGCGCGGATGATTTCGTTGGCATCAACGAGATGCACAAACACTTTGTACGAAATGTCGCTCGTTGTCAAGGCGCGCCAGTACAACACGATGCGCTGATTGCCGATTATCTCATAGCCCACCAAACGCGCCACGTTACCGAATCGTGCATCGGACTGATTTGCCGGCGTGGGTGCACCAAAATAGTGTGGGCGCCCTTTCACTGTAAGCGAACCAACGGTGTGCGATTGTGTGCGCGAGTTCGTGGCTGGGTCAAACCAATCTACTACGATGCGATACTCGCCGTCCGGCGTATTGCCGCGCAGGGTGATCGTTTGCGGATCACGGACGATGTCGTTGGGTTGCCAGCGCGTTGTTGGATAAATGCCAAATGCAGGGGCAGCTTGCGTCGTTGCAAAAATATTTCCGCGCCAATCTTGAATCTGGGTGATCACCGCATATTCTTTTGCGAGGTTGTGCGTGGCTTGCCAGAAAAATGTGATAGGCGTTGGCACACCGGGTTTGGCAACAGAGGTTGTGTAGCCCAGCAAACGCATTCCGTTTTCAAAGTTGATTTCTATTTGATTGAGAATCGCGGCGATGTTGGGCATAGTAGGCGCAACGATATGAACGTTACCCAGCACATCGGCATCACGTAGAGGTTTGCCATCCCGCGCGCGATAAATTTGCAAACGCACGGTGTAATCTCCCGGCGGTGTGCCGATCGGAATAAAGATACCGATGCGTTGCAAATCGCCGGCAATCTCGCGGTCGTCTTGCGCCCACACATTTCCTTTGACATCTACCAAGCGTACACTTGCTTTGAATGTTCCCGGCGTAATGGGGCGCGTATCGAACCAAACGCGCAGAATGTCTTGCCCGGCAGTCAGCGAATCGGGGGCAATGCCCAAATCCGTGATGGATAATTCGTTTTCAAAAATCAGCGAACGATTCGCGCGCGGCGGATCATCGGCGCGGGCAAACATTTCCAAACGCGTGGTGCCATACCACGTGTCAACCACCGAATAGGTGCGCGGACGAAGAAAGAGATCGAGCGCGTCTTCAATGAGGCGTCCTTGCGTTTGCAACGCTGGAATCCACACCCGCGCATTCGGTTTGAGCATTGTCTCTAAATCACGTTGCATCTGCGCGGGATGCTTGATCCACGCATCGTTGGGTGTTTCGATGATGTTGAGCGATGCACCGTGATAGTACGTTCGCAGATAGCCGATCTGCCATGGATAGATCGCCAAAAAAATATCGTTCGGTTGCGCCATCGTTTGCAGATCGGCGATGAGTGGACGGTAATCGTCTTTGGGATAGCGTGGTGCGGTGTAGAAATCGTACAACGAGGCGAACGAAATGATTGTAACCAGTGTGAGTGCCAATGTTCCAAACACAGCGCGGCGATTCCCAAGTTCATGGATGCCCAACGCGGCAATCAGATAAAATGCCGGCGCAGCGAGTAACAATAATCGTTCACTGTGAAGTGGGTGAAAGGGAAAAATCAGATTGACAAGGTAACCCAATGTGAGCGGGACAATGAGACTCAATACGATCAGTAAACTAGGCGACAAGGAGAGCAGAGGATACGGCACCAAACCGCGGTTGGACCGTTGTGTATCGAAAAAGAGGGCTAGCGCAACTAATCCGACCAAAACGATACTTGCCCACGCGAGCATTGTCCATTCGGTCAAATGTCCCACCGCGAACACGGCGAGGTGTTGTGCTAGAAAGGTAAGCGGATCGAGGGGCGCGTATTTTTCGATGCTGACCTTGGAGGTAACGTAGGCATAGAGTTTTGGTCCTGCATAAATAATCCAAGGAAGATAAAGTAGGGAAATCGCGAACCACGCGCTAAACCAATGCACCAACGGATTCGCCCAGATCGAAGCGAGCGAACGCCAATTCAAAGGTCGGCGATCTATCACGAGATAGATTGCCAGGATGAGCAGGATTTCAGCGATGAGAATAAAGGCAGCGTAATATTGGGTGTAGAGTGCGGCTGTGGTAACGAGGAGAAAAAAGAATGCGGTGCTTGCACTCGCGCGGGTGCCGGGCGTCATCGCGAGTAACTGCACGCATAAATAAATCGAAGCCAGTCCCAGCAAGGTTACCAGCCCATACATCCGGACTTCTTGCGAATAGTAAATATGGAAGGGTGAGATCGCTAACAGAAACGCGGCAACCAGCGCGATACGATGATCGGTAAAAAGTTTGCGTGCCAAAACGTAGAGCAGTGGAATGGTTGCCGTGCCGATGACTACAGAAAGTAATCGCAAGGCAACCGCGCTGGTGCCAAAGAAAGTGATCCAGATTTGCATCATGGCATAGTACAGCGGTGGATGAATATCAATCGCGGTCCGTTCAATCATCGTCCAGAAATCACGCGTGGCGAAAAAGACGCTATACCCTTCGTCCCACCAAAGTGGTTGGAAATCGAGGCGAAGGATGCGGAGCGCCAAAGCGAGCAAGGTGATGAGGGGGAGCAACCAGCGATGAGCAATGTGTTTCATGAGTTCATCAAAAGAAATAGCCGAGTGAATCACTCGGCTGGTTTGGTGTGAGTGCCATGCTTATTGCGTGTTGTATTGAATGTAATAGTGACCGGGTACCGCGAAATCGGCGCGAAAATCTTTGGACAAGGGCGTGTGATCATCCTTGGATTTGATGATCCGAACGATGAGGGGAAGTTGGGCACGAAACTCGGTTACATCAATTTCGAGATTCGATTGATACCATTTTGCAACTCGGCAGTTGCCCCCAATGGTGATGGTTTGGTTGCCATCGTAGGCAGAGGGTTCGGATGCTTTTAGAAATTTGCCGTCTGCCGTAAACACGCCGAGGATATAGCCGCCTAAAAAGTAACTCGTGTTACCTCGATTGACCCGCGCGGTGATCTTCCAGACTGGCGACTGCGGTTGTTCGCAAAAGTAGGCGTCCGAAAGGGTAACGGGAAAGGTGGGTGCAGGGATAGGCGTTGGCGCAGGCGGTTTGGGTGTGGCTGGGCGGGCGGTAGCTACCACGCGCTGGGTCGGCGATGGAATAGGCGAAGGCACGGACGTTGCCGTGAGTTCGGGAGTGGGCGATTGTTCAGGGGTTGAACTTGGTCGCGGGGTGAAGGTAGGCCGCGGCGTACGCGTGGGTGAAGCGGTTGGATTGTTCAAGGCGATGAAACTGCCGGTATCACAAGCGAGTATGATGAGCATCGCCGCAAACAGCATAACCAAATAAAGTTTTCGACCCAAGTGACATGCTCCTTACGCGGACATCGCTGCTATTATACTCGGTTGAGGGGGGAATAGCAAATTAAATTGAGGGGGCATTGCTTTGCTTTTGAAACTGTGCTAAGATGTTTTTGACTCTGGAAAGTGAATATTGCCTATGCCAACGATTGATTCGGAATTAAAAGCACACTTGGAACAAAATCCAGATGCGGTGGTTCATCTGATCGTTCGCTTGAAAGATGCGCCGGATATTTATCTGGATGAAATCAAGGCACGTGGATTGACCGTTCGATATACCTACTCGCTCATTTCGGCAGTTGCCATTCAAGGCACGGCGTCAGATTGTTTAACGTTGGTCAATGAACCGTGGGTGCTTGCGATCGAAGCCGATAAAACGGTTCATACGATGTAGTGGATTGTCCTTGTGGTAGGTTAGTCTATCAGAGGATTCTCACTGGGAGGTGAGGGATGCCTAATCCAGCCAAGATTCACCCGAATCTTTCGGCGCAGATTCAGATTCAAGTTACCAGACGCGCTCCGGCGGCTCCGTTGCCGGTCATTGTCAAATATCGTCCCGGCGTTCGCGGCGTTGCGGCAGCGGTCGAAGGAGTGGTCGCGACCACGTTTTCGTATTCGCTCATTCCTGCCAGTGCGCACCAAGCCACGATGGATGCGGTGAATGCATTGAGCGATCGTGATGACGTGGAGATGATTTGGTACGATGAGCCGGTGCACACGATGCTCGATGTGTCGGTTCCGCTACTGGGGGTGCCCCACGTGTGGCAAGCGGGGATCACCGGCAAAGACATCAAAGTGGGCATTGTAGATACCGGGATTGATCCCGCGCATCCTGATTTAGCCGGGCGCATTGCCCAAATGAAGGATTTTACTGGCGAAGGTGCCAACGATAATAACGGACACGGCACACACGTGGCGGGCATTGTGGGCGGTACTGGCGCAGCGAGCAACGGCAAATACAAAGGAGTCGCGCCTGAATGTATTTTTTATGCCGCCAAAGTCTTACGTGGCAGTGGTTCGGGGAGCACCAGCTGGGTGATGGCAGGTATCGAATGGGCGGTGCAACAAGGGGTCCAGGTGATCAACCTATCGCTGGGCAGTGACGGCGCGTGCGATGGAACAGACGCACTCTCGGTCTTGTGCGATGCGGCGGTTGGCAACGGCGTGGTGATGTGCGTAGCCGCTGGCAACGCCGGTCCTGGCGCAAAAACGGTCGGATCACCGGGGTGCGCCAAGCAAGTGATTACGATTGGGGCAACCAACGATTCGGATCAAGTCACCAGTTTTTCATCCCGGGGACCCACCAGCGATGGCCGCGTCAAGCCGGATCTTTGCTTCCCGGGGGCAAGTATCGTTTCATGTCGTGCGACTGGCACTTCGATGGGCACGCCAGTCAACAATTTCTACACGAGCGCGTCAGGTACGTCAATGGCAACGCCGCATGCCACCGGTGCGAGTGCGTTGCTCTTGCAAGCGAATCCTAGCTTGGTGCCGCAGCAGATCAAAGACCTTTTGATGAATACGGCAAAGGATTTGGGCTTGGATGCCAACACGCAAGGCAAAGGGCGTGCTCAAGTATTTGTGGCGTATCAGAGCGCCGTGGGTGAGCCGCCGCCACCACCGCCTACCCCTCCACCCACGCCACCGCCAACACCCGAACCACCCGGGGAAGGTTGTTTTGCGATGGTGCAACGTTGGTTGACCGGACGATAAAGTTCAGCGGGCGATTTTATCGCCCGCTGAGTCATAGATACAAGTTTGACAAACGGCTTCGGATAAAATAAAATGCAAGTGAATTAATTCGCAACGGGTTTCATCTCAAAGGAGAGTAACATGGCTGGCGTCACTTATGATCATGTCACCAAAAAGTTTGGTGATGTAGTGGCAGTGAATGATCTCAATCTCGAAATCAAAGACAAAGAGTTCCTCGTTCTAGTTGGTCCCTCTGGCTGTGGCAAGACAACTGCACTCCGCTTGCTTGCCGGCTTGGAAGAAGTTACCTCCGGCAACATCAAGATCGGCGATCGGGTGGTGAACGATGTCGCTCCCAAAGATCGCGACATTGCGATGGTGTTTCAATCGTACGCGCTGTATCCGCATATGAGTGTCTATGACAATATGGCATTCGGTCTGCGCCTGCGCAAGACACCCAAAGCGGAAATTGATCGGCGCGTAAAAGAAGCCGCCGAAATTCTTGGGATTGGCGATCTGTTGCAACGCAAGCCCAAGCAACTATCCGGTGGTCAACGTCAGCGGGTTGCGCTCGGTCGCGCGATTGTGCGCGAACCCAAAGTGTTTTTGATGGACGAACCGCTGTCCAACCTC
Organism: Chloroflexota bacterium; assembly: GCA_037440625.1. GTDB lineage: Bacteria > Chloroflexota > Anaerolineae > UBA4142 > UBA4142 > DAOTXS01. The sequence goes on from JBBITT010000023.1 coordinate 20,915, forward strand.
GATGCGAAATTGCGTGTGCAGACCCGCGCGGAAATCAGCAAGTTGCATCAACGCCTCGAAACCACTTTTATCTACGTAACCCACGATCAAACCGAAGCGATGACGATGGGGACGCGCATCGCGGTGATGAAGAATGGTATTTTGCAACAACTGGATACGCCGCAAAATCTGTACGATCATCCGACCAACACCTTTGTGGCCGGGTTCATTGGCAGCCCGGCGATGAACTTTTTCGATGTCAAGGTGATCGGTACACGTGAGGAACCGAAACTCGATGCCGGCAGTTTTGTGATCCCGGTGCCCAAAGAGAGCCGTGAGAAACTGGCGAACTATCTTGGCAAAGATGTGATTCTGGGCATTCGTCCCGAAGATATTCACGATCGCGATTATATCCCGGGCTCGATGGACACGGCGATCATCACGGCACAGGTGGACGTGATGGAGCCGATGGGTAGCGAAATCTATCTTTATCTGGTGAGTGGCAAGCACTCGTTCATTGCGCGGGTTGATCCGCGGAGCCAAGGTCGCCCCGGCAAGACCATGGATGTGGCAGTCAATTTGGATCATATTCACGTCTTTGATAAAGAGACCGAACTGGCACTGCGCTAGAATCGAGTAACGATAAATGACCAACAGGTACACGGGCAACCTGCCTGTGTACCTGTTTTGTTTGAGGAGGTGGGATGGAAATTCGTTTAGCCACGCTGGCTGATCTCAACGCGTGCCTCGCGCTCGACGACTCGTTTGAAACCGAATATGTTTGGCAGATGGAAGAACGCAGTGAGGCACGCCAGATCGCCGTGAATTTACGCTTGACCCGGTTGCCCCGTCCGATGAAAGTGCGCGGGGCGGTCTCGCGGGATGATCTGATCGCTGACTATCAACGCGGCAATCATCTGTGGGTGTACGATGAAGGTGGCGTGATTGTTGGGTTCATCAGTGCAGTCGCGGAGGAATGGAATCAATCGGCAAGTATTCACAATCTCGCCGTTGCGCCAGCGTATCGGCGCAAGGGGATTGGCTCGTTGTTGATGCGCACGGTGCTCGATTGGGCACATCAGAAAAAATTGCGCGTGGTGATGCTCGATACTTCGACCAAGAATTATCCGGCAATTTGTTTTTATCAAAAACACGGTTTTACATTTTGCGGATTCAACGATCAATTATATCCCAGCCGCGATATTGCGATGTTGTTTGCGTTGAACCTGCGTTAACCCAAGGGTCAGCGCGGCAAGAAAACGATCAAGAGTTCGTACACCATCAATTGATAAATCGCCGTGCAAACAATGCCCATCCAACTCTCGGGCGCTTGGACGCGAAACCATTCCTCGGTGAGGGTGAGCACCGGCAAGCATCCCAACGCAATCGCAATGATGGGGACCAGAAACAGAATTGACGCCGGGACACCGGCAATGACTAGCCAGGTCAAACCGAATACCATCCACCAACGCGGGAGTTGTGTCAACGGATATATGCGCATTGCATCCTCAAACTCCATCCGCTGTGGCGTGGTGACGGGAATGGCGGTGAGATAAACGCTCACCAATGGAAATTCGATGAGCGCGACGAGCGGGATCAAGAACGCAATGAAGGGTATCTTGAGGTGAACGATTCCACTCACGATTGCCGGGATTGCCAGCGCCAGCGAAACTGAAATCATCTGGATGATCGCCTGGCGTTGATCCATCGGTAAACTTTCTGCGTGAACGACTTGACGGACAGTGGCGCGCGGTGCGTTTAGCATCGCCAAAAGCCATGTGGGTTGTTCTTCGACAAAGTGTGCGGCAAATTTTTCTTCGCCATACTTGCTCTTGAGTTGTGTAACCATCGTAGAGATAATGTCATCAAAGCCGGCAAGATCGGATGTGAGGATGAACCCACGCCACAACCAGCGACCAAACAACAAACTGCCCCACCAATTATGCAGCGGCAATCCTTGACTTGAATCCACCCAAACCACATAACGTTGATTAGGCAATTCGGTGGAGCGAATGCCACGCAATGCATCGAACGGAACCCAACGCGATTCCAGCATGGTTGACATTAGCAACCCATTGGAATGAAGGGTGATACGTGGCGTGAGAAAGGCAATGGCGCGTGCGGCAATGAGTGCAAACAATAGCCCGAGGTGAGCGGTGAGCAATGTGGGCAAGATGGCTTGGAATAATTGAAGGAAATCGAGGTAAGGAAGTTCGAGTGGTTTGTAGACAAGTGTATAGAGCGCACGGATCCACGCCAGAATGTATTCGCTGAGATTCAACAAAAGTCCAAGTATCGCAAGCGTGGTGGTTGTGCGACGGAATCGCGCCCCGTATTCATATTTCATTTTTTATCCTCTGGTTGACGCTGACAATCGAGTGTATTATACTTGGCAACTTGCGAGAGGGAAATAGTCTTACAATCCCATTCAGGAATGAGGCAATGAGTCTGCTCAAAAATCGAACCTTGCTTGCCGCGACGTTTGGACATTTTAGCGTGGATATGTACTCGGGGATGGTGCCGCTCATTTTGCTCGCGCTCACCGATGTGCTCAAGTTATCGTACGCGCAAATCGGTTTTGTTTCGATGTGCTATAGTCTTGCCGGTTCGTTGAGTCAACCACCATTCGGTTGGTTGGGGGATCGGCGTGGTGCGCGACCGATGGCGGTGTTGGGGGTCGCGGCGATCTCGGTCACCGTTGGCATCATGCGATTCGTGGATAATTATCTGGTCTTGGTGCTTTTGGCGATTGTCGCGGGGTTGGGATCGGGAGCGTTTCATCCCCAAGGCGCAACGCTTGCGGCGCAGACATCGAACGAACAGCGTGGTAGTGCGGCTTCGATTTTTATGCTGGGCGGAAATTCCGGTTATGCCTTTGGCCCAATTTTAGGGGCAACCATCTTTGGACTGGCGGGCGGATATATGCCGGAAACTTTGGCAATCCTGGGATTATTGCAAGCCGCGCTAATTTTTGGGTTGCTCGCGGAGCGTCAACGTCAATTCGTGAATGGTACGTATGGACGAGTAATGGCGGCAACAACGATGGCGCCGATTGCTGTGATCGTAACCCTGACGTTTGTGATTTTCTTCCGCTCGTGGACGAGCGCGTCGGTTTCGACCTATGTGCCGCAGGTGTTCAAGATGTTCGGTTATTCGAATACCGAAGCGGGCGCGGTACTCTCTGCGGTCTTGTTTCCACTGGCGCTGGGTGGTCTCGTTGGCGGCACGCTTTCCGACCGAATTGGTCGGCGCCGAGTGCTGATTGTCTCGACCGCGTTGAGCGGACCCGCGTTGTGGATGTTATTGCAAAATACCGGCTCGATGGCGTTTGTGTGGGCGGCGGTGGTCGGTGTGACGATTGGCGCATCGTTCCCGGTCACGCTGGTGATGGCGCAATCGCTTGTGCCACGCGGTTTGGGGTTGATGTCCGGCGTGGTGATGGGATTTACTTTTATTGCCGGGGCTATGGGTACCGGCATCAGCGGTTTTGTGGCGGACCAAATTGGATTGTTACCCACGATGAACTTGAATGCCGTACTACCAATCATAGCAGCGGGCTTGGCGTTCTTTTTGCCGGACGATAGCAAGTGAATTGCGAATAGCGAACAAGTTCCTGCTTTCTGCCGCCTGCCTACTGTTTTTCTGTCACCCAGACCGTCCCTTCGCGCGCAGGAATTTCGATTGCGCGCAAAAATCCTTCCTCAACGCTGCGTTCTTCGTGAGTCCATTCTTCGATGAGCGGTTGACCGTTTGGCAACAAATGGTTGGTGCGTAGATCGAGTGTGATCGGTTCGCGTTCTGCGTTGACCGCGATAATTACTGTTTCATTGTCCAAATGACGCGCCAAGGCAAACACTTTGCCGTTGGCATACAGACTAGTCAGTGTGCCACGCCGCAAAGCCACATATTTCTTGCGAAGGGTGGTCAAGCGTTTGACGTACTCGAGCATGGCGCGCCCGTTGATGCTGGGTTCCCAAATCATCGCGCGACGACAATCCGGATCGCGTGCGCCCTCCATCGCGATTTCGTCGCCATAATAGATGGTTGGCGCGCCGATGTAGCAGAACATTGTGAGCAAGGCAAGTCGCAGCGCAGTGATATCCCCGCGTGCGATGGTGATAAAGCGCGCGGTGTCGTGACTGTCGAGTAAATTCATTTGCGCGTGAGCGATTTCTTGAGGATACCACGAGACCAAATCGTCCAACGTGCGCACAAACTCGTCTGCTTGAATCGTTTGCAATGCACCATAGGATTGCTCTTGCACCAAGTCGCGATTGGGGTGATCTACCAAAAATCCCAGACACGCGCGCGTGAATTGATAATTCATCACCGCGTCGAATTGATCGCCTTGCAACCAACGATCCGCGCGCTGCCAGATTTCGCCCACGATGTACGCGTCAGGGTTGATCGCTTTGACGCGCCGGCGAAACTCGCGCCAGAATTCCTCGTCATCAATTTCTGCCGGCACATCGAGCCGCCAACCATCTATGCCTTGGCGCACCCAGTACTCTGCCACGCGAAAAATAAATTCACGCACTTGGGGGTTTTGATGATTGAATTTGGGTAACGCGGCGAGTCCCCACCACGCATCATAGTTGATGGTTCGCCCGTAGGCACGCACCGGAAAGCCGTGAAAGTTAAACCAATCCACGTAGGGTGACGCCGCACCATTTTCCAAGGTGTGGTTGAATTGATAGAATCCGCGACTGGCATGATTAAAGACGCCATCGAGAATGATTCGAATGTTACGCCGATGTGCTTCGGTCAGCAAGGTCTGGAATGCCGCGTTTCCACCTAAAATTGGATCCACTTGAAAATAGTCGTGCGTGTGATAACGATGATTCGCGGTAGACTGGAAGATCGGATTCAAATAAATCGCATTGATCCCCAGATCAACTAGATAATCCAAGTGCTCGACAATGCCAAGCAAATCGCCGCCTTTGAAACCCAACGTTGTGGGCGGCGTATCCCAGGTTTCCAAGTTGTGAGGTTTTTCCACGCGCTCACTTTTGGCAAAACGATCCGGAAAAATCTGGTAAAAGATGGCATCCTTGACCCAATCGGGTGTGATGGCTGGCATTCGAATCTACTCCGATTTGAAAAATAGCGGACGCCATCATAGCATCATTCGGATGGAATGTCCAATACCTGTTTGCCAACGCGCTTGATTACGCATACAATAGCACGCAAGGAGTGTGTGCCAATGACGGTCCAAGTCCAACTCTTTATCACTTGCCTCGCCGATCAATTTTTTGCCAATGTGCTCAAGCGAATGGTCGTGTTGCTCGAACGCTTGAATGTTCAAGTTGAATTCCCAGAAGCGCAGACGTGTTGTGGTCAACCCTTTTTCAATACCGGCTTTCAATCCTCCGCGCGCGAAATGGCGAAGAAATGGATGGATATTTTTGCGCGCACAGACGGTTACATCGTGTCGCCATCGGGCTCATGCGTGGATATGGTGCGGCATCATTATCCAGAACTTTTTCCGGTCGGCTCACGTGAACACGCGCAAGCCCTGCAACTTGCCGCGCGCACCTTCGAGTTGACGCAGTTTCTGGTGAATGAACTCCAAGTAACCGATGTGGGCGCGTCGTTTCCGCACAAGGTAACGTATCACGCGAGTTGCCACACCTTGCGGGGTTTGGGTGCGCGCGAAGAACCCAAGACCTTGTTGCGCAACGTCAAGGGCTTGGAATTGATTCCACTCACGGATGAAGAAACGTGTTGCGGCTTTGGCGGCGCGTTTAGCGTGATTTACCCGGAAGTCAGCCAGGCAATGCTGGAAGACAAGATCAAGCACATTCAAGCCAGCGGCGCCGAGTACGTGGTTGCGCTTGACCCGGGTTGCTTGATGAACATTGGCGGCGGGTTGGTCAAACAAAAATCCAACATCCAAGCGATTCATTTGATTGATGTGCTGACGGCGGATTATCAACCATGACGCCAGCGATTGATTTTCGCGCCAATACGCAACGCGTTGCGCCGCAAATGATTCGCGGTGTGCAACTTGCCACGCAACGCTTTTTGGATAATCGTGGCAAATTGGTTGCCGAACTCGATACGTGGGAAGCGTTGCGTCAAGCCGCCCACGAAATTCGCTTGCACACGCTCAATCATCTCGATCACTATTTGGAGATGCTCGAACGTAATGTGATGGCAGCGGGCGGACACGTGCATTGGGCGCGCGATGGCGCGCAAGCCAACGATATTTTTATTTCGATTGCGCGCGAGCACAACGTCAAGACGGCGGTCAAGAGCAAGTCAATGGCGTCCGAAGAAATCCATCTCAACGATGCGCTGGAGCGCGCGGGCATTCGTGTTTTGGAAACCGATTTGGGCGAATACATCATTCAACTTGCCGGCACGCCGCCATCGCACATTATTGTGCCGGCGTTGCATCTCACCAAAGAAGGGATTGCGCAACTTTTCCGGGATAAACTGGGTGTGGTTGCGCCCGCCGACCCGGCGCGCCTCACCGAAATTGCACGCGAAAAATTACGCGCGGAATTTTTGAACGCCGATCTAGGAATCTCTGGGGCGAATTTTTTGGTCGCCGAAACCGGCACACTGGTACTTGTAACGAACGAAGGCAACGGGCGAATGTGTACCACGCAACCGCCGCTGCACATTGCGATCGCCGGCATTGATAAAGTCGTACCCGATTGGGACACGTTGACGGTTTTGCTCAAACTTCTCGCGCGCAGTGCGACCGGCCAAAAGATTTCCACCTATACCTCGTTCATCACGGGACCCCGCCGCGCGGATGGCGAAAATGGTCCGCGTGAATTTCATTTGATCTTGCTCGATAACGGGCGCACCAAAATTTTGCGCGATCCCCAAACCCGTGCGATGCTCAAATGTATTCGCTGCGGCGCGTGTTTGAACGTTTGCCCGGTTTATAACCACGTGGGTGGACATGCGTATGGGTTTGCCTATTCGGGTCCCATCGGTTCGATTCTGGCGCCACCCATCATCGGCGTACAAAATGCCGCCGCGCTCCCGTTCGCCTCATCGCTTTGTGGTGCGTGTGCGGATATTTGTCCGGTCAAGATTCCAATCCCAGAAATTCTTTTACACTTGCGTCATCGCATCGCTGAAGGTGATCGCGTTGATCGCGCGGTAACGCCGGCAATCTTCCGCACCACTATGGCAGGAATGGCGCGCGTGATGAGTATCGCTTGGCTATACCGTTGGGGAGCGCGCATAATGCGCATCGTTCAAGCCCCATTTCGTCGCAATGGTTGGTTGCCCAGTTTGCCGCCGCCGCTCAATCGCTGGACAAGCGTACGCCCGTTCCCGGCGTTGCAAAATGATTTCCGCGATTGGTGGAGGACGCGATGAATCGTCGGACGCTGATTCTCGATGATATTCGCGCATCGTTGGGACGTACTGTCTCAGCATCGCCAATTGCGCCGCGTCCGTCCATTGTCCCGCCGCGCGTTGCCGGCGCCATCGAGCAAGAAATCGAAAAATTGATTCAAGAGGTCAACGCACTCAAAGGAAACGCGCGCCGAGTGGCATCATCGGATTTGAATGTGGCGTTGCGTGAGTTGGTTCGCGCGGAATCGGTCAAGCGCGCGGTGCTGTGGCACACGCCATGCTTGCGCCAAGTGGATGAAGTGCTGTGTACGCTCGGCATCGAAATTATTCCGCAGGATGCAGACAAGCACGCCCTTGCGCAAGCCGACCTAGGGATTACAGAAGCCGATTTTATTTTGCCGGAGACCGGCACGGTTGGTTTACTTTCGTCACCGGACAAGCCACGTTCGGTCTCGCTGTTGCCGCGTGTGCATCTGGTTCTCGCCGCGCGCCAAGCCTTGTGCGCGGATTTGCACGATGTTTTTGCCCAAGCCAAATCACACAACTATTTGGTGCTAATCACGGGACCCAGCCGCACCGCCGACATCGAAATGGTGTTGACGATTGGTGTGCACGGTCCGCAATCCTATCATCTTTGGATCCTCGATGACTGAATCATTGCACACCCCGCCTCCCGCGTTTACAACGCCGCAATTCCGTCGCGCGCTCGATCAATGTATTCATTGTGGAATGTGTTTGCAAAATTGTCCCACGTATGTGGTGCTGGGTAAAGAAGCCGATTCGCCGCGTGGACGCATTCAATTGATGCGTGCGGTGGCGGATGGACGCATCCCACTCGATGGTACGTTTCGCGAGCATCTCGATTTGTGTTTGTCGTGTCTCTCGTGTCAGACGGCGTGTCCGTCTGGCGTCAACTATGGTACGTTGATTGATACCGTGCGGCTCACGCTTGAAGAGACGCGCACGCCCGGCATCATCGAGCGATTTATGCGTTGGCTGGGTTTGAAACAAATGATGCCGCACTTGAATCGTCTGCGTTTTGCTGCCAAACTTTTTCGATTGTATCAATTGGTTGGTTTGCAAAAACTGGTGCGCGCGATCAACCTGTTGCCCAAACCCCTCAAGGCGATGGAGGCGATCTTGCCACCGTTGCCGGCAAATCATTTCGATTATTCGCATCCCGCGCCGGCAATCGGCGAAAAGCGCGGCACCGTTGCGTTCTTTTATGGTTGTTTGCAAGATGCGTTTTTGGGCGATGTGAACAAGGCGACGATTCGCGTGTTGCAACGCAACGGGTTCGAGGTTCATTTTCCGTTGATGCAAACGTGTTGCGGCGCGGCGCATCTGCACACCGGCGATCAAACTAGCGCGCGCGAACTCGCGCGCAAAAATATTGACGCGTTTATACAAGGTAACTATGATGCAATCATCAACAATGCCGGCGGTTGCGGGGCGATGCTCAAAGAGTATGCGCATTTGCTTGCCGATGATCCGGTTTATGCGGAAAAAGCGAAACAATTTGCCAGCAAGGTGCAAGACATTAGCGAGTTTCTCGTCAGTCATCTGGTGCATCAACCCCAGGGAGTTATCCACGCGCGCGTAACGTATTCCGATTCTTGCCATTTGCGCAACGTGCAAAAGGTGATCAAGCAACCGCGCGAATTGCTCAAGTTGATTCCTGGCATCGAATTGGTCGAAATGCAATCGCCCGATCGGTGTTGCGGCAGTGCCGGCGTGTACAACTTGATGCAAGTGGATACAGCGAACGATATTCTCGATTTGCGAATGCAAGACATTGCTGCAACAAATGCCGACATTATCGTAACGACGAACACCGGTTGTCATCTGCAACTCATTTATGGCGTGCGCAAAGCCGGCTTGAAGGCGCGGGTAATGCACCTGGTTGAACTGCTCGATCAATCGTACAAGGGTTGAGTGTAGGGTTAGAGTGTAGGGATAGAGGCTAGACTATAACTCTACACTCTCAGACTCCGGAGTTCCAATGCTCACTCAAGATAAATTGAAATCACTTACTCAGATTATCACCAAACATCAACTCATCACCGATCCTGCCGAGATGGTGGTGTACGAAATGGATGCGACGTGGGAACGCGGAATGCCGGACGCGGTCGTGTTTCCACAATCGGTGGAGCAAGTGAGCCGCCTTGTACGGTGGGCAGCCGAGCATCGCATTCCGATTATCGCGCGAGGGGCTGGCACCGGTTTGTCCGGCGGAGCGGTGGCAGACAAGGGCGGCATCATTCTCGAGTTTTCCAAATTCGATCACGTGTTGGAGTTGGATGAAGCGGGACGTAGCGTGGTGTGTCAAGCGGGGGTCATCAACCAAACGCTCGATACGCTAGTCAAGACCAAGGGGTTGTACTATCCACCTGACCCAGCCAGCGGTCGTTCCGCAACGATTGGCGGCAACATCGCGGAGAATGCCGGCGGACCGCATTGTTTCAAGTACGGCGTTACATCGAATTACGTGACCGGCTTAGATATAGTCCTTGCCGATGGACGATTCGTGCGGCTGGGTGGTCGCGCGTTCGATTATCCAGAGTACGATTTGACCGGCTTGCTCATCGGGAGCGAGGGCACCCTGGGTCTCGTCACCACGATGTATGCGCGTCTCATTCGGAATCCCGTGGGCGTCAAGACGATGATGGCAGCGTTCGATTCTGTCGAGGCGGCAGGGCGCGCCGTTTCGGCGATCATCGCGGCGGGGTTGATCCCGGCAACGATGGAGATGCTCGATCAACGTGTGATGCAAATCGTTGAGGATTACGTCCACGTGGGTTTGCCGGTGCATGCGGGGGCGATGCTGATCATCGAAGTGGACGGGTTTGCAGCGAGTTTGGATGCGCAAATGAATGAGGTGGTTGAGGTGCTCACGCGACACGGCGCGTTCGATTTGCGGATTGCACAAACCGCCGAAGAACGTGATCAAATTTGGTACGGTCGCAAGAGTGCGGCGGGTGCGTATGCGCGCATCGCCCCAGAACGCTTGATGGTGGATTGCACGGTGCCGCGCAGTCGCATCGCCGAAACATTGCACGCGATTAACGAAATTTGCGCGCGACACAACTTGATGGTCGGCTACATCTTCCATGCGGGTGATGGCAATATGCATCCCAGCATTCCCTATGTTCCAAGCGACAAGGATCAAGTCGCGCGGGCTTGGCAAGCGTGCGAAGAAATTATGCATGCCGCTGTTGCGCGCGATGGGAGTATCACCGGCGAACATGGTGTTGGGATCGAAAAGCGTGAATGGATGTCATTTATGTGCGATGGCGCGGAACTTGCGGCGATGCAAGACATCAAAGATATTTTTGACCCGCACAACCTTTTGAATCCCGGCAAAATCTTTCCCAGCCAAAAGCCACCTTTGGAACGCATTGCCCCGTTAGCCGCGGTGCCACGCGATGAGTTTGTGCCGCAATCGGCGCAGGAAGCGGCGGCGGGATTGGCGGCGTTAGCGCAAGCCAATCAAAAAATTTCGATCAATCGCAAATGCGCCGGTGCGATCACACTCTCCACCCGCGCGCTCAATCGCATTGTCAAGTATGCACCCGAAGATTTGTATATCACAGTCGGCGCGGGCATCACGCTCGATGAGATTCAAACATTTCTGGCGAAGGATGGTTGGCAAGTTCCATTTGTCTCGCCGTGGCGCAAGATGACGATCGGCGGCATCATCGCGACGAATCTCAACTCGCCGCAACGAATGCGCTACGGTGCGGTGCGCGATGCGATGTTGTGCGCCAAGGTGGCGCTGACGGATGGACGTTTGGTGCGCGCGGGGCGCGTTGTCGTCAAGAATGTGGCGGGGTACGATTTACCCAAAGTGTTTGTTGGCTCGTACGGCACACTGGGTTTGCTGACCGAGGTTACTCTCAAGATCATTCCCAAGCCGCGTGCGCAAAAAACGTTGATCGTCGCGCTCGATGATCTGCACCAAGGTCTCGCGTTGGGTCAGCGTTTGCTTCGCGTCGCGTTCACGGCTTCGGCGATGGTGTTGACCAAAGGCGCGGCGAGTCCGTATGTGCTTGCCTACACCGCCGAAGGTTATCCGCACGATGTGGAGGCTGAACTCGATGAGGTGCGCACACTCTTGCGTGATGCGCGCGTGAGCGAAACATCGTCGCCGACTGGAACGGAAATGTGGCGCGATCTGCTTGGCAATATCTCATCCGACGCGCTGATTGTGCGCACAGGCGTTGCGCCCAAAGATGGAGCGCGGTTTGTGGCGGCACAGGCAACCCGGCTTGAACGGGGTGCGTATCTGGTTGACATTGCTAATGGGCTGACGTATGCGATCGCATCGTTCAGAAACGTTGACGATGCTCAAGCATGGGTGGCAGCGTTGCGTCAGCCGGCGTTGGCGATGGGGGGCTACGCAATCGTGATGCAAATGCCAGACGTATGGCGCGATGCGATTGACCGTTGGGGCTATCGTCCCGATGCGTTGGATCTGATGCAAAAACTCAAAGCCAAATGGGACCCGGCAGGCTTCTTGAATCCGGGAGAATTTATCGTTTGAGCGGTGCGACGCATCGGTAGGGTGCGTCGCATTTTTTTCGTTTGCCAAACATCCAGAATCGTCGTACAATTGTGCCAGAGGTGAAGATGGATCTTTTCGATTATCGGCGGCAAGAATTGAGTAAAACGGAAGCACCACTCGCCGCGCGGATGCGTCCGCGCACGCTGGCTGAATTTGTGGGGCAGGAACACCTTGTGGGTCCCGGCAAGTTGCTCCGCCGCGCCATCGAAACGGATAAACTTTTTTCCTCGATTATTTTGTGGGGTCCGCCCGGCACCGGCAAAACCACGCTCGCGATGATTATCGCTAACACGACTAAATCGCATTTTGAAACGATTAGCGCAGTTACCGCCGGCGTCGCCGATATTCGCCGCTTGATCGCCGATGCCAAGGAGCGGCGTGGAATGCACGGTACGCGCACAATCGTGTTGGTGGATGAGATTCATCGTTTCAACAAAGCGCAACAAGACGCGCTCTTGCCACACGTTGAAGACGGCACGATTATTTTGATTGGTGCGACAACTGAGAATCCGTACTTTGAAGTGATCTCCGCGCTCGTCTCGCGTTCACGTGTTTTTCAGTTGCGCCCGTTGAACGATGATCAAGTGGCGGAATTGATTCGCCGCGCGCTCGCGGACAAGGAACGGGGTTATGGCACAAAGCAAGTCGAACTTACAGACGAGGCGTTAGCGCATCTCGTTGATGTTGCCGGCGGCGATGCGCGTTCCGCGCTCAATGCACTTGAACTTGCTATCGAATCTACACCACCTAGCGAAGATGGAATCATTCACATTGATTTGACCGTCGCCGAAGAAGCGATTCAACGCCGCGCCGTGCGTTACGATCGCGCCGGGGATGAGCATTACGACACGATCAGCGCGTTCATCAAATCGGTGCGCGGCTCAGACCCGGATGCCGCGCTCTATTGGCTGGCGCGCATGATCTACGCTGGCGAAGACCCCAAGTTCATTATGCGTCGCTTACTGATCCTTGCCGCCGAAGACATTGGACTTGCCGATCCTGCCGGCATTATCGTGGCGTCGGCGTGCGCGCGCGCGTTGGAATGGTGCGGTTTGCCGGAAGCGCAGTACCATCTTGCCGAAGCGACGTTGTATCTGGCAACGGCACCCAAGAGTAATTCGTGCGGCGCGTATTTCAAAGCATTGGCAGAGGTGGAAGCGGAAGGCAAGATCGAGGTGCCGAATCATTTGAAAGATGCGACACGCGATGGCAAAGCGTTGGGACACGGCCAAGATTACAAGTATCCCCACGACTTTCCCGGGCATTGGGTTGAGCAACCTTACTTGCCCGAACGCTTGCGAGGTAAACGTTTCTATGAACCGAGCGATCAGGGACGCGAAAAAGAAATCGCGGCGCGATTGAAAAAATGGCGTGGCGAAACCAAGCCGACCGGAGGTTGACGCGATGGATGAGCAACTTCGTCAATCCCTTGAACAATTGCACGCGGAACTAGAACAAGCGCAATCATTGGATGATGAAACGCGCCAATTGCTGCAGCACTTGATGCAGGATATTCAAACGGTTCTGCAAAGTTCATCGCCCAAGTCGTACGCCTCGTTGGGTCAACGGTTACGCGATGCAATTCAAGCGTTGGAAGAATCACATCCCACTTTGGTACTGACGATTGGGCGTGTGCTGGATCATCTGGCACAAGTATGAAAGAAAACGTCGCACAGGATCAACCCTGTGCGACGCGCCCACGTCGTATTTTCGAAGGAGGATCCGTGAAGTTCAGAATCACCACTCACAAGCCCAATGCCACCCTTTGGCTTATCGCTTTGTTGCTGTTTATCTACGCGCTGGTACCATTTCCTTTGCCGTACCAATTTGGGGCGATGCCGTTTTCCGCTGGCTTGTTGCTGTTGGGGACAACGATCATCTAGCGTTTGACAAATTCGCGTGGGTGTGCTAGATTCTGCACCAACAATTGCATACGGATACTCATCCAGAGAGGTGGAGGGAACGGCCCTGTGAAACCTCGACAACCTTCTCGGTAAACAGCGCAGATTACCGGGAAAGGTGCCAAGTCCGACAGAGTGATTCTGGAAGATGAGATAAGATCAACCGACGATGCTTGTCTGCCTCTTCTGTTCCAGAAGAGGCAGATTTTTTATTCCGCCAAAAATACTTAAGGAGGAAAGAATGTCTATCCATCAATCTCACCCGTACGGATTTACCACGCGTCAATTGCACGCCGGGCAACAACCCGATCCTGCCACTGGCGCGCGCGCCGCACCGATTTATCAAACCACGTCGTACGTGTTCCGCGATACCGAGCACGCGGCGCGCCTCTTTGCGTTGCAAGAAACCGGCAACATTTATACCCGCATTATGAATCCCACCAACGATGTGTTTGAACAACGCGTGGCGAGTTTGGAAGGAGGGGTGGGTGCGCTCGCCGCGAGTTCCGGCCACGCCGCGCAAACAATGGCAATTCTGACCTTGTGCAGCGCCGGAGATCACATCGTTTCGGCGTCAACGCTGTACGGCGGAACCTATAATCAATTCAATTACACCTTTCCACGTTTGGGTATCGAGGTTACTTTGGTTGATCCCAGCGATCCAGAGAATTTTCGTCGCGCGATTCGCGCCAACACCAAACTCTTGTACGGCGAAACCCTCGGCAATCCGCGCCTCAACGTTTTCCCCTTTGAAGAGGTGGCGGCCATTGCGCGCGAGTATCGTATCCCATTGATGATTGACAACACGTTTGCCACACCTTATCTCTGCCGCCCCTTCGAATGGGGCGCGAATATCGTCGTGCATTCAACAACGAAATTTATCGGCGGACATGGCACGAGCATTGGGGGTGTCATTGTAGATGGCGGCAACTTTGATTGGGCAGCGAGCGGACGATTCCGGAATTTCACCGAACCTGACCCAAGTTATCATGGTTTGGTCTATGCTTCATTGGGTGCCGCCGCATTCATTGTCAAGGCGCGCGTGCAAATTTTGCGCGATGTCGGCGCGTGTCAATCCCCGTTCAACGCGTGGCTCTTTTTGCAAGGGTTAGAAACTTTGAGTCTGCGGATGGAACGTCATGTGAGTAATGCCCAACGGGTCGCCGAATTCTTGGAACAACATCCCAAAGTGAATTGGGTAACCTATCCCGGTTTACCCAGCCACCCTGATTATGCCCGCGCCCAAAAATATTTGCCCAAAGGTGCAGGTGCGATTCTGGGCTTTGGGATCAAAGGCGGTTTGGAAGCCGGGCGCAAGTTCATTGACAACCTCAAATTGTTCAGCCACCTCGCCAACGTGGGCGACGCCAAAAGTCTGGCAATTCATCCGGCAAGCACCACGCATAGCCAACTCAGCGAAGACGAACAAAGGAGTGCCGGCGTCACGCCGGATTTCGTTCGCTTGAGCATTGGCATTGAAGATATTGATGACCTTCTTTGGGATTTGGAGCAAGCGTTGACTAAAGCGTAAAACGTAACGGAGACTGCGAATGGAAAACCAAAATTCTCTGGGTAACACCGAGCGCAAATATTTCACGTTTGCCGAACACGAACCTATGCCGCTCGATAGCGGTGAAACGTTGGGCCCAATCACGCTAGCGTATGAGACATACGGCAAACTCAATGCGGATCAAAGTAATGCCATTCTCATTTGCCACGCCCTCTCCGGCGATGCGCACGCGGCGGGCGTTGACGCCAACGGCAAGGTCGGTTGGTGGGACGATTGCATTGGACCCGGCAAAGCATTTGACACCAACAAATATTTTGTCGTGTGTTCAAATGTGATTGGTGGGTGTCAGGGTTCAACCGGACCCAGTTCGCTCAATCCCCAAACCGGCAAACCGTACGCGCTCGATTTCCCGGTGGTAACGATTGGCGATATGGTGCGCGCGCAACGCCACTTGGTGGATGCCCTGGGGATCGAAAAACTCTTGGCGGTTGCCGGGGGCAGTATGGGAGGAATGCAAGTGTTGCAATGGACGGTCAGTTATCCGGAGCGCGTCCGTGCCGCCTTGCCGCTGGCAACCACAGCGCGCCATTCACCCATGCTCATCGCGTTCAGCGAAGTGGGACGCCAAGCGATTTATGCTGATCCCCATTGGAACCGAGGGAACTATTACGATGGCGCGCGTCCCAATACCGGGCTCGCGCTCGCTCGGATGATTGGTCACATTACTTATCTCAGCGAAGAATCTATGCACCAGAAATTTGGACGGCGTTTGGAAAATCGCGAGCATTTCGGTTTCGATTTCGAGACCGACTTTGCCATCGAGAGTTATCTGCATTACAAAGGTAGTCGGTTCACCGAACGTTTTGATGCGAACACGTATTTGTACGTAACCAAAGCCATGGACTATTTCGATTTGGCGAACGGCGATGGCGATTTGACCCAAGCGTTCGCGCGATGCGGCAACATTATGTACCTCGTGGTCTCGTTCACCTCCGATTGGTTGTATCCCACGTATCATTCAAAAGAGATGGTGAGTGCGTTGATGGCGGTTGGTGCCGATGTAACATATTGCAATCTGCAATCCACCTGGGGGCACGACGCGTTCTTGCTCGAAGTGGAAACGATGACCCAATTGATTTCTGATTTTCTTGGGCGCGTCGTGGCGCATTATGGAATCGCGTTGCCATGAAGGACGATCAGCCAAACGTTCTGCGGCCCGATCTGTACGCCATCGCCGAAATGATTCAAACGAATGAAAAAGTGCTCGACCTGGGTTGCGGCGAAGGCACGCTTTTGCGTTATCTCATTGACACGCGACAAATCGTTGGGCGCGGCATCGAATTGTCTGAGCCAGCCGTTTTGGCGTGTGTGCGCAAAGGATTGAGCGTGCGGCATGGCAATCTGGATGAAGGACTGCGCGATTATCCGGATCAATCGTTTGATACTGTGATTCTGAGTCAGACGTTGCCGTATTTGGATGCCCCAGCCTTCATCGTGCGTGAGATGTTGCGCGTGGGTCAGCGTGCGATTGTAAGTTTTGCCAACTGGGGGCATTGGCGTTGTCGGTTGGCTTTACTTTTCACCGGGCGGATGCCGTTGGCACCCGGCTTGCCGCAACGGTGGGACATGCCGCCCCGGGCGCGGCCGCTCACGGTACGGGATTTCATTGATTTTTGTGCGCGTGAGCAAATACGAATTACACGTTCCATTTATCTGGGAGAATCGAACCGGGTGTTGCGCGCGGCGCGCTTGGGGGAAAATATTCGCGTGGCGATTGCGATTTTTGAACTCAAATAGTTGGACTATCGGTACAAACCATGTTCGCGGATGTAGCGCGCTACTAGGGCAGGGACAAGATGAGCAATCTCCTCACCAGCGCGAACGCGGCGCTGTAAATCGCTCGCGGCAATGTCGGGTGTAGGGTTGGAGAGGAAGACGACCCGTTGACGCAGGCCGGGCAATCTTTTTTCCAACGCGTCCAAATCGGCTTGAAAGCCCGGCCGCTGAAACACCACCAATTTGCACAAACGAATCAATTGCTCCGGGCGATGCCAGGTCAGAAGGTTTGCCAGCGAGTCCATCCCCATGATGAAATACAATTCGGCGTCGGTGCCAAATTGTTCACGCAACAAGTGCATCGTGTCAACGGTGTAAGTTGGACCTGAACGATCAACATCAACGCGCGAGAGCACAAAGTGAGGACGATCGGCGATCGCCAGCCGCACCATTTCTAGTCGGTGTTCGATGGGCGTGAGATTGTTGTTGATCTTGTGCGGAGGCTGCCGCGTTGGCGCAAACAACACCTGATCGAGTTCAAGTTGAGTCAACGCATATTGAGCGATGAGGAGGTGTCCGTTGTGAGGTGGATCGAACGTTCCACCGAGAACCCCAATGCGGCGGGGCAAGGCATGCGTTGGAATGGGGTTGGTTGAAAAGTGGGGTTGGGAGGCTGAGAGTGTGCTCATGGCTCAACTGAATCGGACGATGGCTTCGCCCTTATTCTCTCCATTCTAACTCAATTTTGCCAATCCGAACCGGATCGCCCTCGCGGATGCCGGCATTCTTCAAGGCTTGGGTTACTCCCATCGCTTGAAAGATGCGATGTAATCGTTGCACCGCTTCGTCTTGGTCGAAATTGGTCATTGCGACAACCCGTTCGACTTTTTTACCGCGCAATCGAAATGCATGTTGTTCGCGCAAAACTTCGAATGCTTCTTCATCTTCGCGGGGACGAATCACAGGTAATTCTTCAATCGTCGGAATTGGTTCAGGCAGGGTTTCGTCTAGTTTCTTGACGGCGGCACGAAGCAAATCGCGGACACCTTGCCCGGTGGCGCCAGAGATGGCATACACTTGAATCTGGTTGCGTGTGAATATTTTCTGAATCTTGCTCCATTGGGCTTGCGCTTCCGGCAAATCCATCTTGTTGACGGCGACGATTTGTGGTTTGGATGCCAGATGTTCGTTGTATGCCGCCAATTCGTGGTTGATGGTCTCAAAGGCATGCCATGGATCGGCAAGCGTGCCATCGAGCAAATGAATCAACACACGGGTGCGTTCAATGTGACGCAAGAATTTATCGCCCAAGCCTGCGCCGGCGTGCGCCCCTTCGATCAAACCGGGAATATCGGCAAGCACTAGATCGCGATCATCCACCAGGGCGACGCCGAGGTTGGGCACCAGCGTGGTGAACGGATAATCCGCGATCTTGGGACGCGCGGCAGTAACCGAAGCCAGCAACGTAGATTTGCCGGCGTTCGGCAGACCGATGATGCCGATATCGGCGAGTAATTTGAGTTCGAGCACCAGCGTGTGTTCTTCGCCGATTTCGCCTTTTTCTGCAAAACGTGGGGCTTGATTCGTTGAACTGACGAATGCGGAATTGCCACGTCCGCCGCGTCCGCCCCGCGCGACAATCACGCGATCGTCATCGCGTACCAGATCGGCGATGATTTCGCCGGTCTCGGCATCCCGCACCACGGTGCCGCGCGGTACGCGCACGATGGCATCCGCGCCGTTCTTGCCATGTTTGTTCTTGCCTTGGCCGTGTGTACCGTGCTTGGCTTGCCAATGGGGATGCTTGCGCAAGTACAACAAGGTGTTCAGATGCGGATCAACGACGAGCACTACGTTACCGCCGTTGCCACCGTGTCCACCATCGGGTCCGCCCAGCGGCACAAATTTCTCCCGGCGAAAACTGGTGCACCCATTGCCGCCGTTGCCGGCGCGCACAAAAATCTTGGCTTCATCGAAAAAGAGACCTGGATCACGCATCGCGGCTTAGCGTACTCGAATCGCTGAAAAAGTCAAACACAATTCTTGCAACTTGGTCTGAATCGTGTTATGATTAGAATCGTCAACAAATTCACAAATGAATGGGAGAACCGGCATGGCAGCGCAGCCAGTATCGGATGTCGTCATCAATCGCTTGCCGCTTTATTTGCGGATGCTTGAGTTTATGCAAAAGGAAGGCAAGACCATTACGTCGTCTCAGGAATTGGGCGAGCGACTTGCTTTGTCTTCGGCACAGATTCGCAAAGACCTTTCGTACTTTGGTGAGTTTGGCAAGCAAGGCACCGGCTACAACATCGAGTACTTGCAAAAAATGTTGCGGCACATTTTGCACGTGGATCGCCCGTGGGATGTGGTGGTGATTGGCGCAGGTGATTTGGGACGCGCGTTGGTGCATTACCAAGGATTTGCAGAGCAAGGATTTAATTTGGTTGCGATCTTTGATAATGCGCCACAAAAAATCGGAATGACGGTGGGACATTTGGTTGTTCAAAATATTGCCGATTTACCGCAAGTGGTGCACGAGAAGCAAATCGAAATGGCGGTGTTGGCGGTGCCGGCCCAGGCAGCGCAAGGAGTGGCCAATCAGTTGTGCGAGTTGGGCATTCGGGCGATTCTGAATTACGCACCGATTACGCTGACCGTGCCGTCCAATGTGCGCGTGTATTACATTGACCCGGTGGTGGGTTTGCAAAGTATGGCGTATTATTTGTGAGTTCAAGTTACAGGTTAAAAGTTAAGCCAGCGGAAATCCTCCGCTGGCTTTTAGCTTTGAACTTATAACTGCGGCATACTCTTGCGAATCATATCGAGTTGTTCTAGCGTTCTGCCTGCACCAATGGCTACGCACGCCATTGGATTTTCGGCGACGTAACAAGGCACGCCGGTTTCTTTGGTGAGAAAGCGATCAATGTTTCGCAACAACGCGCCGCCGCCCACCATCACCATTCCGCGATCAATGATGTCCGACGCGAGTTCAGGCGGTGTCTTTTCGAGCACCGAGCGCACGACGCCTGAAATGGCTTGCAACGGTTCGGCGATGGCATCGGTGATCTCGTTCGATGAGACGCGAATCGTGCGGGGCAAACCTTGCACTTGATCACGTCCGCGCACTTCGATGGTGAGTTCTTCTTCCAAGGGCAACGCGCTTCCGATTTGAATCTTGATGTCCTCCGCCGTTGCCTCGCCAATCATCAAGTTGTACTTTTTGCGGATATAGGTCGAGATTGCTTCGTCAATTTTCAAACCGGCAACGCGCACCGCACCGGACACCACCATTCCATTCATCGAAATGACGGCCGCTTCGCTGGCGCCGCCGCCAATGTCCACGACCATATTGCCGGTGGGGGTGTGAATGGGCAAGCCGGCACCCAATGCCGCGGCGAATGGTTCGGGAATGAGATGCGCACTGCGTCCTCCCGCAGCGATTGCCGCATCGTGGACGGCGCGTTCTTCGACGCTCGTTACGCCAACGGGGACGCTAATGGCAATATCGGGCTTGATGCCGAACATCATTTGCAAGCGTCCACACACTTTGGTGATAAAGTAGCGGAGCATGGCTTCGGTAACCATATAATCGGCGATGACGCCATCGCGCATCGGGCGCATGACTTCGATATTTTCCGGCGTGCGACCGAGCATCGTGCGCGCCTCCTCACCCAATGCGACCACGCGTGAATCGGCGAGTGAGAGTGCGACGAGCGAGGGTTCTTGCAGTACGATCCCTCGCCCGCGCACGTACACCAGTACGTTGACGGTGCCTAGATCAATTCCAACGTGTTGAACGAACATACTTGCCTATTCGCCCAAATGCTGGGTTGGCGACTGAGGTCCGCGCTGTTTGCGGCGTGCGACTTTGAGACGCAACTCGGCGCGGCGCAACGCTTGTTCGATGCGGACGAATTCGGCATCGCCGCGTGGTTTTTCTTTGAGCAATTCTTGCGCACGCTGCCGGGCGGCTTCCGCGCGTTGCTCATCAATCTCGTCTGCGCTTTCGGCGACATCGGCGAGGACGGTTACTTGGTCGGGACGCACTTCCATAAAACCGCCGCCGATGGCAAACGAGAGTTCTTGGGTTCCTTTTTTGTAACGCAGCTCGCCGACGGTGAGTGCGGTGAGCAACGGGGCGTGGCGGGGCAGGATGCCGAGCACGCCATCAATGCCAGGAGCGCTGATGTATTCGACCTCTTCGCTCAAAACCACCCGTTCGGCGGTTACGATATCGAGTCGAAGCGTGGACATGGTTTATACTTTACCTTCGCGGAATGCTTCGCGCACTTCGTCAATCGTGCCGCGCATATAAAAGTACGGTTCCGGCACATCGTCCAGTTCGCCGTTGAGAATCATCTTGAAACCGCGAATCGTTTCTTTGACCGGCACGTACTTGCCCGGGCGGCCGGTGAATGCTTCGGCGACGCGCATGGGTTGGGAGAGGAAGCGTTGAATCTTGCGGGCGCGCGCGACGGTAAGTTTGTCTTCTTCGCTCAACTCTTCGATCCCCAGGATTGCGATAATATCTTGCAAGTCCTTGTAGCGTTGCAGAACGCGTTGTACACCGCGCGCGACTTGGTAATGTTCCGTGCCGACGATGTTCGGATCAAGGATGCGCGAAGTGGAGGCTAGCGGATCCACTGCCGGGAACAAACCTTGCTCCGCAATCGAGCGTTCGAGCGAGATGGTGGCGTCCAGGTGCGCAAAGGTGGCGACTGGCGCGGGATCGGTGTAATCGTCGGCGGGAACGTAGATCGCTTGCATCGAAGTGATGGAGCCGCGTTTGGTGGAGGTGATGCGTTCTTGCAATTCACCCATTTCTTGGGCGAGCGTGGGTTGATAACCGACCGCGCTGGGCATCCGACCCAGCAAGGCGGAGACTTCGGAACCACTCATCACGAACCGGAAGATGTTATCAATGAAGAGCAGAACATCGCGTCCTTCGTCACGGAAATATTCTGCCATCGTCAAGCCGGTGAGCGCGACGCGCAAGCGGACGCCCGGCGGCTCGTTCATCTGACCGAACACCATCACGGTTTTGTCAATGACGCCGGACTCGGTCATTTCTAGATAAAGGTCGTTGCCTTCGCGGGAGCGTTCGCCGACGCCGCAGAACACGGAATAGCCGCCGTGTTCGGTTGCGACGGAGCGAATGAGTTCCTGGATGATCACGGTTTTGCCCACGCCGGCGCCACCAAACACACCCACCTTACCACCTTTGGTGAAGGGTGCGACGAGGTCAATGACCTTCATCCCGGTTTCAAAGAATTGGGGTTCGGTCACTTGTTCTTCAAACGCCGGGGCAGGGCGATGAATAGGATAATATTTTTCGCCGACCACCGGACCCTTTTGATCAATCGGATCGCCAACGACGTTAAAGATGCGGCCCAACGCTGGGCGTCCAACCGGCACGGCGATAGGTGCCCCGGTATCCATCACATCGAGTCCGCGCCGCAAACCATCGGTCGAGTCCATCGCGACGGTGCGTACAGCGTTATCACCCAAATGTTGTTGCACTTCGAGTACCAAGCGTGATCCATCGCGTCGAATTTCGAGCGCGTGATATATTTCCGGGAGTTCGCCAACTTTGAATTCCACGTCCACCACCGGCCCCATAACTTGAATGACGCGTCCAATCGAACCTTTTGGCATCGTTCCTCCAGAGACAATTTCAGATTATAGATTTATGATTTGACAACCTGATTGAATGACAAACTGTTTTCACTCTGAAATCATAAATTGTAACTCATTTAGCGGCTAGGGTTTGTCGCAACGATTCTGCGCCGCCCACAATGTCGAGCATTTCGCGCGTAATATTCCACTGGCGTGCTTTGTTCATCACCAGCGTAAGACTATCAATGAGTTCACGTGCATTCTCGGTGGCGTTACGCATGGCGACCATCCGCGCGGAATGTTCGCTGGCAACCGATTCGAGCAGGGCTTGATAAATTTGCAGTTCGGTAAAGCGCGGCAGAATCGAATCGAGAATGACTTCGGGACTGGGTTCGTAGAGATACACGGCGCCGCCACCTTCGTTGCGTTCTTTGGGGGTTTCGATAGGCAATAGTTGCCTAATCTGTGGCTTTTGTATCATCACGTTCACAAAATCCGTGTAAGCGATTTCGACTCGATCTGCTTTGCCGGTCAAGAATTCTTCGATGGCGATTTTGGCGATGGGACCAATATCGAGTATGGACGGCTTTTCCGATAAACCGGTGAACTCGGCAATAATGTCTTTGCCGGCACGCATCGCAATATCGCGCCCGCGCCGTCCAATGGTGATAAGTTTGACCGGTTTATCGGTCTGCCTCATAAAGTCGAACGCGGTACGCAAGATGTTGACATTGAACGCGCCGCACAATCCGCGATCCGAAGTGATCAGGATGAGCAAAATGCTGTTGACTTGCTCGCGCTTTTCGAGCAAGGGATGCAAGGTTTTGCTCCGACCGGGTTGTGCGGCGACGTACCGTAACACTTGCCACGATTTCTCGGCGTAGGCGCGGCTGGCGAGGGTGGCGTTTTGGGCGCGGCGCATCTTGGACGCGGCGACCATTTCCATCGCCCGCGTCACTTGCGAAATATTGCGGACACTTTTAATGCGTCGTTGAATGGATCGAAGCGTTGCCAAGGGTTAACCTCTAATTGCCTTTGAATAAAAAGTAGGCTTTGCTGCTAGGACTGATGGGCGCGTACTTGCAGTGATAAGCGTAGCCGGGATCACATTGCCCCAGATTCTTGACGACGCTAATAGACCAATGCGCCCACATTTGACTGGTTTGAAGTAAGAGCGAACTGTAGGAGGGTTGCGGTCCCACGCGATTGGGCGATTCGAGCACGAACTTGACCGAATAACCCTTGGGAGTTTGATCGCCACAGTTGACCAGCCAATAATCGGCGGCGGTGCCGATGCCGGGTCCCGGATTGACCGGTTCGGTATTGACTTGCAAGAGATAGCATTCATCGCCCCCCAGCCCGCCGACCGATTGCCAATCAAAGACCATGGCGCCGCCCGGGAATTTCACTTCGTCTTTTTGATCCTCAGTCCAAAGCGGGCGTGTCAACACCGGCGCACCGAATTTAATTGGCAAAGCCGTTGCGGTTGGCGGCACCGCCGGTTTAGTGGGTGTGCGGGTGGGTGCCGGTCGCGCCGATGAGGCGACGGTTGCCACCGCCGCTTTGGTGGGTGCCACGACAGTTGCCGTAATCGCGACGGTTGGAATCGGTGTGATGCTAGGTTGTGGCGGAGTGGCGGTGGCTGGCAATGGTGTGGCGGTGATGACCACTGTGATCACCTGGGGTGGTTGGGTTGGCAGCGGTGTAGGAGTGGGCGAAGTGCCACAACTAACAACGAATAGAGCGATCAATGTAAGCAAGAGCACCGACAAGAGTTTGTGATTCATAGTTTTTCTCCATTTCTTTTTTAGAGCCGCCATCCAACTTTATTCAAAATATAGATCAATGAGCATCGTTTGACTGGGTGAGCCGCAACTGATTTCAGTCCCGGTCTTGGTGCCATCGTCGTTGAAACTACCGGTCACTTTGACGATGGTGACGTACCACGTTACCATCGCGCTATCGCCTGCCCCCAGTCGCCGCACCTTGGGTCCCTCGTACGAGTACATTCCCCGTTCGATATATTTATTGTGCGAGACATAGACCACATCGCCCCCCACCGTTTGCCCTCCACGTTTGGAGGTAATGTCAATCCGATAACCGATGGTGGGGTCTTGGGGTCCGCTTCCGAGGGGTGTGTTCCATTTGAATTCGAACGCAGGTCCGCTGGTTCCCACAATGTTGATCGTGCGCCGTACGCCGTTTTCCGGAAAGTACGGTGTTACCGTTCCCAGATTACATGCTGGGACAGGGGTTGCCACCACGACCGGCGCAGAAGGCGCGGCGGGTTTCGTGGGTGTTGCTGTCGCACGAACCGGCGCAACGGTTCGCGTGGGGGTGCGTGTGGGCGTGGTTCGGACTTCGACAGTAGGCAATGGTGTGATGGTTGCCGGTTCTGGTGTTACGGTTACCGGTACATAGATAATCCACGGCGTTTGAGTTGCCACGCGGGTGGGTGCCGTGGCGGTGCTTGGCGCGCCAGAACTACACGCACTCAAGACCAGTGCCATTGCCCCCAGCATAACGATCCATTTTGGTTTGGTAATCTTCACGATCTCTCCTGCAAATTTCGAATTGCAAATTGCGGATCATTCAACGTTGAATTTGCTATTCGCCATTTGCGATTCACGCGCGGCTGGTCTGCCGCTTGGTTGCGCACTAGAACATTCCAGCCAGTTTGAATTCTTGGATCGCCTTTTTGAGCGATTCTTCGGTCTCTTGGTCAATCTCACGCTTGTTCAGAATACTCTGACCCACCTGCGGATAACTGGCATCCATAAAACGATAGAACGCTGTCTCAAAGGTGCGAATCTTTTCGATGGGTACGTCATCGAGGTAGCCGTTAGTTGCCGCGTAAATCACCATTACTTGGTGATCCAAACGCACTGGTTCATACTGAGGTTGTTTGAGTAACTCGGTCAAACGCGCGCCGCGATCCAATTGATCGCGCGTTGCTTTATCCAAATCGGAACCGAATTGCGCGAATGCGGCAAGGTTGCGGTATTGCGCCAGATCGAGTTTCAACTTGCCAGCCACTTGGCGCATCGCTTTGGTTTGCGCTTTGCCGCCTACGCGCGAGACGCTAATGCCCACGTTCAACGCCGGTCGGATCCCTTGATAGAACAGATCGCTTTCCAAATACAACTGGCCGTCAGTAATCGAAATGACGTTGGTGGGAATATAGGCGGACACATCGCCGGCTTGCGTTTCAATGATGGGAAGTGCGGTGAGCGAGCCGCCGCCATAGTTTTTGTTCAACTTGGCGGCGCGTTCAAGCAAGCGCGAGTGCAGATAGAAAATATCGCCGGGATAGGCTTCACGGCCGGGAGGGCGGCGGAGGAGCAACGAAACTTGACGGTACGCCCAGGCATGCTTGGACAGGTCATCGTAAATAATCAACGCATCGCGCACGGTCTTGCCATTGATTGTTACACCATTCTCCATCACTTCTTCGCCCATCGCACAACCGGCGTACGGCGCAAGGTATTGCAATGCGGCAGGATCGGAGGATGAAGCACTCACCACGATGGTGTATTCCATCGCGCCGAATTTTTCCAAGGTGGCGACGACCTGAGCGACCGTGGAGAGTTTCTGCCCGATGGCGACGTAGATGCAGACCATATCTTGTCCGCGTTGATTGATGATCGTGTCAATGGCAATGGCGGTCTTGCCGGTTTGACGGTCGCCGATGATGAGTTCGCGTTGACCACGGCCAATGGGGAACATGGCGTCTACGGCTTTGACGCCGGTTTGCACCGGTTGGTTCACCGGTTCACGCATGATCACGTTCGGCGCGATACGTTCGACCGGGCGGTAGGATTGCGCTTCGACAGGACCCTTGCCATCCATCGGTTGACCAAGTGCGTTCACAACGCGGCCGATGAGGCCTTGTCCAACCGGCACAGAGGCGATGCGACCGGTGCTCTTGACCAGATCGCCTTCACGCAAGTCAGCGTACTCACCCATAATGACAACACCAATGATGTCTTTTTCGAGGTTCAGGGTGAGACCGAACGATCCGTTTTTGGGAAACTCGACTAGTTCGCCCGCCATCACTTGCTGCAAACCTGCGACGCGCGCAATACCATCGCCGACTTCGACAATCGTGCCCACATCTACGGCTTGGATCGGGGCTTGGAATGCTTCAATTTGTTTTTTGATTTCCGCGGTAAATTCTTCCACGCGAATTGCCATCTAAACCTCCAAGTTAAAAGTCAAAAGTAAAAAGGCCAAAGTGCTTTTAACTTTTAGCTTTTCACTTTTAACTTGTTATTTGAGTTTCTCTTGCAGGGCCGCCAGTTTGCCTGCCACGCTTCCATCAATGACCTTGTCGCCGATGCGGACGACCAAACCGCCCAGAATGGAAGCATCAATGGCGTACTCGAAGGTCAAGTCTTTGCCGAACTGTGCCCGGAGTTTAGTTTCCAACGTGCTCTTTTCATTCTCGGTCAACCGGATCGCTGTGGTCACGTGAGCACGTGCCCCCATGGCTTGACGCTTGGCATAGTGATCGAGATGTGCGATGATTTCATTGAGCAGATGCATATGGTTCTTGCTGGCGAGCAAGAACACAAAATTCTGCACGTGTGCCGGCGTATTTGCCGGCAGGAGCGGGCGTACCAACTCTTGTTTTTTCGCAAACTCAAGCGTTGGATCGTCAAGTTGAGCGATCAAGCCGGCTTGTTCCAAAGCCGCTGCCATGGTCTTGAGCGGGGCAAGGTATTGTCCAAGTGCCTGTTCAAAAAGGGCTTGGGCATAGGGTTGGGCTAGTCGTTCGTTTGCCACACCGCCCTCCTAGTTCTTACTCAATTGGTCTGCCTGCGCCAGAAACTCGTTCACAAGTTTGCGGTGGGCATTTTCATCTAACGATTGACCGATCACTTTTTGGGCAGTGAGCATCGAAAGGCGGACAATTTCCTCGCGCAACTCGGAGAGCATTTGTTTGCGTTCATAGTCAATTTGCTCGCGTGCCTGTTCGACGAGTTTGCGGGCTTCTTCGCGGGCTTGGGCGAGAATGGCTTCGCGCTCTTTTTCGCCGGCTTGCGCCGCCGCAGCGGTGGCAGCCGCCATTTCACGCCGCGCTGCTTCGAGTTTTTGTTCAAACTCTTTTTGCTGTGCCGCTGCATCGCGCTTGACTTTTTCGGCGTAATCCAAACTTTCTTGAATCTTTTGCTTGCGATCATTCATCATCTTGAGCACAGGTTTATACGCAAACTGCCACAAGAGAAAGATGAGCAAGCCGACGTTGACGATTTGCGCGATCAGCCACGTTGTATTGATGCCTAGTTTTTCCAAGGCAACCTCCGTTTAGAAAAAGATAAGGTGGGTGGCGCGCGCCTAGAAAATCTTGAAACCGATGAGCAAAGAGACCACCAAGGCAAAGATGCCCAACGCCTCGGTTACGGCGATACCGATGAACATGTTAATCTGAACTTGACCAGCGGCTTCGGGATTGCGGCCCATAGCATTCAACGCCGAATTGACGAGCAACCCCAACCCAATGCCGGGCCCAATGGTGCCCAAACCGATTGCCAACGCGGCGGCGACGAGACGTGCTGCATTCACATCCATTTTGCAATTTCCTCCTTGAGATAAAAATCAACCGATGACGGGAGATTCGTTAGTGATGTTCTTCGGCGCTGTGTGCAGTGGTAGCAATCGTCATAAAGACGAGCGTGAGAATACCAAAGACGAATGCCTGCATAAAGCCCACAAACAATTCCAAGGCGTAGAAAACAAACGGCATTCCAAAAAAGTAAAAGGTGCTTCCCAGGAATGCCATAATCAACAAAACCACCTCGCCGGCAAAAATATTGCCAAAGAGCCGGAAGGTGAATGAAACCACCTTGACGATTTCGCTGACAAACTCCAAAATACCCACAAAGAGATCAATAAAGCCGTAAAAAAGCAAGCCAAAGTTGGGTTTACCTTTGAAAAGGGAAACAAAGAATTGTCCCACTTTGCTGAAATTAAAGAACTTGGTCCAGTACTTGAGGGGACCGACTACCTTCATTCCAAAGATTTGCGCGGTAACCATCGAAATCAACGCCAGGGCGAGTGTGGTGTTGATGTCCGTCGAAGGAGAGCGCACAAAGGGTGCCAGGAGCGGCGCTTCACTTTCGGTTTCCTTGCTTGCCTCTTGGCCGGAGGAACTATGATCGTCTGTGGCTTTCAAGAATTCGGGATGGGCGCCCAACACCTTGCCCAACCCAAAAGGCAAATCGAACGTGACGATGCCTTCCGGTGCGTGTTCGCCTTCTTTGACCGGAATAATCCCGATGGGCCCAAAGCCAGGAATCAACCCCAAGTAGTTGGAGAACAAGACAAAGAGAAAGATGGTCATCACGAATGGAAAGAACATCTTATTGCGTTCGCCAGCAACGTTGCGTCCTAAACCATCCCACATTTCGATGGCGATCTCAAACACATTTTGCAAGCCGTTGGGCACTAGACTCAGCGTGCGCGTGGCAGAAAACGCAAAGAGCAAGACGAGAATCATTACAATCCAGGTGGTAAAGAGTGTATTCGAGACGGGAAATGAACCGATGTGGAAAATCACTTCGGGCGCAACCGCCACCGATGCCGTGACAGCATCCGAACTGAATTTGGGAAGAATTGCGCCGAGCGCAAAGAGGATGATCAAGACGATCAGTACCGGTAGCAAACGCTTCACTCTTGTCCTCCATGATCTGAACGATGAACTTGATCCGCAAGGGTTTGGTTGGCTTGCTTGACGGTGCGATACACGCCGATTGTACCAGCCACGATGCCCACCACCATCAAACAAAGTGTAAAGATGGGCGCCGTGCCCATCCTCTGATCGAGCCCGATGCCCAACAACAGCGAACCGAATGCCGCGCCCAGCGTGAGCGCGCTTAACCGAAACAACAGCCCCAGTCCACTCCAAGTGCCACGCATCGTGAGACTCGATAACAAACGCACAGGATTATACACAAAAAATCGAAAAAAGCAAAATCAAATTTTGATTTTTACTCTGTTTTGAGTTTGAGGTAACGCGATAACTCGGCTTGCCCAAAAAAGCCAATGATCCGATTTGCTTCAATGACCGGCAACTCGGCACTTTCTGTCGTTGTCAGTTTCGTCAATGCCTCGGCGGCAGTCTCGTTGGGATCTAGGGATTGCAAAGTGGAGCGTGGCTGCATCATATCGCGCACACGTCGCGTTGCCCATTCCGCGTGAGGTAAGGGGCGTAGTTGATCAACGCCGATGATTCCATGAAACCCAAGCCCATCGGACACGGCAAAAACTTGATCGCGCCGATGCAGCAGGTACAAATCCACAAATTCGGAAATCGAAATATCTGGCGAGACCGGCGTTATCACATCGGTCATCAATTGACGGACGGTGACCTTCCGCAACGTCTCCATCACGATGGTTTGACGATAGCCCTCACTCGCTGCATTCCACAAGAACATTCCGATAAGGGCGTACCAAATTCCGCTCAAGCCACCGGGCAATAACGCCGTGAAGAAATCGAGTCCAACGATTTCAAGGAGGAATGGAATGCCAAAGAGACTCATCAGCAAAATGGCGATTCCTTGTCCCACGCGCGCCGCCCAGAGCGTGGCGGTGCGAATGTTCTTGAGCCAGCCCCAGAGAATCGCGCGCAAAACGCGTCCGCCATCCAAGGGAAAGCCGGGGGCTAGATTGAACAAGGCAAGCGAACCATTGGCTTGGGCTAAAAGGCTCGAAACCAGAATCAGCGGCGTCAACGATACGCCCAACCATGCCATTGAATCAATGATCTGCAGCCAAAGCCATGCGGCGCCAAACATGGTCGCCAGGGCGACACTCATCAGCGGTCCCATAATCGCAATGAGCAGTTCGCTTGTGGGCTTGTCCGGCTCGCTGGCAATTTGAGCGACACCGCCAAAAATAAATAGCGTGATGCGTTTGACGGCAATGCCGCGCTGAATTGCCATCCACGAATGCGAGAGTTCGTGCGCCAATACGGAACCGAACAACAATAAACTGGTAACAACGCCGAGTGTGATTGAAAGCAGATCGGCGCGCGGGCGCAGCGCGCGCGGATGCAATTCGAGCGGGAATTCGATAAAGCCGAGCGAGTAAACCATCAACGCGACGATGATAAACCAACTTGGGTCAACCGTGATATCAATTCCCAGTATTCGTCCAAGGCGCAAGCCGCGCATAATCACTCCTCACACAAAACGACGCGGGATTGGCATTGCCCCGCGTCGTCAATTCTTGCCTCTGGTTTATTTCCCCGGCAATAATCCATACGGGTTACGATGCGCGCCACCGCGAATGATTTCAAAGTGCAGGTGAGGTCCCGTTGAATTGCCGGTGCTGCCCACCCGTCCGATCATTTGTCCTTTTTTCACGGAATCGCCCACTTCAACATTCAGAGAACTGAGATGAGCATAGCGCGTGAGGTAGCCGTTGCCGTGATTGATTAGAATCATATTGCCATATCCCACGGTGCTCCACCCCGCACTCACGACGTACCCCGAATCGGCGGCATAGACGGGGGTGCCGGTCGGTGCGCCAATGTCCAGACCCGGATGCCGGGTCCAGTATTTTTGGGTGATGCGTCCGGAAACGGGCCACCCAAAACTGCCGGTGCCTTTGGCGGCTGTTCCCGGAATCGGTCCGCTGTAGGCGGTAACGACGCGTGGCACATAGGGCTTGTAGCCGCCGGGGATCATCAAGAACTGTCCAACCGTGAGCGTATAATCTGATCCAGCAAGATCATGGCGCTCTTGATTGAATTCAGAACTGACAATATTCTCCACCATTTGATCTACGGTCGCTTTGGTGGGCTTGTATTTGGTGGCAAGGGATTTAACCGTATCACCACTTTGGACGGTAACGAGTACACCACTCACCGGCGGAATGTTGAGGATTTGCCCTACCGAAAGCATATCCGGGTTATCTTCCAACTTGCCGTTCGCCCACAAGATCGAATCTGCACTCACCCCAAAACTTTCTGCAATGTTGCTGACATTGTCGCCGGGCTGAACGGTGTACTTGACCACATCGCGCCGCGTGCGCTTGGGCGAATTGGTGATAGGCACCGGGGCGTTCACCAATACCGCAGAATTTTCTGGAGCGATGTCGGGAATAGGAATCATCTCGACATCGGTGTCTGCAAGGGTGGTGGGCCCACCTTTATCAGTGCCAAGATTTAGTTGCACACTGCTTGCTGCAATGGTCAAGACCATCAGGATGAGCAAGCCAACGTGCGAGGCAATGCGCGTGAGCAACGGAATGTCCTGAATACACTCGCGCGAAAAATCGCGGAGTTGTAACAGGTGCGGTGCCGCCCAAATGCGTGCGCGGGCAGTCAGCGACAGACGATAAGCTTGGTGGGTCATGGTCTAGAGGGCATCCTTGTTCAGTGTGCTCAGAAATTCTTTATTGTTTTTGGTCTTCATCATCCGCGAAATGACGGCTTGCAGTGCTTCTTCACCGCCGCCGAGCATATCAATCATTCGACGCAAGGTGTACACGCGATTGAGTGTTTCTTCGTCCAGTAACAATTCTTCGCGCCGAGTGCTGGAACGTTCAATGTCAATCGCCGGGAAGATGCGCCGTTCGGCAAGTTTGCGATTGAGGTGCAGTTCGCTGTTGCCGGTGCCTTTGAATTCTTCGTAAATCAAATCGTCCATCCGGCTGCCCGTGTCCACTAGACATGTGGCGATGATGGTGAGCGAGCCGCCTTCTTCCAAGTTGCGCGCTGCGCCAAAGAATCGTTTGGGCGGATAGAGCGCGGCGGGATCAAAGCCGCCGGTCAAGGTGCGGCCGCTGGGAGGCACGGTAAGGTTGTAGGCGCGGGCGAGCCGGGTAATCGAATCGAGCATGACGACAACATCTTTGCCGCCTTCGACGAGGCGTTTGGCGCGTTGCAGTGCCATCTCCGCGACGCGCGTTTGATTTTCCACCACATCGTCAAACGTGGAAGCAAAGACTTCGGCTTCCACCGAACGATCCATATCGGTGACTTCTTCCGGGCGTTCACCGATGAGGACCACCATCAAGTGCGCGTCGGGATAGTTTTCGCTGATGCCGTTGGCGATTTGTTTGAGAATCGTCGTCTTGCCGGCTTTGGGGGGTGAAACGATCAAGCCGCGTTGACCGCGTCCAATCGGGGCAAGCATATCGAGCAGGCGGGTGGCGATGATTTGCGGCTTGGTTTCTAGTCTGAATTGTGAATTGGGAAAGATCGGTGTGAGTTTATCAAAGTCGGGTCGCGCTTTGGCGGCTTCGGGATCAAGTCCGTTCACCGCTTCGACGCGGAGCAAAGAAAAATATTTTTCGGTTTCTTTGGGTGGACGAACTTGGCCAATGACCATATCGCCGGTGCGTAACCCAAAGCGGCGGATTTGTGATTGGGAGACGTACACATCTTCAGGACCGGGGAGTAAATGATCGGAGCGTAAAAAGCCAATGCCATCTTCAACGATTTGCAGGACGCCGCCGCCAAAAATCAATCCTTCCCGCTCGGCTTTGGCGCGCAACAATCGAAAGATGAGATCGGTTTTTTTGTACCGCGAGTAACCGCTGATGCTTTGCTCTTTGGCAAGTTCGCGCAACTCGGCCAGCGTTTTCTGTTCCAGTTCGGCGTAATTGAGGGCTTCGGTCACGAGGGACTCCATAAGGTCAAATAAACGGGGAATTGGCTGAGCGCGCTTGTTGCCGGCGCGTCAGCCGAATCGGTCTCATGAACATACATTCGGAAATTGAGAACATTGCGTTTGGCAAAGGGAATACAACCAACTGAGGCGAAGCAAAGAGGTGGTGCGATTGAAGTAAACGGTTTATTCTATCTAGATTATAGCATCAAACCGAACCACAGTCAAATACAACGCAAAGGTTACACAAGGGGATTGAGAACGCATTTGACTCTCTAAAGCAAGATGACTGGATGCGTTGAATTTTTGTAACTACTCACCGCAGAGGCACAGAGAACGCCGAGTTTCATTTTGTTTTTT
>JBBITT010000024.1:0-12294 GCA_037440625.1 Chloroflexota bacterium
GTTTGTGTGCGTTGCAATGCAAAACGCGTCCCAGTTTGGTTATGCCTGAGCAGTTGCCAAGACTTTATCAAAACTACTGTAATGGGCACACTCGATTTCATGGCGAGCAGGCAGGCTCTCCTTGACATCTTGTCTCTCACAAAACAGGCTGGCGAATATGATGTGTTGGTAGATACACGTGCAGCAGAGTCATTGCTGTCCGTTACTAATCTCTATGATTTAGGTGAGGCACTAGCCAGTCAACCCATTCTCCGCCAAAGCAGAATTTGCCTTCTCGTGCCAATGAGAGATATCGATAAAGCGGGCTTTTTCGAAACAGTGGCAGTGAACCGTGGTGTTCAGATGAGAGTGTTTACTGATTTTGAACAGGCAATTACTTGGCTCGTGATACAGAATGGGTTGTAACTTTGGCTATTAACTTCCGCCATAGTGTCATTGAAGAATCTCAATGAGGTTAGTGTATTTTTGCTTCTTGGAAAGCCATCAAGTTTCTTGCCGCCCAACACAGCGTGCAGTGGACAGCAGGGATTCGCCGCGTTTTTTGAGAGTTTTCAGCGCCTCAGCATAATCCTGCTTTCAAGCCTTGTCCGTATCCCGCCCACACGTCGCTAACGCAAGCCGTTGGGCTCCAAAGTATTACGGCAAAACGCTTCACCAATGACCTTCAAGTTTGTCTGGGGGCATACTATGAAACATCGAGAAATCTTGGTTTTCCTCGGGGTGGCTTTTGGCGTATCCTATGCTTGCTGGATCACTGCTTTGCTGTTGCCTGAAGGGCGAAGCGCCTACCTGTATGCGGGCTTATCCTTCTTAGCAATGATTGGCCCTCTGCTGGGAACTATCGTCGTGAAGCGGTTGGGATGGAAAGCGCCCCTCCCCGTTGGAAAGCTTACGCGTACAGACCGCATCTGGGCCGCCCTACAGGGCGTTGGAGTTCTGTATCTAGTATTGTGGGTAACGCAAATTGGGCTCCAAACCATACTTGCTCAATGGCGGGGAGCCGCCTCTATTTCACTCACTAGTGAGACCTTGCTCACGTTCTTCATCCGGACATTGTTCATGCCTGTCTTTTGGCTACTCTCGGTCTTTCTCGAAGAATTCGGCTGGCGGTATTTTCTGTACCCCGAAGCTAAAAAGTACGGACCGTGGGCAGCGACGTGGGGCGTCGGCCTCATTTGGGCTTTATGGCATGTGCCCGCTGCGTTCGTGGCCGGCAAAGACAATGCTGCCTGGATGATTCTGAATTACTTTATCTATGTACCCGTGCTCCATCAATTCTTTGCGTATTATTACGACCGCTCGCAATCTTTGTGGACGAGCGTCATCCTTCATGCGATCTTCAATGGCTTTGGCACGGCCTATTACTATACGAGCGGTGCAATGACTCGTCCGGATCAGATGGTGATCGGGGATATGCAGGTGGCCATGGGTGTCAATGTGGGGGTTTTGCTGTTGCTGTTGCCGTTTTCATGGCTCCTGTTCCGGCGTATCCAGAAGGAACGGTCTGTCACACAGACAGTCACTACTCCGGTTGGCTAGGTAGCCCAACGACAAGTTGTGCCTGCTGGCATGGTGAACCATCAAATTGTTTTTTACTGGACTTTGGCAACGACCTTAACAAACAAAAGCGTTACGCGCCCGCGTGAGGGCGCACGGAACTAACCTCTCTTGCGAGTGGCATGAACGAAAACTATGTGGCGAGAGGTGAACGCCCTAATCGGGCACGAGCAAGTCGAGCAGCTCGTCGTCGCTGTGACCTTGCCGCACCAAGTCCGCGATACAGCGTAGAGCGGACGGTCAGACACATTGCGATTGGAACGCGTTGCACACATCCAAGCTCAACCGTGCGCGCGAATTTTCTTTTGCAAATAGTGTTTGTCGTACCACGCATCGGACAGCACATAGACCCGACAGCCCTGGGGCAAATGCGGGGCAGTTTCGTCCAGCATCTGTTCGACGAGCGTGGGCAGTTTGACAAAGGTCAGTGGTGTTTCGCGGGTGCGCGTCCGATTGAGTTGCTTGATCAGTTTGTGCGGCAAATAGAGCCGCCATGCCAAGACGAATTGCACCGGACCGAGTTGCAGACCAAGGGTGACATAGCGCGAACTGTTGGTGAATTTCCCTTTTTGCCGACGCGACTGGGAATGATCGTAGTGGAAAGTAACGGCTTCGAGTGTGGCGGTCGCAACATCCTTCGGACACAAGGCGTCGTCGATCCGCAGAAAGAGCAAACGCCATCCCGTCCGCTGTTGAATCGTGCAGACGACGCGCAAGAGAAACAAGGTCGCGGCTTTCTGGATCGGCGCGCTCTCCCAGGGACTGGCGCGAAAAAAAATCGGCGAGCGCAAATTCGTCGGCGTGTGGCAAGCGCAACAAGCGCGTGAGTGCGCTCAAGGTCTTGTGCTTGCTGGTACACACCAAGAGCGCCTCGATGCAATTGAGCGCGTGGCGCAGTTGTGCCGGTGAAAAGCCGATGAGCAAGGGAGTCAGAAAGTTGCATAACGCATCCGAATGTGCGACAATCCAAGTGAGCATGGGGTTTCTCCACGTGTGGTTTCAGCAACCAACACTGTAGCAGAAATCCCATGCTTGTTCAAATCAGGTTAGGACTTGCCCAAGTCCAGTAATTTACACAACGATTCAGCGCGAGAAATCCATCAAAGCGCAAACCTGGATTGAGCATTTGCGCCAATCTGCCCTCTCGCTGAACGGCTACGGCATACTCATGACGATGCCAGACCCATGGATCACCGAAATTGATCGGTGGGGCTTTCGTCCAGAATGTTTCGACTTGATGCGAAGATTGAAAGCGCGATGGGATCCAGCCAATATCCTTGAGCCGAACAGCGGGTTCACCCACTAACGTTACGCAAACGAATTTGTTGATCAAGCCCGTGTTCTATGGTATCTTTAGGTTCGAGGACTGGGCAATGACGCATGAGAAAACCGTTCTCCACACCAAACTCAAGCCACCGCGCTTGCCTCGCACCACGCTCATACGACCCCGCTTGGACGCGCTCTTGCGCAACGCACTCGATTATCGCGTTACGCTGGTGCAGGCAAGCACCGGCTACGGTAAATCCACGGCGCTAGCCAACCTTGCGGATTGGAACGTGCCACTCTTTTGGTACAGCGTGAGCGAAGGCGATGCTGATCCGCGTCAATTCCTCATGCACTTGATCGCGGCATTTCGCCAGGGCTTGCCCGCGTTCCGTGATTCACTCGCCGCCTTGTTATTCGATACCGATGCAAGTGCGTTGCAGATTTGCGATGTGTTACTCAATGCCTTGAACGATGCACTCGGTACCCCCGCACTCCTCGTCGTTGACGATTATCACCTCGCCGCGTCCCAGGAGGTTGCGACTCTCTTCGATCATTTCCTCTCGTTCCTCCCCGCCGATTTGCACGTGATCGTCGCATCACGTTACGCGCCCCAATGGGAACATCTGGTAACGTGGCGCGCGCGAAACCAAGTCCTCGACCTTAAACGCGATGCGCTTGCCTTTACGCCCAACGAAATCGCAACGCTGTTCCGCGAGACGTACCATTACCCGCTCTCCCCGCACGACATCGAAATATTGCATGAACAGACCGAGGGCTGGCCCATTGCCCTGCAATTGGTATGGCAAGAATTGCGCGCCAAGCCTCACGCCACTCTCGCCGATGTGCTGGCGCGCAAGACCGGCTCGCTCGATACGTTGTTTGCGTACCTCGCTCACGCGGTCCTCGCCGAACAACCGCGCGACGTTCAGAATTTTTTGCTGGAATCGGCGGTGCTGAGCGATCTGGACGAAGAGGCGTGCGCGGCAGTAACGTCGTGTGCCGATGTGCACGCCATGCTCCACGATTTGCGTGAGCGCGATTTGTTCATCATCACACTCGATAGTACCCATTATCGCTATCATCATCTCTTTCACGATTTCTTGCGCAATCAAGCCACACACCTCGATGCGAATGCGGTCCGCGGACGTCATTGCCGTGCCGCCGAGTTTTATCAGCGGCAAGAAAATTTCGACGAGGCATTTTATCATTGGCGGAATGCCGGCGCGTTTACCCAAGCCGCCGACTTGATCGAAGCGGTGGGCGATCGCATTTTGCGCGAAGGTCGCCTGGACACGTTGGCAAACTGGCTCGATGCGATTCCCCCGGAACAAGTTGCCGCGCGACCGCTGTTGATCTTTTATCTGGGCGATCTCGCACGCTTGCGCAGTCGTTTTGAAGATGCGCTTGCGTGGTACGCCCAAGCCGAACGCGCTTGGCGCGCCACCAACGATGTGCGTGGAATCGTGCGCGCCCTCCGTGGCCAAGCCCTGATCTACCTCGATACGGTGCGCGCACACCAAGCCGAAGAGTTACTGCAAAAAGCCTTGCGCTTGATGGATGGGGTGGACGATCGCGCCTCGCAAGCACGCTTGCTCGAATTGCTCGCCGAGAACAAATTGAATATGGGCAAAGCCGCCGAAGCCGAAATCTTGCGCGAGCGCGCGCGGATGTTGCGCGAAGAAGGACCGAGCGAAGATGTGCTCAGCGTGCGCGTGAAATTGCGCACCGGGCGGCTAGACGAGGCGCGTGAAATTTTGGAAACTTGGGCACACGACGAACGCGGCAAGCCACACGCACCGCGCGCGCATCGTGAGACGATGCTGTTGCTTGCCTTGATTTATGCAATGCAAGGACAAGCCGAACCTGCCCGGCGTGCAGCAGAAGAGGGCATCGCTATCGGCAAGCAACTGGCTTCACCCTTTGTCACGGCGGTGGCGTGGATGCGATTGGGGCACGCGCATCAGGTCAGCGGCGATCTGTCTGCCGCGATCAGAGCGTACGAAGAATCCATCGCGATGGGTGATCGTTTGATGGTGCGCCGGACACGCGCCGAAGCCATGTGGGGAATGACCCGCGCGCACGGTTTTGCCGGCGATATACGCGCGGCGCAACAGGATGCCCGCGAAGCTATTGAAGTCACGCAAAGTGCCGGCGATGCATGGCTCATCGCGCTGATTCAAATTGCGCTGGGCTCCAGTTTGGTCTTGGCGCGGCGCGATCGCGATGCCCTCCCCATCCTGAGCGATGCGGTGGCAGGCGCGCGTTCCTGCGGCGACAAGGTTGCCCAAGCCGCCGGCAGACTGTGGCTCGCGCTGGCACATTGGCATTTGAACCAGCGGGCGCGCGCGCTCACCCAACTCGACGAAGCGCTGGCACTCGGTCAAGCCAATCGTGCCGATTATCTGTTCACGGCGCGCACATTGCTGGGTCTGCAAGACCCGCGCGCGCTTGTGCCGCTGCTCCTTGAAGCAAAACGGCAAGGTCAACACGCCGCGTACATCGCCCGCTTGCTCGCCACGATGCACCTGGAAAATATTACAACGCATCCCGGGTTTCAATTGCGGGTTCAAACGTTTGGGGCATTCCGCGTATGGCGCGGCGACCAAGAAATCGAATCGCGCGAGTGGGCACGCAAAAAGGCGCGGCAGTTGTTCTTGTTGTTCGTTACCCGACGCAACAGTTTGATTGAACGCGAAGAAATTTTCGAATTGCTGTACGGCGAAATGCCCACCGAAGCCGCCGTGCGTGATTTTAAGGTTGCCTTGAACGCGCTCAACAAAGCCCTTGAACCGGAACGAGGTGATGACGAACCCGCGTTCATCGCCCGTGAAGAATCGGCATACGGTTTGCGTCCTGGCGCGGATATTTGGATTGATGCGGAGGAATTTACGCAACTCATCGCTCGCGCCGAAAAGACGAACGATGCCACCGCCTTGGATTTGTATCGGCGCGCGCTGGCATTGTATCACGATGATTATCTCATCGCGGATGCACGGTACGATGATTGGGCGATTGCCGAGCGCGAGCGCTTGCTGGCAATGTACTTGCGCGCGGCGGATCGGCTTGCCTCGGAATTGCTCACGCGCGGCGCGTTGGATGAAGCGATTGAATGGTGTGAGAAAATCTTGGCGCGCGACCGCTGCTGGGAACACGCGTATCGGCTAATGATGCGGGCGTACGCGCAACGCGGCGATCGGGTCCAAGTCCGGCGGGTCTTTGAGCAGTGCGTGCGCGTGTTGCGCGAAGAATTGGATGTCGAGCCGAGCGCAGCGACGGTGGCGGTGTATAGAAAAGTGGACAGTGGGTAGTGGAGACAGTGAATAGTGGACAGTGGGTAGTGGTCAGTGTACAGAGGATTTTCTACTGTCCACCGACCACTGTCCACTGACCACTGTTTGTAACTCAATTGTAACTCCTCTCTGCTACACTGGCGGCGAGAGGACATTGATGTCTGCGACTAGCCCGCGTGTAGAATCGTTTGTGTTGCGGTTCGTGCAAGACGCGCCCGAAAGTGACGCATCGAATTGGCACGCCATCGTCGTCCACGTCCAATCAAATGAGGAAAAAATTTTTACCGATTTCGCCGACGCCGTAGCGTTCATTGCGCGCTATGTGCCCATCGGCGATTTTTCATTCAAGGCGGAAGTGTGAATTGATCTTCTTTCATCCTTCCGCCTTCATCCTTCATACTTTTTGAAAATGACCACTGTTGGAATAGTAAGTGTCGGCACCTACTCGCCGCAAAAATTCATCACCTCGAAAGAGATTGC
The DNA here is from genome assembly GCA_037440625.1 of Chloroflexota bacterium. Lineage (GTDB taxonomy): Bacteria > Chloroflexota > Anaerolineae > UBA4142 > UBA4142 > DAOTXS01. The sequence goes on from JBBITT010000024.1 coordinate 6,594, forward strand.
AGAAATCAGCGGGTTGCCCGAGGAAGTGATCCGCGACAAGATGGGCATTCATCGCAAATTCATCGGCGATGCAAACGATCACCCGAACGAGATGGGGATCCAAGCCGCGCTCGATTGTCTTTCGAAATGCGAAATTCCCGCCGAAGAAATTGATGTGGTGCTTTGCACGACAGAAGAATGGAAAGAATATTTGCTGTGGACAGCGGGCATTGACCTAGCGTATCAAATCGGTGCAAAAAAAGCATGGGCGATGGATTTGCACGCGCGTTGTGCCACGACGGTCGGCGCGCTGAAGCTTGCCAAAGACATCATGCTCGCCGACTCGGAAATCAACACGATTCTGATCGCGGGCGGCTACAAGGTGTGCGATTTCATCAACTTGCGAAACGCGCGCACGTCGTTTATGTGGAATATCGGCGCGGGCGGCGGCGCGATGCTCTTGCGCAAAAACTGGGATCGCAATCACGTACTCGGCACGCACCTCATCGCCGATGGATTTATGAGCAAGCACGCGATTATCCCCGCGAGCGGCACCGTGCAACCGCCCAGCGATGCCGCGCGCGCCCAAGGGCTGTGCTATTTCGATTTGGTCGAGCCGGACGCGATGAAGAATCGTTTGAATGCGGTTTCGATGGATAACTGGCTCAAGTGCGTTGACGAAGCATTGCGCAAGAGTGGCACAAAACCGGACGGCTCGCCGTACACCCGCGCGGACATTGATTACCTAAACATTCTGCTCATCAAACCATCGGCGCATCGCGAGATGCTACAACATCTGGGCTTGCGCGAAGATCAGTCGGTCTATCTCGGCGACTACGGGCACACGGGCGAACAAGACGCGATGTTTTCGATTGTCGAAGGGCTAAAGCAAGGTCGCTTGAAAGACGGCGACTTGATGGTGATCGTCGCGGCGGGAATTGGGTACGTGTGGGCGGCGGGCGTGGTGCGCTGGGGCGCACAGTGAACAGTGATCAGTGGACAGTGGTCAGCGGACAGGAATTCTGACCACTGTCCACCAACCACTGACCACTATTTCAGGAGGACAAAATGCGTTTGAAAGACAAAGTGTGTTTGGTAACGGGTGGTGCGGCTGGCATCGGCAAGGCGACGGCAGAACGATTTGCAGAAGAAGGCGCGAAGGTTGTGATTTGTGATGTGGCACAAGAAGCCGGTGAAGCAACGGCCAAGACCCTGGGACCTGATGCCAGTTTCTACGTGGTGAATGTGGCAGATCGCCAAGCCGTGCAAAAGTGGGTGGACGAAGTCATCGCCAAGTACGGACGGATTGATGTGCTCGTCAACAACGCGGGCATTCTGCGCGATGCGCAACTGGTCAAGATGAAAGAAGGTGCGCTCGTGGGGCAAATGTCAGAAGCCGATTTCGATTTGGTGATCGCGGTCAACTTGAAAGGCGTGTTCAACTGCACGCAAGCGGTCGCGCCGTATATGATCAAACAAGGCGGTGGTGTGATTCTCAATGCCTCATCCGTCGTCGGACTCGATGGCAACTTTGGGCAGACAAATTACGTGGCGACCAAAGCCGGCGTGATTGGGATGACCAAAGTGTGGGCACGCGAACTGGGGCGCTATGGTGTGCGCGTGAATGCCGTCGCGCCTGGCTTCGTCGCGACCGACATCATCAAGACGATGCCAGAGAAGATTATCGAGGGGATGAAAGCGCGCACGCCGCTCGGACGAATGGGACAACCGCGCGACATTGCGAATGCGTACCTCTTCCTCGCGTCCGACGAAGCCAGTTTTATCACAGGTGAAGTGTTGCGCGTGGATGGGGGCATTGTCGTTGGAACGTAGGAGTTTCTATGCACGCCGCTGATCTACTCACCGCTCGCGCGCGACTCACGCCAAATCGTGAGGCGCTCTACGAGATTGCCACCAACCAACGATACACGTATGCCGAACTAAACGCCCGCGCCAATCGCGCCGCAAATTTTCTGCGCGCGCGCGGTGTTCAGAAAGGCGACCGCGTTTCGATTTACGCGCACAACGGTGTTGCCTATCTCGATTTACTGTACGGGCTGGCAAAAATCGGCGCGATCTTTGCTCCGCTCAATTGGCGGCTCACCGCCAACGAGTTGACCTACATCGTCAACGATTGCGAACCGCGCGTCATCATCGTCAGTTCCGATTTTATGCCGACGTTCAACGAGATGCGTCCCAACATTCACGTCGAACACATCATCAACGATGTATACGAAAACGAAATCGCGTGCGCATCTGATTCCGAGCCAACCCGCCCATCGTTGAGCGACGACGATCCGCTCTGCATCCTCTACACCTCGGGCACCACCGGACGACCCAAAGGCGCGGTGATTCCGCATCGCCAAGTCGTGTGGAATTGCATCAACACGGTGATCAGTTGGGGGTTGCGCGAGACCGACATCTCGCCCATTTTCACGCCGCTGTTTCACTCAGGCGGCTTGTTCGCCTTCCTCACACCGATTCTGTACGTCGGCGGCAAAATCGTTTTGGCGCGCACGTTTGATGCGGAACAATCGCTCAAAATCATCGCCGATGAAAAATGCACCGTCATTCTGGGCGTGCCAACATTGTACCAAATGTGGCTCACTGCACCCAACCTCAAGCACGTTGATCTGAGTGGCGTTCGATTCTTCATCAATGGCGGCGCGACGATGCCGCTAGCAATGTGGCAAGCGTGGACGCAAACAACCGGTTGTGTGTTGCGGCGCGGGTACGGTCTCACCGAAGTCGGCGTGAATTGTTTTTCGATGACCGATGAAGAATCGTTGCAGCGCATCGAATCGGTCGGCAAGCCCATTTTCCATAGCGAGATGCGATTGGTGGATCCGCAAACCGGGTGCGACGTCAAAGTCGGCGAGACGGGTGAATTGTGGATTCGCGGTCCACACGTTTGCGCCGGCTATTGGCGCAATCCGCAAGCAACCGCCGAAGCGATCACCGACGGTTGGTTTCACACCGGCGACGGCGCGCGACAAGATGAAGACGGATTCTTTTACATCGTCGGACGGTTCAAAGATATGATCAAAAGTGGCGGCGAAAATATTTATGCGGCGGAAGTCGAAGCGGTGTTCCGCGATCACCCTGCCGTGCAAGACGCCGCGCTCATCGGCATGCCCGACGAAAAATGGGGCGAGGTCGGTTTGATGATTGTGGTGTGCAAGCCAGGTCAAACAACCACCGAAAACGATTTGCTGAAATTCTGCGACGGCAAACTCGCACGCTACAAAATCCCAAAGCGAATTGTTTTCACCGATTCACTGCCGTACTCGCCGTATGGCAAAGTGGAGAAGGTCAAGTTGAAAGCGAAATACGTTGGATAGTGATTCGTTGCGTCGTTATAGCGTTGGCTCGTTCCGGCGATTGAACAAGGTAACGATGCAACGATTTAACGAATCAACGAAGAAGGTTACCTATGCCCTACGTAAACACAAACGGAATTAAAATCGCCTACGACCTCACCGGCACCGGTCATCCGCTCGTTTTCATCACCGGGGTGGGTTACGGCAAATGGTTTTGGCACAAGGTCGTGCCCGAACTCGCGCAACATTTCCAAGTCATCACGTTCGATAATCGCGGCGCAGGCGACAGCGACAAACCCGCTGGACCGTACACCGTGCCGATGATGGCAGCGGACACCGCCGGCTTGCTCGATGCACTCGGCATCAAGGGCGCCTACGTGATGGGACACTCGCTCGGCGGATACATTGCGCAAGAGTTGATGGTGACGCGCCCCGATTTGATCGGCAAATTGATTTTGGCAAGCACGAATTTTGGAGGAACCAAAGTGATTCCCATCACGCCCGAAGCGATGAACGTATTGACGGATCGCTCCGGCGATCCTGTCGAGTTGGTCAAGCGCGGCATCGCGATTGCGTGTGCGCCCGGCTTTGCAGAGCAGCAACCCAACGTTGTGCAAGAATTGTTGCAATACCGCTTTACCAATCCAGTTCCGCCCGCGCAGTATGCCGCGCAAGTTGCCGCCGGCGCCGGGACGATGGCGTACACCGATGAGCAAGTGGACGCGCGCATGAAAGCGATTCAAGTGCCAACGCTAATTTTGTTCGGCGAACACGACCGCGTGGTTCCGCCCGGCAATGCAGAATTGATGGCACAAAAAATCGTAGGCGCAAAAATCAAAATCCTTCCGAACACAGGACACATTTTTCCGATTGAAGACCCCGCAGCAACGGTTAGTGCTATCACTGAATTTTTCTACGCCAAGTAAAGAGTAAAGCGTAATGCGATATGCCCAAATAATCTCCACTGGTCGCTACATTCCAGAACGAGTGGTGACCAACCAAGATATGAATCGCATCCTGGGTGAAGACGTTGACACCTGGCTTGTCGAAAATGTCGGCATCCGCGAACGCCACGTGATGGCAGAAAACGAAACGACCGCAGATATGATCGCTGCCGCCTCCCGCCAAGCCATCGCCCGCGCGAACATCCAGCCAACCGATCTCGATTTGATTATCGTCGCCACTGACACGCCCGATTATCTTTCGCCGGCAACCGCCTCTGTCGTGCAAGCGAAACTCGGCGCGACGAAGGCGGGAACGTACGACATCAATTGCGCGTGCGCGGCGTGGGTGACCGGACTCGATATGGCGGCACGCTACATCGCGACTGATTCCGATTTCAAACATATTTTGGTCGCAGGCGGATACGGGATGACCAAGTTTCTCGATTGGCACGACAAGTACACCGCAACATTGTTTGCCGATGGCGCGGCAGCCGTCGTCGTGCGCGCCGGCGACGCGCCGGGATATTTGAGCGGCAAGTTGATGGCGCGCGGTGAGTACCACGACGCGCTCGGCATTTACACCGGCGGCACGTATCGTCCTGCCACGCCAGAAGTGATCGCCAAGTTTGGCAAGCCGCGCGTCGAATTCGTCAAAAAATTTCCAAAGACATTCAATTCCGATAACTGGCCCCCCCTCGTGCGCGCAGTCGTCGCCAAAGCCGGGCTGACCCTCGACGACATCAACTTTTTCCTGTTCACGCAACTCAACTTGCGCACGATTGAACTCGTAATGCAAAACCTAGGACAACCGATGCGCAAGACGCATTGGATTATGGACAAGTGGGGTTATCTCGGTTCGGCGTGCATCCCGGCGGCGCTGGACGATGCGCTCGAACGCGGTATTGGTCCCAAGCCGGGCGACAACATCGTGTTCTGCGCGACCGGCGGCGGCATGGCGATGGCGGCAAGTGTGTGGAAGTGGTCAGTGGGTAGTGGGTAGTGGTCAGTGGTCAGTGATTGGAGTCTCAGTTTGATGGCTGGGCGCTGTGTGTGTGAATGGAGGAAGAGATGGCTGTGCAGGTAAAAAATTATCGCGATCTTGTGGTGTGGAAAAAAGGAATTGAGTTGGTGAAAATAGTGTACGTGTTGACACGCAAATTTCCAAAACATGAAACGTTCGGGCTAGCGGGGCAGATGCAAAGATCAGCCGTCTCGATTCCATCGAACATCGCGGAAGGGCAGGCGCGACAACACACGGGAGAGTTTCGTCAATTTCTGTACACTGCACTTGGTTCAGCGGCGGAGTTGGATACCCAAACCGTCATCGCATTTGAATTGGGCTATATCACCGAACAGGAAGCCAAAGACATTGAGCAACGTATCATCGAGATTCGAAAGATGACGTACACTCTCATCAACCATCTACCAAAATAGTGGACAGTGGTCAGTGGGGAGTGG
>JBBITT010000024.1:12394-52381 GCA_037440625.1 Chloroflexota bacterium
GTACACTCTCATCAACCATCTACCAAAATAGTGGACAGTGGTCAGTGGGGAGTGGTCAGTGGGGAGTGGATGGAAAATTCTCTGTCCACTGTCCACTGACCACCGTCCACCGACCACTGAACACTGTCCACCGACCACTACCCACTACGATGGGAGGTGACTATGTACATCGGCGACTATCTCGGTCGGCGTGCCATCTATTCACCCGACAAACTCGCGATTATTGATTACGGCAAAAGTCCCGCCTGGCGATTGACGTATCGGCAGATGAACGAGCGCGCGAACAAATTCGCGAATTACTTGCGAGGCATTGGCATCGGCAAGGGCGATCGCGTGGCGATTTTTGCGCGTGATGGCGTTGAACATCTCGATTGTTTCTTTGCGTGTGCGAAACTGGGGGCGATTCACACCGCACTCAATTGGCGCTTGCATTGGCGCGAAGCGGTCGGCATCATCGAAAACACGACGCCCAAAGTGATGATCTATTCCGACGATTTCAAACCGGCCATCGCCGAAATCGAAAATGCCATTCGCCATTCACGATTCGCCATTCGCACTTACCTCCACATCGAAGGCGACGGCATCCCAGAAAGCAAACATTTCGAAACAGCCTTGCAAAGCGGCGCGACTACTCCCGTCACGTGCGAGTCGCTCGAAGCCGAAGACATTGCCGCGTTGATTTTCACGGGCGGCACGACGGGACTGCCCAAAGCCGCGCAGGTGTCACATCGAATGATCGCGTGGAATACGCTCAACACCGTGATTCACGACGTAACGCACAACGATACGTACCTCAACGTCTTTCCAATGTTCCACACTGGCGGCTTGTTCGTTTACACCTTGCCGCAAGTGATTTTCGGCGGCACAACGATTCTAATTCGCCAATTCGATCCCGCGCTCGTCTTGTCGCTCATCGAAAAAGAAAAGGTAACGATTTTCGGCGGCGTGCCGGCGATGTATCAAATGATGACGCAAGCCGACAACTGGGAACGCGCAAATTTGTCGTCGCTCCGATTTTGCACGAGCGGTGGCGCGCCACTGCCCGTACCGCTCGTCGAAAAGTACACGAAAGAAAAAGGCATTCGCTTCAAACAAGGTTTCGGAATGACCGAGTTTGGGCCCGGCATCTTCGCGCTTGCCCCCGAAGACGCCATCCGTAAAGCCGGTTCGATTGGGCGCCCCAACTTTTTCGTGGACGCGCGCATCGTGAACGACAACAACCAGCCGCTCGGCGCAAATGAAATCGGCGAACTCGTGTTAAAGGGACCCTCCTACTGTTCGGGGTATTTCAACAATCCCGAAGCGAGCAAGGACGCGGTGGATGCAGAAGGTTGGTTCCACACCGGCGACCTAGCAAAGTATGACGAGGAATGGTATTTCTACATCGTGGATCGCAAGAAGGATATGTTCCTGAGCGGCGGTGAAAATGTGTATCCAGTCGAAATCGAGAAAGTATTGTATTTGCATCCCGCCGTGCATATGTGCGCCGTCATCGGCGTACCCGATCCGAAATGGGGCGAGGTTGGCAAAGCAATTGTCGTGTTGAAACCTGGGACGCACGCAACTGAACAAGAATTACTTGATCACTGCCGCGCGCATCTGGCAAGTTACAAAGTTCCAAAATCCGTTGTGTTCGTTGAGGCGTTACCAATTTCGTCGGCGGGAAAGATTCCCAAGCGAGAGTTGAAAGCAAGGTACGGTTAGGGTCAAACAAACTAATGAACCAATGTGCCAATCGAAAGGAGGGATGGAATAGCGCAAATCCCAAAGCCCAAGTCTAAAACCTAAAATTCAAAACGGAGGAGAAGAAATGAAAAAGATTGCATTGCTCGCGCTGATTGCGCTGGCGTTCATCGTTGTGGCATGCGCGACGCCAACCCCTGAACCAACCAAAGCGCCCCCCGCGTCGAGTAGTTCAGCGGCATCGAGTGTTGTTTCGAGTGTTGCTCCTACGGCAGCACCAACTCCCGTGCCTCCCACAGCCGCACCCACCGCTGGCAAACCCATCAAGGTCGGGTTGCTCACGGATCAAACCGGCGCGCTCGCCATCTATGGTCCCATGCTCGAGAACGGTTTCGCGCTCGGCTTGGAATACGCGACCGGCGGGACGAACTCGGTTGCCGGGCGTCCGATCCAAGTCATCGTCAAAGATACCGCGTCCAAAGTGGATGTCGGAACCCAAGTTGCGCGTGATCTGATCGAAAAAGAAAATGTGGATGTGTTGGTCGGTGTGCCCTCGTCGGGTGTTGCGCTTGCCGTGAACGAATTGGCAAAGCAGTACAAAAAGATTTACATCGCGCAACCGGCGGCAGGGACTGAAATCACCGGCAAGAACTTTAATCCGTACGTCTTTCGCACTTCGCGCTCGAACGAACAAGATGCTTTGACGAGCGCATCGGCGCTCCAAAAACTTGGTAAGACGTTCGTGCAAATCGCCCCGGATTATGCGTTTGGGTACGGTTCGGCGACTGGGTTCTACAATGTCGTTAAAGCAGGCGGCGGCAAGTTCACCGTGAACGATTCGCCCGATAAAGCCGGCGCGATCTACATCCCGCAAGATGCCAAAGATTTTACGCCATACCTGCAAAAAGTCTTGGACGCCAAAGCCGACGTGTTGATCGTCACGTGGGCAGGGGCGGGCTTTGTCCCCTTGTTCACGCAGATGCAACAATTGGGCGTGTTCAAGGCGATGACCGTCTATACCGGGATCGGCGATAACCAAACGCTCAAGACCGGTTATACAGCGGCGGTGGGCGTCAAAGGCATCAATGTTTACCACTATACCTTGCCCAAGACGGCGGTGAATGATTGGCTCGTCCAAAAGCACAAGGAGAAATTCAAAACCCCACCCGATCTATTTACCGAAGGTGGTTTCACCGCAGCGCAAATGCTCGTGGCGGGCTTGAAGGCGACCAATGGTGATCCCGACGCCGACAAACTGATCAAGGTCTATGAAGGCAATTTCTCGTTTGATGGACCCAAGGGCAAGTACAGCGTGCGCCCGTACGATCACGTGATGTTGCAACCAATGTACGTCGTTGAACTCACCAACACGGATGATCCCGACTTCAAGTTCGTCAAACTCGTGCAAGAAATGAAACCCGAAGACACGGCGCCCTCGTGCACGTTGGAAGGCGAGTACAAGAGCCGCTGTCCCACCAAGTAAAGGATGAATTCAGAAGGATGAAGGATGAAAACATTTCATTCTTCATCCTTCATCCTTAAAGCAAATTATGGACGATCAAATTATTCTCCAAGCCGAACACTTGCGCAAAGATTTTGGTGGACTTGTCGCGGTGGACGATGTGTCGCTTCAAGTGCGCGCTGGCTCCCTCCATTCGATCATTGGACCCAATGGTGCCGGCAAGACGACATTGTTCAACCTACTCAGCGGCGTACTCAAACCAACCAGTGGACGCGTGATTTATCGTGGTCGCGACATCACAGCCCAACCACCCTACCGCATCGCACACCTTGGTATCGGACGTTCGTACCAAATCACCAACGTCTTTCCCAATCTCTCCGTGTTTGAAAATGTGCGCCTCGCCGCGCAAGCGATGGGGCACGATAATCTGAATCTGTTTGCGCCGGCGTCCCGTTTCACAAATTACACCGCACGCGCGCTCCACGTTGTCGAGCAAGTTGGCCTAAAGGGCAAAGAAAATTTGTTAGCCAGTTTTCTGCCCCACGGCGACAAACGCAAACTCGAACTGGGTATCCTCCTCGCGTCCGATCCCCAGGTATTGTTGCTCGACGAGCCAACGGCGGGCATGGCATCCGAACAAGTGCCCCAATTAATGTCGCTCATCGCTGAAATCCGCCAGCAGGGCAACAAGACGATTCTCTTGGTCGAACACAATATGGATGTGGTGATGAACGTGTCCGATGTGATTACCGTGATGCATTACGGCAAAGTGTTGGCAGAAGGCACGCCTACGCAAATCAGCGCGAATGAACAGGTGCAAAAGGCGTATCTTGGTGAACTCTATCATTCTTAAAACGGAACACCGCATCACGTAGCACGTGTTTCGTAAGGCGTGTTGCGTAGTTAGGATTGATATGTCGAATATTTTGGAACTCGACTCCATTCACACTTTCATCGGTCAGTTTCACATTCTCGAAGGCATCTCATTGTCGGTTGCCGAAGGGAGCATCACCGCGCTCTTGGGTCGCAACGGCGCGGGCAAGACCACCACGCTCAAATCCATCATCGGCTTGCGTCCGCCGCGCGAAGGCAAGGTGATTTTTGGCGGCGTGGATATTCGCAGCCGCCGACCGTACGACATTGCGGCACTAGGGATCGGCTATGTCCCGGAGAATCGTGCCATTTTCCATGCCTTGACCGTGGAAGAGAATTTGAAGATCGCCGAACGTAAGAAAGGTGATCTAGCCCGCCACGCGGATCTGATTTTCGGTTTATTCCCTGACCTGAAACGATTCATCAAATTATCGGCAGGGCAATTGTCGGGCGGACAACAGCAAATGCTGGCCATTGCGCGCGCGCTTGTACCCGAAAATCGCTTGTTGTTGATTGATGAACCCAGCGAAGGACTCGCTCCGATCTTGATCGAGCAATTGATGGAATCTATTCGTTCGCTCAGCGCGCATACCACCATCTTGCTCGTCGAACAGAATTTTCGGATGGCGAGCCAATTAGCGGATTACTATTATTTGATTGACGACGGCAAAAACATCAAGCATGGCGCGATGAAAGATTTGGTGAATGACCGCGCGACGATTCAACGGTACCTTGGAACATCGTAAAGCGTCATTGCGTTTTACGTTTTATGCTGCGAGCAAACCTATGGCTTGGATAACAAAAAACCGCCACACCCTTATTCCCACTCTGATCATCGTCGTCGTTCTCGCATTGGCGTTCAACGGCATCAGCGCGCAAACCGCATCCAGCATCATTCTTTCGGGCGTAACGCTCGCCGCGTTGTATTTCCTTGTCGCATCAGGCGTGTCGCTCATTTTCGGCTTGATGGATGTGCTGAATTTTGCGCACGGCTCTTTGTTTATGCTCGGTGCGTATGTGGGCTGGACTTTTTACACGAACCCGCGCTTGCTCTTTAACACCGCACCGCTTTTGCTTGCTCTCTTGGCAGGATTCGCGCTCAACCCGATCATCGCACGATTGGTTTCATTCCCGCGCTGGGCACGCTGGCTTGCATTCCTGATTGGGCTAGTCATTGCGTTCTTGGCAGTGCGCGATTTTCCGGTTGATAAATTGGTGGCAATGGGAATGACGATGACCGGCAAAATCATTCCCACTGCCGAAGCGCAAGAACCACTGGTGACGATGTTACTGCGAATCGTCATTGCCTTTGTGGCGGGCGCGGTTGCCGGCGCAGCGACCGCTACCCGTTCCGCCGAACGCCTCCAAGCACCTCTTCGACAAACAATTGGATGGGTGATTGGACTCGTGGTTGCCGCGCTCGTTATTCTGCTGGCACGTGACGCCGGCGAACAATTCATCTTGAAAACCGAAAACAACTGGCGATTCTTGATGGCACTCGTTGCCGGGGCGGCCACCGGCGGCGCACTCGGCGCGCTGATCGAATGGGGCTTGATTCGTCCGCTCTATGCGCGCCCCATTTATCAAATCCTCTTGACCCTGGGCTTGGTCTTTGTATTCGACCAAATTGTTCGATTTGTGTGGGGACCGGCAGGCGCATTTATGGAGATTCCCAAATGGTTTAACACGCCAAGCAAAGAATGCCCTTCCGATAATCTGCTCCTGTGGTTCAGCCAACATTGCGATTCGATTTTTGTCATGGGGCGGCCGTTCCCTAGTTATCGGTTGTTCATCATCCTGGTCGGTGTCATTATGGTGTTAGCCATCGCTCTGTTGCTTCAGCGCACGCGCTTTGGAATGATCATTCGCGCAGGCGTGCAAGACAGCGAAATGGTCGAGGCACTCGGCATCAATGTGCGGCGCGTGTTCACGCTCGTCTTTGCGATTGGTGCAGCCCTCGCAGGTTTGGGTGGTGTCGTTGCCGCGCCGTTCCTGGGCGTGTATCCTGGGATGGCCATGGAATTTTTGTTGCAAGCATTCATCGTCGTCGTGATTGGCGGCTTGGGAAGCATTCCCGGTGCCGTTGTCGGCGCATTGCTTGTGGGACTAGCCCGTGCCTACGGCGATCACATCGTTCTGGCGGGCATTCAACTGCCGTGGATGAACGATGCAATTTCGGGTTCGCCGGCAATTGCGCGCGCGTCCACGGTGCTGATTATGGCGATTGTCTTGTTTCTGAAACCAACCGGGATTTTTGGGAAAAAGGAATAATGTTGCGTCAAATCGTTACATCGTTGCATCGTTAAATCGTTAGAGCGTTGCATCGTTGCTTTCAGGTAAACGAACCAACGATTCAACGAACAAACTAATAATCGGAATTTGATATGAACCAATTCATCCGCAAAAACCTGGAATACCTCGTGCTCCTTACCGCGCTGGCTGTTCTGCCGTTCGCGCTAGCCTTGCTCACCGGCGAGCCGCTCAACAAAGGCTTGCCCCTGTTCACGCAGGGCTTGATGATCCAAGTCTTTATCTTTGCCGTGTTCGCGCTCAGTTACGATATCTTGATGGGACACACGGGCATTCTATCCTTTGGGCACGCGCTGTTCTTTGGCACCGGGGCGTACACGCTTGGCATTCTGGTCAAGTATGCGCATTGGTCATTGCCTATCGCACTCATCGCCGTTGTGATCATTGCCGCGGTTGAAAGTTTGGTCATTGGTATCTTGTCGTTACGCGTGCGGGGTGTTTATTTTGCAATGGTGACACTCGCGTTTGCAACGGTCGCCTTTATCCTCGTCGAAGCGACCGATTTCAAACAATGGACCGGCGCAGAAGATGGCTTGCACGGCATTCCCGTACCCGATGCCATCAACCCTGCTCTCCATCGCACCGAGTTTTATTTTCTCGCGCTCGCTTTTGCGGTCGGCATTTATTTGCTCGTGAGATTATGTGTGGATTCCCCCTCCGGGCGGGTGTGGGCGGCGATCCGCGAGAATGAAGCGCGTGCGATCTCCATCGGTTACAATCCCCTCGTCTTCAAAGTGCAAGCCACGATCATTTCTGGGGTGATCGCCGCGCTCGCCGGCGCACTCAACGCACTTTGGAATTTGAGCGCAACGCCACAAACAATGGATGTTGGAACGACGATCAATGCGTTGCTGATGGTCATCATCGGCGGATCGGGGACGATTATCGGACCGATGCTGGGTGCCGGCGTGTTACAACTCTTGGGGTACCTACTCAACCTGTGGCTTGGCTCGGCATGGCAACTGGTCTTTGGTGTGATTTACATCTTGCTCGTGCTCTTTGTGCCCTATGGCATTGTAGGCACGTGGCGGGTCAAACAATATGATTGGCAAGCCGTGTGGCGTGAACGATTAGCGCGTGGCGCAACACTGTTGACACAGACCAAGCGAGATAGAAAGTAAGCGGGGCATCCACTTTCCGAAAAATAAATCCACGTGCGCCACCCTACCTTTGGTTGATGATCAGGGCTGTTGCAAAGCCCTTGACAGGCGGTTAAAACCACTGCCATCGTAAGCGTTCACGCAGAAAAATTCGACCATTCATCTAAATCGAAAAGGCGTGAACGCTTGCGACCACTACCCGAAGCCGACCGGCGTTTACCCAGAGGAACGAAGGGTCGGCTGGTTTTAGTCGCTGTAGGGTGACTTGGGGTGTTGGTTGCTGCGACTTTAGTCGCCCGATCCGACTTTGCAACAGCCCTAGGTTGATGATCGAAAAGGATGTTCGTTTTCGGCAGAGGGGGGTATAATAATGCCGATGCAGCGAGCCTCTTTTCGTTTCTATGCTGAACTGAACGATCTACTCCCTACCGACAAACGCCATATCACCTTTACGCATTTCTTTGAACATCCGTCATCAGTCAAAGACACTATCGAATCGCTCGGCGTGCCGCACACCGAAGTGGATCTTATTCTCGTCAACGGCGAGTCGGTGGATTTTTCCTATCTGGTTCAAGATGGTGATCACATCAGCATCTATCCCGTCTTTGAATCCATTGACATTACGCCACTCGTGCGCGTGCGCGCGCAACCGCTGCGTGAACCGCGCTTTGTGTTAGACACACACCTGGGACGCTTGGCACGCTACTTGCGCATGCTCGGCTTTGACACGCTCTACCGTAACGATTACGATGATGAGGAACTGGCACGCATTGCAAGTCAAGCACATCGCATTCTGCTGACGCGCGACCCCGGTTTGCTCAAGCGGAGTATGGTTACACACGGGTACTGGATTAGGGAGAGTGATCCACATCGTCAAGCGCGTGAGGTGCTGCAACGTTTCGATTTGTTGGGTGCGCTCGCGCCTTTCACACGTTGTTTGCAATGCAATGCGCCCTTGCAACCCGTCAGTAAACAAGCCATCCTTGATCGCTTGCCTCCCATGACCCAAAAGGTGTACACCGAGTTCCATCGCTGTCCTGCGTGTGAGCGTATCTATTGGAAGGGATCGCATTATCGGCGAATGCAACAATGGATCGAGCATCTGCAATCGCGTGAGTAACCCATCCGACGCGGTCTATATCATTTTGCCGCAAAGAATGCCACTGTCCGGCCCATGCGAACGTTTAAATCTGTTGCCCTTTGAACTGGCTGAGATACAAACGATGATAAAATCCGCGTCGCTCGAGCAACTGCTGATGTGTCCCCTGTTCGACGATTTCGCCATTGTTAATGACGATGACGTTATCCGCATCGCGGATGGTGCTGAGACGATGCGCGATCACAAAACTAGTCCGCCCTTGCATCAAACGGAGCAACGCTTTTTGAATACGCACTTCGGTGCGCGTGTCCACACTGCTCGTCGCTTCGTCTAGAATCAGGATGCCGGGATTAGCAAGAATGGCTCGCGCGATCGCGAGCATTTGGCGCTGACCCTGGCTGAGATTGCTCGCACGCTCGGAGAGCAAGGTCTGATAACCGTGCGGCAATTGGCGGATGAAATGATCGGCATCTGCCATTTTGGCGGCTTTGATCACCTCCTCATCGGTTGCATCCAAGCGACCGTAGCGAATATTTTCCATCACCGTCGCCGAAAACAAGAACGTATCCTGCAAAACGATGCCGAGTTTGCGCCGCAAATCGGCTTTCTTTACCTTACGAATATCGGTGCCATCAATCGAAATCGCGCCTGAATTGATTTCGTAAAAGCGCGAAAGTAGATTGATAATGGTTGTCTTGCCTGCACCAGTGGGCCCAACGAGCGCGATGATTTCCCCTGCCTTTGCACCGAGCGACATATTTTTGATGATCGGTGCGCCGGGCTGATATTCAAAATTTACATGATCAAAGCGTACGTCGCCACGAATCGCATTCAACGATGCCGCATTCGGCGCGTCGTCCACTTCAGAGGGCGTATCAATTATTTCAAAGACCCGTTCTGCGCCGGCAAGCGCGGCTTGAATCGAGTTGTACATATTCGCCAATTGGCGCAGTGGGTTGATGAAACTCTGCCCGTAACTGATAAACGTTGCAATGATGCCAACGCTGACCAACCCTTGCAACGCCAGCCACCCCCCCAGCCCTGCAATCACAATCACAAAGAAATTTCCCAACACGTTCGTCAACGGCATCAAGAGCAAGGCGTACGAGTTGGCGGTTACGCCCGCGCGATAAACTTGCTGATTATGTTTGCGGAATTGTTCGATCACCGATTCGTTGCGGCGAAATGCCTTGACGACCCGTTGCCCGCTAATCGCTTCTTCCATCACGCCGTTCAATCCGCCTAGATGTTTTTGCAGTTCACGAAAACCACTGCGCGTGTAACGCGCGACGAACTCGGTAAAGCCAAGCATAATTGGAACGACAAAGAGTGCGGTCACGGCAAGCCAGCGATCCAAGACAAACATCGCAATTATAATGCCCCCCATCGAAAGTACGCTAGCAAGCAAGGAGGTAACATTCTGCGAAACGGCTTGATTGATGGCATCAATATCGTTCGTCAAACGACTCATCAATTCGCCGGGCGCATTACGATCAAAGAAACTAAGCGATAGCGTTTGGAGATGCTGGAACAAGTCTTGACGCATTCGTTTCAAGGCACTCTGCGAAACGACTGCCATCGCCCACGCGGCAATTGCTTGGAATAGATTGTTCAGCGCATAGATCGCAAGCATCACCAATGCAATTAGCCCAAGTCCATCCAAGCGTTTCGCGGCAATAAAGTGATCAATCGCTACGCCCATCAAGTACGGGCCTGCCAAGCCCAAGAGCGTATAGACCACGACCAAGACGAACACTATCGCCAAACCGATTTTGAACGGCGCAAGGTAGCGTAGTAACCCTTTCATCGCGCGGCGCGGATCGCGCGCTTTTTCGATTCTGCTCACTCCCGCCGGGCGACGCGGTTGCATCACCGCGCGAACATTACTCGTGTCTTGCCTCGATGATTCGTAACTCATAGAACCGAACTCGCTTCCGTGCTGAGAAGATCAGCCAAGCGCACCCCATCCCCCAATTGCGAATCATAAATCTCTTGATAGATCGGACTGGTCTCCATCAATTCTTGGTGCGTCCCTTGTGCGACGACACGCCCCTGATCCAACACGATAATCTTGTCCGCCTGAAGCACCGTGCTGATGCGTTGTGCGACAACAAAACTTGTGTGGAGATGGCTTAGTTTTCTCAACGCATCCTGAATTTTCGTCTCTGTTTCAACATCCACCGAACTTGTGCTGTCGTCGAGAATCAGAATTCTCGGTTGTGTCAATAGCGCACGTGCAATCGCGATGCGTTGCTTTTGTCCACCCGATAAGTTGACGCCTCGTTCTTCGATCCGCGTATCGTATCCGTTTGGCAACGCCATAATAAAATCGTGCGCTTGGGCAGCTTGCGCCGCGGCGATCACTTGGGCATCGCTGGCTTCAGGACGACCATAGCGAATATTGTCGCGCACCGAGCCGGAAAACAAAATCGTTTCCTGCGGAACGATGGCAATATGCGCGAGCAATGAATCTTGCTTGATCGAACGAATATCTTTGCCATCAATCAGAATGCGCCCCGCCGAAACATCGTAAAATCGCGGAATCAGATTGATCAGTGTGGATTTCCCGGCGCCGGTCGCGCCCAGAATAGCAACGGTTTGGCCGGGCTCGGCAGTCAGATTAATTTTCTCCAGCACCGATTCAGCGTCGTTGCCATTGTAGTGAAAACTCACGTTCTCAAAAACAACGCGCGCTTGCGCTTGCGCCGGCAGAGTGAGCGAGTCGGGGGCATCTTGCACTTTAGGAATTGTATCCAAAACTTGATTGATCCGCTTGGCAGATGCAATTCCGCTTGCCCACACATTCGATAATTGTGTCATCATTGTGAGCGGCGTCATCGTGGTGAGCAAATAGTTCGTGAACGCGACAATCTGCCCAATGGACATATCACCACGAATCGCGTTCGCACCGCCGTTCCAAATCACCAACACCATCCCGGTATTCACACACAGCGTCAGGAGCGGCGACATTGCACCCATAAATTGCATCACTTGAATGGAACGATTCGCTAAATCATCGTTGGCGGCTTGAAAACGCTCGTTCTCAAAATCGGCGCGGACAAAGGCTTTGACCACGCGCGCGCCTGCGATGTTTTCTTGCAGAACGGTATTGAGTCGGTCCAGGCGTTGCTGAACGGTGCGAAACAGCGGTTCCATTTTGAAAATGAAAAATACAATGATCGCTGAGGTTACCGCGAGCAAGGGGAGTAATGTCAGCGCAAGTTGTGGACTAGTGTTGATCATTAGGAGCAAACTGCCAATCATCAACATGGGCGCACGTGTGCCGATGCGCAAGGAAATTTGCGTTAATTGCCTGAACGCCGCCACATCACTCGTGAGGCGCACCATCAATTGTCCCGTGCGTTGTTGATCAAGATTGCCGAACGAGAACGATTGAATCTTGAGGAAAAGCGCGTCGCGCAGATCGCGTGCCACACCCTCACCCACCTGAACCGAAGTGATATTGTTCCCAACTGCGATCAGGGTACTCACGACCGAAATGCTAATCATCAATACTGCCGTCTGGACGACGACGGTTTGGTCGTTCGGCGTGATACCCTGATCAATGATGCGTTGAATTAACCGCGGAATCGCCAAATCCAAAAATACCAGTGAGGTGAGCAGAATCAACGCCACCACCGCGCGTTGCCAATACGGTTGAATAAAATGTAAAAGTTTGCGGACATCATTCATGGGCTTGATTATCCTTAACGTGCGTAAACAACGGTTGCAAGATATGCATCGCTTGTACCACAGTTGCCCGCTCGCTTTCATCAAGCGTGCCGAGACGCTTGGCAAGCGCGGCTTGGGTAGATGCGTGTGCCGATTGCAACAACGCTTTACCTTTCGCCGTGAGTTCCAGCGTGATCCGCCGCCGATCATCCGTGTGGCTGGAACGGATCAACAGTTTTCGTTCGACCAAGCCGTCCACCAGTTTGGACATAGACGGCAATGCCAAGCCGATATGCGCCGCAACATCGGATAACGATGCGCCCGGTTGCCGGTGGACAAAACCCAGCGTGCGGAATTGGGGTACGGAGAGTTCCAGTCCCCGGGCTTGGCGCATTTCAGAGCGCACTGTCCGCATAATGAGCGGCACAACCTCGAGCACAGCACGGACGGTGTCTTTTGTGGAAATCGTAATCATATAGTTTCCTTTTCTAACTATTTCTATTTGAAATTATATGCCGCACACGCCGGTGTGTCAACCCACTATCGGATCCAACGAAAAACGTCCTGCCCGCACCCAACGGCAGAACGTTTTTTTCGACACTCATCCACTCGGCTACTTGATTGGCAAATGGATCGTAAATTGACTACCTTGATTCACGTGGCTTTCCACCCTCACCGTGCCGTTGTTGGCTTCGACCATCGCCTGAACGAGTGCAAGACCGAGTCCTGCACCGCCGCTTGAGCGGTACGACCGATCACGCACCCGAGCGTGATCCACGCGATAAAAGCGCTCAAAGACGTGCGGCAAGGCATCCCAGCGATGTCACTAAACTTGCTAAAGTGGGGCGTGCCTACCCCTTTCACCAAAATTCGAACGGTCACAACTTGCGCATTCCTCCTCATCTTTGACGCTAGTCCACAGATGGGATAGAATAGAATTAACAGTCCATTGCGCGTTTCGCCAATTAACCACTTGCGCGCATGGCTGGAGGTTGTCGCATGCGCTCCAGTCCATCACTTGTCCGTGTCATCCAGCGCACCATCTTACGCCTCTGGTTCAGTGTCGGGCTAGGGATGAAGATGGCAGCGATTGTCGTCGTGGGCACGCTGTCATTGTTGGGTTTGTTTGCATATCTGGGGACAACGGCACTGAACGAAAATATCCAACGGACCCTCCAAGAACGTACCATCCTGGCACAGACCACCGCGCGACATATTGATTACATTCTCAGTGCCATCGAAAATGTCCTGACCGATATCGTAGCACAACCGGGTTGGCGCGATCCACAACACAATCCGGAGAACCTTGCCGCTGCCTATCAGCGATTGAGTTTCTACGCCACGCGCGTCTTTCTGCTCGACCAAGCCGGCAATCTGGTTGCCGCCTATCCTCCCCTCAACCCCAAGGTCACCTTTAGTCAATTCGCCTCCGTCCAAGCCGCATTAAACGGACGCCCCTTTGCAACCTCGCGGTATCTGCGCTCCCTCGATGAAGCGGGCTCTGCCACGCTTGCCGCCGCACCGCTTCGTGACGCCGAAGGGCGTGTAACCGGCGCGCTGGTCATCAGCGTTGATCTGATCAATCCGACGATTCACACGTTCAGCGACCCGGTGGGACTGGGCGAGACCGGGCAAATTGATTTGATTGATTTAGGCGGTACGATTCTGGCGAGTACAAAAAAAGATCGTGTGGGTATGCAGAGCGATCACCAAGCCAGTCTTGCCACGATGATTCAAGAGCGGCGCGTTCGCGTAAGCCAATGCCACGACTGCCACACCCCGTCCGACGCCTATTCTTTGCCCACACGCCAGGTTATGGCATTTGCGCCCCTTGAACATGCCCAGTGGGGCGTGATGGTCCGGCAAAGCGAAGATGAAGTATTTGCGTCTATTCGTCAATTGCAGATGCGCATCTTTGGCTTGATGATCATTATGCTTGCCGGCGCACTTGCATTGGTTTACTTGACCACCCAAAGCGTGATCATTCCCGTCCAAGCCCTCACGGCGGCAACGCGCCGCATCGCCGCCGGCGATTTGGACACACCGTTGAAAATTCAAGGTCAGGATGAGATTGGCACACTCGCGCAATCGTTTGATGCCATGCGCGAACGCCTCCAAGCGTCCATCTCCGAAATCCAAATGTGGAATCGTGAACTGGATGCGCGCGTCCGCGAACGAACCGAAGCCATTGAGCAAGCCAAAGAAAAGATCAGCCAGTTATATACCGAGTTGCAACACAAAGAGCAGCTGCGCGGCGAACTCGTCCGCCGCGTCTTTTCGGCGCAAGAAGAAGAACGCAAACGCATCTCGCGTGAACTACACGACGAAACATGCCAGGTCTTGACCGGTTTGACGTATGCCTTGGACGATGTCACCGAAATGACGACCGAACCGGAGCTCAAATCGCAATTGGAGCGAATGCACACCTTGGCAAACACGGCATTGGAAGAATTGCATCGCATCATTTTGGATTTGCGTCCCACGATGCTCGATCATCTGGGGTTGATTCCCGCGCTTCGCTGGTACGCCGAATCGCGCTTGAGCGAAAAGGATATTCGTTTTGTCCTGCGTGAGACTGGCACATCGCGTCGTTTGCCCCCCGCGATCGAGACCGCGCTCTTTCGCGTGGTGCAAGAAGCGATCAACAACATCGCGCGGCATTCGGACGCCCTCCGGGCGGAAATCGTTTTCAATTTTTACCCCGATCATCTCCAAGTAACCGTTGCAGATGATGGACGCGGTTTTGAAATCAATCCGGTGCTTGAGCCGACGAGTAGCCGTCGGGGTTTGGGCTTGCTGGGGATGCAAGAACGCATTGATGCCATCGGCGGTCAATTGACTTTGCGTTCGGCGCCCGGCGTGGGAACGCTCGTTCAAATCACCGTGCCCTTGAACGCGATGGTGTCAGAAGACGAACCAAAGGAACCAGATCATGTCCAAAGTAATTCGAGTGTTGTTAGCCGATGATCATGCCATTGTGCGCGATGGGATTAGCGCGGTAGTCGCGCGTTGCAAAGATATCGAAATTGTGGGCCAAGTGGTGGATGGCAAACAAGCGATTGACGCGGTCGCGCGCCTGCATCCCGATGTGGTGCTGATGGATATTACGATGCCGGTGATGAATGGGTTGGAAGCCACGCGCGAAATTCGTAAACAATTTCCCGCCACGCGTGTGTTGGTGTTGACACAGCACGAGAACAAGGAATATATCATGCCCTTGCTTCAAGCCGGTGCGGTGGGTTACATCAGCAAACGCGCCCGCGCGCAAGAGGTTCTCCAAGCCATTCGCACCGTGCATACCACCGGGGCATATCTTCCTCCGGAAATCGCCAGTCGCGTGGTGACCGCCCTCGCCGAATCGCAGGATGCCAATGTCACCAACTCCATCCTCCTCACCGAACGTGAAATTCAAATCGTGCGTCTCATCGCCGAAGGATTGAGTAGCCGGCAAATCGCGGAACGCTTGTCCATCAGCGTCAAAACAGTAGACACGCATCGTTCCAATATTATGGAAAAATTGGGCGTACGCAACAGCGCAGAACTCATCAAGTATGCCATTCGCGAAGGCATCTTGAGCGTGCAATAGAGATCATCATCACCCGTGCTACACTAACCTGCCAGATTATCGTCTGGCAGGTTTTGTTTCTTTCGGGGATACAGAAACTCTGCAATCCCAAAATACAGAATTTTACCGATAGTCAGTCGCGCCAAGATAGCATACACTAGGGACAAGCGGCGGGACGAAACAAACAAGTTACGTCCCTCTTTGGGTTTCCGATTAATCCCAAGTCACTGGTCTATAGATTTTGATGGAGGAAAACGTTATGCACGCGATTGCGCCCAATGCACCGCCAACTACCTTTTTGGATCAAGTTGTTGCCGCCACACCCGGCGAACCACACCTCGCCATGTGTATTCAATGTGGCACGTGTGGTGGTTCGTGTCCCTCCGGCTCGGATATGGAACATACCCCCCGCGAAATCTTTGCGATGGTGCGCGCCGGGATGAAAGAAGCCGTACTGCGTAGCAACACCCCATGGTTCTGTGTCTCGTGTTACTATTGCATGGTACGTTGTCCGCAACAAGTCCATGTTACCGATTTGATGTACACCCTGAAACGTCTCTCGGTCAAAACCCAATTGTTTGACGAATCCATCGCCCCCGATTTCTCCAAGACCTTTGTCTCCACGGTCGAGAGTTACGGACGCGCGTTCGAACTCGGCTTGATGTCGCGGCATATGCTCAAGCACAATCCATTTGGCGTGTTCAAGATCGCCGATATGGGCATCAGTATGGTAACCAAAGGACGCTTGAGTTTCACCCCCAAACGCATCAAAGGGATAGACGGTTTGAAAGCGATTCTTGCCAAAGCCAAAGAATTGGAAGCACAAGACGACGTGCGCATCCTGGGAGGTAACGCATGAAGTATCTGATCTATCCCGGCTGTTCATTGGAAAAAGGCGCGGCGGGTTATCCTTACTGGCAATCTACGCTCGCCGCCGCGCAAGCCCTCGATATCGAACTGGTCGAAGTAGATGATTGGAATTGTTGTGGTGCCACTGAGTATATCGCCCTCAACCGGATGGCGGCGTACGCGCTGATCGCCCGTAGTCTCGCGTTGGCGTCCAAGATGAATGGCTATCGCGAAATGATTGCACCGTGTAGTGCGTGCTATCTCAATTTGAGCAAAGCCGACAAGTATCTCAGCGAAGACGCCCCGCTTGCCGCCAAGGTGAACACCGCGCTCGCCGAAGGCGGACTGAGTTATCAACCCGGCACCATCAAGACACGCCATTTGTTGGATGTACTTGTCAACGATGTGGGCTATGCCGCCATTGCCCAACGAGTGACCAAGCCCCTCAACGGACTGCGCATTGCGCCGTACTATGGCTGCTTGATTGGTCGCCCGGCATTTTATGGGCAGATTGATGATCCGGAATATCCCACCGCGCTCGATAAACTGCTCAAGACCCTGGGTGCCGAAGTGGTGGATTATCCCATGAAGGCGCATTGTTGCGGCGGGCATATGACCCAGATCAGCGAATCGGTCGCCTTCGATTTGATTCATCAATTGGTCAAGGGTGCCGCCGATTACAACGCCGATCTCATCGCCACCGTTTGCCCGATGTGTCAATTGAACCTCGATGGTTTTCAAGGCGCGATGAATCGGTACTACAAAACCAATTATCAGATGCCGGTGCTGTACTTTACCCAGATGATGGGCTTGGCATTCGGGTTGGATGCGGCAACGCTGGGGATTGGCGCCGAAGTGGTGGATGCGCGCCCGGCGTTATCACGCATCGGCGTCCAAGTCCCGCCGCCGGCGGAAGAGCCGCCCGCCCGCAAACCCCACAAATCGAAAGAAGCACTCCCGATGCCCGTGATGCCGGAGGAGAAATAAGATGACTCAACGCATTGGTGTGTATGTTTGCCATTGTGGCAGTAATATCAATGGAATGGTTGATTGCGAAAATACCGCCCGCTGGGCTGGCGAACGTCTGAAAGATCGCGGTGTAGTCGTGGCACGCGATTACAAATTCATGTGCTCCAGCCCGGGCCAAGAGATGATTCAAAAGGACATTAAAGAACTAGGGTTGACGCGCGTCGTCGTTGCCGCCTGTTCGCCCCACCTGCACGAACAAACCTTTCGCAATGCGTGCGCGCGCGCCGGCTTGAATGGCTATTTGTGCGAACTGGTTTCGATTCGTGAACAAGTCTCCTGGGTGCATACCGATCCCCTCGCCGCAACCCAAAAAGCGATGGCGTTGATTGCCGGCGCCGTGGAACGTGTTCAATATCACGAACCCTTGGAACCATTACGCGTCCCTATTCATCCGGCTACCCTGATCGTTGGCGGTGGTGTCGCCGGCATTCAAGCCGCACTGGAAATCGCAGACAGCGGCACGCCGGTGTACCTCGTCGAGCGTGAACCTTCGATCGGCGGACATATGGCGCAGTTCGATAAAACCTTCCCCACGCTCGACTGTTCGGCGTGTATTCTTACCCCCAAGATGGTCTCGGTGGGTAATCATCCCAACATCACGTTGCTCAGTTACAGCGAAGTAACCAATGTAGATGGCTATGTCGGCAATTTCACCGTGACGGTGAAAAAGAAAGCCCGCTACCTCAACACCGATTTGTGCAACGGTTGCGGCGTGTGCCAAGACAAGTGTCCCAAAAAAGTCGTGGACCAAGTTTTCGAAGCCGGGCTGGGTTATCGCAAGGCGGTCTATAAACCCTTCCCGCAAGCCGTCCCCAAATATCCGGTGATTGATCGCGAAAACTGCACCTATTTCCAAAAAGGCACCTGCAAGGCGTGCGAAAAATTCTGTCCGACCGGCGCCATTGATTTCAAACAACGCGATGAAACGATCACGCTCCAAGTGGGCAACATCATCTTGGCAACCGGGTACGATCTCTTTGATCCGCGCCGCATTCCGCAATATGGTTATGGTCGGCTTGCCAACGTGTTCACCAGTCTCGAGTTTGAACGCTTGACGAATGCGGCGGGACCCACCGGCGGCCAAGTGGTTTTGCGCGATGGCGTAACCGTACCCAAAACAGTTGGCATCATTCATTGCGTCGGTAGCCGGGACAAGCGGTACAACAATTACTGCTCCAACATTTGTTGTATGCAGAGTTTGAAATTTGCACATCTGGTCAAGGAAAAAACCGGCGCCACCGTGTACAACTTTTATATGGATATTCGCACGGCGTTCAAAGACTATGACGAGTTTTATCAACGGGTGCTGGAAGAAGGTACCTTGTTCGTACGCGGACGCGTCGCCGAAGTAACCGATGCTGCCCGTTTGCCGGGCGAGGAAGGCAAACTGATCATCCAAGCCGAAGACACACTCGTCGGCAAACAGCGGCGCATCCCAGTAGATATGGTCATCCTGTCCGTCGCGCTAGAGCCGCGCCGCGATGCCAAGCAAGTTGCGCAAACGTTTGGTATCTCGTGCAGTATGAACGGCTGGTTTATCGAAAAACATCCCAAACTCGACCCGGTCGCCACGATGACCGAAGGCATTTATATCGCCGGCTGTGCGCAGGGACCTAAAGATATTCCAGCGGCGGTTGCCCAAGGCGCGGCGGCGGCAGCGCGGGTGATCGGCAAGATTCAACAAAGAGAAATCGCGCTGGAACCGGTGCGGGCAGAGATTGACAAAGAGAAGTGTTCCGGCTGTCGCATCTGTAATAACCTGTGTCCGTTCCACGCAATCACGTTCATCGAAAAACAGAACGGCTCGCGTGCTTACTCGGAAGTGAATCCGGCATTGTGTCAGGGATGTGGCACGTGTGTTGCCGCGTGCCCGGCCGGCGCCATTCGCGGCACTGTCTTTAGCAATCAACAAGTGATGGCGCAATTAACTGGTCTGTTGATCGCCAACGGTGTTCCCATCACTGAATTGGAAACCATTCCCGTGTGAAGGAGGACGCGGGAGTAGCATGCGCCACTGACGAGGGTCCGCATCTCCCAGACTGCTCCCGCGTCACGGCTCGCCCTCTCCCACTTTCGACCAGAGAGGGAAAAATGGAGAGAACTATGGCTGAAAAATTTGAACCCTTAATCATCGGTTTTACCTGCAACTGGTGCAGTTATCGCGCGGCAGATATGGCAGGCTTGGGGCGGATGAAATACCCGCCCAATCTCCGCCTGATTCGCTTGATGTGTTCCGGGCGGCTAGACCCCACCTTCGTGCTGAAAGCATTTGCCTCCGGCGCAGATGGGGTCCTGATTAGCGGTTGTCATCCCGGCGATTGTCACTATTTAGAGCAGAACTATAAAACTCAAAGCCGCTATCTGTTGCTCAAACGTATGTTAACCCAACTGGGCATTGAGCCCGAACGGCTGAAACTGATTTGGGCGAGTGCCGCCGAAGGCGCCTACTTTGCCGAACAAGCGACCAAGATGGTGGAGGATGTACGCGCCTTGGGTCCGTTGAACTGGAAAGCCGACGGAAAACTGCCGCACGGCGCAGAGGAAAAACACCCGCAACCTGTCGGGAAGGAGGCGCACGTATGAGCAAGCCCAAGTTCGCAATGTATTGGTCGGCATCGTGTGGCGGTTGCGAGATCGCCGTCCTCAACATCCACGAAAAAATCTTGGATGTAGATGCCAACTTTGAGGTGGTCTTTTGGCCCGTCGCCATGGACGCCAAATACAAAGACGTGGAAGCGATGGAAGACAAGTCCATCTTGCTGACCTTGTTCAATGGCGCGATTCGCAATGACGAGAACGCCCACATCGCACGCTTGCTCCGGCGTAAATCGCAAATCCTGGTGGCGTTTGGTGCATGCGCCACCGAGGGTGGCATTCCTGCGCTCGGCAATCTTTCCTCCAAGCAAGCCATCTTCGACACAGTGTACAACACCCTTTCGACTGACAATCCCAATCACGTCTTGCCACACTCGAGTTGGAATGCTCCCGAGGGTCAAGTCACGATTCCGGAAATGTACCCGATCGTCAAGTCGCTCAATCAAGTGGTGCCGGTGGATTACTATATGCCGGGCTGTCCGCCGGAATCGCATCAGATTGCGGCGGTGGTTGATCTGGTGATCCAAGTGTTGCAAGGCAAAGCCGAATTACCTCCCAAAGGGACGGTGATTGGGGCAGGACAATCGAGCGTGTGCGAAGAATGCAAACGGACGCGCAGTGAGAAAAAGATCAAACAATTCCTTCGCATTCAAGATTTCAAACCCGATCCAGAAATCTGTTTGTTGGAACAAGGCATCTTGTGCAATGGCTCTGCCACGCGCAGTGGGTGTGGAGCGGTTTGCCCCACGGCGGGGATGCCTTGTGTGGGTTGCTATGGTCCCACCGAAGGCACCCTTGATCAAGGGGCACGTTTGCTGAGCGCTGTCGCCTCGGTCATAGACTCACGCGATCCCAAAGAGATCGAAAAGATTTTGGATGGCATCCCTGACCCTGCCGGCATGTTTTATCGTTTTGGAATGGCGGGTTCCCTGTTGCGCGCCAGCAAAAGCGCCTGGAACGGCCAGGGTTGAACGGAAGGAGAATATTTATGCAACGCATCACCATAGATCCGATCACACGGCTGGAAGGTCACGGCAAGATCGAAATCTTTTTGGATGACAATGGCAACGTCGCCAACACGTACTTTCAAATTCCAGAACTGCGTGGCTTTGAACAGTTTTGCGTGGGCAGACCGGTGGAAGAAATGCCGGTGCTGACCGGGCGCATCTGCGGCGTCTGTCCGGAAGCCCATCATATGGCGGCGGCAAAAGCATGCGATGCCGTTTATCACGTTGACCCACCCCGTCCTGCCAAACTCTTGCGTGAATTGTTGTACAGCGCGTTTTACGTTACCGATCACGCTACCCATTTCTACGCCCTGGGCGGACCCGATTTTGTGATGGGACCCGACGCACCGGTCGCCGAGCGCAACATCCTGGGCGTGATACACAAAGTCGGACTGGAAATTGGTGGCAAGGTGATTCAAGCGCGTAAAGCTGGGCACACCGTCATCGAAATGATTGGTGGGCGCAAAGTGCATCCTTGCACCTCAATTCCCGGTGGCTTGAGCAAAGGCATCACCGCCGAACAACGCGACGAAATCCTCAAGATGGGTCATTGGGCAGTCGAGTTTGGACAATTCTCGCTCAAACTGTTCAGCGATATTGTGTTGGGCAACAAGGCATATGTGGATCTCATCCTGGGCGATGCGTACACGCATCGCACGTACAGCATCGGAATGGTGGACGACCGGAATCGCGTGAACTTTTACGATGGCAACATCAGCGTGGTGGATCCGGAAGGCAAACGGATCGGCAAGTACGCGCCCAACGAGTACACCGATTGGATCGCCGAACACGTGGAGCCGTGGACGTACCTGAAATTCCCGTACCTCAAGAAAATCGGTTGGAAAGGTTTTGTGGACGGCAAAGAGTCCGGTGTGTACTGCGCCACGCCGTTATCGCGCTTGAACGCGGCGGATGGGATGGCAACTCCGTTGGCGCAAGCCGAGTACGAAAAATTCTACGCGACGCTCGGCGGCAAACCGGTGCATCAACGCCTTGCCACGCATTGGGCGCGCCTCATCGAACTACTGTACGCGGCGGAGCGCTGGGTGGAATTGGCAAGCGATCCGGAAATCACCGCGGATAATTTCCGTGCCATTCCCACCGCAACACCAACCGAAGGAGTGGGCATTGTCGAAGCGCCACGCGGCACGTTGACCCATCACTACTGGACAGATGAGCGCGGTATTCTCACCAAAGTGAATCTCATCGTGGGCACGACGAACAACTATGCCCCGATCAGTATGAGCATCAAAAAGGCGGCGCAGAGTTTCATCAAACAAGGCGTGGTCATCAGCGAGGGTATTCTGAATCGTGTGGAGATGGCATTCCGTGCATACGATCCTTGTTTTGGTTGCGCCACGCATTCCTTACCGGGGCAGATGCCACTGCAAATCACCATTCGAGATGCCCAAGGAAGTGTGGTCCAAGTGCTCAGACAACACTGTTGAGCAAAGGCGAGGAGGGACAGATGAACATCGCGTTCATCTGTTCCTCTGCGCTTGGGGAGTTGAAAAATGATTTCGCTGGAACTATTACGCCGCTATCCCTTTTTCGCCGGGCTCGATGAACGCGAATTGAAATCCATCGCGATCATTGCGGAACATGTGCAAACATCGGCGGGGACAATCCTCTTTGAAGAAGGTCAAACCGCAGACGCTTTTTATCTCTTGCTCGAAGGAAGCGTGGCATTGTCTTTCAATTCGCCGCTCGATCCGCACGCGCAGATTCACGTTGACGAGGTGAACCCGGGCGAACCCTTTGCCATTTCCGCGCTCATTCCGCCGCACACCCTAACTCACACTGCCCGTGCCACGACCGCGTGTCAAATGATTCGTATTCACGCAGCAGGGTTGCGTGCGCTTTGCGAAAACGATTGCAAACTGGGTTATATTCTGATGCGCCAAGTCGCTGCCGCCGCCATGGAACGACTCTATTTTACGCGCATCCAACTTGCCGCCGCTCGTTGAGCAAATTTGCCCTACAACAACCCAAGATTCAAATGCGCTCAAAGATGCGTACCCTCGTACTGGGTCTAGGTAATCCACTACTCGGCGACGATGGCGTGGGCTGGCGGGTTGCTGAGCGCGTCCGCGATCAAATCGCCGACCCAACCATCGAAATAGATTTTCATGCCGGGGGCGGCTTGAGTTTGATGGAACGTCTCATCGGCTATGATCACACCATCATCATAGATGCGATCAATACCGGGCGCGCGCCGCCGGGCACCGTGAGTTATTTTCGCTTAGAAGATTTGCCCAACGGTGCCGCGAGTCATCTCGCTTCGGCGCACGAGACCACCTTGCAAACGGCGATCCAGGTGGGACGCCGGATGGGTGCGGTTTTGCCACACCAAATCGAAATCGTTGCCATCGAAGCGCAAGCCGTGTACGATTTTTCGGAAACGTTGTCGCCAGCCATTGCCGCCGCCGTCCCGCATGCCGTTCAACTCGTTCTACAACAACTCGATCACAAGGAAGGAGCCGGAAAATGATCTCACCCGAAGTACTGCGCCGCTATCCCTTTTTTTGCTGTCTCAACGAGGATCAGCAAAAAGCGATTGCAATGGTGTCGGAAGAAATCTTTGCCGATACCGGCACCGTCCTCTTCCGCGAAGGTCAACCGGTTGAAGCGTTGTACTTGTTGATGGACGGGAATATTGACCTCTATTATGCCGCCAGCGGCGATGCGCGCGAAGAGTTCCTGGTTGGTGAAGTCAATGTGGGTGAAGCCTTTAGCATCTCGGCACTGATCGAACCTTATACGCTAACGGCGACCGCACGCGTGGCAAGCCCTAGCCGTATTCTCAAAGTGGACGCGCCTGCCTTGCGCGCCCTCTGCGAGATTGACTCCAAAATGGGCTATAACTTGATGCGCCAAGTCGCATCCATCGCTTTGGAACGTCTGCATTTTGCACGCGTGGAGTTGGCCGCCGCACGCCAAACTGCCTAAGGTGTCCGATGGTGGGCTATGACAGAATCCGGGAGGCATTGCAGAACCAAGCCGTGCTGCAACCGCACCTTGGTCATCTGGTTGCGTACTGGTTAGCCCTGCTAAACATCCAAGCCCGCACCGCGCCCCGCTACTGTGATTATGAGCGCCAAGCCCAATATGCGGCGGCACGCTTGAGAGCCGGTCAACCCATTTTACAGTGGAACGAATTCCCAATCTACCCCCTGACCTTTGCGATCTTGTGTCATCAGGTCTGCATCATTACCGCCAAACATTTTCCTCATTATGCCTCCACGCTCGAAGCCATCCGAGATTGGCTATGCCAAGAACACCAACACTTGATCACTTGCGTCAAGAGTTATTGGGACAAGGGGGTGGTCCCGCAAGGGGAGCAAGCCGGTCTGCCACGCGCGCTCCTCGCCTTTGTTTTCAATCAAGCCCTCCATCCCACCCTCCGCAAATATGCCCGACTGCTCGGCGGCTATGTGGACAATAGTATGTGGTATCATCCCTTTTGCCCTCTGTGCGGCGGCGCGCCCGATTTTGCCGCGCTCGAGAAGAAAACCGGCGAACGCAAACTCTTGTGCTCGCGGTGCGACTTGGAATGGAGTTATTGGCGATTGACCTGTTCGTTTTGCGGCGCAGACGAACCAGACCAACTGACCTATTTGGCGACTGACATGCCGGGTTATCTGCTCTGTCAATGCACCGCGTGTGGCAAACAACTTGGGACACTGGACCAACATCAATTTGAAGAGGAACGATTGCTTGTCGTTGAACGCAATCTCATGTTGACCCAGAATCTGTTCGGTCAGCCCTTGCCTCATCACAACTTACCCTCTCGCTGACTGATTCGCGCATCCGGAGGTTTCTGAATGCGCTGGCGGATCATCGAACAGGAGTGGCGAGCATTTCTGGTGCGCCCGCTCTCGCAATTGTGGTCCAGCGTGGGACTGGGAGCCAAGATGGCAACGCTGGTTGTGATTGGCACGCTTTCCCTGGTGGGCTTGTTTGCGTACCTGGGCACCACCGCGCTCGACGAAAATAATCAACGCACTCTGCAAGAACGCTTGGTCTTGGCGCAAAGCACGGCGCGTCACATTGATTACATCCTCGGCAGTGTCGAGGATGTGATGTTGTACGCGGCCGCCCAATTCAACCCACTCGATCAACCGCACACGATGGAAAAACTTGCCGATGCTTTCCAACGTCTGCGCCTCTATGCCACCCACGTTTTTCTGCTCGATCCGACTGGACAACTCGTCGCCACTTATCCTCCCCTGCCCGCTTCTCTCTCCTTTGATGAATGCACCACAATCCAAGCCGTCTTCAATGGGCGCGACTTTGCCGTCTCGCCCTATTTGCACACGCTTGATGCCAATACCACTGCTGTCCTTGCCGCCGCACCGATTCGCGATGCAGACGGGCAGGTGACCGGTGTGCTGGTCATCAGCATTGATCTGAACAAGCCCAACTTGCGAACCTTCACGCAACCCATCGGACTAGGCGCAACCGGTTACATTGATTTGGTTGATTTGGATGGCATCATCCTGGCGAGCACGCAGAGCGAACGCATCGGCACGCACAATGATCACAACGGCAATCTCGCCACGCTGATTCGCGAGCAACGCCAAACCGTATCCACCTGCCACAGTTGTCACTACTCTGCCTCCCCACAACGCACTCGTGAAATCATCGCCTTGGCACCGCTCGAACGGGCGCAGTGGGGGGTTACCGTTCATCAAAGCGAAGATGAGGTGTTCGCCTCGATCCATCAATTACAGATGCGCATCTTTGGCTTGATGATCATTATGCTTGCCGGCGCGCTCGTGTTGGTCTATTTGACCACGCGGAGTGTCATCACGCCCGTTCAAGCATTGACCGCCGCCACGCAACGGATTACCGCAGGCGATCTGGACACCCCCTTGGGGATCCAAGGCAAAGATGAAATTGGCAAATTGGCGCAATCCTTCGATGCCATGCGGGTGCGCCTTAAAGAATCCATCTCCGAAATCCAAAATTGGAATCGCGAACTCGATGCGCGCGTCCGTGAGCGGACCGCCGCGTGCGAACGCGCCACAACCGAAATCCGGCAACTGTACGAGGAACTGCAAAGCAAGGAACAAATCCGACGCGAATTGCTGAATCGGGTATTCACGGCGCAAGAGGAAGAACGCAAACGCATCTCACGCGAACTCCACGATGAAACGTGTCAGGTCTTGACCGGCTTGGCATACGCACTCGATGATGCCGCCGAAGCACCGCCCTCTACCAATCTCAAACCGCAGTTGGAGCGCATGCACGAACTCACCATAACCGCACTCAAAGAAATTCGGCGGATGATTCTGGATCTGCGCCCCACGATGCTCGATCATTTGGGTTTGATCCCGGCAATCGGTTGGTACGCCGACACGCGATTGAACGGATTAGGCATTCGCTCCACAATTCATCAAATCGGTGAACCGCGCCGTTTGCCGTCCACCATCGAGACAGCCCTGTTCCGCGTGGTGCAAGAAGCCATCAACAATATTGCACAACACTCGCGAGCAACACGCGCCGAACTCACCATTGCGTTTGAACCCACCCAGGTTCAAGTTTGGATCAAGGACAATGGTAAAGGATTTGATTCAGACCTCGTCTTGACCGATAGCCAACGCGGTCTGGGAATCGTTGGTATGAAAGAGCGCATGAGCGCCATCGGTGGCGTGGTGAATATTTCTTCGATTCTGCGCGAAGGCACAACCGTTCATTTGAGCGTACCTATCCCAACACCAGATCGCGGAGGAGGATGAGATGGCACAACCGATTCGTGTTCTCGTGGTAGATGATCACGCCATTGTACGCGAAGGGATTTGCGCCTTGCTCGCGCGCCGCGAAGATATGCAAGTGGTCGGCGAAGCGGCAGACGGCAAGCATGCCATTGAGGCGGTCCTTCGGCTCAAGCCAGACGTTGTGTTGATGGATATTGCGATGCCGGGAATGAATGGCTTGGACGCAACGCGCGAGATTCACGCCCGATCCCCTTTGACGCGCATTCTGGTCTTGACCCAACACGAGAACAAGGAATATATCTTGCCGCTCTTGCATGCCGGCGCCGTCGGCTACATTACCAAGGATGCACGCGCCAGCGAACTGACCACCGCGATTCGTACCGTGTATGAACACGGTGCTTATCTGCAACCCAGTATTACCTCTGCGCTTGTCAACGCTATCGCCGAATCCGCCAAAGCCAGCCAACCCTCACCCATGCTGACGGAACGCGAGATTCAAATCGTGCAACTCATCGCCGAAGGTTTGATCAACCGCGAGATTGCCGACCGTCTGGGAATCAGCGTCAAAACGGTGGACACGCATCGCAGCAACATTATGGAAAAACTTGGCGTGCACAACACCGCTGAATTGATCAAGTACGCCATTCGCGCCGGCATTGTCAAAGCCTAACCGTCACCCCGCTTATTGTTTCCTCCTAGTTTCCCCCTACCATGCGCAGAGTATTTCAAAAATACCCTCCGTCCCGTATGGTCGTGCCACACCAAACATTGTAAACTATAGATGGGAAATGGTTTTTCCCAAGGGAGGTGGGAGATGCTCAACACACTGCGCGTGTACGTTTGGGGCTGTGTTGTACTGATCGTCTGCATTGGCGTTGCCTGCGCTCCCGTTGCCACACCGACCCCCGCGCCAACCCTTGCCATCGCTCTGCCCCCACCCCATCCCTACCGCCACACTGCCGGCGGCGGTAGTTCTATCTGTCTTTGCTCACTCAAGTAACCCAACCGATTCTCTTGAGCGCAATATGAGGAGGTTTTAGATGACGATTCCTACGCTAACCAATCCTTCGTTCAACGAGGCATTCTACACCAGTCTGCAAACCCCGCCGAACGGCGAACGCATACGCATGTGTTTGCAATGCGGTATGTGTAGCGGGGTGTGTCCCTTTGGTTATGTGATGGATTATCCGCCGGGGCGCATGATCGCCGCCTTGCGTTCCGAAATTTTCGATCGCGTGATGAAAACGGACACCGTTTGGATGTGCGTCGCGTGTTACGCCTGCACCGAAGTCTGCCCCTCCGGCATTCCGCTCACCGAGAAATTAATGACGCGCGCCAAAGAAGAAATGCTTCTCGCCGCCCAAGTCCCCGCCGAACTCCAACTCGCGCTCGAAAACTCGCAACGCTATGGCAACGTCTTGGGTCAATCGCCCCGCAAACGTGCGGACTGGACCAAGGGCCTCCAAGCCACCGTCCCCATTTTCGGCAAGGACAAGAAATCGGCAGACGTGTTGTGGTATGTTGGTGATTATGCTTCGTACCATCCACGCGTTCAAGCCACCAGCCGCGCACTCGCCAAGATCCTCAACGCGCTCAAGGTAGATTTTGCCATTCTGGGTCCGGAAGAAGTCGGTGATGGTGATTCGCAACGATTGGCTGGCGAACGCGGCTTGTTTGAAATGCTCGCCACCAAGAATGGGCACGCCTTCCGCAAGTACAGTTTCAACGAAATCATCACCACGGATCCACACGCGTTCAACGCGTTCAAAAACGTCTATCCCACACTCGACATCACTTATCCCGTCCGCCACGTGACCCAGTTTCTGGTTGAACGCCTCGATCAACTCCAGCCCATGCTCAAGCCGATCGAGAATGGCAAAATCACTTTTCACGATCCGTGTTACTTGGGCCGCGCCAACAAGATTTACGATGAGCCGCGCCGTCTGTTGCAAGCCATTCCTGGCATTACACTCGTTGAAATGTCGCACACGCGCGAAACCAGTTTGTGTTGTGGTGGCGGCGGCGGGGGAATGTGGCTAGAAGGTTTCCATTGGGAAAAGGCACACACACGAACCTCCGAGTGGCGCGTCCGCGAAGCAATTGCTGTAGAGGCAAACACACTCGTGGTCGCGTGTCCGTACGAGCCGCCTCGTTTTGAAGATGCCGTCAAGACCGTGCGCGAAGCGAGCGGGATGGGAGTACGCGACATTGTTGAACTATTAGCCGAGTCTATCGGGTAAGCGAATCGTTGCATCGTCGGTTCGTTACAGCGTTGATTCGTTCAACCTCGTGGCAAAGGAGTTGCTCATTCGCCGTTGGCGCACCAGCGGTCGAATGAAAATGGACCACGCGTAGGACAAATTTCAAATTTGTCCCACATTTTCAAGGGAGGCAACAATCTAACGACGCAACGACCCAACGATCTAACGATGCAACGCCATAATGATGAAACTCGAAGAGGTATAACGATGAATCTAGTCGTCCCAATCAAGATGGTTCCCGATCTCGTTGAAGAACTGGTCATTGATGCCAGCGGCACCAAACTCGACCCGGAAGCATTACGCTTGAAACTCAACGAGTTTGATGATCACGCCATCGAACAAGCGATTCTGCTCAAAGAGAAAGGCACAGGCACGGTAACGGTTGTTGCACCAGACATCGAAGGCATTGATGAGGTGTTGTTCACCGCTGCTGCCAAAGGTGCGGATCGGCTGGTCAAACTCACTGGGAATTGGCAACGTGGAGTGAACAATCATGCCTTGGCACGTGTCTTTGCCAACTTTATCAAAACACTTCGCCCCGAACTCATTCTCACCGGCGTCCAAGCCCACAACGATCTGGATGGCGCAGTCGGTCCGCAACTGGCAGAGCATCTGGGTCTGCCGTATGTCGGATACGTTTCCGGCGTGATAGTCTGTGATGGTAGCGTCCAGATTCGCAAAGAATTTCCGGGCGGCTTGATCGCGGAAATGCAAGTGATGTTGCCAGCCGTCCTTGGCATCCAAGCCGCCGAAAAACCACCGCGCTATGTTCCCATCAGCAAAATCCGTGCGACAATGAAAAGTACCAACCTTGAAAAATTCCCGGCGATGGAATTGGAAACTGCCGGCGCGCCGCTCTCTGTCCGCTTGTTCCAACCCCAAGCAAGCACGCGCGCCACGATGATCGAAGGCGACGCCGACACGGTGGCAACGCGGTTGGTGGAAATTCTTAAGGAACACGGTGTGCTCTAAATTTGCAGAGGAGCAAGGGCGCAGAGAAGACTGGTTCACCTCTGCTCCCCGCGCCACTACAAAGTGAGGAAAAATTATGAATCCAGATATTTACGTTGTCATCGAACACTTGCGCCGGCAGATTAGCGATATTTCGTACGTGATGCTGGCAGCAGCACGAGCGATGGCAAATGTCACCGGCGGCCAAGTCATCGCCCTGTTGCTGGGACACGATGTTGAACCATTGGCATCCGATCTCGCCGCGGACCAGGTGTTGTACATCGAGCATCCGGCCTTTGCCGATTTTTCATCGGACGCGTACCAACGCACGTTGGAGACAGTGATCAAGGAACGCTCGCCACGTGCGGTCTTGTTCGGCGATACAACCATCGGCGGCGATGTGGCGGCGTGGCTCTCGACGCGTTTGGGTCTGCCGTTGGTTAGCGCGTGCCGCACCGTACGCGCCGAAGGCGCGGCGCTCAAATTCGTCAGCCAAATTTGCGGCGGCAAACTGTTGGCAGAAGGCGATCTGCCCGCACCATCGGCATTGGTGATGATGGTGCCGGGAGGATACAAGCCAGAGCAAGGACATGCCGCACAATCGCCGGAACTTGTCCGCCTCGATGCGCCCACGCTCGATGATTTGCACGTTTCGGTCAAAGAGTATATCGAGCCGGCCGTGGGTGATGTGGATATTGCGCGCGAACCCATCTTGGTTTCGATTGGGCGTGGCATTCAGAATCAAGACAATATCGAACTGGCAGAAGAGTTGGCGCGTGCTTTGGGTGGCGTTGTTTGCGCATCGCGCCCGGTGATTGATCAAGGTTGGCTCGCGCCGACGCGTCTGGTTGGCAAGTCCGGCAAAGCAGTCAAGCCAAAATTGTATTTCGCATTGGGAATCAGCGGCGCACCGGAGCATACCGAAGCCATTGGCGATAGCGAACTGATCATCGCGGTCAACACCGACACCAGCGCACCGATTTTCGATCTCGCCAAGTTTGGCGCGTCTATTGATATGCTGGATTTGTTACCCGTGCTGACAGAGAAGGTGCAACAAGCGAAGGGATGACGAGGGCATTGGGGTGAAGGACAAATCCTTCGCTTAGCGGTTGGGCATAGCGGTGCACCCGCCCTTCACCCTGTGTTCACGGAGAATCCAGATGAACTACGAGATGATCAAAAGTCTGCTTGTCTTGATCGGATTGTTACTCGCCGGCGGCGTGTTTGGTTGGCGGGTCTATCGCTTGCTGTGGGTCAATTTACGGCGTGGACAACCCAGCCCAGAAGCATTTGGTCAATGGGGCGAGCGTATCAAAGGTGTAATCACCTACGTCGCCGGTCAACTCCGCTTGTTTCGATTCCGCATTCCCGGCATCGCACACTTTTTCATCTTTTGGGGATTCATCCTGCTCTCGCTCACTATCCTGCAAGCCATCGCCGAAGGGTTGTTGGCATTCCTTGATCCGCATTTCAAGTTACCGATCATCGGCGAGTGGGGTCTGCTCGCACTGATTCAAGATTTCTTTGCGCTGTTTGTCGTCATCGCCGTAACCTATGCCTTGTATCTACGCATCATCGTCAATCCCGAACGCTACAGGGGCAGTCACAAAAACCAGGGCATTATGGTCTTGGCGTTCATCATGACGATTATGCCAAGTCTGCTCGTATTCAACGGCATCAACATCAATCTAGGCAAGGACACGTTAGCGGCATGGCGGCCCATTTCGATGTTGGTCGGTTTGCCATTTGCCACACTGGACATCAACGCGCAATTCATCGTCGGCGAAATCGCGTACTGGATTCATTTGGGGGTTGTCCTCTTTTTCCTCACCGAATTACCGGCAGGCAAACATTTTCATATCGTTACCTCGGTGCCTGCCGTGTTTCTGCGCGATCTCACGCCGCCGGGTCGTTTACCCAAATCGCCAGAGTTTGATGGCCAAGTGGGCGTGAGTACGGTCAATCAATTTCGCTGGCGGCAGATGCTCGATTTTTACACGTGTACCGAATGCGGTCGTTGTCAAGATGTCTGCCCGGCGTACAACAGTGGTCTGCCACTCTCGCCTAAATTATTGATGATGAATCTGCGCGAACATCTCACAGCACCCCAAACGCAAACCTTAATTCCGGAGGTGGTCTCGGAGCAAGTGGTGTGGTCGTGCACCACGTGTTACGCCTGCGATCAGGAATGCCCACTGTTTATTCAGCGCGTCAAAGCGATTGTGGATATGCGCCGCTATTTGGTCAGCGAAGGGCGAATGGACGAAATGCTCCAAGACGCGCTCGCCAAACTGGGACGCTATGGCAATTCATTTGGACAATCGGAACGCAATCGCGCCAAGTGGGCACAACCAGTTCTGCCCAAGATTAAAGATGCACGTAAAGAGCCGGTTGAGTACTTGTGGTTCGTCGGTGATTATGCGTCCTACAGTCCCAGCGTCATCGAAATCACGCGCCAGACTGCGCACGTGTTCCAAAAAGCCGGACTCGATTTTGGAATTTTGTACGAAGGCGAGCGCAATGCCGGCAACGATGTGCGTCGCGTGGGCGAAGAAGGTCTCTTTGAGATGCTCGTCGAGAAAAATATGGAGGCGATGAGCAAGGCAAATTTCAAAACGATTATTACCACCGATCCACACACGTACAACACTTTGAGACATGAATATCCACGCATAACAAATGAGGTCTGGCATTACGCCGAGTTGTTGGACACGCTGATTACTTCAGGCAAATTGAAATTCAGCAAGAAACTCCCTTACACCGTTACCTATCACGATCCCTGCTATCTCGGTCGGTACAACGGAATCTACGATGCGCCGCGCCGCGTGATCGAAGCGACCGGTTGTCGGCTCATCGAGATGCCACGGCACGGTGATCGCGCGCTCTGTTGCGGTGCCGGCGGCGGACGTATTTGGATGGAGGAAGGCACGGTCAAAGAACGGCCCAGCGAAGCGCGCATTCGTGAGGCGCTCACCCTAGATACGGTATCGGTTTTTGTGACCGTGTGTCCCAAAGATGTAACCATGTTCCGCGATGCGGTCAAAACGACCAGCAGCGAAGCGCGGTTGGTCGTGAAAGATTTGATCGAGTTGGTGAATGAAGCATTGTAGTGGACAGGGGATGGTGGTCAGTGGACAGGAAACTGACCACTGTCCACCGACTACTGACCACTGTCTTGGAGGAAATATGGCAGAAAAAGTTGGCGTCTATGTTTGTCATTGTGGGAGCAACATTGCCGGCGTGGTTGATGTTGTTGACGTTGCCAAATGGGCAGAGGACAATTTGCCCGATGTGCGCGTAGCCCGCGAGTACAAGTTTATGTGCTCCAGCCCCGGTCAAGAGATCATCGAAAAAGACATCAAGGATTTGGGATTGACGCGCATCGTCGTCGCGGCGTGCTCACCGCACCTGCACGAGTTGACGTTCCGCAATGCGTGCAAACGCGCCGGGCTAAACCCGTACTTGTTCGAAATGGTTTCGATTCGCGAGCAAGTCTCCTGGGTCACCAAAGACAAAGCCCTTGCCACCGAAAA
Source organism: Chloroflexota bacterium (assembly GCA_037440625.1). Taxonomy (GTDB): domain Bacteria; phylum Chloroflexota; class Anaerolineae; order UBA4142; family UBA4142; genus DAOTXS01. The sequence continues at coordinate 46,104 of JBBITT010000024.1, forward strand.
AGCCAAAGCGTTGATTGCCGGTGGCGTGCGCCGCGTGGTGCATCATCAACCCCTCGAACCGATCATCGTGGACATCAATCCGAGTGTGCTGGTCGTGGGGGGCGGCATCGCCGGGATTCAAGCCGCGTTGGAGATCGCGGATCAAGGCAGTCACGTCTATCTCGTCGAACGTGAACCTTCGATCGGCGGACATATGGCGCAGTTCGATAAAACATTTCCGACGCTCGATTGCGCCGCGTGTATTCTCACGCCCAAGATGTTCACCGCGGGCACACATCCCAACATCACCTTGCTCACGTGGAGCGAAGTTGAAAAGGTGGATGGGTTCGTCGGCAATTTCACCGTGCAGATTCGCAAAAAGGCGCGCAAGGTGAACACCGAGAAATGCACCGGTTGCGGCGTCTGCGAAGAAAAATGTCCCAAAAAAGTAATTGATACCGTGTTCGAGGTTGGCATGGGTACGCGTAAAGCGATCTACACGCCCTTCCCACAAGCTGTGCCGAAATATCCCGTCATTGATGTTGCCAACTGCATTTACTTTCAACGTGGCACGTGCAAAGCGTGTGAAAAATTCTGTCCGACCGGCGCGATTGATTTCAATCAACAAGACGAAACGCTCACCGTTCAAGTGGGCAATGTGATTCTAGCGACCGGCTATGAACTCTTTGACGCGCACCGCATTCCGCATTACGGCTATGGACGACTGGCGAACGTGATCACGAATTTGGAGTTTGAGCGATTATCGAACACGGCGGGACCCACCGGCGGCAGGATCGTTTTGCGTGATGGCGTCACGGTGCCACAGACCGTCGGCATCATCCATTGCGTTGGAAGCCGCGATATCAAATACAATGTAGATTGCTCAGCGATTTGTTGCATGCAAAGTTTAAAATTTGCGCACTTGGTCAAGGAAAAGACCGGTGCCAAGGTGTACAACTTTTACATTGACATTCGTACGCCGGGCAAAACCTACGATGAATTTTATCGCCGCGTCCTCGATGAAGGCGTGCATTTCATTCGTGGCAAAGTCGCGGAGGTAACCGATGCGCCGCGCTTTCCCGGCGAAGAAGGCAAGTTGATCATTCAGGTTGAAGACACCTTAGCGGGCAGACAGTTGCGTGTGCCGGTAGATATGGTCATTCTTTCTGCCGCGATGCAACCACGCGCCGATTCCAAAGAGGTTGCCAAGAAATTTGGTATCTCGTGTAGCGCGAATGGTTGGTTTATCGAACGCCACCCCAAACTCGATCCAGTCGCTACGATGACCGAAGGCATTTTCATCGCGGGCGTGTGTCAGGGTCCCAAGGATATTCCATCCTCCGTCTCACAAGGGGCGGCGGCAGCCGCGCGGGTGTTGGGTCTGATCGGTCAAAAGCAAGTTACGTTGGAACCGGTCCGCGCCAGTGTCGATCAAGAGAAATGCTCGGGTTGTCGCATTTGCAACAGTCTGTGTCCATTCAACGCGATCACCTTCATCGAAGATCGCAAGGTGAGCGAGGTCAACCCGGCATTGTGTCAAGGTTGCGGGACGTGTGTCGCGGCGTGTCCGGCGGGCGCGATCACCGGTTCTCACTTTACCAACACGCAAATCTTGGCGCAGATCGAAGGTATTTTGGGCAAGTGGGGCAATGGCGCTGAACAGATCGAGGCAGAAGCCGCCGAGCCCGTGCCAGCATAACTTAATTTGAGCGGAGAGAAGATTTCTCTCCGCTCTTTTTTTCTTCACGTCTCAGTTCATTTACCTCAACATCGGAATTGTCGCATTCGCGTACGGCAGAATGCCGATGCGCGCGTCGCGCGGCAAATCGCGCAGCGCAACCGATAGTGCATCATCAAGACTGGCAAACGGCGTTAACAACAATTGCCGCACAAAATCCGGCTTCATCGTTGTTACGAACAACACGCGCTCGCGTGAGGCATCGCGCGAAATTTGAAACGCCTTGTGCGCGCCGAGGCGATACCCTTCGCGTTTGAACGTTTCGAGCACTGGCGCGTGCGAGGTTTTATCGGCGATCCATTCTTCGTAATGCACACTGCCGGTACCTTCGGGACACGCGGCGCACAAAATCACCGTGCCGTTTTCTTTCGTCACGAACGTTGCGTGCGCTAACGCTTTTTGCGCTTGATATAGATTGATGTCTTTGGGATGTCCGCCCGGCGACGTGATCACCAAATCAAATGGCGCATCAACTTTCACGTGGTACAAATCCAAAACGATTGGAATCCCGCGCTGCATCACCTCCCGCGGATCGCCCGCCAGCACCGCGACGATTTGCTTGCTCTCGTTGATGACCGAGTTCAACGCGAAATGCACGCCAATCATCTTGCCGATCTCTTCGATGTCCTGCCGCACCGGGTTGTCGTCATAGCGCGCGATATTCGCACGCGGGTCAAGCATCATCGAATGATTGCGCGTAACCGTTTCGCGTCCCGCCAACCCGACCGCCGCTGTCTTCACACCGCCGGAAAATCCAACGAACTGATGCGGCTCCAGATTGCCGATTGAAATTCGCAAATCGGCTTGAGCAAAGATTTTATTGCACCACACCGGCGTCCCGCGCGATGTATTGCCCAAATACATCAGATTTGCGCTATCGTCGCCATCATGCGTGATGACGTGATAGCGTGCAAGAATTTCCGGCGGAAGCAAATCAGCAAATTCTTTTTCTGCCATCGGTGCGTGCGTGCCAACGGCGACGATGAACGTGATCACGTTGTCAGCCATTCCGATTTCGCGGAGGCGTTGCAAGAGCGGCGGCAACAAAATTTTCAGCGGCACCGGGCGCGTTTTGTCATTGATCGCAATCGCCACCGAGTTTGCCTGTTTGAAATCGGACAAGCCCGACGAATCAATGGCATCGTACACCGCGCGCGTCGGATCGGTCGCCGGCGGAATTGGCGCTGGCTTTAAAACTTGAACCCGCAACGAATCGGGAATCGCAAATTCGATTTGGGTTTTGCCGTACGGAATTTGATATACGGTCATTTGAAGAATCTTGACCGAGGACGGATTTATTCGGTCATCGGCCATCCGTCCTCGGTCTTGGTTCGCGCTACGCGCTTCGATACAATTTCGTCAACACAAACTCATTGTGCCGCAACACTTCAGCAGCGGTAAGGCGACCGTTGATCGTTTTTTCGAGCATCAACAGTGCGGCGTCTGCCGCTTGATCGAGAGTCATTTCAATGCGGAGCATCGCGGTCAAATCAACATCAATGTGCTCCGACATCGTCGCAACGGTGAGTGGGTTCGCGGACAACTTGATCACCGGAATCACCGGATTGCCGATGACATTCCCTTGCCCGGTTGTAAAAAAGTGGACGATGGAACCGGCGGCGGCGCACAAGGTTACCATTTCGGCGGCGGCAGACGACGAGTCCATAAACGACAACCCAGGTTTGCGCGGCTCTTCCGCCGGTTTCAAAAAATCCACAATCGTGCATCGCCCGGCTTTTTGAATATTGCCCAATGCTTTTTCTTCGATGGTCGTCAGCCCACCGCGAATGTTGCCTTCGGTCGGCTGCGAACCCAGGAGCGAAACACCCTGGGACGCGATGAGATTTTGATAATCGTCAAACGCGGCTTTGAACGCATCGGCGATTTTTTTGTTCGCGCATTGTTGCATAATGATGTCTTCACCGCCGGTCACTTCGGTGGTCTCGCCAAAGATGAGCGTTGCCCCCGCGTCCGCCAGTCGTTCAAACGCGCGACCCACCGTCGGGTTCGAGGCGAGGCCCGAAGTCGTGTCCGATTCGCCGCACTTGGTACTCATCGTCAATTCTTTGACGGTGAACGGCTCGCGTTTCAACTCGGTCGCGTAATGCACAAACTCTTTCGCCTTGCGCGACGCGGCTTCAATCGTCTTGTGGTCACCGTTCCGTTCGATCGAAAATCCAGCGACTGGTTTCCCAGTCTTTTCAATTGCTTTGACGATGCGGTTCGTCCAATTCGGTTCGATGCCGATGACGATGGCGGCGGCGCAGTTGGGATTGCGTCCCTGACCGGCGAGCGTGCGAAAGGTCAATTCCAAATCTTCGCCGAATTGCAAACGACCGTACGGATGCGGCAAGGCGAGTGTGCCGCGAATATTGTGTGCAACCGCTTCCGCCGCCGCGTTCGATAAATCGTCCACCGGAATAATAAGCACATAGTTGCGTGCGCCAAAACGTCCATCGGGGCGGCGATAGCCGGTGAATTTCAAATCCTGGGGACGTACAAGCGATGCGCGTGCGGTTTTGATCGCAGTTTTCTTGGCGCTCATATTTTCCACCTCAATGTTTTTAGATTGTGCGTGTGCACGTGCGCACCGCGCTTGATGGCTTGCGATGCCGCACCAATCGTGCGCCCGTATTCAATGACCTCTTTGTTCTTGGCGAGATCATGCATCGCGACCTTGTGCCCAAGCGGCACATCGTCAACGAGTTTCACATCGGTGACGAATTTGCCTTCGAGCGTCACCGCGCCAACTGATTCGCCTTTCTTCAGATCCCGAACGGCGACACCTACATCGTCGTTCGGTTCGTGCAACAAAATTGCGTGAGCCATAGTCCTCCTTTAGAATTTCCGATTTATGATTTGAAAACCTTCCACTCTATTTTTCGATTCCTGGGTTGTTCTCCTTCCGCGATTTTTGTTCCATCAAACAATTCAAACGATGCTTGGGTCTCGCTCGGATAAATCCACGCTTCGATGTCATCGTCAAGCGAGCCGACTTGTGCGGTTGGCACATTGTCAAACGTGTCGAACGATTTCACGAACCGCGGAACGATAAAGCCGCGTCGCAAGAAAACTGGCGTACGACCCAGCGGCGCATCGACAACGACGCGAGATAATCCGCGCACCGATTTATTTTCAGTGAGCGACCTTGACTGACTTTCACAAAAGGACTGGCTGTCGTTAGGCGAATTGGCTCACCTGGAGTAAGATTGCGGTCTACCATAACCCAATCTGCACTTCAGGAGGCACACCATGAGCAACAGCCAGCGTGTCTATCATACTGTACTGCGCTCGATTTTGCCAAATTGCCCAACGCGGCGAATTACGCAAACACGCAACTTGGCGTGGTTCATCACCGGTCTGTTTGTCGCGGCCCATTGCCAATTGACCCGGATCGCTACCCACCTACCCTGGGAGGGCGACCGAGACAGCATCGTCCAGCGGTTGCGCCGCGTGCTCATGAATCCGCGTCTGGATGTCCGCACGCTCTATGCGCCCACGGTGTGCTATTTGCTCCGCTGGTTGAATCATTCAGAACGGATCATCTTGGTCATTGATCGCACGACGCTCGGCAACACCCTGAACATCTTGCTCATCGGCATGGCTTTTCGCGGATGCGTCCTACCGTTGGCGTGGAAAGGGCAAAGGAAACAAGGCACCTTCCAGTTGCGCTACGTTCAGGCGGCTCTGCGTTTCATCGCCGAGCAACTCCCACTCGGCACCCACAACATCTGGGTGGTCGGCGACCGCGAATACCAAGATGTCGTGTTTCAAGGTTTCGTGCGCGATACGCTGCGTTGGCATTTTGTGCAACGCCTGGATCAAAGCACATGGGTTTTCCCGACGCGCTATAAAGCGTTCAAACTCAATGCGAGTGGTCTGAAGCCCGGTGAATTCCGCTCCTGGGGGCGATGTCGCATCACGCAGCAACAATTTGGCTTGGTCGAGTTGGTCGGCTACTGGGCACCCAACGAAGATGAACCTTGGTATCTGATCAGCGATGTCGCCCTGGGGCGTGAAGCCGTGCGGATTTATGCGCACCGCTTCTGGGTCGAAGAGATGTTCCGCGATTTCAAATCGCAGGGCTGGGACTTGGAAAAGAGCGGTCTTGAGCGACCAGCACGATTCGAACGATTGCTGCTCATCATGGCGCTGGCCTATGTCTGGTTAGTTCAGATCGCTGTCGACGTTGTCAAACACGGTTGGCGACACTGGGTCGATCGCAAAGCGCGTCGCACGCTCAGTTATTTTCGCTTGGGCTGGAATTGGCTCAACCGGATGCTGGCTCGCGATCAACGATTACCTTGCCCCAGATTGGGACTCGGATATGCAAAGTGAAAGTCACTCAATTGGCTGGGGAGAAGACTCCGATCCCCCGCCAACACCTTGGGCATATGCCCAAAGCGGCGGCGATGTTGCCGGAGCAACGGTGGTAACAGTTGTTCATCGGGCGGATTGCCCAAGTGCACCACTTGCCAGTCACTATAATCAAACCGTGTTCGACTCCGACACTGTCACCTAGGCGGTGGGTTGAGATGAAAAAGACAAGGTTCTCTGGTAG
>JBBITT010000025.1:0-49690 GCA_037440625.1 Chloroflexota bacterium
GGACATGAGAAACCGTTGCGGTGCTGACGTTGGCAAGTTTGGCGACATCACGAATCGTGGGCATCTTTGGCCACAGACTTGAGCAAAATACGCTTATTTAAGCGGTTAAATGACAGATCTATTATATCGTGATGACGAATATCTGTCAAAAGGGGGAACGGCTCCGCCGCTCCAAGGGCTCATCAAGTACAGCCGATCAACCCCTGACTAGTAAAGCCACAGGCACGACAAGAAATTTCGCGTGTGGTATCCACCACCGCGGGCGCGCCACATTGCGGACAAGCAACTAGTGCCTTGCCCCATTCATTTGTGCCGATGTGTGCTAGCCGTCCTAGCCGAGTCAAGATGGTAGGTTGTGGCTTATGTTTGCGCTTTGTAACCTTTGGCATAAAATTGCATCTAAAATCGCAGACTAACTGAGGTTTCAAAAAATGGAAATGATCATTGATTTTCCCGGCGGCAAACGTGTGGATGCACACTTTGGCTCGTACACCGTTCCAACCGATCAGCCCCCACAAGCCGGCGGCGATGGTTCGGCACCAACTCCTTTTGCCACATTTCTTGCTTCGATTGGAACGTGTGCCGGCATTTACGTGTTAGGGTTTTGCCAACAACGCGGTATTCCCACGGATGGCATCAAGATTATTCAACGAATGGAAGTGGATCGCGCGACCGGGATGACGACCAAAGTTTATTTGGACATTCACTTGCCGCCCGATTTTCCGGAAAAGTACAAAGACGCCGTCATTCGTTCCGCCGATCAGTGCGCCGTGAAAAAACACTTGGCACATCCACCTCAATTCGAGATCACTGCCAAGATTGGCGCAACGTAACCTTCTTGAAAAAAGAATCCAGCCGCTCTGGATTCTTTTTTGTTGATGGTTGTAACTCTTCAGTTGCGCGGTCATTTATTTTTGAATGATCCATTCTTGAACATTGAACGTTAGATAGTTGAGGTCAGCCATCGGTTTGACGCCCGCAATTCCCTTGTTCACCCCAACAAACGTGTTGGAAGCGTAGAGAAAAATGCTGGGCACATCGTCGTTGAGGATCGCGCTGGCTTCCGCATAGATTTTTTTGCGATCGTCCGGCTTGCTCGTTGCCAAGCCCTTGCTTTGCAATTCATCAAACTTGGGATTGCAGTACCCCATCACCAACTCTGCCCAGCCGGCTTTGCAGGTGTAAAACAAGGCACTCGCACTTGGATCAACGCCAAAGCGCGCGCCCACATTTCGAATCAAATCGCCATCGCCGGCAATGGCGGCTTCTTGAAACGATGCACTCGGCACCAGTTTGAGTTCAACCCGAATTCCCACTTGCGCCAATTGCTGTTGCAAAGCCGTCCCCAGTTTCGCCGATTCATCACCTACGCTGGCAAGAAACGTCAGCACGATGGGGGCATCGTTCCACAACGCCTTACCCTCGGCATCAAATTTGACCCCCACATCACGCATCAATGCTTTGGCTTTATCCAGATTCAGATCGTACTTGTTCAAAGTGGGATCTGAGCCATTGATCGCGCTATAAATCGGCGTGGCTTCGCCGGCAACGACGGATTGGATAAGCAATTTCTTGTCAAGGGCATAGTTCAATGCTTGACGAAAACGTTTGTCTGCCAGATAGGGCTTGGCAACCTTGGCAACCAAGTAACCGCGTCCACCAATCTCGCGCGGCTTGGCGATGTTGGCAATTTGGTCTTGCGTGCGCGCGTCAATATGAATGACCGTGAACGCGACGCCTTTCGCCGACAACACGTTCAGATAATCTATTTTGCGAAACGCGGCAACCTGATCCAACGGCAACCCGGCGATGTGAATCTGTCCGAGTTCCAACTGTTCGTACATCGTCACGGGCGGATCGAAGAACCGGAGGATGATTTCATCAAGGTTGACCGGTTTGCCCCAATAGTTGGCTTGCTTTTTGAGGCGAATGAATTTGCCTGGCTCGTAGGTAGCCACTTGATAGGGACCCGATGTTACGGTAGGCAAATCAACGTAGGGTTGTTTTTCGATTTCTTTGGGATCCACTTTGCCAAGAATGTGCAAAGGCAGAATGCCCAAATAGGTATTGAACAAGAACGTCGCGTTCGATTCTTTGAGATCGAAGCGAATGGTTTGATCGTTGATCACCTTGATCCCTTCAACATCCTTGACCGTACCTTTTTGATACTCGGCGGCACCTTTGACGCTAGCCAAGTTCACTCCCCACAACGATGAATTGATCGCCGGGTCGAGCGCGAGTTTGTAGGTGAACGCCACATCACGCGCGGTGAGCGGGGTACCATCGCTCCACTTGGCTTCTTTGGGCAAGGTGAACGTAAACGAGGTTGCATCGGCATTCACCTCTACCTTGGTCGCTAGATCGCTGATCGGTTGCGCTTTGTCATCGAACCACGTGAGCGCGGGCAGAATCAACGGGAACGCCAGGAACTGCGGCGTACTGCTGAGCCAAAGCGGGTTGAAATGCTTGGCGGTCATCGGCGGTGTGCCAATCACAATGGGCGCGCTTTTGATGATGGGGGGCACGCGCGGTGTAGGCAACGGTGTGCGCGTGGGCGTAGGTGTGAGCGTGGGTGTGTCCGTTGGCGCAATGCCGGTGGGGATAGGCATGGGACCGCAAGCCGCCAGAAAATACAAAACGAGCGTCAGAAAGACAAAGCATAACCCAAGTCTGATCGAACGATACATTCCTCTTCTCCGCAAAATCAAGTGCGCTGATTAAATCATTGGCGGCGGAGAATGTCAAGTTACTCTATTTCTCTCATCGCTTCCACCATTGCCACGATATTTTCCGGCGGCACATCGGCTTGGATGTTGTGAATCGTGTTGAACACATAGCCGCCGCCCGGCGCAAGCGCATCAATATTTTTGCGCACATTATCTTTCACTTGTTGCGGCGTGCCAAACGGCAGAATCGTCTGGGTTTCCACGCCGCCTCCCCAGAACACAAAATCTTTGCCAAAATCACGTTTGAGCGCGGCGGGTTCCATCCCCTTGGCGGTGATGTGAATCGGATTCAAAATATCCACGCCGATCTCCGCGAGATCAGGGAGAATCGGGCGCACGTTGCCATCGGAATGAAAAAACAATTTCGCGTGCGGCGCAAGTTCTTTGATCCGTTTGAACAGCGTCGCCAAACGCGGCTTGAAAATCTGGCGGAACATTTTTGGCGAAACCAGTTGCGATTCCTGGGTGCCATAATCGTCCGCTTCAGACACGACGTCAATCACATCACCCAGTTGCGGTAAAGCCGTTTCCCAAAACGCCAGTTTGAGTTCAACCATTTTATCGAGGAACGCACACGCAAGCACTTCGTTCGCCGCCAGGTCCATCATCATATTTTGCATTCCGCGTACGCGTTGCGACATTTCAAAAATGCCGGCAAGCACACCTTTGATCATCACGGCTTTGCCCTGCGCGCGATACTGGAGTGCCAGTTCGCGCAAGCCGGCGATGCGCTGTGGATCGCCCGTGTTGGGAAACTGGTACGCGCGCACATCGTCCAGCGTGATATGATCGCCGGCAAGCGGGGAACGCCACACGGAATAGTACAACACATCTTTGGGACGATGTTGCAAGATACCCCACTCGTCCACAAATTCCCACGCCCCTCCAGTATCCACGAGATTAATTTTCCAGTTATGGCTGTTGAGTGGAAATAAACCACGCACATCCACACCGAGTTTCTCGATCACATCGTCATCTGGCAAGGCGAGTTGTTGAACGACATCGCACAAGGTCGGCTCGATTTTCGGCAAGCCGAGGTAATCACGCAGGCGTTGATACGCGACAACATGAATGCCGGTCACTTGGGTCGAGCCGAGATCGAACGGAATCCGATCTGGCTCTTGATGATTGAGTGCTGTCAACAATCGTTCACGGGAATTCATCAACCCTCCCTTGAAAATGTGAGACAAATTTGAAATTTGTCCTACACGTGGTCCATTTTCATTCGACCGCTGGTGCGCCAACGGCGAATGAGCAACTCCTCTAAAAATAGGTTTGTAGTCGCACGATTCATCGCGCGGGCGATCAATCGCCGTACTACGAGCTCACTCGCTTATTTTCATCTCTCTGCTGGTGCGCCGAAGGCGAATGAGCAACTCCTTTGTCATGCAGTCGTTATAAAATTTTTGCCGCCGAATCTTTATCGAGCAACAGTCGCGCGTGTGGCGTTTGACGGAGAATCGAGCCGGGACAATTTTCGCTGATCGGCATTTTGAGCGCGGTGTACACCGCCTCCGCCTTGCGCGCCTCTGGCACGATGCACAAGACCCGTTTCGCGGCAAGCAAAGCCGGGATCGTCAGCGTGATTGCATGCGTTGGCACCTCAGCCAACGATTTGAAATGACCTTCGCCCACTTGTTGCTTGCGCGACGCTTCGGCAAGCCGAACCACTTTTGCCCACACGGGATCGTTGAAATCGGCGAACGGTGGATCGTTGAACGCAAGATGGCCGTTCTCACCGTAACCGCATGCACACAAATCGGCAGGATGTTCACGCAAGAGTTGCGTGTACGTGGCGATGGTAGCTTCGATATTTTGGGCTTGCCCACTAATCGGATAAAATTGCTTGACGTGGACAAACGCAAGAAAGTGATTTTGAAGGAACAGCGGGAAACTGGCGGGGTGATTCGGATCAATGCCAATGTACTCGTCCATATGAAAGACATTCACCTTTTGCCACTCGACCGATTTATCCTCGCGCAACGTTCTCAAAAAAGTAAGTTGGGAATTGCCGGTGGCGAGAATCACGTTTGCCTCGCCGCGCGCCTCAATCGCTTGACGAATGACTTGCGAGGCTTCCGCTGCCGCCGCTTGCCCTAGTTCTTCGTTTGTTTGAAACACACTGACCGGCAGCTGCTCAATGGTAATTTCGTAGATTGGTTTAGACACCATCCTTCTCCTTCATTTGGCAAAAGATCTTCGACTTCCGTCACTCTGCATAAATCCACTCGCCACCCATCATCGTCCGCCATGCGGTCCAATTTTCGTTGAAAATGGCAAGGTCTGCATCTTTGCCCGGCTCGATGCTTCCTTTGCGATCATCAATTCCCAGCACACGCGCTGGTGTCAATGTCAACATTTTAATCGCTTCGACCAGCGGAACGCCGACAATGTTCATCAGAATCGGAATCATTTCGTTGACGAGCGTCGAACTGCCGGCAAACGATGAACGGTCAAGCATCATTCCGACGCCATCGTGTACCTCGTATTCCAGCCCACCCATTTTGAATCGTGTGCCTTCTGGCAAACCGGCACCACTTGTCGCATCAGAGATGATGCACAGCCGATCCGCGCCGATGCACTTGTATGCCAACTTCATCAGCGTCGCCGGCAAATGTTTATTGTCCGCAATCATCTCGACCGACAGTCCATCAAACGTCAACGCCGATTCGAGCAAGCCGGGTTTGCGCCAGGGACCTTCGCGCACCACCATGGACATTGCGCTCCAAATGTGCGTCACGTGTTTCAAGCCGGCACGCATCGCCGCGAGCACCTGCTCATCCTTCGCCGATGAGTGCCCCGCCGCGACGATGACGCCCTGTTCGGTGAGTTGGCGCGTCAATTCGATTGCGCCGGGCAATTCGGGCGCAAGCACGAAAATCTTTAGCACATCCGAATATTCGAGGAATACGCCAACGCTGCCATCGTCCGGCGCGTGAAGACTTGCCGGGTCGAGCGCACCTCTTTGCGCCGGATTGATGTACGGACTTTCAAGATGCATTCCCAGCACACGCGCGCCAGCGTTCGATTGCTTTATCCACGCGCGACCAAATTCCAAACATTGCACAAGATCAGAGATTGGCGCGGTGGCAAGCGTGGCGAGCAAACCGGTTACCCCGCGCCGTGCATTCTCCGCGCAAATCGTTCCAAACGCTTCTGCCGTTGGCTCGTTGAAGGTGTGTCCCAGCGCCCCGTGCGTGTGAAGATCAATCAAGCCGGGTGTGATGTATCGTCCACCGACATCAATGCGTTCTACATCCAAACCAAGCGTGCCAGCATCAGCCACACCAGCGATTTTGCCCTCGTCAATGACCACCGCTTTGCCTTGTGTAACCGAATCGCACAATACGACTTGGCCATTCACGAGTGCGAGTTTCTTCTTCGATTGCATATTCATCTCGGCTGACGAACAAAATGTGGCATCTCGAATGGAATCTCAAGTGCCAATTCGACCACACCACGATATTCGCCCTTGTCGTACCACGGCGATTGATAAATCAATTTCTTGACGCCCTTCTTTTCGATGGTGTACACATTTTTCTGGCGGGTGTCCAAGAGATGTTGTAATTTGGCGCGCGCCGGTTCGGGATGACAATCCAAAGCATTCTTGCCGATCAAGGCGCGTCCCCCTTCTTTCTCGTACGCCTTCGCCGCTTGGTCGTTCATTTCGAGAATGATGCCTTGCTGATCACATACGGTTACCGCACCGGGAAATTCCTTGACCCAGGAATGGTCTGTCATGATTTTTCCTCTTTGATGAGTTCGTCATGCACAAAGCATACGCTACAAACTTGGGATATTCAACGAAATCAGCACCAAATCTTGATCGCCGCTATTGCCGTACTCATGTTCTTCACCGGCAGAAATGTGAACGACGATGCCGGGGCGCACCTTGGTTTGTTGATCGCCTACCCGCACGTACCCTTCGCCGCTCTGAAAGTACAGCACATGCCCATACGAGTCGCGATGTGGCACAAACTTGGCGCCGGGTTCGAGTCGTGTCAAAACCACCTTGACCTTGTCATCGAAAAGTGTTTTACCCAATACTCCTTGCGCCACATCCGGTCGCACCGTTTGCCAATCGAGCATCGCCACCTCAAGGATCTTTGCCATAGCTTACCTCACTCCATCAATAATTTAGCTAGCGTTGCGGCGCGGCTGGCATCCGGCGCGTACGCATCCGCGCCAATTTGCTTGGCGTACGCCTCGGTAACCGGCGCGCCACCGATCATCACTTTAACCGAATCGCGCAAGCTGGCGGTCTTGAGCGCATCAATCGTTGTCTTCATACTCGGCATCGTCGTTGTGAGTAACGCTGACATCCCCAACAACTGCGGCTGATGTTCCTTGACGGCATTCACAAATTTTTCCGGCGAAACATCTACCCCCAGGTCAATGATTTCAAACGCCGCGCCTTCGAGCATCATCGCAACGAGATTCTTGCCAATGTCGTGCAAATCGCCTTTCACCGTGCCCAACACCATCTTGCCAATCGGTTGGTAATTCGATTGCACGAGACGCGGCTTGAGCAACGCCAAACCAGATTGCATTGCCCGCGCGGCGATCAACATTTCGGGCACAAAATATTCGCCGTCTTCAAACAACTTGCCCACCTGTTTCATCGCGACAATCATCCCTTCGTTAAGAATGACGATGGGATCAAGCCCGGCATCGAGCGCGGCTTGTACGTGAGCCACCGTTTGTTTTTGATCGCCCTTAACGATTGCGTCGTACAGTGGTTTGAGCTGATCATTCATCATTGCACCCTAATCCTTTCAACCATTGGTCAGTTTCGCGCGGCGAACGCAGGCGAATCAGTTTGAGATGAGCGTACTCGGGTTGTTCGAGCAAGCGCGGATATTCACGCCGATGCCGTGGTCGGGATTGCAACACCCAGAGAAAAAGCGAATCGCGTCCAAACACCGCGCGCCAATCTTCCTGATTCGTACCCCATAACGTCTCACGCCTGAGAATCCGTTTGAGCGTGCGCCACCACAACCGCCAAAAGATGATGGGAAGCGCGTAATCAATCCACACAAGCATATCCGCGCGCGCCCAGACAATATCGCGCACCCGGCTGTAATTGCCGTCAATGACCCAATCATCACCACGCAATGCCTCATCAATTCGCGCGCGAAAAATATCAAGTGGGGCGGGTTGCCAGTTGGGTTCCCAATTCAGCGCATCCGTTTCGATATGGCGATAACCCAAGCGTTGCGCAATCGCACGCGCCAGCGTCGTTTTACCAGAACCGGTTGCGCCCACCACAACAATTTTCATTCCCACTTGCCATCGTTGAATAGAATGTACACCAAGCCGCCTTCGGGACCGCCAAACACTCCGCCACGTTCAAAGCGTTGTAACGTTGCAGCATACGGACCTTGTTCGGGAGAGATTGCCGCGCCGATTTTGGTGCGCACCGCTGATTGTTCGCACCACACTTTGCCAAAGCCGCGCTTGGGCTTGATGCCGACACTCACGCCGATGCTGGGACAAGAATCTTCTGCGCCGCCTACCCACGTATCATCGAACACACTCCAATTGCGATCATTGAATAGGACGATGATCCTTTTTTCGTCCTCGCGCCAAAACATGGTGCCACGTTCAAACATCTGGAACGCTAGGTTCACCGTTCGCGCGTTTTCACTGGGGCAACCAAGGCGCGTCCCTAGGTCACTTGCCCAGCGTTGCGCGATGAGCGTTGACACCGGCATCGCACAGGTGGGCAATGGCGGGATGCGGACGCTGGGCGTTGCCGTCCGTGCAACAGTGGGGGGTGGCGCGAGCGTTGGCAAAGGCGATGGCGTCCAGGTTGGCGTGGGCGATGGCGGCGTCGGCATGGCTACATCTTCGATGAGGGTAATCGAACCATCGTCACGATTTGCGACATAGATTGTGTTGCCCAGCCGAACCATTTTGCCGGGCGCACTCACATTCAAACTCGACACTAGGCCATACGAATTAGAATCAAGGACGAGAATCGAATTTTCTTGCGCGAGAAACAAGTGATGCATTGCCGGATTGAATGCCATCCCCCTTACACGCGTTGGCAATGATAGCCCAAACACCTTGGCATCGTTCGCATCGTACACGCCCAGTTCGTACGTGAACGCCAGCGGATGCATCCCTGCCATAAACACGCGATTCGTTTCCGGGTCAATGACGATATGCTCGCTGTTGCCGGCATACGCGAGCGTGGTGCGTTGTTGCATCGTCGCGCCATCAATGCTGTACGTAACCCGCCGACTATTCGAGCCGGGCACACCATTACCTCCAAACGCATAGATCCGATTGATGCTGGGATTCAAACGAATCAACTCGGGCGTGATCACCGAATTGAGCGTAATCCCACGCATCGTGAGCCGCCCAATGGTCGCGAGTGTGTTCGCATCCAAGATCACATCGCCGGCAAACAGACGCGCCCGCGCACTGTCTACCGCAACGGTTGTCAGGAACGATGTGATCGGCAATGTGATGCGCACATCGAAATTCGTTTCATCAATGATCGCCAAGGTGCCCTCCGCGCTGTTTGCGGCGTATAGCCGATTCGTTTTGGAATCGCGCGCGAGATCAACGGGATTGCGCCCCACGTTCATCTCTTTGACGATGCGCGCCCCTTCGATGACAAACACAGAATCGGTGGACGCGCTGGCGATGTAAACACGATTGGTTTCGTTGGTGATCAGTGCAGTGAGATTCATTTTGATTGGAATCGTGGCAACGAGTTGATCTAACGATGTGTCAATGATGCTGACGTTATCGCTATCGAGATTAGCCACATAGAGTCGCCGCGCAGATTCATCGAGCGCAAGCGCGTGTGGTCTAAGCGCAACCGATACTTGTTTGATGACAGTCAAGTCGCGCGCATTGATGATGGAAATGGTGTTGGAAAACGAGTTAGCGATGTAGATGCGCGAACTATCGGCGTTGAGAATTGCGCCGCGCGGATCCCCGCCGATTTTCACGCGCCCACGTGGCGTGCCAGACACCGGATCAAGCGCGACCAAATATTGTGCGTTCGTTGCCGATTCGTACACGGCAACCAACACATTATCGTTGACCGGATTGGCGAGCAAAGTGTAATAACTTCCGGGCACATCCAAGATACGCGCGACCCGCAAGGTCGTTGTGTCAATGATCGCAATCTTGTCAAAGATCGCCGCATAAAGCCGATGATGCACCGGGTCGCCGGCAAAGTTGATGACGCCAAACGAGCCCGGGATCGTAATCGTCGTTTGCGTTTGCAACGTGTTTGGATCGAGCACCAGGACAAGTCCTTTAGAGCGCGCGCCCACAAACAAACGATTGTCCAGCAGCGCCAACACTTCGGCATCCTCGCCGATGCTGGTCGTGAGCGTAACTTGATCATTCGCAATGAGACTAATCGTTTTATCGTTGCCATTCGAGACATAGAGTCGTTTTTGCACGGCATCGGCAATGATTCCATTGGGACGCTTGCCAACCGCGATGAACTTGGTGACGCGATCATTTTGAATGACGGCGACATTATCGGTCGTGCTGTTCACGGTGTACACCTTGCCATCGAGCACGGCAATGGCGTACGGATTGCGACCGATGCCCGGCAAATCGCGCAAGACGATTCGTTCGCGGACGCCGAGGACGCTTGGGGCGGAGGTGGAAGAAGGCACTGGCGTGGGGGTTGACGACGAAATGGGGGAAGGCGAAATAGGGAGAGTGGGTAAAGAGGTTGGTGTACCACAAGCCACAATCATCCAAAGCCAACTGAGAGCAAGTAATTTGATCTTCACAACCCACCTCCGTTGTGTGCATTGTATCTAATGTGAAAAGATGCGTCAAACAAGAGGCGTAAACCCGGGCTTGCCCAAAGATAATGATGTGTGATAAAATTTAACCAAATCAAAACACAGGGGAGTGTTGCATGCCACAACAGTTAGACCGCAATCTTGCACTGGATCTCGTTCGAGTTACGGAGGGAGCCGCGCTTGCCGCCGCACGTTGGATGGGACGTGGCAACAAGAACAAGGCAGACGCTGCCGCCGTCAACGCGATGCGTTTGTTGCTAGGACAAATCAACATTGACGGCGTGGTGGTGATTGGGGAAGGTGAAAAAGACGAAGCCCCGATGCTGTACAATGGTGAACGCATTGGCAGTGCCGTTGAAAATAGCACCGGTGAGAAACAACAAGTGGACATTGCCGTTGACCCAATTGATGGCACGCGCTTGCTGTCGTTGGGGCTTGCCAATTCGCTTTCGGTGATCGCCATTGCGGATCGTGGCTCGATGTTTGCGCCGGGTCACATTGTCTATATGGACAAGATTTGCGTGGGCGAAGAAGCGCGCGGCGTGATCAACATTGATGCGCCGGTCGAAGACAATCTCAACGCCGTTGCCAAAGCCAAAGGCAAGCCGATGCAAGATTTGACCGCGGTGATCTTGGATCGCCCGCGCAATCAAAAATACATTGATGCCGTCCGGGCGTGTGGCGCGCGCCTCAAACTTGTGCCGGATGGCGATGTGGCGGCTGGCATTGCGACCGCACTGGAAGGGACCGGCGTGGACATTCTCTTTGGGATCGGGGGATCGCCGGAGGGCGTGATTGCCGCCGCCGCGCTCAAATGTATGGGGGGCGATATGCAATGCAAACTCTGGCCCCGCGACGAGATCGAACGCGAATACGCCCGCCAAGTGGGATTCGATTTGAACAAGGTGCTCACGATCAACGATCTAGTCAACAGTGATAACGTGTTCTTTTCTGCCACCGGCATCACCGATGGCGAAATGTTGCGCGGCGTCCACTATACCGCCAAGGGCGCCACCACCGAATCGCTGGTGATGCGTTCACGCTCTGGCACCGTGCGCCGCATTCAAGCCACGCATCGTTTAGAGAAATTGGTTCGCTATTCCCAAGTTGAATACAGTTGAAATCTCAGGGGCGAGTTGCTGACTCGCCCCTTGTTTCTGGGCTTGGATTTTTCAAACTCATCAAGACCGAGTATAATAGAGACGATGAGACGCAATCCGCTTGAGCAAGCCAGCATACGGTGGGTCATTCTCACTATCCTGTTCTTCGTTGTAACCTGGGGCATCGTCTTTTACGCCCTCACGAACATCAACGAACAGTTTTTCATGATTGCGTTCCTCATCGCCGTCGCGTACGCCATCTGGTCGTGGGTGCAGATCCGGCAAGCGATGCACGAAACCCGCGCGACGCAAAAGATGTTGGAAGAAAGCATCGCCCGCCAACAAGCCAGCCAAGTTGCGCTTGAACGTCAACTCCGTGAAACCCTCCTCTTGAATCGAGTCATTGCTACCGCCATCTCCTCGCTGGAACCCAACCAAATCCTGGAAACCATCTGCCAAGAATTGGCGCGCGCACTCGATCTGCCCCAAGCCGGCGTTGCACTCCTCAACGCTGAACGCACCTTTGAAACCGTCGTCGCCGAATATCGCACGCCGGGCAAACCTTCGGCATTGGGGATCATTTTACCACTGGAAGGAAACGAGGCGACACGCTCCGTCATTGAAAATCAAAAACCGCTCGTGATCGAAAATGCGCAAACCGATCCCCGCCAACCGGCATTGCATCAAATGGAGAAAGAACGCGGGACCGTAACGTTGCTGATTCTGCCGCTCATCGTACGGGGCCAAGTGATTGGTACATTCGGTTTGGAATCTGATCAACCGCGCGTCTTTAGCGATGACGAAATAACGTTGGCGCAAAATGTGGCGAACGCCACCAGCCAAGTGCTTGAAAGCGCGCGCCTGACCGCTGAGTTGCGCCAAGAATTGGAAGAGCGTCGCCGCGCCGAAGCTCAACTCCAAAAAACATTTCAAGATATCGAGCGTGCGCAAACCCGCGCCCGCGCCCTGCTCGATGCCACCACCGACAGCATCCTGATGATCTCGCCTGAGGAGCGCATTGTCGCCGTGAATTGGAGTTTCTGCCGGAATTTTTTTGGCAAGCACCCGCGCGAATTGTATGCGCACGGCATCCAAGACTATAAAGCCGAATTTGCTCAACTCTTTCAAGACCCGGAGGGATTACTCAGACATATTCGCAATACCCTGCACAATCCCGAACAATACTTTACGAACATGATTGTCCAAACCTCGCCCAAACTGCGCGAATACCAACTCGTCTCCACGCCCGTGCGCACCAGCACCAACGAGTTCCTGGGGCGTCTGTACATCTTTCACGATGTCAGCCATGAACGCGAGGTAGAACGACTGCGCAATGAATTTTTCTCGATGGTGTCACACGAACTCCGCACGCCCCTCACCTCAATCAAGGGTTATGTGGATTTACTCCAAAGCGGCGCGACCGGCGAGGTCAGCCCTGAGCAACGGGAGTTTTTGGACATTATCAAGACCAATACAGATCGGTTGGTCAAACTCATTAACGATTTGCTAGACTTGTCACGCATTGATGCTGGCCGTCTTGATTTGCACTTGCAAGCGGTGGACATTACTTTGCTCGCACGCCAAGTAGTGAACACGTTGCGCCCACTCATCAATGACAAACAACAACATGTTACTCTGGATCTGGCGCCCAATACTCCACCGGTGTGGGCAGACAACGATCGCGTTGTGCAGATTCTCACCAACCTCATTTCAAACGCCCACAAATACACGCCGAGCGGTGGCACGATTGCGATCACGATTCGACCGGTGAACGATCACGTCCGCGTAGATGTCCAAGACAACGGCATCGGCATCTCCCCCGAAGATCAACCGCACTTGTTCTCGCGCTTCTTCCGCGCCAAGAACCGGGTAACGCAACAAAGCCCCGGCACCGGGCTAGGACTCGCCATCACGCGCTCGCTGGTCGAAATGCAAGGCGGCGAAATTTTTGTTACCAGCACACCCAACCAAGGTTCCACTTTTTCCTTTACCCTGCCGATCGAACCCCAAATCCAAATCCAAAAGGAGACTCGCGTCATCGCCGCTGAACGATCCATTCTCATCATAGATGAAGATGTTGATCTAACCAATATGATGCGTCTCTATCTCGAACGAGCTGGATATCGTGTGAGTGTAGCGCATCATGGCAAAACCGCCATCGAAATGGCACGCACGCAAAAACCCGACCTCATCACCTTAGAGTTGCTGTTGTCGGACCTCAACGGATTTCAAGTCATTGAAGTGCTCAAAGAATACCCGGAGACCAAGACCATTCCGGTCATGATCGTGTCCGTCTTGGCAGACCGCGAAGAAGGGAAATTACTGGGCGCCGTTGATTATCTTGGCAAACCATTCACCGAACCTCTTCTTTTGCAACACGTTCGACGCGTCCTCACAGCCGGGTGCATTAAAACCATTCTGATCGCACAAAGCGAAACGGAGAGCCGTAAATTGATTTCCGTGTTATTGCACAACGCAGGTTACGAGGTCATTGAAGCCCGGGACGATACCACGATCCTGCCCCTGATCGAAGAACTAGCGCCGGATTTGATTTTGCTGGACCTCAAGTCGCCCCAGCTGGATGGCATTGCCGTCTTGCGCCAATTACGTGAGCGTTATAAACATTTACCGGTTGTGATGATGGGCGGCTATGAAGGCATCTCGAACGAGAGTCATCAAGCGATCGTGCAATTGGGTGCCCCCACGATGCTGACCAAACCCATCACGGCAGAAAAACTTGCCACGGCAATTTACCAAGCCATTTATTCAGATTAAATAAACCGAGGCAGCGACCTCGGCTTATTTTTTCCTTCGATATAATTCCAACGCACGCTCGCGTTGAAGCGCGTGATCCACAATCGGCTTTGGATAATCTTTGCCGATTTCCACCTGAGCACGCCGCGCCACATCCGCCGGCATCCTCCAAGGGGTGTGAATATATTTCGATGGCACGCGCGCGAGTTCGGGAAGCCACCGCTTGACGTACGCACCGTCCGCATCGAAACGCGCACCCTGCAAAACCGGATTGAAGATGCGAAAGAATGGCTGCGCGTCGGTGCCCGTTCCCGCCGCCCATTGCCAACCGCCATTGTTCGATGCGATGTCGCCGTCAATCAAATTTTGCAAAAAATATTTTTCGCCCCGGCGCCAATCAATCAGCAAATCCTTGGTGAGAAACGACGCAACGATCATCCGCGCACGATTATGCATCCACCCCATCGTGTTCAGTTGCCGCATCGCCGCGTCCACGATCGGATAGCCCGTGCGCCCCGCGCACCACGCCGCAAATTTCTCTGCATCATTCTCCCACGCCATCTGTTCGTACTCGCGCCGAAACGCGCCACGCGCGGCGTACGGAAAATGCCACAAGACGGTCGAATAAAATTCGCGCCACACCAGTTCATTGATCCACGCTTGACCATGCCTCCCCGCATTGGCTTCGCGCGCCGCGCGCACCAGTTCACGCACCGACACGGTGCCCAAATGCAAATGCGGCGAAAGATGCGACGTGGCATCGCGCGCCATTAAATCGCGTATGTCACGATACGCGCGCAAACCATCCGCGCGACGAAAGAACGCGCGCGCCAGTTTCAGCCCTTCGGTCTCGCCGCCGCGCGCAAAATGCGAATTACGCTTGATGGATGGGATGTCCAACGAAGAAATATCGCGCGGTGTGTTCAAATCGCCGCGCGTCGCATAACGATTCGGCACGATCACGCGCTCGTCAAAGCGCAATCGAAAGCGCGTGAACACGGTGTACGGCGTGCCATCGTCTTTCAACATCTGTTCGGGCGCGGCGAGATAGTTGTCGTCGAACACTTCGACGCGCACGCCGAGTGCGTTGAGCGCATTCACAGCTCGCCCATCGCGTCGTCTGGCGTACGGCGTGTAATCGCGATGAAAGTACACCGCGTCGGCTTGCGTTTCGCGCACCAGGCGTACCAGTTCGCGCGCTGGCTCACCGCGCCGCACAATCAATCGCCCACCACGCTCGCGCAGTCGTGCCTCGAGATCGGCGAGCGAATCGAAAAGAAATTGCTTGCGCGCGGACGCGAGTTTGTCGCTATCGAGCAAGCGCGGGTCGAGGACAAATACTGGGATCACCCTTGCCGCATCGTGCAGAGCGTAATGCAGTGTGATGTTATCGTTCAAGCGCAAATCGCGCCGCAACCACCAGATGATTCGTTGCATTGATCAACCCAAAACGACACTCCGCTTATCCCATCGCTCCACTAAACGGTTGGCTCCACCTTGTTCCGAGCACGCCGTTCAAGAGCAAATCAATCGGCGCGTGGTCGGCGATGTTCTCGTAATAGTACGGCAAGCGAATGCGTCCATCGGTCCCAATGATGAACGTGCCCGACATTTGCATCACATCTTGTCCGGGCGGTGGCAACTCGGCAGTGTGGCCGTGCTCACGCGCCCGCGCTGTGCCGCGAATTACTTCCGGCGACAACATCACTTGCCACGCCGTTCCGCGCCCCAAACCGTACGCCCGGTACGCCTGTCGTTCTGGATCGGAGAGGCAAACGATGCCGGGGGCTTGGCGCTTGCAAAACTCTAACGTCTCCCCTGGATTGCCTTGTGTAACCGCGGCGATGGTCAGTCCCGCATTTTCTAGAGCGCTTTTGTTTTGCGTCAACTGATCGAGCATCTCTTTACATTGCGGGCAACCAAAATGGCGCGTGAATACTAGCAACAATGGTTTCTCTTTCCACAACGACGATAATTGAACTTGCTCGCCGCTGGCTGTCAAAATCGGCACATCCGGCGCAAGATCGTTGAACTTGAGTTGCCGTGGTCTTTCGATGGGTTCAGCGGGCTGGGCAAGCGACGAGCGCCCCGCCGCAAATGCTTTGATTTCATTGCGATCACGAATGATGCGTTTCACCTTGCCGTCCATCATTTGAATCACGCGATCCGCAAACTCGGTCATACGCAAATCGTGCGTCACCATAATGCCGGCACGCTGTTGTTCGTGAATCAGATTCGCAAAGGTTTCGACAACCTGATACGCACGTTCGGTGTCAAGACTCGCCGTCGGTTCATCGGCAAGGACGAGGGCGGGATTATGCACCAACGCACGCGCAATCGCGACACGCTGTTGCTGACCACCGGACAATTGGCGCGGCAAGTTATTCAAGCGTTCTCCCAAACCTAGCCGCGCTAACAATTCTTTGGCGCGCTCGCGCCCCGCCCGATCATACTTGCCATTCAATTGCAACATCAACGCGACATTTTCGAGCGCGGTCAAGTACGGCACAAGATTGTTCGCTTGAAAGGTGAAACCGATTTTCTCGCGGCGAAAGCGCGTCCGCTCTTGATCGTTCATCTTGGACAAGACTTGGCCATCAATGATGATTTCGCCTTCACTCGGTTTGAGCAACGTCGCCAGCATTGCTAGCAACGACGTTTTCCCTGAGCCACTGGGCCCAACGAGCGCGACAAATTCACCGTTCGCTACAGAAATTGATACGCCATCCACAGCGCGCGTCATACCGGTATCAGTCTTGTAAATTTTTGCTACTGCCCTAGTTTCCAATGAGTTTGGCATTTTATCTTTCTTCCGTTTTTCACCACAGAGCACACCGCGGTCACGGAGAAAATTACTTCTTTTCTGTGTTCTCTGCGGTAATCATTTTACGCTGAGAGACCCAGCGCGGTCAGAGGTTCCACACGTAACGCGTACCGCACCGAGATCAAGCCGCCCAGCGGTCCGATCACCATCAACAATACAATGCTGACGATCACCGCGGCGGGCGAAAAAATGATTGGAATCGTCGGCGGAAATGAGAGCGAAAGCAACAACGTGAACGCCGTACCGATTGCTACACCAATCACCGTCACCAAAACGATCTGCGTCAGCGCGGCAAACGCAATGATTCGATTCGGCGCGCCAATCGCCTTGAGCATGCCGATCTGCGGAACTTTTTGCAATGTTTGGATTTGGAAAAATCCCCCAATCACCAACACGCCGATCAACAGCGAAAAGAATTGCTGAGTGTTCAACGTACTTTGTTGCGCGCTATAGCCCGGCGTATTCTCGTACGCGGTTACCCGATCAACGGCTTTGATGTCATCTACCTCGCTTTCCAAAACCGCCGCCATTTCTTTCCAACGTGCTGGCTCTTGCAATTGCACGACGATAATGTTCGAAATCAAATCGGCGGGATTGGGATTTGGCACTGCGCCCGGCTTGACCAGATTGAACGTATCTTGTGAGACGATAATGGACGGCTGAATCGAAAATTGACGACCGTCCGTGATTCCCACGACGCGAAGCATATACAGTTCTTCCTTGGTTCCCTGAATGGTCTTGATCGTGATTTCATCGCCAACTTGATAACCGGTGCGCAGTGCCACATTGCGATCAATGATCGCTTCCTTACCGCGTTTTTGCTCAAGTGGATTGCCTTGCACCACCGGCGGCTCGCCCGGTTTACCGGGTTCAACACCAATCACCGCCACATTCAACTTTTTGCCGGCATTGAGCACAAGCACCACACTGCTAAAACTGACTTGGCCCGCATCGCGCACCCCTGGCACACGCTTGATCTCTGCCAACTTGGCGCGATTCAATTGACTCGCCCCGATCGCAAGATCAATGTTCGCTTTGTACACGACGAGTTCGCCATTCAACTTTTGCAGATATTCGCGATTGCCATTGCCCAACCCATCGGCGAGCGCGGCGATGAAGAGCACCAGCAACGTGATGAGCGCGATCACGAGACTGAATAGCAAGAATCGTCCGCGATTGCGCCATATTTCTTTGAGCGATAAATAAATGGGAATAGACATTACCTTTTTCTCCTGTGACCGCTCAGAATATTCGTGGAATCAAAAGCGGCGTCCGCTTTTTGTATTCTTCATAATCGGGTTGACCGCCCCACTTTTTATCCGCTTTGGCTTCCAACAACGGAATGCCGCTGACGCGCGTGAGCAAGAGCGTGACGAACACCGGCGAAATCAGCGCGACCCACTGCCAGCCCTGCAAAACCGGCAACGCAATGATCGCGACACCAATCCACAGCACAATCTCGCCGAAATAGTTTGGGTGACGCGAACGCGACCACAAACCGGTTTGAATAAACTTGCCTTTGTTGGCTGGGTCAACGTTGAAACGACTCTTTTGCGCATCGGCGATCACTTCGAACGCAAAACCGAAAATCCACACGAGCAAGCCGATGACAGCAAACGCGTCAAGTTCTTTACGATGCGTCGTCGTGATCGCCACCCACGCGGCGGCGGCGGTGAACGTTACCCACAAACCTTGAATCGTCCAAACGTTCAAGAATCGAATGAACGAGGGTTTGAGTTCATCAAAGCGATCATCCTTGCCGGCTTTTTGGATGCGGCGGAACAGAAACGTTCCGAGTCGTGCTGCCCAAATCACCACCAGCGCCCACAAAAGAATGGACCTTGCATCCACCCCTGCGCTGAGCAGCACGCCCAACGTACTGACCGAGAGATAGGTAATACTACCCGTGAGGTCAAAGAATTTTTCGGTCTGGCGCAAGAAAGACGGAATAAAGACCAGCCACTGAATCGCAAAAGCCAGCCCCACCATCAAAGCGAACAATGGAATTCCGAGAAACGTGCTGCCGCCCTGACTGCCTGCCCACGCGACTGCCAAGCCAATCAAGATCAAAATCGGAAAGGCAACGAATGCCTTGAGATCATTTTGCTTCATAGAATTTTCTCCTTCACTTTGTCACCAACGCGAACCCCACCGCGCCTGGTCCGATGTGCGCACCGATGACCGGCGTAATGTCCACCACGGGAACATCGTCGGGCGGCAAGAGATGCGCGGCGCGTTCGCGCAATTCTGCGACACGCGCGTGCGCGCGCGTATGCACAATCGCAACGCGTTCGATCGCGCCCACATCCGCCAACATTTCGAGGATGCGTTCCGTTGCGCGTTCGCGCGTGCGGACACGTTCCGCGCCCGGCTTGCCATCGTACATCGTCAGAATCGGCTTGAGTTGCAAGAGCGTGCCGAAACTCGCAATGATGCCATTCATTCGCCCACTCCGTTTCAAGAATTCCAACGTATCAAGCGCGGCGAAAACGTGCGAGCGTTTGATTTGATCGTTCAGCGCGGCGATGATTTCGCCAACCGCGTGACCTTGCGCCGCAAGTTGCGCGGCGGTCTCGACGAGAAAACCGGTGCCAAGACTCAACTGCCGCGAATCGAACACCGTCACCGGCACAGACGTTGTTTCGCGCGCGCCAACGTTCGCGGTGTCCATCACCGCGCTCAGCGCGCTCGAAATGTGAATGGACAAGACGTGCGTCGCGCCTTCATCCGCCAGCGAATCGTACATCGAGCGAAATTTCAGCGGCGATGGCGCGGCAGTCGTTGGATGTTCGGGAAACGTGGGCAGATGTTGATAAAACTCTTGCCGCGTCATATCCACGCCATCCAGATACCCTTGCTTGCCGACATTGATGTAGAGCGGCACCACACGAATATCATATTTCCGAATTGTCTCCTGCGGCAGATCGCAGGTACTATCGGTAACGATTCGAACAGACATACTTATCTCTCAGATCACTAGAATCACGCCGAACACGATTTCGATGATGAGACTGATAATGTTCGATTGCGCAAACGATTGATCGAACACAATAGAAAACGCGCGCGTCACGGCAATCGTCAGATAGCCGATGCCAAGCATCCGATACGCGGGTACGCCCAGAAATAGCGGCGTGAGCCCCAGTGCGATGAACAAGCCGCCAAACACCGCGCGAATTTCCGAAACGCCGCGCGCGCCATTCGCATTCAAACCGATGAATCCGTACGTCGCATCGGGCTTGACGAACGCGAGCAAACCGGTTGCCGCCGTTGCCAACGCCGCGATGATTTTCAAAATCGTCAAAAGATCGTTCACTTTCATTCTCCTAGAATTTGTTTCAACCAAGCCACCATCGTCGAAACGATTTGGCGCTGTTGTTCCTCACGCGAAATCGTGGCAATGCCATCACCCGATTGCACGCCATACCAACCAAACTGCGCGTGATTGCCGCCTTGTATCGCAACGAATTGAGCATTTGCCGGCAGCAAGGCACGCGAGTCGTTGATCTTGGCTGGCGTGGACAAACCATCTTGCGTACCGTAAATCGAAAGCACGCGCGCAGGAATATCGGCCATCTCTTCCGCCGGATACGACGCCCAAAACGCAAGACCTTGAACTGTCTGCGGATGACTCTTGACGAACATCGCAGCGGCAACACCGCCCAGCGAATGTCCACCAATCGCCCAACGTTTGATCGCCGGATAGTTGGCAATCACCTCCTTCGCGCGATTCGCATCAAAGAAAGCCAGGTTGAGCGGCATGGGCACAATGACGACAAGGTAACCTTGCGCCGCAATGTCGCGCGCCATTGGCGCATATGCGCGCGCGTCCACCAAACCACCGGGATAAAAGATGAACCCTGCCGATGGCTCACGCGCACGCGGCGTGAACACAATCCATTGACGCGTCGCCACGTCCACCTGCGCATCCGATTGCATCGCCGCCAACGCTTGCGGCATTGGTTCAGCGGGACGCGTCGCCACTGCCACACCAACCCCCAACACGATGATGAGCACCACCAATGCCAGCAATAACCAACGCCAATTCTTACGCATCGCTATTCCTCAAACAATCTTGCCCAGCACCAGCGGCGGATCGGGATTGACGATGATCCGACGCCATACAAACGTCATCACCCACACCATCACCAACGCGCTAAAAATTCCCGGCGCACCCGCGCCGTAAAACTCGATCAAGAATCCGCCGAGCGTTGGCGCGATAACGCGCGTTACACTCTCCACCGACGATGCCAAGCCCAACGTCCCGCCGATCTCTTCGCGCGTTACCGCTTTGGTCAACGCGCTACTCAGCACCGTGTTCAATGTGCCGCCCGCGAACGCCATCGGCGCGAGGATGACGAGCAATGCAATCAAGTTCGGCGCGAACGCCCACGCAAGCAGCGACAAGCCCATCACCACACTCGCCGCGAAGATGAGCCAACTCTCGGCAAAGCGCGCGGTCAACTTGCCGATGGCGACGCCTTGCACCAACACCGAAAGTAAACCGACGTATGCCAGCACGTATCCCGTCGTCTGCGCGGTGAGTCCCAGCCGATACTGCGCATACAGCGCAAAGACACTTTGGAACAACGCGAACGCCAAGCCGAAAAAGAATCGCGTGTGCAGTAGCGGGCCCACGCGCGGACGATTGAGCGCGACGATCAGCGCGCGTAGCGTGAACGGTGGTCTCTTTTGCGCCGCGATGGTGGCGCGACGTTCTGCGGTCAACGATTCAGGCAAGAACAAAAAGACCGCGAGCAAGTTGATGAGAGAGAGCGCCGCCGCCGCGAACGCCGGCACCGCGTAGCCAAACGCGCTCAGCGCGCCGCCCACAGCAGGACCGATGATGAATCCCAGCCCAAACGCCGCGCCGATCATTCCCAGCCCCTTGGCGCGATTCTTTTCGTCCGTCACGTCCGCGATGTACGCTTGCGCGATCGAAATGTTGCCGCCGGTGAGACCATCAATGACCCGACTGAGGAACAATATCCAAAGCGCGCCTGCAAAACCCAGCAACAAAAATCCGATGAACGTCCCCAAAATGCTAATGAGCAACACCGGACGCCGCCCCGCGCGATCCGACCAGCGTCCCAAGAGCGGCGCGCCGATCAATTGCGCGACCGCGTACGATGCGACGAGCAAGCCCGTGACGAACGCCTCCGCGCCGAACGTTGCGGCATAGTACGGAAGCAAGGGCAAAATCAAACTAAACCCCAGCAAATCCACGAACACAATCAGAAAAATTATCGTGAGACGTTTATTGTTCACATGATCTCCTTGGAGTTATTTCAAAAGATCCTTTAACGCGCTTTCCGCGTCGGCGAATTGAAACTTGAACCCGGCGTCAAGCAGACGTTGTGGGATGACGCGTTGGCTTCCCAGCAACAACAAGTTTCCCAATTCGCCAAAAATCAATTGCATGACGAACGCGGGGACCGGAAACCAATAGGGGCGATGCAATACTCGCGCGATCAGGCGTCCAAAGTCGGCGTTTGTCCTAGGATCGGGGGCAGACAAGTTATAGACGCCGCGCGCGTTTTCATTTTCGATCAAGAAACGAATGGCGCGCACTTGATCAACCGTGTGAATCCACGAGAACCATTGCTTGCCACCGCCAATCGGACCGCCCACGAATAATTTGAATGGCAACGCCAGGTAGAACAGAATACCGCCTTGCCTTGTCAGGTTGGGCGCAGTGCGAATGATCACACGACGCACACCCAACGTTTCTACTTCGGCCGTCGCCGCTTCCCACTCGACGCAAACATTCGCCGCAAAATCATTTCCCGCCGATTCTTCTTCCGTTGTGATTTGATCACCGCGCAAACCATAATAGTTGATGCCCGACGCTTGAATCAGAACACTTGGCTTTTCGGTGGCATGCTTGATCGCCTCAACGATCGCACGGCCGGCATTGACCCGGCTTGAGCGAATGCGCTCCTTACGCCCTGGCAACCACCACGGAATCGGTGGAATGCCAATGTTCTCGCCGGCAAAGTTGAGAATCGCCGTTTCGCGATGGATGAGTTGACCCCAACCCCGCGCCGTGAGACCATCCCATTTTTCCGCGCGCACGTTCGGCGGCAAGCCGCTGACCTTTGCCGGATTGCGGCTGAGTAAAATGACTTCGTACCCATCTTTCGATAAATCGGCGGCAACGGCGCGCCCCATTTGACCGCTACCGCCGGTGATGATGATGCGTTTCATTTCAACCTCCTAAAAATCAAAATGCCCGCCTAGGTTGCCGGGCATTCGACACTGAATACCGAATTATTTTTCCATCCGCCTGATGAGTGGATAGAGTAATCGCAATTCATCGCCAGAAAAAGACTTGCGCAAAATCATTTTGAACGTTTCAAGATGCTGGGCGATAAGCAATGGCGATACAGAACGCGGCGGCATGGCTTCCATGATCCATTGGTGTTCCCAATCCATCAAGTCCGGCACCTCGAACGCTAACGCGCACGAAAGCGCATCCACCAAAAAGAGGGTGGCGAAATTAATGTTCGCGGTATCCCATTTGCGTTGCAGAGTTGCCGGCAGAGTTGTGATGAACGTGGACGCCACATTGCCAGCGAGCTTGAGACGTTGAGATTGCAAAGCATTGGCTAAATGCCAGGCACGCTTGGGGGGAGCCCAACAATGCTCGCACGGTTGCACGGAGGCTAGACGACGAACTGCCGCCATCGCATCCTCCCCCAGCCAGCTTCCCGGCAGATGCTCGCGCAACGAGGGGAGTACGTTCGGCAGATAGCCCCCAAAGACCAAAGGCGTCGGAGGGCGCTTCGCCGCATCGAGCCAGGGAATCAAGCCCGCCAACCCTATCACGGTCGTTACAGAAATAACGATCGCGTTTGGCTTGGCTTGACACGCAAGATGAAGAATGTCGGCAAGCGGTGTGCCTTGCCCCAAGTACGAAACGCGCCATCCTTGCCGTCGCGCCAGCAACGCAAAAATGACCAGCCCCAGTTGATGCTCTTCCGATGGAGCACACGCCGCAACCAGATGAGGCGACATCGGTGGCGATTCAGGTTGCGATTGCAAGACCGAAAAAAGTTTTTGTTGGATAACATTACTCGCTAGATGTTCTTGCCATACCGTCAGTTCATTGCGCACCCATCGCTCGCCGATAGCGCGCATGGTTGGCTCAATAATTTCCAAGGCAACAATTTCCGGCGCAAACATTGCAAATGTTTGATCTAAAATTTCACGCGCCGTCACTTCGTCCGAGCGCGCAAACGCCTCCAACAATGAAGCTTGCATTGCCACAATCGGCTGGCGCGATTCCTGCGTCGTCGTCTCGATGGAGCGAGTTTGGCGTTGACGCAACAACGCGCTGGCTTGCGATGGCGCAATGCCCGCTTCGACCTGTTGCTTGAGAAACAACACATCGGCAATGTCTTGCTCATCGTATAGCCGATAGCGATTATCGGCGTTCCGATTGGGCGAAGGCACCCCATAGCGCCGTTCCCACGCGCGCAAGGTATGCACCGAAACACCGGTACGCTCCGCCACTGTTTTGATGGTGAATCCAATTTGGGCTTCAGTCATCAGCAATCACACTTTCACCAAGACAAAATTCTTGCGCCGATACCAAAAACCTAACAGGATCATCAGGACGATCAAAGCGAGCAAGCCCCATGCCGTATTTGCCACGAGCGGGGTTGGGGCTTGCTTGACAGCAATGCCGGCAAACGACCACACTGCAACTATATTCATTACCGGCAACAACCGTTTCATACGATCTCCTCTCTGACGATGAATTCGACAAACATTATACAAGAATGTCAACTGTTTGTCAATAGTTTGTTCGTAACTCTGATAAACGTTTAATGTCTGAAAAAACAAGGCGAGGGAACGCTTCCCTCGCCTGTTCTGCTGGACTAGGTATTTTTACTCCACCGTCACGCTCTTTGCCAAGTTGCGCGGCTGATCTACATCGCACCCGCGCGCAATGGCGACATGATACGCCAAGAGTTGCAACGGCACGGTGGCGACCATCGGCGTGAGTTCCTCCGGTGCCTTGGGCAAATACACCACCTCGTCCGCGTGCGCCGCGATGGCTGTGTTTCCTTCGGTCGCCAGCGCGATCACTGGCGCGTTGCGCGCACGTACCTCTTGAATGTTGCTGACCACTTTGTCCAACGTTGGGCTCGTCATTGCAATCGCAATCACCGGGATTTCCGGATCCAGCATCGCAATGGGACCGTGTTTCAACTCGCCGGCGGGATAACCTTCCGCGTGCAAGTAACTAATCTCTTTCAATTTCAACGCGCCTTCCAGCGCCGTAGGAAATCCAAATCCGCGACCGAAAAAGAAACAACTGGTGCGTTGCCAAATTTTTTCAGCAAGGTGTTTCATCTGATTGTCCGTCCCCATCACACTTTGAATCAAATCCGGCACGCGCGCAAATTGTTGCGCCAGTTCGTTGACGCACGCAGAACCGAATGAGCCGATACGTTGCGCCCAATCGAGCGCGATGAGCTCGAGCAACAACACTTGCGCGCTAAAGGTTTTGGAAGCCACCACACCGATTTCGGGACCTACTTGCAAGTTGACCGTCGTGGTTACGCCGCGCGTAATCGAACTACCGATCACATTCGTCAACGCGAGCGTTTGCGCACCCGCCGATTTGGCGAGTCGCATACTGGCAATCGTATCCGCTGTCTCGCCGGATTGCGTGATGAGAATGGCAAGCGTGTGTTCATCAATCACCGGCACCGCGTACCGAAACTCGGACGCGATGACGGCTTCTGCGGGGATACGCACCCATTGTTCGATCACGCGCTTGCCCACCAAGCCGGCATGATACGATGAGCCACACGCGAGCAGCAGTACGCGTCGAACACGCCCAAAATCAATCGCCTCGAGTTCGGCAAGACGGACACCTTGTTCATCTACGCGCCCACGCAACGCATTGGCAAGTGCGGAGGGTTGCTCGAAAATTTCTTTCAGAAAGAAATGCGGATAGCCACCCTTTTCCGCCGCTTGCACATCCCAGTTGACGATCAAGGGATCGCGCTCGACTGGCGCGCCATCGAGCGTGTAGAGATGCACGTCCGCGCGCGTGAGCGCGGCAATCTCACCATCTTCGATAAGAAGCATACGCCGGGTGTATGGCAACAACGCCGGAATATCGGACGCGATAAAATTTTCACCCTCGCCCAAGCCCACGATGAGCGGCGAAAAATGCCGCGCTGCGATGAGCAACGCCGGATTTGTTTGATCGAATACCCCAATCCCGTACGTCCCGCGCACGCGTTTGAGTGCGCGTTGCACCGCGCCAATCAACGCCAAGGCATCCGCCACCTGATCAAGTTCTTGTTCGATCAAGTGCGCCAACACCTCGGTGTCCGTTTCGGAAACAAAGCGGTGTCCCTGCGCACGTAACTCGGTACGCAACTCGGCATAGTTTTCGATGATGCCGTTATGCACCACCACAATGCGCCCCGTGCAATCGGCGTGCGGATGCGCATTCGTGTCGTTGGGTGCACCGTGCGTTGCCCAGCGCGTATGTCCCAGCCCCAACGAACCTTGTGGGGCATCGTGATTGAGTAGGTCAACAAGTCTATTGAGTTTGCCTTCACTTTTGCGAATGGCAATGTTGCCTTGCGGAGTCAACACCGCCACGCCCGCCGAATCATAGCCGCGATATTCGAGCCGGCGCAAACCATCCAGCAGAATCGGCGTTGCGTTGCGCGTGCCGACATAGCCAACAATACCGCACATGGGAATCCCTCCGGTGGAATTTAAGATTTTAGATTTCAGATTTACAATCTTCAATCTGCGATTTGAAATCTGAAATCGTTTTACCACTGCCCGCCTTTTTGTTTCGCCGATTGCTCGACGATTTTGTGGCGCGCTCTATGCTTTGGAGGGGGAAGCACAATGTTCCGAGGTCAGTGAAACATTGTGAGAAAGGACGTGGCAGTCCTTGGAGGCATCCGCTGATCTTTCGATTTTCCCATCGGTCATTGCGAGGAGCATCCTGCGAACAAGCAAAGGATACGACGAATCAATCTCTCCATTTTCGACGTGTGCTCGCAATGGCGTGGTTAGTTCTGCCTTGCGGCAGAAAACCTCCACCTCGTCATCCCGCGCATCGCACGGGACCATGCGCTCATCTTCCCCAAGAAAATTATTTTACATTGGCGACCTCCTCACCTTGGTAGGGTTGCAACAAGCGTTCCGCTGGCATTGACCAGCCGGCATAATAGCCGCGCAATTCCGGCGGCATCATTTGCGCAATCAACAACATCAATTCATCGGACATAGCGGTGATTTGTTCGCGCGTGGGTTGCTTGATTACAGGAGTGACCGGCTTGCCAATATAATACATCATCTCCGTGCGACGTAATCGAATCAAATTCTTCCAAAACTTTTTGCCGCCCCAGATGGCGACCGGCAAGATGGGCGCACCGGAACGCAACGCAAGAATGATCGCGCCTTCACGTCCACGTTGCAAGGCACCGGTTTCACTGCGATGCCCCTCCGGGGCAATCACCAAACATTGTCCACTTTGCAACACTTTGAGCGCGGTCTTGATCGCCGTAAGATCCACTTCGCCGCGCCGCACCGCAAACGCGCCGTACAAGCGCAACACCAAGCCGAGCACCGGCAGATCGAACGCTTCGATCTTTGCCATTGGCACGACGTCGCGCGGCGTGTGGGGACCGATAATCACCGGATCCAGAAAACTGCTATGACTGATGGCGAAAATGACGGGACCTTGGCGCGGCACATTTTCGATGCCGCGAATGTCCAACCGCAACAATAGGCGGAACACCAGACGTAACGCCCAATTCGCCAGGCGATAAAACCACGATCGTTTAGGATACGTACTCATCCGATCATTGCTCGTGCTTTTTCTTCGACCAATTCCAGAATACGCTGTACCACTTGCTCCACCGATAATTGGGTGGAATCAATATACACGGCATCATCGGCTTGCTTGAGCGGCGCCACCGAACGTGATGAATCAATTTGATCCCGTCGGCGAATTTCTTGCAAAACCGATTCAAAATTCACTTGCTCGCCTCGCCGCACGCGATCGCGATAACGCCGGCGGGCGCGCTCTTCCTCACTCGCATCGAGATAAATTTTCAAATCGGCTTCCGGCAAAATGACCGTGCCAATATCGCGCCCCACCATCACCACCTTGCCGCGCAAACCGATGCGGCGCTGCTGCGCACCCATGGCACGGCGCACGCCGGCGTACGTGGATACGGGCGAGACGTTGCCATCCACCCTTCGCGAGCGAATCTCCCACGTAATATCTTGTCCGTCCGCCAGCACCGTAAACTGCCGACCATCGTTTTGGGTGGGTGGCAAGAAATCAATTTGCACTTGCTCCGCTAATGCCGTAATCGCCGCTTCGTCAGTAATCGGAATGGCGCGCGCTAATGCCACCAGCGTAACCGCGCGATACATCACCCCCGTATCGAAGTACAGATAACCCAGTTGCTTAGCAACGGCTTCGCCCACCGTACTCTTGCCCGATGCGGCGGGTCCGTCAATCGCGATGATAGAAGGTTTCAACTTTTTTGCATCCTCAATTGATTCTTGAGCATCTGGAGTTCGCGCTGGCTCAACGTGCGCCACTTGCTAACCGGCAACGCCCCTAGTTCGATCGGTCCGAGGCGCGTGCGGATCAAGCGTTTGACCGGATGACCGAGCACGCCGCACAAATGGCGAATCTCGCGTTTGCGTCCTTCATGCAAAACGATGCGCAACCAACATTCGCCGGGACGAGCGTCACTCCAATGATGCCGGCGTCCGATCTCGCCCAAATGGCGCACCTTTTTCACTGAATCGGCACGCAACAAGACACCTTCGTACGCAATTCCTTTGCGCATTCGCGTCAACGTTTCTTCAGTGGGATCACCTTCCACGAGTGCCAGATATTCTTTCTCGTGTTCATAGCGCGGGTGCGTAATCCGATGCGCCAGATCGCCATCGTTCGTAAGCAACAACAAGCCCTCGCTGTTCAAATCCAAACGCCCGGCGGCGTACAAGCGCTCGCGGGATGGCACCAGATCAATCGCCAATTTCTTACCTCCCATCTCGTCCACATCGCTCAAGTAACCTTTGGGCTTGTGCAAAATGATGTACGTGGGTTGCTCAATGCGAATCGGCTTGCCATCTACTTCAATTTTATCGCGCGTGGGGTCTACCTTGGTGCCCAACTCAGAAACGATTTTACCATTGACGCGCACGCGTTTTTGCAGAATGAGTTCTTCACACTTGCGCCGCGACGCAATGCCGGCATGCGCTAGAATTTTTTGCAGACGTTCCATCTACTTGATCCGCTCCGCGACATGATTCGCCGTCTCATTGGCTTCTGCCACCGCGTTCGCCAAAACATTTTGCGCCGTTTCTTCTAACGGCGGCAAATCTTCCACGCTACGCAATCCAAAATTCTGCAAAAACTCGAACGTGGTCGCGTAAAGAATGGGACGTCCCGCCGTTTCTTGGCGCCCCACTTCTTGAATCAACCCATGCGAGACAAGCGTTTGAATCACGCCATCGCAATTGACGCCACGCACCGCCTCGATGGCTGGACGCGTGATGGGTTGACGATAGGCGATAATCGCCAGCGTTTCCAACGCGGCAGCCGAGAGACGACTCGAACCCTCCACGCCCAAAAATTTTTCGATGGCGGGTGCAGATTCGGGTGCAGTAACCAACTGCACCTTGTCACGAAATCGTTGCAAACGAAATCCGCGCGTGCCGTACTCTTGCTTCAGAACGTTCAACGCTTCTTCGATGTGTGGCGCGTCCACCTCCAATGCGCGCGCCAGCGACGCGATGGGAACGGGTCCTTCGGCAACAAACAGCAAACTCTCAACGAGTGTTTTAAGAGGCAACCCTTCCGTCATACCTTTTGTGATTTGGCTTGCACGCGTGAATAATTCAATCGTACGCGCACTTGCGCCACCTTTAATCCAATTTGTTGTTCCAACACCTGCTTTGCCAACGCGATCACTTCTTGGGTTTTCTGTGGCACGTTGACCTCGGGGCTGGTTTCTAATTCGATCAACGCCTCGATCGCATTGCCTTTGCTGGCGAGAACGTGCGCCTTGACCAAGGCAATCTCGGCCATTGGCGAGATGCTGTGTTCCAATCGCTGCACAATCGCTTGCTCGGTTACTTCGACGTGGCCCTCCGTTACTTGAATTGGCAAATGCCGTGCGCGCGGAGCATTCAATTCAAGAAACAAGAGCAAAAGGACGACAACGAAAATGGTCAGCAAGGTCAGCGCGCAAATCATTTGAATCAGAAAAGCAGTTGTGCCATCTACCAAACTGCGCGTCAAATTGTTCAGCGTGCCTGCAATGCTGGGCAAGAAAAATAGCACCGCCACAATCGCGGCTGGGACCATCAAGAGTGCAACGATCAATTCCGCCATCACAATTAAACGATTGATGACATTCATCGTTACCTCCTCGACACGGCGCGCATTATACTACGTTCGCCGACTGTAGACAAACACCCCAGCCAGTCCGAGTAACGCCAGTCCACTGATTACAGCACCAAGGACTAACGAGGCGGGACGATACTCAAACTCGATGCGATGTGTCCCGGCATTCACCCGCACCGCCCGGAAAATATAGTCTGCGCGTTCGATGGGTGTCTCAACGCCATCCATGCGCGCGACCCAACCGGGATACCATGCATCGGCGAGCAAGACATACGCCTCCGCTTGCGCCCGCACCGATAACACCACCCGCTCAGGTTGATAACTCACGATTTGTACTGATTCATCAGCGCGCTGTGCCCCGCCGGCATCGAGCGGCACTCCACTCGCCAGCACCAAACTCTCCCGTGGCTTGAAATCCTCGCGGCGAATTTCGTTCAACATTGTTGCATCATCCATCACGCGGGCACGATGAACCAAGAACGCACGCGGCAATGTATCTTCATTCCGGAAAATTGCCACCTCATTCGTGCGGTAAATCAATGTTTGGTTGGCGCGCCCAATGAGATGCGAGACCGAAACGTCTTGACCGGCTGGCGTCGTCAACACCACCTGTTCGATGTGGAGCAAGCCCGCCGGAATCTTGGGCACGATGGCGATCTGGGTAATCGTCAGCGGCTTGCCTTCGCGCATCAAATCAAATTCGGCGATAAAGTTATGACCCGGATGCGCTTCGGTGGGAAAAGCCGAGCGCGCCGGGAACGTTGTGGCGATAGGCGGCATCGAATGGCGAATGACCTTGCGCACATCACTTCGCTCGTATGCCCATTCCGCCGTATCGAACCCCGCCCGCAAGGGAATCGAAACCGGCACACCATCTTGGGTAACCAAGTTGATTTGTGCCACCACCTCGCCATCGCGCAAATCCACCGATTGCGCCAGCGAGGAGATGATTTTGAGTTGGGTGGCTGGCGTTGGCGCAAACGTAACCGGGCGCGTAACGACATCGGCGACGAATGGATTTTTCAAATCATCGCCTTCGGTTTTTGCATCAACAGGTAACATTTGCGGGACAAGATAATAACGCACGTTGAGCAGATTCAACATCGGTGCCGTCAAACGGTCATGCGATTCTTCCAGATCCAAATAGTCGCTGGTGCGTTGCGGGACGAGCGGCG
Organism: Chloroflexota bacterium; assembly: GCA_037440625.1. GTDB lineage: Bacteria > Chloroflexota > Anaerolineae > UBA4142 > UBA4142 > DAOTXS01. Next base: position 31,781 of record JBBITT010000025.1, read on the forward strand.
TATAGCCGCCCGCACTTGCCACGCCAAAGGTCATACCGATGTTCGGATACAAACTTTCGCGCATGGTGATCATTGCCGGATAAATCCATAAACTCGTTAGCACGCGACCATCGGCTGGTGCCAACTCTGGCATTTGGGCAAGCGAACTGGGCGGTCGGTAGAAATCGTTCACTGGCACCATCAGGTTGTAGGTCTTGGTGTACACCGCTGAAAACAACGCAAGATCAATCATGGTTACGCCAATCGTCAACGTTGCCAAGGTGGTGCGTGTAAACAAACGGCGCCGCGCGCCCAAAATAATCCAGGCGACGAGGCACGCTAAAACAATCGGTAACCAAACCCAGAGCGCGAGCCAACCTTCCAGCGGAATCGCCGGGATGAGTCCAACGATGATTGCAAGCCCTAGCACAACAAAGGCAAGCGCGTTTTTCTGTCCGCGCGTGAATCGCGTGGTGATCGGCGCGCGCGCGAGCCAATAGTCCAGCATCATCGCGGCAAGCGCGGCGATGGCAAAGGTGTACCAAAAAAAGAAACGTGACGGAACGCGAAAATAGTTGAACAACGGCAGGTAACGCAAGCCGCGATACGCCGGGTTTAGATCGCCCAGACCCAAAAAGAGCGCGACGGCGGCGATGAGAACAAAAAAGCCCACGCGCCGATCGCGGCGCACCAAAAGGATGGCGATCGCAAACGTGATGCCCAGCAAACTGGTATAACCGATCACTTCGACAGAGACGCGCGGAAAGGGATTGCCCAGCAAAAACGGATTGAACAACATTAAATAGTGCGGTGCGCGCAACGAGAACGCGTTGAAAAATTTGGGCAACAAGCCCGCCGCGCGATTACTCATCGTTGAGAGTTCGTACGTGGGCAAGAGTTGCGGCGCAGCGATCATTGCCCCTACCCCAATCGCCAGGATCACCGGGATCACGGGGACAAGCTCAATGAACGCGAACAAGCGATGGGGCTTGGAACCGGATTGCCAACGGACGCTAGCGTAGAGCAACAACAGAATCGCCGTCATGAACGCAAACTGGGGATGACCGCCCAGCAATTGAATGCCGCTAAACAATGCCAGACAGATCCACCAACGCAATCGGCGTTGGAAAATTTCTTCTTGCCGGAATTTCTCAAACGCCCAGAACAACCATGGCAACCACGCGGCAGTTGCCAACACGCTCATATGTTGCAAGCGTGGCATAAAAAATCCGCCGCCGCTAAACGCAATCGCGCCAAGGAATGCACTCGCCGGTTGCAGATGGAGGGCACGCAAAAACAAATACATTCCGATAGCAACCCACGCAAGACTGATGAGAATGTCATAGTTGGTTGCGACATCAACGGGGAACAAACCGTACAGCAAGGGATGCGTGGGATAAAGTGCGCCAATCTGTCCTTCCGCAAAGAGGGGAAAGCCGGCAAACATCTTGGGTTCCCAAAGCGGCAAACGACCTTGCCGCAACGCGTTCGCGTACGCCAGATGCGTGGGATAAAAGAACATCAAGATGTCGCCAAAAAAGAAGACGGCTTGGCGGAAGGTGGCTTGCCAAAACAAGGCAGGGTACCACGCCGCCAGCGCGACCACTACCCAGAAATCGGTACGGTGTGGCGTGAGGATGCGTTCCAATCGTTGCATAAAACTCAGCGAGCGGGAGCAGGTGTCAGGGTTGGAGTTAGGATTTGCGTTTGGGTGAGAGTCAATGTTGTCGTGAGCGTTGGTGTAAACGTTGCGGTCGGTGTGAGCGGCAAATCGGTGATCACGATTTGCAAGGTTTCAGGGACAATGCTCTGGACTTTGAGTGCCTCAGGAATGACTGGCACGCGCGGTTTCAATTGATAGACCCCGGCGGTCAAGGTCGAAGCATCTACAAATACTTGGACATCATCGGCACCGATGCTTTGCAAACTGGGCACAGGACCCGAAAGGATGATCTCAACCGTGTCCGGCGAGACCGTGGCGGCGAGACCACGCCGCAAACCCTGCACGGTTACTTTGCGTCGAATCGTCTGTCCGCCCAGAATCGGCGTCACGGAAACTTGGACGGTGATACCCTCGTTGTTCAAGATCGAAACACCTTCGGGCAAGGAGAGGGTGGCGCGTTTGGTAACCTCAGCCGTCGCCGAAGTTACATCAATCGGCAAAGTTTCGATAAAGCCGGGAATTTTTGCCAGAATGTCCGGATTGCCAGCAATCGTTACGACGGATGGCGCGACGGTAATATTGCTAATCCAGTATCCCGATGCCACCGTGCCTTTCAGCGCCGCACGAATCGAAACATCTTTGTATCCCACGCGTTGTTCCACCGGCACTTTGACGAGTATGACCGAAGGGGTAATGACGACCCCTTGCACCAAATTGCCTTGTTGATCGCGTGGCACCACCGCCACTTCACGTTCGACGGTTGACTTGGCGCCCCGCAAATACAAATCCACCGACACTTCGGTGATTTGCTCAACGATCGGCGCGGGACCGCTCACCGTCACCCGGGAGGGGGTTAGTACCGGGTTGCGATACACGTAACCGATGGGCGCCGCATCCAAAACTTCGGCACGCAGATCTAACTCACGTGAACTCAACGGCTCGAGACGAATCCCCAGTGTGGGTGGTTCAACTGATACAATGCTCACGCGCGGATCATTGGCTTGCACTTGGATCGGAATTTGGTGTGAGCCGGCTCCTACACCCTGCAAATCCGCCGTTGCACGAAAAGACGTGGTGGTGATTTGATCCCAACTAATTTGCGGCGCGCGAATCTTGACCCGGACCGTCTCGATCTTTTTTTCCATCACCACCATCCCTGGCGAAAGATGAGCAATCTCGATGGGCAATAGATCCGGCAAATAGCCATCGCGGATGGGATTTTGTTCGCTGGTAGCAACCGCCCAGATGATAATGGCAAACAAGAGTGCCATCACCAGCGAGTTGAACTGACCAATCAGGGCGCGAATCACACCGATGCTCCCTTGTCCGATTTCTCTGCCGCATGGTTCTGTGGCATCCAACGTTCCCAATTCAAACGTGGTTCAACCAAACGATACAACAAACGATTCAACTCTCCCTCATCCAAGCGACGCACCAGGCGACCATTTTGAGCAACAGCAATCGAACCGCGTTCTTCCGAGACGACCACGGCAATCGCGTCGGTGCCTTCGGTCACCCCAATCGCGGCGCGATGGCGTGTCCCCAAATCGCGATCCAAGGTGTTGCTCTCGGACAAGGGGAGCATACATGCCGCCGCCACGACCCGATCTTCGCGTACGATCACCGCGCCATCGTGCAATGCCGAATTTTTGTAGAAAATCGAAAGCAACAAATCCTCTGAAAGGCGTGCATCGAGCAAGACGCCGGTGTCAATGAAATCTTGCAAGCCGGTGGAACGTTCGATGACGATCAGCGCGCCAAAACGTTGTTGGGCAAGTGCCCCGGCGGCGCGCGAGATGATGTTGATCGTTTGAGCAGTGGTGGCGCTCCGCCGCGCCCATAACATCCCGGGACGTCCCAAGCGTTCTAACGCGCGCCGCAACTCGGGTTGGAAAATGACCGGGATGGCGACCAATAATGCTGGAATGGATTTGCTGACCAACCAATTGAAGGCGGTCAGACGAAAGAAACTGCCCGCCAGCACGGCGAGCAGCGCCACCACAATGGTGCCGCGCACGAGTTGCACCGCCCGCGTGCCTTGAATAAGATACATCAGCCCGTAGAAAACCAAGGCAACCAATAAAATATCGAGCACACTCGAGAGTGTAAAATGCGCCAGTAATTCCGTAAATGGATTGATCACGATTTGTTACTCACTCAACTTCGCCAACAATGCCCGGTAATCCTCAACGCGCGGCGGGTTCATCGCAATGATTTGTTGAACGACGGTGAGCGCAGTTTCTTTTTGGCCCGCATTGAACAAGGTGTCCGCTAACACATCCAAGATTTCCACCGCTTTATCGGTCTTGCCCGCCACGTGATAACATTGCGCCAAGCGCATCGTCAAGGCTGATTCGCTGGGATAACTGGATGCCAGCGCTTCCACCACACCAATCGCTTTCTGGGGTTCTTGGCGAGATTGATAGAACGCGACAAGTTCATCAAGTTCATTGAGCGCGGCGTTGCGATTGCCCAAACGCAAACCAAGATCAACGATATAGAATCGGGCGCGCTCGTCCCCCGGCGATTGTTGACGAATTTCTTGGTACGTTGCCAGTGCGCCTTTGAGATCGCCTTGACGCACGCGCTCCTCTGCAACCCGATGACGTAATGCAATCGCAAAGGGGCTGTTGTTCCCGGTCCGCGTCGCGATGCGTGCACCTTCGTTAAATTTTTCCATCGCGCGCGTGGTTTGACCCTGGCGCACATACAACTCACCCAGTTCAAGATATTGTTCCAGCGCATCATCGGTTCGATTTTGTTGGGCGAGTAAATCAATCAATTTGGCGCGGGTCGCCACATCATCGGGCGCAATTTTCAATTCACTGCGATACAAACTTTCAGTCCGCTTGAAATCGCCACGAATGAGACAGAGATCGGCAAGGGTTTGGTACTTGGTGCGCGCTTCGGCAATGCGATCTTGCTTGATCAAGATTTCGGCAAGGCGAATGTGCGCTGGCAAATAGTTGGGCGCCAATTCGATGGCACGATAACATTCTTCGCTTGCCGCGCCCAATTTCTCACGGCGCAGATATTCGTTGGAGAGCGCGAGCGCCTCCAACACCTTGTCTGAACCCGGCACCTCGATCACTTCGGCGAGACTGATTTGGCTGTCTGCCGCCCGCAAGGATTCAAGGTGATGCCGCACCTCGCTCACTTTGTCTTCCCAGCCACGATTGGTGAGAAATTCCTCCAACGCTTGAGTGAACGATTCGGCTTTGGCGCGATCGCCTTTGGCGGCGTAACTTTCTGCCAAACCTTCGTACACGGAAATCAGATCATCGGCTTGTTCACGACGCACGCTACTCAAGTCCACAATGCGCACCACGTACAAAAAGTGTTCAACCGCATTGTCCAATTTACCTTGCGCCCGATAGCATTGCCCCAAGGCATAATGGCTGGCGAGGGCATAGTCTTTATCGGCAACCGTTTCCTGCAAAAGATGGATCGCCTCATCATAGCGCATGGATTCAAAATAGAGCAGACCCAGATTGAATTTGATTTCCGGGCGCGTGATGCCGGACGTCATCAATTTACGGTACGCTTCAATCGCTTCATTGACCCGATGATTCATTTGCGCGTCCACCGCGCGCGCAATCAACGAATCCACTTCCATCTGGCTGATGCGCGGACGCGTTTCCTTGTCGCGCCGTTCTTCTTCCAAACCCGGCGGCGGCGCCGATTCTTCCAACACTGTTTGCGCCAAACGGGAAAGCGCGGCTTTTTCCGCTTCATCCACCGGGCTGTGACCAGCACTGGGTTGCGCCGTATGCTCGCGCTTCATCTCTTCGATCAATCCGCGCGCCGCCGCGTTTTTGGGATCTAGGGTCAACGCTTGCTGGGCTAAACTGGTTGCCTTGGCATCATCGCCGCGCTTGCGATAAATTTGCGCCAACGCCAAGTGCTCCATCGAAGCGAGCGCCATTTGCCCGCTCCGCGCGTACACTTCGGCAAGTTTCTGGTGGAGGTCAGTGCGATCGGGCTCCAACTCTGCCGCTTGGCGCCATGCTTCGATCGCACGAGGCACTTGTTTGGTTTTGAGAAAGAGCTCCGCAGCAGCCAGATAGGTGCCGGCGGCTTCGCTGGACCGTTTCATCTTGGCTTGCAAAGCCGCCACGCGCATCAAAGGTACCGGGTCGTTGGGTTGCGCTTTGACGATACTTTCGTACTCGCGCATGGCGCTTTCCCATTGACCCAAGCCCTCCAATGCCTGCGCTAGACTGTTCCGCACCACTAGATCATCCGGAAACTCGGCAAGCGCGCGGCGATATTCTTCGACCGCTTTTTTCCACTTGCCATCCCACGCGGCATTGTGTCCTTTTTTGATTGCGTCGTTATAAATGGATCGGTTGCCCGGCATAAGCCATCAAATCAAAAGTAAAAAAATCTGATTCGATCACTTTTTACTTTTGCCTTTTATCTTTTTACTCGCAAGTAGGATGGCGACAATGGCTTTCTGCACGTGCATTCGATTTTCGGCTTGATCGAAGAGAACCGAGTGTTTGCCATCCGCCACCTCGTCCGTAATTTCCATTCCGCGATGTGCCGGCAAACAATGCATCACGATGCAGGATGGTTTGGCGCGCGCAACGAGATCGGCATTGACTTGGTAGGGTGGAAAAACTTGGGCGCGTTCGGCGGCTTGAGCTTCTTGGCCCATACTCGCCCAGACATCGGTATAGATCACATCCGCCTCTTGCACCGCGATTTGCGGATTCTGCACCAACGCCACGCTCCCCCCCGATTTCGTGGCAATCGTGCGCGCTTGCTCCACCGATGCATCGTCCAGCGCATACCCTTGCGGCGATGAGCCAACGAAATGCGCGCCACCCAACGCACACGCGTACATCAATGAGCGCGCCACGTTGTTGCCATCACCCACAAAGACCACCTTGAGTCCCTTGAGTTTACCGTGATGTTCAATGATCGTGAATACGTCTGCCAGCGCTTGACACGGATGCTCATAATCGGACAAGCCGTTAATGACCGGGACGCGTGAATATTGCGCCAGTTCGACAACATGGGCGTGGGCAAAAACGCGCGCCATAATGCCATCCACATAACGCGACAAGACCCGCGCAACATCGGCGATGCTTTCGCGTTGACCCAAGCCGATTTCGTTGGGCGAGAGGTAAAGCGCGTGTCCGCCTAAATGCAGCATGGCCATATCAAAGGAGACGCGCGTCCGCAACGAGGGTTTTTGGAACACCATTCCCAGCGTTTTGTTTTTGAGGATTGGTTTGTTGCCCCCTTTGCGCCATTCGGCTTTGAGTTTCTTGGCAACGGCAAGAATCTGATTGAATTCGGCTGGCGTGAGATCCGCAATGGCAATCAAATGCTTCATACAATTCCACCTTATGCTCTGGGATTAAACGCTCGAAAAATCATAGCGTCACAATGCGACCTTTGATGGCGTGCTGACCCACCTCGAGCAAGCCAACGGTGCCGGGCTGTCCATTGTGCGGCACGACCGAACCCGGGTTGAACAGAAGAATACTACCGTGCATTTTGATGTACGGGGTATGACTGTGCCCAAAAACAATGGCATCCACCCCTTCGCCATCGAACTCGCGTAGAACATAATCGAACAAAGCGCGTAACCGCAAGGATTTATTGAAATGATACATCAAGCGGGTCCACAGATCCACGCGCCACGCACGATGGCCATGCACCAGCCCAACCGAACGGCGCGCAAAGTCCAAGCGTTGTTTCTCTTGCAAGTAATGTTTGATCTGCCAATTGTCGCGGTCGCCATAAACGGCAAAGGTTTGCGCAATCGGCTCCAGTTGTTGCAACACCGCCAGACTGCTGATATCCCCCGCATGAAAAATCAAATCTACACCGTTAAAGATGTCGAACACGCGTGGCGGCAATTCCGGCAAAATGTCCGGCACATGAGAATCGGACAAAACGCCAATCCGCATGGACTTTAGAGCCATAATGACAAACCCGCGATCAACATTTCAACGAGGAGATACGATTGAACGCGTTGGGCGTACGCGCGTCCATCCCGATCCACGCGATAACGGGTCTGCCATAACACTTGAGCCAGCAAACCCAAAGCGATGATCCCGGCACCCGCCGGCGTATTGGTCGCCATCAAAATTAAGATGACGACGAGTTGAGCAAGGTTTGCAACGCTCATCCAGCGCGTCTTGCGTGAAGAAGCGATGGCGAATAACGCGCGATAGATGAGGGTAAAGAGAACAACGAACACCAAGGAAAGCCACGAGAAATATCCAAACGCGCTTTGCGCGATGAGCCACGGCAATGCGATTTCGTACACACCCCGCAATTCGATGCCGCGTTCCGGGCTTTGTTGCCCTTCGATCAAAGCAATCCCCAAAGCGAGAGCAGTCAAGATGGTTGGCACCAGACCTAGGACGACCGCAATACAGACCGCCATCACGCCGGCGATGATCATCCCGATAATTTCGGAATCAATGAGGGGCCAAATCACAATGCGCACAAATCGGATGCGTTGCGAGAGTGCGCGCGCAAGACGTTGCGGCAATGCGCTGGGTGCATACGTCGGCGGCATCAGCCAAAGCCGTGCATTGGCGATATTGTGCGGCAACGCGGTACGCCAATCGGCGTGAAGCCAAAGCGCACGCCACGCCCCTAGCAAAGCATCGCACAGCACCATGAGCAAAATTAGTTTGAGCAACCATTGATCGTGATAGATCAAGCCACCGGCGGCAAGCGCGCCGCACAGGGTTGCCCAGAGAGGGCCCAAGAAGGTCAATGGTCGAGCTGGGCGCAAGTCGAGCGCAAACAAACGGCCCGCGACCGGACGTGCGCTACTGTACGAATCTTCCATCGCACGTATGATACCACAAATTGTACTCAAATCCAAATGCGTTTTACCAGCAAGGCTAACGAGAAGAACTAGGCGTGTAAATGGACAACAAGTACCATCCCTTGGTCGAACACCATCTCGGCGTGTTCGGCAATCAATACGTTACTCACCCCACGCGATGAACCCAGGTAAAGAGTTTCCTTCTGCAACGGATATTTCAAACCGCGCGTTACCATTCCTTCCACGCGCTCGGTCAATGGAATCAGTGAAACCGTCTCGCCGATTTTGCCGGTTATCGTTGCCTGTTGGGTTGCAATCCACGCGTCGAATTTTGCGCCGGCAAGGCGCGCCGGAATTTGCCGGGATGCCGGCTTGATCAACAAGAACGTGTTCGCGATCATTTGATCGAACCGGCCGCCCAACGCCCCCAGGATGGTAATCTCCTCGGCACCGCGCGCAAGGGCAAGGTCAATCGCAAGTTCAAGATCGGTCTCGTCTTTGGCGGAAGGGTATGGCATGAATTCCGTGTGGGCGTTCTCACACCAAGCGCGCGTTGGATCATCTAGCGAATCGAAATCCCCAATGAGAATGTGGGGAGCCAGTTCGAGATGTTGGTGCGCGTTGAGTGCGCCGCCATCCGCCGCAATGCGCAGATCGGCATTGCGCCATATCGTTCGCAAGCGCGGATGATCTTCCAACTGACCATTGGCAACAATAGCAACTTTCATTCGTTTTTTCCTGGCTTGAGTATCAATGTACATTTACATTATAACGCAGATTCGGCAATCCGGATGAATTGTGATAGAATGAAACAAGGACGTGGGGTTTCGAGTCGTGGATTATTTAGGGGAGGATGCATGTTTGATACTTTAACTTTGGCGCCTCTGCTCGGTCTAGTGGTCTCTGGAATCTTGATCGTTATCGCCGCAAGCGCAGTCGTTGCTTTGTGGTACACCCCCAAGACTAGACGGTAGATTATTTTGCAATCCATCTAACTTGTGCTAAAATGTTTGCGGAGTTGGGAGATGGTGCAATGGTAGCACGACTGACTCTGGATCAGTTAATCGTGGTTCGAATCCACGTCTCCCAGTTTTTGCTTTTTTGCTGAAAAATAGGGCGGTTTTGTCCATCGGACAGAACCCAACCTGCCCTAGCCACGATTAACTGATTCGGGCTTTGGCAACGACCAGCAGGGTATAGCGTTGCCACCGATTACCAGCTGGCTCCGGCTCGGTCGAAGAACATGTGCGGTTGCTTCATGCCAGATGACGCAACGGCACTTTTTTTTATTGGCAGAGCGTCTCGCGAGGTTGAGCGCGCTTGCCTCTCCAGCCGTGCCACGGGGCTATGCCTCTGGTGTAAGGCTTTCAGGTGTTCCACCAAAAAGACCGCATACGCTCGTGTCGTTTCAATATCATGATGACCAAGAATATCTGAAAGTGACCCCAGGTCGCCCCCGTTGAGCAAATAATCCCGGGCAAATCCATGCCGAAGCGAGTGCGCATTGTGCCGGTGCGTAACCCCTGCCTGTTTCGCAATCCGCTTCAAATTCCCATTGCGCACCAACCCGATACCATGCTTCAAGTCTAGGTCCGCTACTTTCATATTACATAGCTCGCTGACCCGACAGCCTGTGTCACGGAGAACCAATAGGATCGCACGATCGCGCTTCGTTTGTGCCGCAGCAAGCATTTTGTCAAAATCATCGGGTTCGATGGCTCGCGGAATTCGCTGGGGTTTTTGGGGCATCCGCAGATTCTTGAGCGGATTGTCCGGTAAGAACTCTTCCTGTACAAGCCAATTAAAGAATCGTTTGATAGCGCGAACGTAACCGCGGACGGTGAAAGGGGAGAGGGGGCCTGGTTGGCTAGGATGTCTAGGATGATCGACATAGCGCATGGAACGGTTTTGAAGATCAACAATAAACTCACGGGTAATGTTGGGATCGGTCCAATCGCGGTGTCCTACCCAATTCTTCCATGTCACAAGCATATTCTCGTACCACTTGATTGACTTGGGGGTCAGCCCAGCTGCACGACAATCAACGATGAAAGCCGAAATGTGTTCTGAAAGCATAACTGATCCGAGTTCACACCGATCTGCTTGTCCCACAGTGGGCAAACAAATACGCGCCCAACCACGTGGCGCGTAAGGAACTTGGTAGAAGGCGGCATGGTTTCCGAGGCCGACCGCCTTCTACCAATTATATACCACGACATCAGGTTTACGAGAAGAAAATGGCAACGCATCTTAAATTCATTGGCTTTTCCGAATCCACCACCACCGACACACCGAACGATTTGTTCGATGTGGTGCTTCCCCAGATCAATAATCTCGCCGAACTCAAGGTGGTGCTGTATGTCATTCGGCGAACATTTGGCTACCATAAACAATTTGACTGGATTAGCCTTTCTCAATTTGAGAAGGGAATTGTTGATAGCCACGGGAAGCGATTAGATGAGGGTGTTGGTTTAAGCCGCAAAGCCATTGTGGACGGACTTGAGAGAGCCGTCAACGATCGTTATCTGGAAAAACAATTTCGGTGTCCAGATTGCAACAGCAAAACAACGGCTACAAGACGTGTACAACGCAAACCCCATGCTTCAAAAATCGCCTTGCCAGAACAATGCGGGGTTTGTGGCGCGAAAATACAAAGACGGGTGCAGGTCTTTTACGGCCTCGCATGGTCCAAACAGGCACAGAACAGGGGGTAGTTACCAAAGTACACTACCCCTAGTTACCGAAGGTAACCCACAAACAACAACAATAACGACGACGACAGGAGATAATCTAAAACACGTTGTTGTTGTTTTCGCGAATGCCATCGGCGCGGAACGCTACGATCCAACCGAAAAAGAAATCCGTCGGATTGCAGCGCTCCTCGCAGAAGGTTTTTCTCTCGCCGATATTGAGGCGGGTATTCAACATGCCATTGAGCGTGCAAAATCTGAAGGGAAACAGATTCGTTCACTGGCCTACTGTTTTCCAGTTATCCGTGCCATCAGAGGAACCGAACGGAAAGCCGCAAAGGGAACCCCAAAACCGATTGCCGTAATGGGACAGCCCCAATCCGTAATCCCAGCCGTACCCTCGGATGCTCAATCAGATAGCACGGATACTGAGCTCAACGAGTTACTCGAGATTGTTCAAGCGAAGAACTCTCGCCAACTCGATCTAGCAGATGCTCGCGCATGGAAGAAGCTAGCTGATGATTTTGCGTTGCTCGCTAAAGCGCGAGACATCTCTCCGAAGCGAGTGTCGCCGTCCTCGATAGCGGATTCAACACACTTGATCTTTTACTGGTCAAGCAAGGGCGCATCGAAAAACGCTACACCGGCGGCGACAACCTGGGTGTGCGGGTCGCCGCGCAGGAAATCGCGAACGCGCTCAAAGCGCGCTACGGCATTGCCAAGTCGCTCATCGAAGTGGATGCCTACATCCGCCAGTATGTCGAACATGGCAAGGCGCAACTCATCATCGCGGGTGAGAAGGTGGACCTGAAGGCGATCATTCGTCAGGCGCTCAATTCGCTCGCCACGCGCACGGTGGATTTGGTGCAAGACACCTGGTTGCGCTGCGCGTGTTCACGCGCTGGGCGCGGCGGGAGGGCTTGATCGAGAGCGATCCCGTGAATGGCATCAAGCCAGTGCAAGAAGTGAAAAAGCCACCGCGTTGGCTTGATCGCAAAGAGCAGTACGCGTTGCGTCGTGCGGCGGAAAAAGACGGCGATGTACGCAACCTGGCGATTCTGCTCCTCTTGCTCAACACAGGGTTGCGCGTTTCCGAGGTGGCGGGGTTGAAACTGAGTGATGTGGCATTGAGCGAACGGAAAGGCGAGATCACGGTGCGCGGCAAGGGGACGAAGGTGCGCACGATTCCGTTGAACGCGGAGGTTCGTCGCGCGCTGCGTGAGTATCTGGTCAAGCGACCGAAGGTAGCGCACGACGCGGTCTTTGTCAATCAAAAGGGTGCGCCATTGGGCTGGCTGGGCATTGAATATCTGGTGGCAACGCTGGGGCGGCTGGCGGGCTTGGAAAAAGTGACGCCGCATATGTTGCGGCACACCTTTGCCAAGAATCTGGTGGATCAAGGGGTGCCGTTGGATCAGGTGGCGACGCTCCTGGGACATCGCTCGCTCACGACGACGGCGCGGTACACGCAACCCTCGCAGCAAGATTTGGCGCGGGCGGTGGAGAAGCTAGAAGAAAAGTAGCCGCGCGGAGGAATTCTATGTGGACCTTGAATGGACATAGCGGACGCGGCGCGCATCGCAGTCAGGCAGTTCTGGACGGTTGCCGGATACTTGACAGAGACTCGATTTTTGTCATAATGGTATCAACAAAGAATTAATTGACTTTTGGAAAAATTCGCGATGCCAATCCTATCAATGTTCTACGGCATTATCATCCGTATGTATTTCTTTGACGATAAGCAGCACCACGTTCCTCACTTGCACGCTGAATACGCAGGCAAGCAGGCGGTGATCAGTATTGATGACGGCGAAGTGCTGGCAGGCACACTGCTTTCCAGCAAAGTGCGGTTGGTGCAAGCATGGATCGAAATCCATCGCGAGGAATTGCTAGCTGACTGGCGATTGGCAGTGATGGGCGAAGAAGTGTTCAAGATTGAGCCTCTCAAGTAAGGAGTTACCATGAATCCGTATGTCAAACAAGTCCACCCATTAGACGATTATCGGTTGTTGCTCGTGTTCGAGAACGGCGAGCAGAGAATATTCGACGTCAAACCCTATCTACAGCGTGGCGTTTTCACCCGTCTGCAAAATCTCGCCGCTTTTCGTTCGGTCCGTGTGGTGGCAGGTTCCGTCGAATGGTTAGGCGAATTGGATTTGAGTTATGACACACTTTACTTGGAGAGTCAACCGGTTTCCGAACCGACAACGACAGCCAGCACCACACCCGCGTAGCCCAAGAGCGAATGTTCGGTAAAAGCCAGCCATTTTTCCAGGGCTGGTTTTTGTTTTAGCCAAGCTGCCATTGGTTGAAACCGACGGCGACGCGGATGCACGCGTTGCTGCGTGAAGAGACCCGTCAGGTTTGCGCAAACCTGACGGGTCTGGTGGTGGTGCGCGCCGCTGGCGTTGCTGGTGACGCTGGTGGAGCCCAAATGGTCAGTGTGGAGGTAGTACAGCGTGCCGCTTTGCCGCACGGCGACGCGCTTGCCGCCAAAGTAGTAGTACTTGGTGACCGCGCCCGCTTGCGTCACCTCATACCAGTTGCCGATGTAGTAGGTGGTGGTGCTGCCCATCGCGCGCTTGACGCGCGCGCCATCGGCGTTGTAGGCGTAGGTCGTAGTGACGCTGCCGCTCACGGCAACTTGCGTCAGGCGGTTCTCCGTATCGTATTGTAGCACCTGTCCGCCACGCGGCTCTTGATGCTGTCAGTGATACAATAAAATGACCCATTTATGATCAACCGGGATGGGACATTTCTAATCGTGAAAATGTCCCACTTCTAATCGTGAGAATGCCCCACTCCACTTCGTCGTCTCCACAGTCGTGGTATGGTATCTTCGTCTCACTAAAGAGAGGAGGATACCATGACCATCTCAAACAAGGAGTGGATCACACCTGCACTTGCGTGCGGTGCAAGTGTGCTCAAGACACTGCTCGAGGAAGGTGTGCCACAAACGCGTGTAGCGGACCTTCTGCACATAGATCGCAAGACGTCGCGCGCCATGTTGAGGACACCGAACCACCCAGCGCTTCCAGCGAGCGTGCGGCGCGCTACTCGATCCTGGATCCTTTCAAAGAACATATTCAACGTCGCCTGGCGAAGTATGATCTCACGGCGATGAAATTGTTCGCCGAAGTCCAAAGCCAGGGTTATCGCGGCTCGTATCCGGTGGTGCAACGCTATGTGCACCAGATTCGACCGCCCAAACCCAAGCCAGCGTTCGTGCGCTTAGACGGAACCCGGACAACAAGGCCAGGTCGATTGGAGTCCCTTCGGGCGCATCCAGCACCTGGGACAATCGCGCAAGTTGTCGTGCTTCGCGCTGGTGTTGGGTTACAGCCGTGTGCTCTATGCTGAGTTCACCGTCTCGGAAGACTTGCCGACCCTGCTTGAATGTCACCAGAATGCTTTTCGCTATGTCGGCGGCATTCCGCGCGAACTGCTCTACGATCAGATGAAAACAGTCGTGCTGTCGTGGAGTCCTGACCACATCGAGTGGAATCCGCAGTTTGCCGACTTTGCGAAGACGTTCGGCTTTGAACCGCGCGTGTGTCGTCCGCGCCGCGCGCAGACCAAAGGCAAGATCGAACGACCTTTCGGCTATATCCAAGACAGCTTCTTCGCGGGCTTGGACCTCGAGCACCTGACGCTCGACGAACTGAACGCGCAGCTGCACGACTGGCTCGATCACGTTGCGAACACCCGCGTGCATCGCACGACGCAGTGTGTGCCGTTTGAACGTTTGAAAGAAGAAAAACTGTTACCCTTGCCTGACCGCACCTACGTGGTCGAGCTGGTCGAGACGCGCAAGAGCCACAAGGATTGCCATCTCGATTATCAGGGCAATCGCTATTCCGTACCTTTCCAATATGCTTGTCGCGAACTGACGGTGCGCGCCCAAGGCGATCAGCTCCGCATTTTCGACGGCGAGAAACTGATCGCCACGCACACGCTCTGCCAGCGGAAGCATCAGATGATCACGAATCCGGCTCATTTTGCAGGCATTGTGCGCCCTGTCTACGCCAGCAACCGCCAAGCGGTGCAGGAGCGCTTCGTCGAGACGTTTCCGCACACGGAGGCGTTTGTGCAAGGCGTGCTGCGGCTCAAGGGTGGCAATGCCACGCATCATCTGACCCAGATTCTCGCGCTGAGTGACTTGTATCCGACCACCACGGTGTCGGCGGCGATTCAGCGCGCGCTGGACTACGGTGCGTTCACCGCCAAACATGTCCGCAAAATCTGCGAGGGCGAAGCAGCACTCACATTGATTCCGCCCAAGTCACCCATCCAGACCAGCCAGCAGCCCGCCTTGCTCCACACGGCGGTGGAACAGCGACCGCTGGCGCGCTACGTGGAGGTGGTCAAATGAGCACGCCGGAATATGAGCTCCTTGTGCGCCAGTTGAACCACCTGCGCCTGGGACGCGGCGCCGAAGTCCTGGATGCTCACATGCAGCGCGCGGTCGCGGCAAATACACTTGCACCGCACGCAAGTGCAGGTGTGTCGTATCTCGATTTCCTGCGCGGGTTGGTGCAAGAAGCGACGAGCGCTCAGGACGCGCGTGGTGAATAGCCGCATCAAAGCGGCACACTTTCCGTATCTCAAAACGCTGGAGCAGTTCGATTTCAGTTTTCAACCTGGGCTGAGTCGCCAGAAGATCGCGGACTTGGCGACGCTGCGTTTCATCGAGAATCACGACAACATCATCTTGCTGGGTCCGCCGGGCACCGGCAAGACTCACGTTGCGATCGCGTTGGCGCTCAAATCATGTGAGCAAGGTCACAAGGTGCTCTTCACCACGCTGGCGGACTTGGTCGCACAGCTCCACGCCGCCCTCGCCGATCATTCAGTCGCGGCGCGCTTGAAGGCACTGACCCAGGTCGCGCTGCTGGTCATCGACGAAGTGGGCTACGTGCCGCTCGACAAAACCGGCGCGGACCACTTGTTTCAAGTGATCGCACGGCGTTACGAAACCGGGAGCATCATCTTGACGAGCAACAAAGCGTTCACCGAATGGGGCAACATCCTGGGAGGCGACAGTGTCGTCGCTTCCGCCATCCTGGATCGCTTGTTGCATCACTCGATCGTGTTCAACATCAAAGGCGAGAGTTACCGTTTGCGCGAAAAGCGCGATGCGCTGTTGAAGGAGGAAGTGCCCAGCCAGTAACGAGTGGGACATTTTAGACGATCATTTTTGAGTCAACCCGGACGACGATAAATGAGGCATCCCGGCGATTATAACTGCGACATTTCACACGACGATAAATGGGACATTTTAAGTTGACACTAACAGCAGAATTCGCTCGGCTCGGTCGCCACCAGCCGCAAGGTGTCGCCATCGTCGCCATCGCCCGCAAGTTGCTCGTGGTGATTTGGCACGTCCTCACCGAGCGCACGGCGGATCACCACGCCGACCCTGTCAGGGTCGCTTGCAAACTGATGCGCTGGTCGTGGGCATTGACCGAGAGCAACGCGGTGGGCTAACCAGCCGCCAGTTCGTCCGCTACGGTTTGCTCCGCTTGCCGCTCGGCAATGATCTGACGACCTTCACCTATGGTGGGATGCCGCGTCGGCTGGCGGTGGTGGAAGAGATCCTGGCGCGTTTTCCTGATCTAGCGGAATCGTCCTGATTCCGTCCTCGGCTCCGGCGCCTGAAACGCTCGGCGCGCAACCGTGCGGCAAGGCAGGGAGACACAATGGCAGAGTCGTTTGAAACGAGCCCGTGCGGTGAAGTGGGCACTGCGCAGGGAAGGGGATGGTGCGTCCTCAAAGCGCCCGTTCAAAAGTGAGCCAAAATTTTAAGGTGCAGGAGCTTGACACTGCAACTCATCGGTAGCCCGCCGAGCGACTATCAACTCATATCCATCCTTTGGTATGCTTGCAGTAATTGTATTCATCTATCGCTTTCAACGGATTTCGGCCAAAGGCCTGCTCTCCACCAAGACTTTGAACTTGCTCCTTCACAATTTCCATAAAGCGCCAGTATCTTTCAGGATTCTTGCCCTTTTGCCTCAACGGAAGGCCGTAGGCCTCTGCTATGGCACGGTCCCAAAGAGGGAAGAAACACGGCGCTAGAAGATGCAAGCACTTTGCAGCACCAACTGGGCCAAGAACCTCTTCGAAAGCCTTGAAAACGCGCACAACTTCACTCTCGTCTCCCTGGTTAAGGCTCTGTATGGACCGCTGCCTGAAGGTGATCAATATCGAATGGTAGTCACGGATGAGCCGCTCTATGTCGGCAAAATGCTGGCTGTCAAATCTTCTATACTGGTAGAACATCTTGTTCCAAGTCTGAAGGAGCACGGCCAAGGCTTCGGCGACGCTCAAAGACGTCTTACCATCCAGCGCGAGTGCTACCAATTCCGTCGCAGCCCGATAAAAAAGATCACGTGGTTCATTGGCCTCAAAAGCTTGCCACGCTGCTTCAATGTCTTGTATGGTTGGTGTTTGAACCATTCGTCGCTCCTGGCTCAAGGCGGGCTAACGGTTTGCGTTACCTGCTGGCGGGACTTGGCAGGACAAACTCCGAGGGTAGAACAAACTCAAAGGGCAGATTATTTTCAAGTCGAGAGTGACATGCCTCAGTATTTGTGTCCAGTTGGAATGAGAGTCAGAGCGGGTTGAATTTGGGTAACACATTGGGCGGCGAAGTTCGCTGGGGTTTGATAGCCCAACGAGCTGTGAGGACACGGTGTGGATGCTCAACACCAGATTCGTGTGCGCGCGTTTCAGTTCGTTGAGCGCGCGCCACGTCGCCATCGCCTTGTCCCAGTTGC
>JBBITT010000026.1:0-47298 GCA_037440625.1 Chloroflexota bacterium
CGTAGGACAAATTTGAAATTTGTCCCACATTTTCAAGGGAGAATCGCATGGCAACGCCCGGTGTATCACTCTTGCTCGACTTGTACGAATGCCGCTCGCCTGCGCTAGGCAACCCGGCTTTGCTCGAAGAAGTCTTTATCGGCGCGCTCCAATTTGCTGGTCTGGAGACCGTGGATCATTCCAATCACAATTTGGGAAATCAGGGAACGAGGCAAATCTATCACTTGCCACGCGGACACGCCGTCTTGTACGTTTGGCAACCTAACTTTGTCAGCATTGATTTGTACGCCATTGGCGAGACTGCAGCTCTGCGTTCAGCATTCGAACTCATTCGCGGATACCTTGCCCAGAAACTCATCGCCCGTTCGGCAAATGTGCAATTGATCGAGCGGGGCAAGTAACCCGGCTAGTGATTACCCACCTCTCCATTTTACCACCGAGACGCCGAGAACGCAGAGAAAAAAATAAGAAAAACTCGGCGACCTCTGCGGTGAGTTTTGGGTAATCACCTCAACCCGGGATTTGCCTGTTTGGCTCACTTGGATTATAATCGCCCTCGTTTGCAAATCCTCCTATGCTTGGAAAGGTAGCCATGCGCGAACGTAACTATGTCATGCTGATTGGCATTATCTTTGTAACCCTCATTGCGGGCTGGATCGTCCTGCCCGATAACCCCGGCTTGCGAATTGGACCGATCAACAAAGAGATCAAAGTCCACGAAGGCTTGGACTTGCAAGGGGGGCTCCAAGTTTTGTTGCAAGCCGATGTGCTCGATTGCGCCTCGGTAACCAGCGATTCGATGGACGCCGCCAAAGCGATTGTGGAAAACCGCATCAACAGTTTGGGCGTGGTCGAACCCCTCATTCAAAAAGCCGGCACCTGCCGCCTGATTGTGCAACTTCCGGGGATCAAAGACCCCGATGAAGCCATTCGCACCTTTGGTGGCACCGGCTTGCTTGAATTCATTGACGCCGGGGATACCCCTCTCGTCGAAGGGCAAGTGGTGCAAACCACCGGTCTCAGCACTGTGGTGGTGCCCGGTCAAGCGACGCCGGTTCCGCCTACGGCTACACCGACCCCCGTCATCACCTCAACGGCAAACATCACAACAACGGCATCGGTTACGACCACCGCGCCGGTCACTCCAACGTTTCGGACGGTGATGACCGGGCGCGAATTGCGGAGTGCTCAAGTGGCGTTCCAGCAAACCACCAACCAACCCTACATCGCCTTTACGCTCTCCGACGATGGCGCAAAAATCTTTGCCGATTACACCACCAAGAACGTCAACAAGTACTTGGCAATCACGATTGACAAGCGTGTGATTTCATCGCCCGTCATCAAGAGTCCCATCACCGGCGGCAGTGGCATCATCGAAGGCAAATTCACTTTGGAAGAAGCCAATCGGCTGGTCGTGCAACTCAAGTACGGTGCCTTGCCTATCCCGCTCAAAGTCGTTCAATCGAGCGCGGTGGGTCCCACCCTTGGACGCGATTCCGTCAATCGCAGTATCACTGCCGGCGCGATCGGCCTGATTATCGTTGCGCTCTTTATGTTGCTCTATTATCGTTTACCCGGCTTGCTTGCCGATCTTGCCCTAACGATCTATGCACTCGTCGTCTTTGCCATTTACAAATTTGGCATCCCCGGCGTATTTGATTACGTTACCCTCACCCTCCCCGGGATTGCCGGGTTTATTCTCTCGGTGGGGATGGCGGTGGATGCCAACATTCTGATCTTTGAACGCATGAAAGAAGAATTGCGCGCCGGGCGCACCTTGCCCATGGCGATCGAAGCCGGCTTTCAACGTGCGTGGACTTCGATCCGCGATTCGAACATTTCGACGCTGATCACGTGCGCGATTCTGTTGTGGTTTGGCGCCAGTTTTGGCGCAAGCATCGTCGCCGGCTTTGCGCTCACGTTGGCGATTGGTGTTCTGATCAGTCTCTTTACTGCGATCACCGTGACCCGCACCTTTTTGCGCCTGACGTTGGATATGAACGTAACCGAAAATCTGTGGTGGTTCGGCGTTCCTACCCCTTCCAAATAAAAAACGCCCTCGTCATCACGACGAGAGCGTTTAAGGAAGGAGGGAGGAGCACAATAGGGCCGCACCGCCCGCTTGACTCCAATGCCTACTCTAAACGGTGCAAGTCGTATTTGGGTCAAAACCAAGTCAGAAGTTTGTGCAAATTTTCCCAATTGAAATTCAATCGGATTTGGAGGAATTGTGGTTGATATTGTCGGAAAACGATATTGGTACTTTGCGATTTCGTTCCTGATCATTGTGCCGGGCTTGATTGCCATGGGAATACATTGGGCGGAAACGGGGCAACCTTTTCGCTTGGCAATTGATTTTACCGGCGGCACGCTCTTGGAATTGAAATTCGATCAAACTCCCGCGTTCAAAACCGATGATGTCGTGCGCATCTTTGGCGAATTTGGTTTTGGTTCCAACGAAGTGTTGGTTCAACCCTCCGGCAACGATACCTTGATCATTCGGACAAGGGAGATTGCGCCGGAAGACAAGGTCAAGATCGAAGAGGTGTTGACGACGCGTTTGGGCAAGTTTACCGAATTGCGCGCCGAATCGGTAGGACCCGCTATTGGAACCGAAGTGGCGCAACGTGCCTCCGTCGCCGTGGGGTTAGCATCGTTGGCAATCTTGATGTACATCACGTGGGCATTTCGCCGCGTCCCGCAACCATTTCGCTATGGCACTTGCGCGGTCATCGCCCTGGTGCACGATACGTTAGTTGTGCTAGGGTTTGCTTCGATTGCCGGCATCGTTTTGGGCTGGGAAGTGGACGCGCTCTTTTTGACCGCGCTACTCACCGTCATCGGGTACTCGGTGCACGACACGATTGTGGTGTTTGATCGCATCCGCGAGAATCTCAGCCGTATGCGCGGCGTCCGCTTTGAAGATGTCGTCAACCACAGCATCTTGCAAACCCTCGATCGTTCGATCAACACAGTGCTGACGGTCTTGTTCACGTTGGCAGCGTTGTTGCTCTTTGGCGGGGCCACCATTCAACACTTTGTCGCGACGCTCTTTATTGGCATCTTGAGCGGAATGTACTCTTCGATCTTTAACGCGTCGCCGCTCTTGGTGGTTTGGGAAAACAACGAAATCGGTCAGTTCTTTGACCGGTTGTTTGGACGCAAACGTCAAGCCGCCGCCTAATTCACCTTACCCTCTGCGAAAATGCTCAAGCCGTTCTCGCTTCGAGAACGGCTTTTTCTATCCAACCTACGCATCGTTCCGCTTCTAGTAGTGCCCCAACATGAAAGTGCGTGGTGAAAACTCGATTTTTAGTCACATCTGTCAACGTCTTCCCATCGGTCTGGTATGCAACTATTTCATGTTGTTGCACTAGGGTTTTTGTCAAAGTTGCGTCGGGCGAATCAATTCGCGGCAATCAGAACCCCAAGCCCGCCTGCGCGGGCTCACCGAGCCGATACCGGTCGGCTTCGGGTTGTTGTTGAGGTGGTTTCAACCGCTTGGCAATAGACTTGGCAACAGCCCTATTCCGGCTTTTCATCCAACTTGAACGCCATCCACGCTTGTGGTAAGATGCGGCTATGCAAAATTCTATTCACGTTCGACCGGCACGCGCACAGGACAAGGAATCAGTTCTGGCATTTTGCTCCAACACGTTTAGTTGGGGCGATTATATCGCCAACGTTTGGGACGATTGGCTTACCTATGCAGGCGGTCAATTGTGGGTTGCCACCATCGCGGAGCAAACGGCTGGCATTGTTCATGTCGCGTTACTCGATCATCACGTGGCGTGGATGGAAGGGATGCGCGTCAATCCGGCGTTCCGTCGCCGGGGCGTGGCTCACGCGCTCGATGAAACCGCGCGCGCATTCGCACGTCAACGGGGTTATCATCTGGCGCGCTTGGTTACCAGCGTCAAGAACAGCGCTGCTCAAACGTTGTTGGAAGAACTCGGTTATCAACGGGTCGCCCGTTTCAACGAATGGGAAACCAGTCCTCTGCCCGGCGATTCTTCGATCTGGCGCATCGCCACCGAAAATGATCTCGATCAAATTCTTGCCCATTGGCAATCCTCCAAAATTGCCCAAGCCAGCCATGCGGTTGTCCCCAATCGTTACTGGCGCTGGACGCCGATGGATGTGGTACGCTTGCGCCAAGAAATCAACCTGGGTCAGGTACGGGTGATGCCCACCGGTTTTGCTTTGCTCCCGGCTTTTGATGAAGGCGATTGGAATGGGGTGTCCCTTCACGCCCTCGCCGGCGATGACGATGCCATGTTTGCAATGGCGCACGCCGCGCGCGCCGAAGCCGCTTATCGCGGTTATGCGCACGTTGAGACGATGCTCGTGGATTATGCGCCACTGAATGCCGCGTTGGAACGCGCGGGATACACCACCTCAAGCGGAATGCTTTTGTACGAGCAAGAATTATGAAGCGCTGGATCCTCTGGGTGAGTTTGTTGCTTTGCGCATGCGCCACTCGACCAATTCCCACCTCAACCATTCCAACCACCCCCCTTCCCACCTTAACGCGCACGCCCACTGCAACCACCACCATCACCGTGCTACCCACTCTCACACTGACCCCGGTTCCAACGCGGACAGCGACCGCCACGTGGACACCCACACCGATAACCTTTGATCGCAATCCGCGCGCGGTGTTAATCGAAGCGGATGTGTACGGCGGCGCCGGGGCGGTTCCACACGATGCCCACGTGCCGCTCTTTCGATTGTATGCCGACGGATTCGTGGTGTTTGCCGGCGAACGCGCCTCGCTCACGACGGGTCTCGATGCTGTTGTCCGCATCGGACAATTGTCCGAGACACAGATTCAAAACCTGCTTGCGTTCTTGAATCAACCGGCGTTTCTCAATTTGCAAGAGTATTACGAGCCGCGTCCCAAACCCATTGATCAGCCAACCGCACACATTAGCGTCTATCTCAACAAAGCCAAAACCGTTCGGGTCTATGCGCCCGATGATCCCAGCACGCCGCCCGCTTTCACCGCCGCCTTGCAACGCATTGTCCAAGCCATTCCTAGAGATGCCGGGACAT
Organism: Chloroflexota bacterium; assembly: GCA_037440625.1. Taxonomy (GTDB): domain Bacteria; phylum Chloroflexota; class Anaerolineae; order UBA4142; family UBA4142; genus DAOTXS01. Next base: position 5,056 of record JBBITT010000026.1, read on the forward strand.
TTGTCCCCACCGATGGTTATCTGGAATCCACCGATGCCGGCGCCGCCAACAACATCGCGCTAAAAGAAATCAACGATTGGACGATCAGCGAGGTCAAACTACTGGGCGCACTGAACGGGATCACGGTGACAGGCAAAGCGTACGATCAGATCGTTGCGTTGCGCGCTAGCAAGCCGGAGAATGCCTTGTATCGTGAGGGGGACCGCTTGTATCGCATTCGCTTTGCGCCCAATCTTCCACGCGCGGTTCACCTCACCGATTGGTTAGGAACCATTCTGAACGCGCCACGCGAGTTTGATGGACGCACCTTTGAAATCGTCGGATATTTTCGCGGTTGGAATCTGTTGGGCGAAGCGCGCGGGAGCCCGCCGGTAACACGGAGCGATTGGGTCATCATGGATGAAAGCGGCGCGATGTACGTGACCGGGATCGCGCCCAACGGGTTGAATCCCGGCTCGCGCGAAGATATTTGGAACGTGGTGCGCCTGACCGCGCGCGTCGTTTACGTTCGATTGGGCACAAGTTATTTGGAGGCACGTCGCGTGGAAAATCTAACCCCCAAACCATCTGCCACCCCAACGCCACCCTCCTCAACCGAAGCAGCCATCGCACTCGTCAAATCCAAGTTTCCAAATGTGGCACAGATCAAACCAACGCCGCCTGGCACTATCGGTGCCACCACCAACATCTTTATCGTTTACCCACGCCAAGACGCGATTTATTTGGTATTCTGGGAGGGCTGGGGCGATTGCCCCGCCGGGTGCATCAACCATCGTTATTATTACTTTATGGTGAAAGAAGGCGTGGCATCCCAAGTGGGCGAATATGCGCGAATCTACAACCCTGCCAAAAACGATTTCGATGTGAGCGGGACACCGATGTGGGGCATCCCCAACTAACATCCCTTTTTCTCATTGCGTTTTTCTGCGATTGGCGATAAAATAACCACCGAATGTTGAACTGGCGAACAAGAATCGTACGCATACTTGCTGGGTGCATTGCACTCTGGTTCATTACCCTGCCATCCATCGTTGACGCCCAATCGAATAATCTGGTTGCTGATCTGGCGGTGCGCATCAACCGTGAACGCATTGTGCGCGGGCTGACCCCCTATGCACTCAACGCCCAATTGACCGCCGCCGCGCAAGCCCACGCTAACGATTTAGCGCAATCGGGCAAGATGCGCAGTCCGCAAGACGGACACGTTGGCACGGATGGCTCGACCGTGTTCGACCGAGTAGCACGCACAAACTATGGTGCATATTCGTGGGGACGACGCTTGGGTGAGAACTGGGCACATTATCAAGACGTGGCAACGGCGTTCCAAATGTGGATGGAGAGTCTGCCGCATCGTGCCAACATTTTGCATGCGCTCTACCGTGAGATGGGGATCGGCGTTGCGCCCTCGACGCTCGGCGGTTACGTTTTCGTGGTGGATTTCGGCGCGCAACCCAACGTCCTGCCCATTTTCATCAACGAGACCGCCACCGAAACAACTGTGGCAAATGTAACGATCACGTTGAATGACGAGCAAGTCCAACCCAATGGCGATGGCGCCAGCAACATTGGGCATCCGATTGAAATTCAAATTTCGAACAGCGCCAATTTTGCGAATGCGAAATGGCAACCGTACGTTTCAAAAATCAATTGGACCTTGACCCCGGGGGCTGGCACCAAGACGGTGTACGTCAAGTACCGTGATGCCAAGGGACGCACGGCAACCGCGTTCGATTCAATTACACTCATCGAACCGGGCACGCCCTCGCCCACTGCCACACGAACCACGACACGTACGCCAACGCTCACCCGGACTCGTACATCATTGCCCACCGACACGGCAACCATAACACCATCGCCAACGGACACGCCGACCACAACACCGACGCGTATGCCAACCCTGACGGCAATACCAACGCTCACCACGACGCCCACGCCATCCTCCGTTGAAACGATAACGGCGGCTATGAGTTCTGCTGCGCTAAGTGCGGTGGGATTGGCAACTGTGCTGGCAATCTTGATTGCCGTTACGAAAGAAATGTTGAATCGCTAACGATGTTTCCTATTCGATGGCAGAGTCTAGTTCTCATAATGGGACTCGTTGCCTTGGTGGCTTGTGGCATCACGCAAACGTATCTTCCTTCCACAACCGCCAAGAACGACGAGCTCTTTCTCTATACCGTCCAAGAAGGCGAGACGGTCAATCAAATCGCCACGCGTTATCATATCACCATCGAACAACTCATTGCCCTGAATAGCGACACATATCCCTCGCTCGCGCGCGATCCGTCCACGCTCCAACCGGGTTGGCAACTGCGTTTACCTAAATCGGCGGGACAGACCACGGCCGATGCGCCGCAAGTGGATGTCAAGGAAACCGCCAAACAAATCATGCTCGCGATCAATACGGCCCGCGCGCAAAAAGGGTACGCCCTTTTACGGTCGGATGTTGCCTTGACCCATATCGCGAACGAACGCAGTGCCGATATGATCACGCGCGATTATTTCAGCCACTATGATCCACAAACCGGCCAAGAACCGTTGCTCCGCTATCTCCAAGCCACCAAGTTTTCGTACCGCTTTGCCGGCGAAAACATCGCCGAAATCAAAAACGATGCCGGCTGGGTTCCGCCCTGGCTCACCGTTGCCTCGCGGTACAGTGCAAGCGATTTAGCCAGCGAATTTGTCAAAGGATGGCTGAACAGTGCCGAACATCGTGCAAATATTTTCAACCTCAACTATAAACGAACCGGCGTCGCGCTGGCGGTGAATTCGGAGGGACGCCGGATTGTTGCCACCCAAGTCTTTTCAGATTGACCTTCTTGGAGGAATCCTTGCCCGATCAGCGCTCCCTCACCGATCGCTTGCTCGATCAACTAGTCGAACAGACACAAGATCATCAAGCCGTGCTAAAAGACTTGAGCACGCTACTCGAACCGCGTGCCGCCGATTTGATCGAGGCATGGAGCCAAGCGTACCGTCAAGTTACCACCCAGCATCCCCTCGACGCCAAAGTGATTAATCTGGCTCGACAAGCCACGCTGGCGCAAACCTTGTTTAGCGAGTTGAAACAATCGCATTTGCGCCAAGCCCTAGCAAGTTGGGCAACGTGGAGCCGCGATCTTGCGCTCGCCGGCTTGCCGTTTGACCTAGCCCATCAATTGATCCGCGAAATGCAACGCGCCACCCTCACCTTGGCGATGCCGCTTTACAAAGAGGATGCCCAACTGCCGCTGGTGTTAGACGCCCTCGATGATTGGTTCGATAGCACGGTGACCCTTGCCGGCGCAACCTATGTTGAAACCGAACAACCGCGCGCTCAAGCGATACCCCCGCCGCCACAGATCCAGCCGCGCTTTGCCGAGGCAGCCAACCTCCAAGTCCTGGGACAATTGACCGGCGGAATGGCGCACGCTTTGAACGACGTCTTTGCCACCCTCGTGGGGCAAACCCAATTGCTCAGCGAGCATGTAACCGACTCTGGTCTCCGCAATGAACTCGATACTCTGCACAACACCGCCAGCATTGGCGCACGAATGATCCGCCGCGTGCAAGCGTACGCTAAAACCGCCACCGAACCCCCACGCGCGATTGATGTGAACACGCTTTTGCGCGACGCCGCCGCGCTCACCCGTTTTCTCTGGCGCGATCAAGCCGAAGCCACCGGCGTGATCATTGATCTGGTCCAAGACCTTGCGGAGGTACCACCCGTGCTCGCTCAACCGGCACAATTGCGGCACGCCTTCATCGCATTCATTCTCAACGCCATCGAAGCGATGCCGCACGGCGGACTGATCACGCTCCGTACCGAACGCCAAGGCGACTCGGTTTTGATCTCGATCATTGACAACGGCGATGGGATGCCAGAAAATATTCGAGCGCGCGCGTTGGAACCTTTCTTCACGACCAAGTCTTCGCCACACCTCGGTTTGGGGTTGACCCTCGCTGCAAAAATCGTGAGTGAGCATCAAGGACAACTGGCGATCGAAAGCAAACATCAGCGCGGCACAACCGTAACGATCACCCTCCCTGTCACAGTCACAACTTTAGCAAAGGAAAGCAAACCCATGCCTACCAATCGTCCTGCGCGTATCCTCGTCATTGACAACGAGCCAGCGGTCCGCCTCTTACTCACTCGGTTATTGACGATGCGCGGTCACAGCATTGTTGAAGCCGAGAGCGGTACCGAAGGGCTCGCGGCGTTCAAGAAGCAAACCTTTGATCTGGTCCTCACCGATCTGGGGATGCCAGAGATGTCGGGGTGGGAAGTCGCGCGCGAAATCAAGAAACTCAACGCCAAGACTCTGGTCGCGCTGACCACCGGCTGGCCCATCGAATTATCGGCGGAGGAATTGAAAGCCAAAGGCGTAGACAAGGTGGTCAATAAACCATTCGATCTCCCAACACTTTACGCGCTGGCTGAGGAAGCCGTTACAATGAGTGAACGCCAATAAAAACTGCGACGCTCGATGGCGTCGCAGTTACTTTTTAACGATAAATCAGAAATCCCAGCGCCGCCGCGCCCAGAATGATAAAGACCGGATTGATTTCCGTAAAAATCATGATTCCCGCCGCAACGAGTGCAAGGATGACCTTGTCCCACCCTTGCACCAAGGCGGCTCCCCAACCCAATTTCTTGACGCCAAACACATTGAACGCCAAATCATAAGCCGTCCAAATCAACATGCCAACCACCACCGGGCGCACCGCCGCAAGCATCGCCTTGACCGTGGGGCTATCTTTGATGCCAAAGAACAAGATCGCAATGAGTAACATTAAAACGACGGCTGGGAGAACGGTACCCGCCACTCCCATAATCGCGCCGGGAATGCCGGCAACTTGGTAACCGATATACGCCGCCATCTTTGGCGCAATCGGACCAGAGAGCGCATTGCCCACCGCCAGCGCATCTGCAAATTCCTCCGGCGTCAACCAACCCGCCGTCGTTGCTTCCCGTTGCATCAATGCGATAGACGAGGGTCCGCCCCCCCACGAGAACAGCGAAACGCGCGTGAACAGAATAAAAATGTCCCAGAGTAATCCCAAACTTTCCATACCTTTCTCCTTGATGTGAGGATCTTTGATTATTCTCCCGCATCAACCATCTCTTTATTTACGATCAACTCCGCCACGCGCTCAATGTCCTTTGCCAACACGCGATCACGATCCAGAAACGGAATCGCTTGCCGAATCCGCGCGTGCGCTGCTCGCGTACCGCGTCCCAACATCTCGACACCGCGTCCCAGGTTCTTTAATCGCAAATCAATCCCTTGCGCAGCAGCGATGAGTTCGATTGCCAGAATGTGCGTGGTGTTCCAAACAATTTCGCGCGCGTGACGCGCCGCGTTGGTTGACATCGAAACGTGATCTTCTTGATCGGCGCTCGTCGGAATCGAATCAACACTATCGGGGTGCGCGAGCGTTTTATTGTCCGACACAAGCGCCGCCGCCGTAACTTGGGCCATCATCAAGCCGCTGTTCGTCCCACCACCTTCGATGAGCATCATGGGCAAACCATCGCTCAAGTGCGCACTCGTCAAGCGAAACACACGCCGTTCAGAAATGCTTCCGATCTCGGCGACCGCCATCGCCAACAAATTCATTGCGAACGCGACCCCTTCGCCGTGAAAGTTGCCGCCCGACCGCGCTTTATTTTCGCCTTCGCTGTCGAGAAAGATCAGCGGATTATCAGTCGCCGCGTTGATTTCTTCGTTCACGATTTTGCGCGCGTACGCCATCGCATCCCGCGCCGCACCGATGACCTGGGGCGCGCAACGAATCGAGTAAGCGTCCTGAATCTTGGGCGTCGCATCAATCAAGCGACTGCCATCAATCAACGCCCGAATATTTTTGGCGGTTTCGATTTGACCAGCGTGCCCGGCGGCGCGATGAATCCGTTCATCGAACGGTGAGGAACGCGCGCAGATTGCTTCAAGGGTAAGCGCGACAGCAAGGTCAGCGTGTCTCGCCAGATTTTCTGCATCAACAATCGCAAGTGCGGCGAGAGCGGCAGAAACCGTGGCGCCATTGTTGAGGGCAAGCCCTTCTTTGGCTTGGAGTTCGATGCGCGGGATGCCGGCAAGTTCCATGGCACGTTTGCCGGACATTTTCTCACCGCGATAAATCGCTTCGCCGGATTCTTCGTCTTGGTCTTCCGCATCGCGCGACATCACCAAAACCAGATGCGAGAGCGGCGCCAGATCGCCGCTAGCACCCACCGATCCCTTTGCCGGGATAAGCGGGTGCACGCCGCGATTGAGCATTTGGATGAGGGTTTCAATCACCCTCGCGCGCACGCCAGAAAATCCTTTGGCAAGCGTGTTCGCGCGAATCGCCATCGTTGCGCGGACGATTTCTTCTGGCAAAGGATCGCCGACGCCGGCACTATGACTGAGGATGAGATTGCGCATCAAGCGTGCGGATTGATCAGCGCGAATGGGGACGTTGGCAAAAACACCAAAACCGGTGTTGATCCCATAGACGGTCGGCGCGCCGCGCGCCACCAACTCCTCTACCCACGCGCGGCTGGCTTCGATACGTGGACGCGCGGCATCCGCCAACACAACCGGGCGCGCGGCGCGCGCAATCGCCACCACCTCGTCGATCGTGAGATGTTCACCATCAAGGAGAATAGAGTTCATCGTTGAACAAAAAAGACCCTCCAAGTTTTGCAGACCTGGAAGGTCTATGCTCCTTCCTGTTGAATCGCCTTTTCGATTTGGCGTACGATCTTGGGATGCAGGGTTGGACCGGTATGAAAAGGCACAACGATGCGAGTCGTGCCTTTTTGATAAATTCGATGACTACCTTTGGATCGCACAAGGACAAATCCATTTTGGAGCAACAAGTGTTCTGCTTCGATGGCAGTGAGGCGAGGCGTCCTAGGCAATCGCCACCTCAAGCGCGGTACTGATGACGCGCAGATCGGCTAGGGCGTGGAGTTCTTCTGGACTAAGCGTCTCCAAGTACAATTCGGCGGCTTCTTGAATATTTTGCAGCGCTTCTTCAAAAGTCCGCCCTTGGGATTGACATCCTTCGAGCGCAGGACAATAGGCATAATATCCATCGCTGTCTTGTTCGATAATCACGTCCACACGATACTTCATTTTCCTCTCCCCTCATCAAGCGCCCCTGGCGAGACTCGAACTCACAACCAACTGCTTAGAAGGCAGGTGCTCTGTCCTATTGAGCTACAGGGGCAATCGGTGCAAAAGCATTTTACTATGATTTGCGATGGGGGTCAAAAAAAATCACTCCGCCATCCGCCCGTAAATTATTGTCATTTCCCTAAGCCGAGCCACCATCGCATCGTCCAACGCGCCGGGCATCACGCGCCATTGCCAATTCCCACTCGCACTTCCGGGTGCATTCATTCGCGCAGAGGCATCCAGCGAAAGCAAATCTTGTACCGTCGTCATTGCCGTGTGCGCGACCGAGGACCACGCCAAGCGAATGAAATCCCAAGCAATGTCTGAGCCATCACGGGCAAGATAACGGCGGGTGAAATCGCGCTCCTTTTCCGATGCCTCGTCGCGATACCACCCCACTACGGTGTTGCTATCGTGGGTGCTGGTATAGACCACCCAATCGCGCGTATAGTTGTGCGGAAGAAAAGCGTGATGCGGATCGCCACCAAAAGCAAAGTTAAGCACCTTCATCCCGGGATAACCAAACTCTTCTTGTAACGCTGTAACACCCGCCCGCGAGGCGGCGTCAAACTCGCCCAGGTCTTCGGCGATGATGGCGACCTCGCCCAAGGCTTGGGTTACGGCGCGGAAAAGTTTTGCGCCGGGTCCTTTGACCCATTTGCCCTTTTCCGCCGTCGTCGCACCATACGGCACTTGCCAATAGTTGTAGAATCCGCGAAAGTGATCAATGCGCACGACATCGGCGAGCGTGAATGCCATCTTGAACCGTTCGATCCACCACGCCAAGCCTTTCTCCGCCATCACGTTCCACCGGTAATGCGGATGCCCCCACAATTGCCCCGTCGCGCTGTAATAATCCGGCGGCACGCCGGAGACAACGATCGGTTTCAAATCTTGATCGAGATAAAAGAGCTGTGGATTTGCCCACACCTCCGCGCTGTCCATCGCCACAAAAATCGGAATGTCACCGATGATGCGAATGCCGTGTTCGTTGGCGTACGCTTTGAGCGCGAGCCATTGCTCAAAGAATTGCCATTGCCGATATTTCTGATTTTCGATTTGCCGTGCCAATTCTTGGCGCGCCCGCGCCATCGCCCGCGGTTCGCGCCGCATCAAATCACGTTCCCATTCGTACCACGGTCGCCAGCCATGCGATTCTTTGATCGCCATAAAGAGCGTGTAATCGTCAAGCCACGCGGCGTGTGTCTTGCAAAATCTTCGGAACGATTTTTGTTGATTTGCCGGCGCACTCGCTTGAAAATTCGCAAGCGCGCGATTGAGCAAATCGTTTTTGTACTGAATCACATTGCCGTAATCAACGCGTTCGGTTGGGAAAGCCGGGATATTGGCAATATCCGATTTCGCAAGATGACCCTGCTCCACGAGTTTTACCGGACTGATGAGCAAAGGGTTGCCGGCAAACGCGGAGAAACACAGGTATGGTGAATCACCATAGCCGGTGGGATTGAGCGGCAACACTTGCCAGTACGTTTGCCCGGCATTGTGGAGAAAATCAACCCAGCGATATGCGGCATCACCTAAATCTCCGATGCCAAAGGGGCTGGGAAGCGAGGTAGGATGTAAGACAATGCCGCTACGACGAGGAAAGTTCATTCATCACCACATTTCAATCGTGTAATCTGCAATGACCGCGTCCAAGCGGCTGCGTTCGATTTCGGCGACCACTTTTTCCAGCAAGCCGTGCACGTAATCGCGATCGGTGGAGACACAAACGATGCCCAAGGTTGCCGTCTGCCACGAATCCAACGAGTCCACCTCGGCGATTGAAACATTAAAGTGCGCATTCCGTTGCACGCGCGCGACGATAGATTTGACGACGTGTCGCTTGTCTTTAAGCGAACGACTAGAGGGAATTTCCAATTCGAGTGTGCAAACACCAACAACCATAAGCCAATTACAGATTTATGATTTAGGATTTCAGAGCGAACCCAATTGCTGAAGTAAATCATCCGCAATTTGATTTTCACGAATAATGCGCGCATACAGTTCCGCGCTGGGTTTGGGCGTTCGTTTTTGCGTTGCCACGTCCACGTGAATCAAACCAAAACGCAAGGTGTATCCTTCGGCCCATTCAAAGTTGTCAACCAGCGTCCAATAGAAATAACCCTTGACCGGCACGCCTTCTTGAATGGCGCGATGCAATGCCGCGAGATGCGCAACCAGATAACGCGGTCGCATTTCATCGTAACGATCACAGATGCCATTCTCGGTGATGTAGATCGGCATGCCGGGCGCATACTCGGCAAGCCATTGCACGGTCTGATAGAACGCTTCAGGATCAATATCGCCTTTGCCAAACCATTGTTCCAACTCTTGCTCATAGGTAACACCCCAAGGGCGGGCTGGTAACGTGCGGCCAAATAAGGTGCCGGGCTTGGACCAATCGAGCGCGAGACGCCGCGAGAAATAGAAATTCAAGCCGATGTAATCTTGCGTGCCGATGACTTCGGGAATTTTCTGACCTCTGCCCATCGGAAAGCGGAGCACACCATCTCTCAACGCAAGCAGGAACATTCGATTGTAAATGAAATCCTGCAGCCGGACTGCCCAACGATTGAGTGCCGAGCCGGGATGGGCGGGCTTGAATGGCAAAAGATTGTGCGCAATCCCCACGCGCGCCTTGGGTTGGATACGATGAATCGCACGATAAGCCGCAGCGTGCCCGCGCAATGCATTCGTGAGGACACGCATCGCCAAGCGAATGTCTTTTTTGCCGGGGGGCCATTCCCCCAGAACATAGGTGGGCATGACCATGATGATTGGTTCGTTGAGGGTTACCCAGAAATCACATAGATCACCCAATTCTTGAACGACGTGACTCACAAATCGTTCAAACCGCGGAACCACCGCATCCGTTTCCCACGCACCTTGGGCGCGTAACCAACGAGGATTTGTGAAATGATGCAGTGTAACGAGCGGCGTCATTTCACGTTCCCGCAACGCCATCAACACACGACGATAGTGCGCAATGGCGTTGGCATTCCATTCACCCTCGCGCGGTTCAATGCGGCTCCATTCGACGGACAAGCGATGCGCGTTATGACCAAACGTTTTTGCCAGATCAAAATCCTGGCAATACCGTGCCCCACGCCACCAATCGCAGGCAATCGTCGAGGTATCATTGTTTTTAATGTGCCCAGGGATTTGTTCCCAATCCCACCAATCGCTGTTATCGTTACTACCTTCAACTTGATGTGCGGCGGTGGCAGTGCCCCACAAGAATCCCGCCGGGAATTTGAGCGGACTCATTTTAAAGATCCTCCCGAGTGATTACGGAGATCACACAGATCGAATACTTCGACCGGCGCGGTGCGGCCCTTGATGGTAATGACCTGACTCTTGGAGATGATCACACGATCTTCAATCAACGCAAAAGTGTTGCGACTCATCAGCGTTTGTCCCGGCTCGGCGTTTTCTTGCAAACGCTTGGCGACATTCACCGTGTCTCCGACCGCCGTATAGTTCATCAAATCTTGGGTGCCGATATTGCCCACAATCGCCTCACCGGTATGCAAGCCGATCCGAAAGTTGAGACGTTGCGAACGCGGCAATTGGCGCGCATATTTCTCAATCTCGCGATGAATCGCTAATGCTGCGCTTGCCGCGCGCAAAGCATGATCGAATTGTGGGATTGGCGCGTTAAAGATTGCCATCATCCCATCGCCCATATACTTGTCTACCGTGCCTTCGTATTGCAGAATGCAACGATACGCAATCGCCAAGTATCCGTTAAGCACATCCACCAACTCTTCCGGCGGCAAGGTCTCGGAAAGCGATGAAAAGCCGTGAATATCGGCGAACAGGAGGGTTACTAATTGTTGTTCCCCCCCCAGTTGAATGCGATTAGGATTAGCCAATAATTCTTGCACAACGGCAGGGGCAACGTAGTGTTCGAACGTTTCACGGATGCGCTGCTTTTCTTTTTCCTCTTCGCGCCGCTCTTGCTCTAGACGCGCTTGTTCGGTCAAGTCTTCGACCACGACCGCCACACCTACGATCTGATCGCTGTGCCACATTGGCGAGAGATGTAAGGTCAAATGCACCTGACCGCGTCCGTTCACTTGCGTAACCACATCACGAACCAAATGTTGTGCGCTTTGCGACCAAATCCGCGACAAGAGCAACGGAAATTGCGCGCCTTCCAAGTTAGGCAACACTGCCTCGTACGGCTTGCCGATGGCGTTGACTGCTGGCACACGAAAGATTCCTTCCGCCGCCCGATTGAAACTAATCACTTTGCCGGCGCGATCCAAGGTCAAGACGCCGGTCGAAATACTCGCCATGGTCGAATCGAGATAATCGCGCATCGAACGCAATTCGCTCATTTGATGGCGGAGATCGGCGATCAAACGAGCATTTTCCAGCGCCACCGCGCTTTGCCCAGCCAGTGTGGTCAGCAAGGCCAAATCTTCGTCCGAATAACGATCGCCGGAAAGTTTTGCGCCAACAATCCAGACCCCGATCAATTCGCCCCGTTGTTTGACCGGCAGATAAACCTCGGTCCTTAATTTTCGAAGTTGGGCGTATATCTCGGGTGCCAGATCGCGGTATTGTGGCAAACGATCTAGATCGTACTGCAACAACGGTTCATTGCGCGCCGTCAACGCCTGCACCACCGATGAATCGGGAACAAGGCGAATGATCGCCGGCAAATCGTCTTGAGCCGGAATCGGCGCCAAGATACAACCTTCCTCGTCACGTTCAAAGATGAGCAGATGCGCATCGCGGGCACGCATCGTTTGTTGCAACAAACGCCGACCTTCTTGCGCCAGTTCTTCCAGTTCATTGCGTTCACTGAGATGTTGGCTGAACTGGCTCACAATCCGTTGCACATCGTAGCGCTGGCCAAACAAGAATTTTTCGATCAGACGCTGAACAAGATTGTGGATGGGTTGATACACAAACGCTAACACCATCGCCGCAATCAGCGCGCCGATGATGCCACGCGAAGGGTCCTCCCCACGCAAATATGAAATCACGGATTCGAAGGCAAAGAAATAGACTAACGCGGTGAATGTCGTGATGATGATGAAATAAGCAACGCGACGGATCAAGGTGCGAAGATCAACCAACACGTGGTGGAGTGTGGCATACGCCAGGACAAGGACGCCGGTAATTTGAAATCCAATGGCCAAGGGTAAGGTTGTCTCCGTTCCAAGCATATTCAGCACACCATCGCTGTAGAGAAAGAACGAAGCCACTGCCAGGTACACCAAACGATTGCGGTGGAGCGGGCTAGATTGACGGAGGTATTCCTGCACGGCAATCCAAAAGATGGAACCATTGCACACGAGCCATGCCAGCGCGCGCAACAGGAGCACAATGGGAAATGTCGGGATTATTTGTCCAGCCACATTCACCGAAAGTTGAAAAACATCAGCGAAAAATAGCGCAAGCAAGATCCCCACGCCACTTGCATAAATCCATGGCTGGCGTTCCAAACGAATGTAGGCGCGTGCGAGCGCAAAGTAGAACAAGGGGAGTGCCGCTTGGGTATAGAAATTGAACTTGAGTAATGTTGTACGAATCTCGGGAAACGCCCAGTTGCCATGTGAGGCAGTAAATGCAAACGCACCCAAGAATGCCACGCCCAGATAGAGATCCAGGCGTAACTCGGTAGGATCCTGCCAGCGACGATTCATCAGCAAGTAAATCAAGAGCACACTGTAGATCACCAGTGCAACCGCATGTAAAAGCCAGAGGAAATTAAGATTAATCAACATAGCCCGTCCAACTCACCCAGCCTTGTATAAGGCTATACTAGTCTACAACAGAAAACGTAGAAATCCAAGTTTCAATTCTGCACGCGCGAGGGATGAAATCAGCTCAACCGACACTGACCGATATTTGAGGATAAGCTGATCTGTGTGGTGATGCAATGCCACAAAGTTTATCGGCGCGTACTCCAAAATTGTCCGGCTAGAATCAGCAAGCCGATCAGCACAAGAATCAGGGGCCATCCCTTTTCAATGAACACTTGTGCTTGGGGAATGCCTTCCGCGATGCCAACGAGAACGAGGATGGAGCCGGGAACCAAGGGCCACCAATGTGAGGCACGTGTCATGACCAGATGCACAACGTAGATAGCGACAAAGCCAAGTCCCAAACCCAACGGCACCGCAACCGGCGTAAAAAGAGGGGGACGATCAAACATCAAACCGATCCCAATGCCAACGAGGACACAACCCGGAATCAACAAGCTGTAACTACGCGTTAGCACGTACGGAATCAAAAAAGCAAAACCAAGCAAGGTCAAGAACAAGCCGGGACCAAATTCAAAATACTGCATCAACAGAAATACAATACCCAGAAAAATCAGAATCAATCCGGGAATCAAACGCGCGCGATTGATGTTCATTGCATCCTCCTCATTGATATTTGCAATCAATCACTCAACGTCGTTGCACAGTACGCGCAGAATCGCGCGTCTTTGGGATTGACCTTGCCACAGTTAGGACAAACGATCTTGCGCGGCTTGGGTAAAGCTGGCAACGATGACTTTGATAATTTTGGTTTGGGAGCACGCGCGATCAAATCTTGCGCCACTTGCTTTCCGCGCGCGAGTGCATCGGTGTAAATCTCTTTCATTCCTTTCCCCGACGCCTTGTGGCCTGTTTGATACCATCTCAGAATTGCTTCACCCACTGCATACGTGCCAGCGTAGGCAATCGCCACCTTGGGCACAATGCCCCAACCCGGAATCAAGCCGATGAGTTCGCGCGCCAGTTGCCGCCATAAGAATCCCGCACCGATCACGCTCCCCAACTCTGCCATATGTTCTTGCCATCGCGTCGAAAGGCCTAACATCAATCCAAGTTTATACACCATCAATGCTTGATTCTTGGTCAAAACGATCATATCCGTAACATTGAACGGAAGGTTCAACGCAGGGACAATCTCGGCAAAGCCGGTGCCAAGCGCGTACGTGGCATTCGCAAGCGAGGTATCCAGAATCAAGTTGCGCGCAATGGCAAGCCGGAACAGCGGATAATACCGCGCCAGCGCAATCTGCCGATCCCGCAACATTTCGATGACGCGCGGGACAAATTGGGTTGCCAACGAATCGAGATCTATCGCCGAACCGTACACCACCCGCGCATCGCACCCTTGCGTCATCATCGCGCCGATTGCATTCGCATCTTGGAGCGCATCCATCTTGTTGTAAAAAATCAGGACATGGCGCCCAGATTTTCTCCACGCACGACACAAGTCCGCTTCAGCAGCAAACTCTTGGCGGGTGGCATCTACCATCAACACAATCAAATCAGCCGAGTCGAGCGGAGGAATCATCTCCAGATTGGCTTCGATCGTGGGTGCAATGATTTTTTCGCGTGCCCGTTTGTCGTGGTGGAGCGCCGCAATCAGCGAACTCTTGCCCACACCGCGAGCGCCGACCAACGCCAGCATAACGGGCCGTTCGGCTTCCTCGGCGATTGGGCGAATATCTATTTCTTTGAACGTGTTCCCAATATTCCCTAGATCAGTCCAGCCCGCCATGCTTACTCCGCGTCAAGGCGCAAAAAATCGCTGCACGCATCGAACCGGTGCGCGCCACGTTCCAACCCCAATCTACCCCGCTGCGTTGTTATTCTTTTTCTTCGTACTTGAAGGAGAGTTTGACTTTGGCGCGATAGGCGATGACTTTGCCGTCCTCGAGTTGCATATCCAACTCGACGATTTCCGCAATGCGTAGATCGCGCAACGTTTTGGAGGCGCGATTGACCGCCGCCATCGCCGCCTTTTCCCATGATTCGGGACTGGTCCCCACCAACTCGATGATTTTGTAAACACTTTCTGCCATGCTGCCTCCTCCCGCCCATTTAGGCGATGTCCTTGCAGAACACAGTATAAGACAATCACGCCAATACGTCAACGGATTGACGAAAAATAATTTTCAACCCATCTCAGTCCTCGAACGACAAGGCATCCAGAGATTCGAGATTCCACACATCCTGTGGTATAATGCAAACATAATCGGATAGCGATTCCATATCTGTCTTGTTCAAAACTGGAGTGATTCCTCATGCCCTCGTTTTCGATTGATTACATCCTCAAACGTGGCGTCGCTGAAATCATCAGCGAGGAAAATCTGCGCCGTCGTTTGCACGAAGGCAAGCCGTTGCGTTTGAAAATGGGCTTTGACCCATCCAAACCCGATTTGCACATTGGGCACGCTGTGGGTTTGCGCAAATTGCGCCAATTGCAGGAACTGGGACACACTGTCGTGCTCATCGTTGGCGACTGGACCGCCCAAGTGGGCGATCCCTCGGGGCGAGACGAATCGCGCGTGATGCTGACGCCTGCCCAGGTTCAAGCCAATGCCAAGACCTATATGGATCAATTCTTTTCCATCGTAGATAAGGCGCGCACCGAAGTCCGCTGGCAAAGCGAATGGTTCGGCAAATTTACGCTGACCGATGTGTTCAATCTCACCTCGCGTTTCACGTTTGCCGATATGATGGAACACGAGACCTTCGACAAGCGCGTGAAAGAAGGCAAGCCGCTCTCCATCATGGAATTGATGTACCCCATGTTGCAAGCCTACGATTCGATCGCCGTGGATGCCGATGTGGAGTTTGGCGGCACCGATCAGAAATTCAACATTCTGGCGGGACGACAATTACAAGCCCGCATGGGTAAGACCCCGCAGGATGTGTTTCTAGTTCCCTTGTTGCCCGGCACCGATGGACGCAAAATGTCCAAATCGGTTGGAAACACGATTGATTTCGTCGCATCCCCCAACGATATGTACGGCAAAGTCATGTCGCTTGCCGATAGTATGATCGTTGAGTATTTCCGTTGTGTAACCGATGTGCCGGATGATGAACTCGGCGAGATGGAACGTGCGATGCAAGCCGGGACTGTAAATCCGCGCGATCTCAAGATGCGCTTGGGGCGTGAAATCGTTGCGCAATTCTACGGCACCGCTGCCGCGCACGCTGCCGAAGCCGAGTTTATCAAAGTGTTCCAACAACGCGAGTTGCCCACCGAAATGCCAACGTTCGCGATGCAATCGGCAATGCCCATCATCGAATTGATGATGCAAGCCAATCTGGCGTCCTCGCGCAGCGAAGCCCGCCGACTCATCCAACAAGGTGGCGTGAAATTGAACGATGAAAAAGTGGAGCAAGTGGACGCACTGATCCCAGCGCATGAGGGTATCCTTCGAGTCGGCAAACTAAAATTCCTGCGTTTGATTGTGGCAGAATAAAACGGGGCGAGCATGTTTGCTCGCCCCCTTGCTTACCATTCGGGCATATCGAGTAACTGAATGTCCACCGTCTCGCCCGCGCGCACATTCGTTACATTTTCCGGCACTATAAGCAAACCATTTGCGCGCGCCACCGACGTGAGAATGCCGGAACCTTGCTCCCCTGTTGACCGCGCCACGTATCCCTCGCCACGTTTTTCGACGAACACACGAATAAAGTTGCGCCGTTGCGAATCGTTCTGCACATCTTCCGTCAGCACGGCTCGCACCGTGGGCCGGTCAAATTTAGTTTTGCCCAGCATCGTCAGAATGGCACGCCGCGCAAACACCTCAAACGAAATCATCGCGCTCACCGGATTGCCGGGTAATCCAAGTAACGGCACATCTTTTTTACCGTGAAGCACTCCAAAGGCAAGCGGCTTGCCCGGCTTCATCCGTACTTGCCAAAAGTGCATCTCGCCTTCCGCGTTCAATACATCTTTGACGATGTCGTAATCGCCCACCGAGACACCCGCACTTGTGAGAAACAAATCGGCATCGGCGTCCAAGCCGGCGCGAATTTTGGCGGTGAGATCGGTAATGTTATCGCGCGCGATTCCTAATCGAATCGGAATGCCGCCGGCTTTGAGCACCGCCGCCGCGTTGGTGTACTCGTTCGAGTTGCGAATCTTGCCGGGCGCCATCGGTTCATCCATCGCCACCAACTCATCGCCGGTCGCCAGAATCGCCACGCGCGGACGACGATGCACGCGCACAACTTTTTTGCCCAGCGATGCCAGCACCCCAATTTCGGCGGGGCGAATCACGGTGCCTTTGGGCAACACCACCTCGCCCAAACGCATATCTTCGCCGGCGTTGCGCACATTGTCGCCCGGCTTGACCCCTTTGAGAATCTGCACCGATGCGCGATCTCGTATCCCTTTCGGCTGCGTCCCCTCCGAAGTTTCCTCAAAGCGAACAACCGCATCTGCACCCGGCGGCAACGGTGCGCCAGTCATGATGCGCATCGCTGTACCCGGCTCAACACTACCTTGCGCCGTATAGCCCGCCGCCACCTCGCCAATCACGCGCAAAGTAATTGGACGCTCTTTCGATGCATTCACCACATCGTTTGCGCGCACCGCGTATCCATCCATCGCCGAGTTGTTGAACGGCGGTATGTTGATGTCGGACACGATGTCTTCGGTCAGTACGCGATCCAATGCCTCCAACAAAGGCACGGTTTCTGGTTCCAAGGGTTTGAAATGTTTAAGAATGTATGCCAAGGCTTCGTCAACTGAAATCATATTCACCTTCTGTAACGATTCTTTCCATCCCAGTATATACTTGCATCTCATTGCCACGCGCATAACCGATGAGAGCGATCTTCCACGCACGCGCCAGTTGCATCGCCAGATAGGTTGGCGAAGTGCGCGAGACGACAATCGGCACACGCATCTTGGCTGCCTTGGTGATCATCTCCGATGAAACACGCCCAGTTGTGATGAGCATTTGATCCGCGGTTTCCACGCCACGCATCATACAATCGCCGCGAATTTTGTCAAGTGTATTGTGCCGTCCGACATCCTCTGCCAGCGCAAGCAATTGTTCACCATCGGTCAATGCCGACGTATGCACGCCGCGACACTCCCGATACAACATTGCACGATGATTCAATTCGCGCATCATGGCAAAGATTTGCGCGGGACGCATCGTTCGTTTAGAATCCAGCGGCGTTTGTTCCTTCGACAAATCATCGAACGTTACACCGCCCGCACAACCGCTCGTCAAGGTGCGATGTTGTGGCAAGCGAAAATCATTGCGCGTCAATCGCACTTCGATCGCGCCCACCCCGCCTTCGCACGGCGCGGTCTTGCGCGTTTCATTCACGCCCAACGCGGGAATGTACCAATAAATCCGATCCACGGCTTCTTGCACTCGCACCGACGCAATCTCCTCCAGACCACGAATGAGATTCTCCGAGGCAAGAAAACCAAGCGCGAGATGATGCAAGTGGCGCGACGTCGCCATAAACGTAACCACTTCGATACCGTTGACAAACAGCGACCAACGACTTTCGCCGATAATCGCGCCATGGACCGGCGTGACGCCTTTCTCGCTCACTCGGTAAAAAGTTGCGTTTGCTTTTTCTTCAAACATTATTGATCAATCACCTTGCTCCACATCGTAGTCATAGATCGCGTGAGGATGAATACAATGATTTGGCAAACTCGAAATCTTCCGGTGTGTTGGCATTGAAGAATGAAAGATGGTGGGGATCGAATTGATCAATTTCGTCGGGTTCCACCACACGCACCTGCACGCGTTCGTAAAACCCGATGAGGCGTAAATCGTTGGCGCGGATTTGCGCATGGATGGGTTCAAGACATCGCTTGGAGTAAACCGCGTGCATCGGATGTAAATTGATTTCTTTGGCAAGCGGACGGAGACGCTGAGTATCGCGCAAAACATTGCTGGATAAATCGCGCGCACGCGGAACAATCACATCGGCACGGGGCGCGAGCGAGATCAAATAACGCAACAAGGCTTCGTTGAGAAACGGCATATCACAGGCGACCGCCAGGACCAATGGTGTGCGTGCCGCCTGCAAACCGGAATAGATGCCGCCTAACGATCCTTTGCCGGGATACACATCGCTAATCACGCGCAAGCCAAACGGCGCATATGCCAGCGCATCATTCGCCACGATGATGATTTCGTCGCAAACCTGTGCCACCCGCTGGATCACGTGCGCAATCAGCGGCTTGCCGTCCAATTCAAGAAACGCCTTGTCACGCCCCATCCGGCGGCTCTTGCCACCGGCGAGAATGATAGCAGAAACATTCGGATCAGACATTTGAATGCAAAACAAAAATGGGAACGCACCCCAGCGTTCCCAAGCGAACTAGATTCGTACGTGTGCGCAAAGCGAGAATCGAATTATTTCTTGTGTACTTCGAGAAACGCAACTGCTTCGCCCACGGTGGTAATCTTTTGCGCTTCCTCGTCCGAAATCTCTCCACCGAATTTCTCTTCAAATTCCATAATGAGTTCGACGAGATCAAGCGAGTCTGCTTCCAAGTCTTCACGAAAACGTGCCTCGGGTGTAACCTTGGCGGCATCCACGCCTAATTTGTCCACGATAATGGCTTTCACTTGCTCGAAAATTGCTTGATCCATGGAAACCCTCCTGTGAGATTTGAATGTGGACGGAATGAGGACAACAACCGAGCCAAGTATATGCACAATTGGCTCGTGCGTCAACCCCTTACTTGTGCTATAATTCCGTCTGCGCTTTGCCCGCTAGAACACCGCACGTAACGAAAAGTTACGCGCCAAGGATTTGATATGTCACCTGACGAAACTACTCACGAGAATCGCAAACTCGAACATCTGCGGATCAACCTCAAGGAAAATGTTCAATTCCGGCAAACCACGACCGGCTTGGAACAATATCGCTTTGTGCATCAAGCCCTGCCGGAACTCAATCTGAACGAGATTTCCCTTGCCACAACCTTTTTCAATAAACCGCTCCGCGCCCCTATTTTGATTTCTTCAATGACCGGCGGCGCGCACGAAGCCGAGCGGATCAATCAAACGTTGGCGAGCGCGGCGCAAGCCACCGGCATTGCGATGGGACTGGGGTCGCAACGCGCGGCGATTGAAGACGAAGCCTTGGCATACACCTATCAGGTACGCCGCGTCGCGCCCGATATTTTGTTGTTTGCTAATCTCGGTGCGATCCAACTCAACTACGACTATTCAGTAACACAATGCCGCCGCGCTGTCGAACTGGTCGGCGCCGATGCGTTGATCCTGCATCTCAACGCGATTCAAGAAGCGGTGCAAGCCGGCGGCAATCTTCATTGGAAAGGATTGCTCAAGAAAATCGAACAGGTTTGCCGCGCGCTCGAGGTGCCCGTGATCGTCAAAGAAGTCGGCTTTGGAATTTCGGCCGAGACCGCGCGCCAGCTTGCCGATGCCGGCGTCGCGGCGATTGATGTGGCCGGGGCTGGGGGCACTTCGTGGGCGGCGGTGGAAGCGTATCGCGCGCCATCTTCGTTTCTGCGCGAACTCGCCGAAGCGTTTTGGGATTGGGGCATTCCCACCGCCGAAAGTTTGGAACAGGTTCATCGTGCCGTGCCCAACTTGCCGCTCATTGCGAGCGGCGGTATCAAAGATGGCATTGATGCAGCAAAATGTATTGCGTTAGGGGCCGACCTCGTCGGTTACGCCTCGCCGATGCTCAAACTGGCTGAACGCGGCGTGGAAGATGTGATCGAGGGCATCAAGATGATTCAAGAACAAATGCGCGTGGCAATGTTTGGCATCGGCGCAGAAGATTTGGATGCGCTCCGAAAAACAAAACAGCTGGTCAAGATAGAAAGATAAAAGATGGACACTTTGCTCACCGCCCTTGAAAACGAATTGCGATCCATTCTTGTTTCACCTGCACCGGTGTACGATCCGTACTATGGAATGTTCCAATATCATCTAGGTTGGGTGGATGCTAATCTCGCGCCGGTCAAGACGGATACCGGCAAACGATTGCGCCCATTGTTGTGTTTGCTCGCCTGCGATGCCACGTGCGATGATTGGCACCGCGCGCTTCCGGTGGCTGCCGCAATCGAACTGGTACACAACTTTTCGTTGATTCACGATGACATTGAAGATCAAAGCGCGGAGCGGCGCGGACGATTAGCGGTGTGGAAGGTGTGGGGCTTGGCACACGGGTTGAATGCGGGCGATGGAATGTATATGCTCGCGCGACTCGCGTTGGATCGTTTGTGGCAGCAAGGGATCGCGCCGGAAAAATGCGCACAAATCAATCACGTCTTTGATGCGACGACGCTGGCGATTTGTCAGGGCCAGTTTCTCGATATTCGTTTTGAATCCCGGCTCGATGTAACCATCGCAGAGTACTTGCAAATGATTCGCGGGAAAACCGCCGCGCTCATCGCCGCCTCGTTGCGGTTGGGGGCAATGCTAGGCACCGAGGACGCGCACGTGATTGACACATTCACGCAATTCGGCGAGAATATCGGCTTGGCGTTTCAAATGGTGGACGATATTCTGGGCGTGTGGGGTGATCCAGCCGTTACTGGCAAATCGGCGGCAACCGATATTTTATCGAAGAAGAAAGCGTTGCCGGCGATTATCGGTTTGAATCATCCGCAGTACGGCGCAACCTTGCGCACGATTTATAGCCAGCCCCATCTCACTCCCGATGATGTGGCACACGTGCTTCACTTGCTGGATGCCATCGGCGCACGCGAACAAACACAACAACGCGCGGCGGAGTACTGCGCTCAAGCGTTACGCGCGCTTGAGGCAAGCGGCATTCAACATCGCGCAATGGTGGAACTGCGCGAGATGGCGCAAGCAATGACGCAACGGGTAAAATGAGCGATATTTTCTACGACCTCGAAACCCAAGAACTGCTTGACCCCAACCTGCCCGATCAAGACGCGGCGATTCGCTCGTTGCATATGTCGGTGGGCGTGGCGTGGTGTGAGTGTCATAACGCCCAAGTGTTTCACAACACCGCCGAACTCGCCGCGCATCTGCTTGCGCACACGCGCATCATTGGATTCAACATTCTTCACTTTGATAACGCGGTCCTTGCGTGGTCTGAAGCGCGTCAACATAGTTTGGAAAACATTCGCTTACCCGACGCGCCCGAAGATTTGAAAAAACTTCTCGACGAAAAAAGTTTTGATTTGCTCGCCGATCTCGAAGCGCGCCTGGGACACCGGGTTTCGCTTGCCGCCTTGGCAGAAGGATCGCTGGGTAAACAAAAGATGGCAACCGGTCCGCAAGCCGTGGTGTGGAATCGGATTGCCGCCACCTTGCGGGACAAGTTGCCGTTCGCCCTCGCCGATGTAGGCGATCAAGAAGGCGCAGCGCGGGTGAATGAATTAGGCGCGTGGTTTCAAGAACGCTTGGAGCAATATTGCTTGCAAGATGTTTTGCTCGTCAAGAAAATTTTTGAGTACGGTGTGGCGAACAAACGCGTGGCGTTCATTGACTTTGAAAGCGAACGCCGCGTAGTCAGAGTGCAATGGAAATAATTTCTCGATTTGCGATTTTTGCTTTTTGATTTACAATGACGCCAAGTTTACGCAAGATCGAAAAATTGAAACGCGGGAGTGTGAATGGCTTTTTCCGTCAAGTCTCTTCAATCTTTTCTCGATGAGGTGGCGTCTGCTGACCCGGCACCCGGCGGCGGCAGTGTTGCCGCGCTCAGTGGCGCGCTCGCTGCATCCTTGGTCGCGATGGTGTGTCGTTTGACGATTGGCAAAAAAGGATACGAAACTGTCAGCGCTGAAATGCAAACGATTCTGCCGCGCGCCGAAACCTTGCAACGCGAATTACGCGATCTGATACAAGCCGACACCGATGCTTATGCGCGCGTGATGGATGCCTACCAATTACCCAAGCAAACCGACGCGGAAAAAGCTGCGCGCACACGCGCCATCCAAGACGCCCTCAAACACGCGTCGGATGTTCCCTTGCGCGTGGCTGAATTGTGCGCCCAAGTCCTCGCACTTGCCCAGCCGGTGGCGGAAAAAGGAAACAAGAATGCCGCCAGCGATGGCGGCGTGGGTGCCTTGATGGCAGAAGCCGGCTTGCGCGGCGCGGCATTGAACGTTTCCATCAACCTCGGCGCCATCCAAGACGAAACCTTTGTGCGCGAACATCGCGCACGCGTGCAACAGTTACTGGCAGACGCCGAACAACGCAAGCATGAAATTTTGAAGATCGTTGAAAGCCGGTTGTGAGATAACTGCTCAGCCCCACTCCCTTTGAATCACAGAGCGCACAGAGGTCACAGTTGGCGATTTCTTTTCTCTGTGCTCCCTGTGGTATACCAGTTACATTGTGAGAAAAGGTAACTGCTCAGCCCTTCTCAAATTACCGCAGAGACGCCGAGGGCGCGGAGAAAAAAACAAAATGAAACTCGGCGTTCTCTGCGCCTCTGCGGTGAGTAGTTACGAGAAAAGGCAAAATTGGTGACGGCGCAAATTCTTGCCGGGCAACCGGTCGTTGAAAAACTATGTGTCGAACTTGGACCGCGCATCGAGCAATTCCGCAAAGCGCACGGCATTGCTCCAACGCTCGCGGTGGTCCGGGTGGGCCATTCACCGACAGCTATTCGTTACGCCCATTCCATTGATCATCAATTTGTCAAGTGTGGGATGGGGTTTCAGATGGAAGCCCTGCCTGATGCCACCACCACCGACGGCATCATCGAGCGATTAAACGAACTCGATCGAACCGATAGCGTGCACGGCATTCTTTTACAACGCCCGCTCCCACCAACGATTGATGTGCGTGCTGTGCTTGCGGCGTTCCCGGTCGTCAAGGATGTGGAAGGTGTTTCGCCGATCAACCTCGGCAAACTGGCGCTCGATGCCGGCGAATACTTTACAACCACCACGCCCAACGCCGCGTTAGAAATCTTGAATCATTATGCGATTCCCCTCGAAGGGAAACGCGCAGTGATTGTTGGACGATCGGATATTTTGGGCAAGCCGTTGGCGTTGCTCTTGTTGCGTGCCAATGCAACGGTGATCATTTGCCATTCGCGCACACCCAACCTCGCCGATCTCACGCGCCAAGCCGATCGGTTATTCGTTGGGATTGGCAAGCCACGCTTCATCACCGCAGAGATGGTCGCGCCCGGGGCGGTGGTTATTGATTTTGGTGTGAATATTGTTCAAGATCAATTTGTTGGCGATGTAGATTTCGATGCGGTGCAAGAAATTGCATCAGCGATTACGCCGGTGCCCGGCGGCACGGGTCCTGTCACCACGATGTTGTTGATGCACAACACCATCCGCGCCGCCGAGATTCAAATCAAAACAATGGGAACCCGAGGCAGAATCCGATGGCTTCCGACCTTGAAATCGCCCAAGCGGCAGAAATAAAACCGATTGCCGAGATCGCGGCAGCAATGGGGCTGGCCGAGGAAGATGTTGATCTCTATCGCAAATTCAAAGCCAAGATTTCACTGCACGCCCTCGATAAACTGGTGGCGCAATCTGCGCCGCGCGGCAAATACATTGTCGTGACATCAATGACCCCCACGCCGCTTGGCGAAGGCAAAACCACGACGACGGTCGGCTTGGGGATGGCACTCCATCGGCTGGGCCATCGCGCGGCAATTTGCTTGCGCCAATCGTCATTGGGTCCGGTCTTTGGCGTCAAGGGAGGCGCCACGGGGAGCGGCTATGCCCAAGTGTTGCCGATGGAAGACATTAACTTGCATCTTACCGGCGACACTCACGCGGTTTCACTCGCGCACAATCTGCTCGCCTCGTTCATTGACAATAGTTTGTTTCACGACAATCCCTTGGACATTGATCCCTACTCGATCACGTGGTCGCGCGTGGTGGACTTGAACGATCGCGCGTTGCGCCACGTCATTGTTGGCTTGGGCGGACGCGAAGGCGGTGTCCCGCGCGCTTCCTCCTTCGACATTGCCGTGTCCAGCGAAGTAATGGCGATTCTGGCGCTCAGCACGTCGTACCGCGATTTGCGCGCGCGGATGGGGCGCATCGTCATCGGCATTACACGCGAGGGCAAGCCGGTCACCGCCGAAGATTTACAATGCGCGGGAGCGATGACCGTACTCGTGCGCGAAGCCCTCAAACCCAATCTCTTGCAAACGATTGAACACACGCCGGCGTTCATTCACACCGGCGCGTTTGGCAGCATTGCGCATGGCAACAATTCGATTATTGCCGATCAAATGGCGTTGCATCTCAACGATTACGTGGTCACCGAAGCCGGCTTTGGCTCCGATCTAGGGATGGAAAAATTTTTCGACATCAAGTGTCGTTATTCGGGGTTGACGCCGAATGCGGTTGTCATCGTGGCTTCGGTGCGCGCGCTCAAGATGCATGGCGGTGTGGGCTACTTCGTTCCCGGCAAATCGTTGCCGCCCGAACTCGCCCAAGAAAATCTGGCCGCCGTCGAAAGAGGGTGTGCCAACCTCGTCAAGCATATCGAAAATGCGCAGTTGTTTGGTGTGCCGGTCATTGTTGCCGTCAATCATTTTGAAACCGATACCGATCGCGAGATCGCCATCATCGAACGGGTAGCGCGCGATGCGGGAACGGAAGGAGCATTCGTATCCTACGCACATCAGCGTGGCGGGGCAGGTGTGATCTCACTTGCCGAAGCGGTGGTGCATGCGTGCAAGAAATCGGCGCAATTCAAATTTCTGTACGCGACCGATTTGCCCATCAAGGAAAAAATCGAACGCATCGCGGAAAAAATTTATGGCGCCGATGGCGTGGAATATTACCCAGAGGCAGAAAACAAAATCAAACTCTACACCGATCTCGGGTATGGCAATTTGCCGATTTGTATGGCAAAGACGCATCTTTCCCTTTCGCACGATGAAAAGTTGAAAGGACGGCCGCGTAAATTCAGAATTCCGGTGCGCGATCTGCGCGTGTTTGCCGGTGCAGGATTTCTCACGCCCATTTGCGGAACGATCAGTACCATGCCAGCATTACCGCGCATCCCTGCCGGCACACGCATTGATGTGGACGAACAAGGCCGAATAATCGGCTTGATTTAACCGTTGCCCACAGCGCAAGGGTGGCTGGCAGGCGACCGGTTAACGAGGTAACCATGTTGCTCGATCTGCTTCATTTTGGCGAAGGAACTCAAGCCATCCATTATTTCGTCCTTTGTTTCTTTGCTCTGCTCGGCACGCTGCAATTCGTCGCGCTCCGGTATCGTCGGCGTGATTTAATGTGGCTGGAGGGGCGCATTGGCATCGCGTTGAGCATCTCACTCATCCTTGCAAGTTTCATTTGGTTTTTTATCACCGATCAAGAAATTTTTATCCCAGGTCTCGCGGGGGGCGAATTGTTCACGATTTTTTTCCTTGCCTTTTTGCTCGCCGTGCCCATCACCCGCGCGCTCGCCTTCGTCGCGTGCCAGATCGTCGCGTGGCAACATCATCCCCAAGCGATGCGGCACTTGCTACGCCGTCGGTGGGCAACCGCGCATCCCAAAGAAAAAGAGCCAATCGTATGAATCCCGATCTTTGGCTCTTGCATTGGCTCAACAATTTCGTAGGGACGTGTCCACCGTGCGATGGGATCGCTCGTCTCATCGTCAACGATTATTTGATTCCAACCTTACTCGCTCTTGTGGCAGCAGGCATGTGGTTTGCCGGCGCAACGCCGATGGAACAAACGCGTTATCAACGAGCCGTGTTGCTCATCCTCTTGGGCACACTGGTCTCACAAGCACTCATCAAGGATTTATCGCTCATCTATTTTCGTCCACGCCCTTTTGCAAGCGAGTCGGTCAATTTGCTTTTCTATCGTCCCTCCGTATCCTCGTTTCCTAGCATTCCCATCGCCGCCGCGTTCACGTTTGCCATGGGCGCGTATTACGCCAATCCGCGTCTAGGCAAAATGCTCTTCATCCTAGGAACGTTGTATGGGCTGTCTCGTGTCTACGCCGGCGTGCATTATCCCAGCGATGTCATTGCCGGCGCGATGCTTGGGGCAGGAATGGTATGGATCGTCGCGCGCTGGCGTTTTGCGTTTGAACCCTTGGCCGATTGGGTGATTCGAATTGCACGGCGCATTTCATTGGCGTGAGGTGATCCATGAGCAGCGAAAGCACACGCAAACTTTTTGAAGATTTGGGAAGCGGTGATCCACTGGCGCGTTATCGCGCCGTAGATGCGTTGAGCGTGCGGCAAGTCGAAAACTTTGACGATATTTTGAAATTGCTCACCGAAGGCAACCCCCATCAACGCGCCTGCGCCGCCCAAGTGCTAGGCCGTTGGCGTGATGCCCGCGCGTTCGATGCCTTGGTCGCCGGTACCCACGACCCCGATGTGACGGTGCGCGCACGTTGCGTTGAAGCCCTTGGAATGCTCGACGTCAAACGCGCGCAAGCACCGCTGTTAGATGCCGCGCGCGATGCTAACCCAGAAGTGCGTGCGTGGGCGGTGGATGTCCTAGGACGACTCAAGAGTACCAAGGTCAGTCGCATCTTGCACACCGCACTCAAAGATCGCGATGCCAACGTCCGCTGGCACGCCGCCGAAGCCATCGCCCGCCACGAAGGCAAGCGTGCCAGTAAACATCTTGTCGCCATGCTCAAAGATGCGGATGCCGGCGTTCGCGCGCTTGTCGCCGAATTGCTGGGACACTTGAAAGAACATCGTGCGCAAGATCGTTTAATCGCTCTGCTGCACGATCCCGATTATCAAGTTCGCTGGCGCGCGGCGGACGCACTGGTCGCGTTGGGCAAGCCAGCGACGGCAGGCAAATTGATTCCACAACTCAAACACGCCGATGCCGGGATTCGTTGGCGTGCGGCATACACCTTGGGCCGGTTGAAAGCCAAACGCGCGGTCAAACCGTTGATCAAGGCGCTGAATGATAGCGATGCGCACGTACGCGGTCGCGCCGCCGAAGCGTTGGGACTCATCGGCGACACGCGCGCGATTCCGGCGTTGCGCCAACTATCCGATGATACGGCGTTCGCCGGACATTTGGGCGCCGTGCGCGAAATCGCGCTCGCCGCGATTGAAGAGATCGAAGCCGCTGACAAATGAACCAATGACGAACGACTACTGGCGAACGACTACTGACGAACGACTAGTGACTAACGACTCACCAAGGGAGGTTGCAATGACGCAACGGATTATCGTTTCACCGCCTGGACCCAAAGCCAAAGCAATCCTTGAACGGGATGCCCTTGTCCTTTCGCCTTCGTATGCGCGGGATTACGGCTTTGTGATGGATCATGGCAAAGGCGCCGAGGTCTGGGATGTGGACGGCAATCGCTATATTGATTTTTGTGCCGGCATCGCAGTCAACTCCACCGGGCATTCTCATCCGGAAATCGTCCAAGCCATCCAAGCGCAAGCCGAAAAATTCATTCATATCTCATCCGATTATTACCACGAGTTGATGGTGCGTGTGGCTGAACGGATTGACGAGATCGCCCCTATCCAAGAAGATGTGGTTGTGTTTCTCGCCAACTCGGGCACCGAATCGGTCGAAGCCGCATTGAAATTAGCGCGCTATGCGACCGGGCGCAGACAATTCATCGGATTCTTGGGCGCGTTTCACGGTCGTTCGATGGGATCGCTTTCGTTCACCGCGAGCAAAGCGCGTCAGCAAGAACGCTTCTTTCCCACCATGCCGGGGGTGTGGCACGTTCCATTCCCCGATCCCTATCGTCCGATTTTTCCAACGCCGCCCAATGGCGATGAGGGTGACGCGGTGATTGATTATATCGAAAATATCTTGTTCGCCACCGCGTTACCGCCGGATGAAGTCGCCGCCATTTTAGTCGAGCCGATTCAAGGCGAAGGTGGCTACATCGTACCGCCGCCAAACTTTTTCCCGCGCCTACGCAAATTATGCGATGAGCACGGCATCTTGCTGATCGTGGATGAAGTGCAGACCGGCGTGGGGCGCACCGGCAAATGGTGGGCGATTCAACATTGGGGCGTTGAACCGGATATTGTGTGCATTGCCAAAGGGATTGCGAGCGGCATACCGATGGGTGCGATGGCGGCACGCAGATCGGTGGGTGCGCGCTGGAAGCCGGGCGCACACGGTAACACGTATGGCGGCAATCCGATTGCATGCGTCTCGGCACTCAAAACACTTGAACTGATCGAAAATGGAATGATGCAAAATGCGGCGGCAATGGGCACGTATATGCTCGATGCACTCGCCGAAATGCAGGTGCGCCATCCGAATATCGGGCATGTGCGCGGCAAGGGTTTGATGATTGGCATCGAGTTTGTCAAAGATCGGGCCACTAAAGAGCCGCATCCGGCAATGCGGCATCGCATCATCAATCGGTGTTTCGAACGCGGTTTGCTAACGCTGGGTTGCGGACGAAGCACGGTGCGCTTTATGCCGCCCTTGATGATCGGCAAGGATTTGGTGGATGAGGGGTTGGAAATTTTTGAGAGCGTGGTAACCGAAGTGGAGAATAGATAACCACCAACAGACGACGACTGACACTCCTCTGTGTCGGTGGACGTATTGATATACGATGAATCGTATCTCAATTTTGAATGTCCGCATTGACAACGTTACCTACGATGATGCCATTGCGCGCGTCAAAGATTTTCTGCACGAACCGGGCTTGCACCAAATCGCCACCGTGAACCCGGAATTTGTCGTGATCGCGCAATCGAAGCCGGAATTTATGCGCGTGTTGAATTCGACTGCGCTAAACGTGCCGGATGGCGTGGGCTTGCTGTGGGCGGCGCGACGCCGGGGCACGCCGTTACGTGAGCGCGTAGCGGGACAGGATTTGATGGAGCGCATTTGTGCGTTGGCGGCGGAACAGGGCATCAAAGTTTTTTTGCTTGGTGCGCGCGAGGGGATTGCAGAAAAAGCGGCAACAAAACTCAAGGAGAGATATCCGAGTCTGGAGATTGCGGGGTGTTACGCTGGCTCACCGTCGCCGGATGAAAACGAGCCGATCACACAACGCATAAATGAATCTGGGGCAAGAATTCTTTTCGTGGCGTACGGTCCACCGAAACAGGAATTGTGGATCGCGCGCAATGCATCGCGCGTGAAAAATGTTGCGGTGGCGATGGGCGTTGGCGGCACGTTTGATACGCTGGCTGGCATCGTGCCGCGCGCACCCCAATGGATGCGAGATGCCGGGTTTGAATGGACGTACAGATTACTGCGTGAACCGTGGCGCCTCAAACGCCAAATGAGCATTCCGTACTTTATGTGGCTGATCATGACCCGCCAATAAAAAACCTCCCCGATTTGGGAGGTTTACTTTTCAGATTCCTCTTTCACAACCATATACCCTTCGCCGCGTGTCGTGACCAAGCGTTGCGGCTTGCTTGGATTATCTTCCACCTTTTCGCGCACCCAACGGATATGCACATCCAACGTCCGCGTGTCGCCCAGATAATCTGTCTCCCAGACCTGTTTCATCAACGTCTCGCGCGTGACCAATTGGCCGGCGCGTTCCATCAAAATTTTGAGCAAGCCGAATTCTTTGGGCGTGAGTGAAAACGTTTTGCTTCCGCGCGTGAGTTTGCGTTTCTCCAAATCCAGGGTTAATTTGCCCACGCTCAAGGTGCGCGGCGGTCGTGCATCAATCGCCGATTTAACCCGCGCGACCAATTTCTTATCCGCAACGGGCTTGGGCACGATCCCCGCCGCCAAAGCACCATCCACCTTGGCGTTGGGAGGCGCAATCAATACCAAGGGGGCAAAAGAAACACTTTTTAATTTGCGACACAGCGCTTTACAGTTGAGGCGGGGAGAAGTGGTATCAATGACAATGGCATCCAGGTTGTGCGTCTTGGCAACGGCGATTGCCTGGCGACCGCTGTGCGCCGTCACAATGGTGTATTCTTTCTTCCCGAAGGAACTGGCATACGATAGACTTGTGGTCTTGTCGCTCGCGACAATCAAAACCGTTACAGCCATTTCACCGTTACTCCAAAAGAGAAAGAATACCAAGAGTTGTTTCCATTATACTCATTTGGCTTGAGATTGCAAACGCCCTCTAAATGAATTTTAAGATTCTGCAGCAAAGCCGCGCGCGAAAATTTGCAATTGAATGTTTTGATGTTATAATCCGCGCGCTGATGAAAACATTTATTATCCTGCCGACCTACAACGAAGCGCCAAACATCGAACCGATGATCACCCAATTACTCGCGCTTCCGATTCAAGCACACATTCTCGTGATTGACGATCATTCCAATGATGGCACTGGCGAGATTGCCGACCAACTCCACCTTCGCGATCCCCACCGGGTTTTCGTGATGCATCGTCCCGGCAAACTGGGACTGGGTACCGCGTACATCACCGGGTTCAAATGGGCGTTGGAGCATGGCGCCGATTGCATCATCCAGATGGATGCCGATTTCTCACACTCGCCCCAGTACTTGCCCGCTTTCATCTCCAAGATCAACGAGTACGATGTCGTCGTGGGCTCGCGGTACGTGCCGGGAGGACAATTGGATCCACGTTGGAGTGGCTGGCGCTATTTCTTGAGCAAGTGGGCAAATAGTGTGTGGGTGCATCTCATCCTGGGAACACAAACCCACGATGCAACCGCGGGTTTCAAATGCTGGAGCCGCCGGGCATTGGAAAGAATCAATCTCGATCGCGTGAAATCCAATGGCTATGTCTTCCAGGTAGAGATGGCATACCTGTGTGAGAAACTGGGAATGCGCATCTTGGAATGGCCCATTTATTTTGAAGATCGCCGCATCGGCAAATCCAAAATGACAGTGCCGGTCAAGATCGAAGCCGCGTGGCGCGTGTTTGAAATTCGCTGGCGCTATGGCAAACTCGATCACTCGGCTCGGGTTGAATATCAACGTGTCCAAGCGTGATGCCCTGATTATTCTCAGTTTCTTCGCGCTCAGCGCGATTTTTTTTGCGCCAGTGGTTTTCGGCGGCGCCTCACTCGTCCCCTTTGATAACCTCTATCGCTTTCCACCGTGGAGCGCGTTTGCGTCGCAATTTAGTATCACCACGCCGCACAACGAACTGGTCAGCGATCTGGTGTTGGAAAATTTCCAATGGAAGAATTTCATCGTCGAATCGCTCCGGCAAAAAGAGATTCCCCTTTGGAATCCGTACCTCTTTGGCGGTGTTCCTTTTCTTGCCGCCGGCCAAAGTTCCGCCCTCTATCCGTTCAGCATTTTGTTTTACATTCTGCCGATTGAGCGCGCGTTTGGGTATTTTGTTGCGCTTCAACTCGCCATCGCTGCAACGATGATGTACGCATTGATGCGCGTGCTAGGCGTTCAACGCTTTGGCGCAAGCATCAGCGCGATCACGTACGCCTTCAGCGCATTCTTTGTCGTCAGCACCACCTTTCCGATGATCATTAGCGCAGCCGCGTGGCTCCCTGCAATTCTTGCTTGTGCGGAGATCGTCATTACCGCGCCAAAAACCTCGCGACAGATTTTGTTCGCGCTCATCGGCGCGATTTTGCTGGGCATTCAATTTCTGGCGGGCCACATCGAAATCTCAATCTATATTCTAATCATCACGGCATTTTATTCGGCGTGGCGATTACTTACTCACGCATCCTGGCGCGAGCGGATTCGGTCGAGTCTCTTCATCGCTGCCCTAACCCTCCTCGGTATCGCTCTCGGCGCAGTGCAATTGGTGCCCTTGTACGAACTGGTGCAAAATAATTTTCGCAGTGGCTCGGTTACGTATCACGATGTTGTGGGTTGGGCATATCCTCTTCGCCAAATTATCACATTCTTCATTCCCGATTTCTTTGGTAATCCAACGCATCACACTTATTTCGATGTGTTTGATTTCGCCGCGCGTGCCGCGCCCAACCAGACGATTTTTTGGGGCATCAAAAATTACGTCGAAGCCGGGGCGTACGTTGGAATTTTGCCGCTCCTCCTTGCGCTGGTTGCCATTTTACGTTTTGCATTTTACAAGTTCAGCCAAACGAAAAACGCAGAACCGAAACAGTATCCCGTTGGATTATTTGCAACCTTAGCCGTCCTCTCGCTCCTCTTCATCTTTGGCACACCGCTGTACGCGATTCTCTTTTTCGGTGTTCCCGGCTTTAACCAACTGCACACGCCGTTCCGCTGGGTCTTTCCGTACACACTGAGTATAGCCGTGCTTGCCGGCATCGGCGCACAAATCCAGAGTCAACAGTTACCAAGCCAAGGTCAACCGGCGCGTTCTACGCTTTACGCTGTACCCCTTATCGGCGGCATCATCGTGCTGGTTGCGCTTGCCGCTTCTTGGTTCTTGCGCGATCAAACACTTGCCCTGGTTGATCGAATTGTTAGCGCATCCAACCTTGCACAACTCGCGTTCGATAGCGGGCGCATGTTTTATTCGTACGAGTTCCGCAACGTGGCGTTGTTTGGCTTGTTCTTACTTGGTGCGGGGATCACGCTTTACGCATCACGCACCACACATTACATTTTACGCTTTACATTTTTTGCAAGACCTATTGAACTTGGGCTTTGGCAACTCATTGCCATCATCGTTCTTGTCGCCGATCTCTTCATCATCGGCTTTGATTTCTATCCGCGCGCCGATTCCAAGTTGAGCGAGTTCACCCCACCCGCCGTTCAATTTCTTCAGCAAGATCGCTCCCTCTATCGCATCACCAGTTACGATGCGCGCGGCGACGCCAGCGAAAAAGTATTCAATCCGAATGTCGGCATGTTTTATCACATCGCCGACATTCGCGGCTACGATTCCATCATCCCCAAACAGTATGCCGATTTGATGAGCGTCCTTGCCCCTCAAGACGAACTGCTCAACAATCGCATCGCGCCGTTCTACAATCCCGATCCGCTCGATTCGCCGATCATCCATCTGCTCAACGTCAAGTATGTCTTGACCAAGCGACCACTCCCCAACGCTGGCTATACTCTTGTGTACGATGCCGAAATCAAAATCTACCGCAACGAAAATGTGTTGCCCCGTGCGTTTATGGTACCGCAAGCGCGCGTGATGGCTGACCGCGCCGCCCTGCTTAACGCGATGAGGGATTTCGATCCAACCCGCGAGGTGCTCCTGGAACAACCACCGGCAAATAGCATTACAGCATCGTGTAATTATCAACCGGTAACGATTGAAAAGTACACTGGCAGTGAGGTTATTCTGAAAAGCAAGCAAGATTGCGCCGGCTGGCTTGTCCTCGCCGATTCGTACTTTCCTGGTTGGCTCGCGTTCATTGACGAGCAGGACACGACCCTGTATCGCGCCGATTACAATTTCCGCGCGGTGTTCGTCCCGGCGGGCGCACACACCATTCGATTCAAGTATAGTCCCGTGTCATTTCGGGTTGGCGCCATCGGTTCATTCCTCGGCGCGATGGTATTGCTCCTGGGATTCGCATACCTTGCGTGGCGACGCTTTTATCGCCCCGAACGCGAATCGGCGGTGATGGTCGTCGCCAAGAATTCGCTCTTGCCAATGATCACTTCGCTGTTGATGAAACTCATTGACCTCGCGTTTGCGTTGTTATCGTTGCGCGTGCTGGGTCCCACCGGCACCGGGCAGTATGGTTGGGCAATCACCGTTTGGTTACTTGCGAATACCATCACCGATTTTGGTTTGGGCATCCTTGTGACCCGCGAGGTGTCGCGCGACCGCACGCAAGCCAATCGTTACCTAACCAACACCGTCCTTCTGCGTTTTTGGTTATGGGCGGCATCGTTGTTACCGGTCGCAGGCATCGCCGCACTCTATTTTGCCTTCTTCGATCTCACGGCCAATACAGGCATCGCCCTCGGTTTATTGATGATCGGTATGTTGCCCAGTTCGCTTGCCGCATCGCTGGCGTTTCTTTTCAACGCGTACGAAAAATTCGAGTACCGCATTGCCGTGGATTTCACCACGCGCTTGCTCTCAGTCGCGCTTGGAGTGATTGCACTCCTCACGGGCTATGGCTTTATCGGCTTGGCAACTGCCTCGATTGTGACAAACCTCTTTACGCTCGTTGTCTTTGGGTATCTCGTTCGCACCACACTGTTTGTGCCGCGTTGGGAACCCGACCGCGCCTTGATCCGCTGGATGTTTTTTGAATCGTTTCCCCTGATGCTGAACAATTTACTCTCGTCGCTCTTTTTCCGCATTGATATTTTGATTCTCAAGCCGTTCAAGGGTGATACGGTGGTGGGGTATTATCAGACCGCCTACAAATTCATTGACGCGCTCAATTTCATCCCCTCGAATTTCACACTGGCAATTTTCCCAATGCTTTCACGGATGGCGGCAAACGCCAAAGACGCGATGCTTCGTGCGTACATCTTGTCGTTAAAAATGTTATTGTGGATTGCGATGCCCATCACGGTTGGCACCCTCTTCATCTCGCGAGAGTTGATCCTATTCTTCGGCGGCGAGGCATACTTGCCGGATTCGCAGATCGCGTTGCAAGTGTTGATTTGGTTCCTACCATTTAGTTTCGTCAACAGCGTAACGCATTACGTTTTGATCGCGCTTGGTCAACAACGTTTTCTGACGCGCGCGTTTATCATCGGCGTCGCATTCAACATCATCGCCAACTTGATTGCAATTCCGCCGCTGTCGTATATCGGCGCGGCGCTTGTGACAATCTTTTCCGAAATGGTGTTGCTGATTCCGTTTTATTACAGCGTGCGAAAAAATCTCGCATCGGTGCCATTCGTTTCGATTGCGTGGCGCCCAGTGGTGGCGTCCGGCGTAATGGGCATTGCATTGTGGTGGATGATCTCACATGGAGGATTGTTCATCGCGGTGCCAGTGGCAGGAGTGTTGTATGGCATCGTCCTCATCGGACTGGGCGCGCTGGGCGAAGACGAACAAATATTATTGCGGCGCATCACCCCCCAACGATTTCATCGGGCGTTGCGATTAACGCAATAACAAGCCCCGTTTTCGCGGCGAAAACAGGGCTTGGATTTTACTGACACGCTTGGATAAACTTTTGCAATTCGTCGTCAATGCGAAGGCGCGGCACTTGCAATTGCACATCCGGCACTTGAAGATTGTAGGTGTCAATCGCCTTGTTCAACGCCTGCGCGCGTTGCCGATAGACCTGACACGTTTGCTCACGCGCCTTCACCAGATGCTCGCGTTCGGCAATCATCTGGTCTGGCGCGAGCGATTTGGCTTTAGCCAGGCGCTCGCGTTGCCAACGTGCCTGTTGTTCAAGCCAAGTTGCCAATGCCGCAAACTCTTGATGAATCAATTGACCCTGCTCGATCCATTCCGGCGCAACGGCGTTATCTTTGAGTAGTTTGAATGCCAACCGCCACTCGGCTGGCGTAAACGGATTCTCTTCCAAATCGAGCGGCTTGCCCGCGCCGGGTAGATGATCAAACTCTCCGCGCTCCATCGCCTCACGGATTTGTTTCTCAACGGCGCTTTCCCAATCAGCAAGCGAGCGCTTTGCCGGTTCGTCGGTGTTCATACGTTCCTTAATGAAAAACCGGGTTGAACGAAACACCCGGCTCTTCCAAACTAACCTTCTTCTTGTTCGTGGCGCAACCGTTGCAAGCGTGCCCGGCGGCGTCCTTTGCGCTCTTCCATTCGACGTTGCTCGCCTTTTGGAATAAACCAGCGGCGACGACGCAAGTCCTTCATCACGCCGCCTTCCATGACTTCTTTGTTAAACCGGCGTAACAAACTATCGAAGGATTCATTATCGCGCAACTTGACCGTCACAGCAAATCACCCCTTCTATGTATGAATCATTACCCCACTGGACAAGAGAAACGCCAAGCCGATGCCGCTTGGCATTCCTACCACAGACGCTATATTACCATTGCCCGCGTGAATTGTCAAACGCCAGTATGAGCAAGTGCCAAGCCGACGTGAGCCGTGGTGATAACCCGGGCACACGTCCTTGTAAATTATTGCCATCGCCATTGCCTTGCACAAGAAAGGTGCGCCCATTATTGATGAACGTGTTGCCGGTCACTTGATTAAACGTAGAATCTTGCAAATGCACGGCAATCGCATTCGATTGCAACGTGTTGCCGCACAAACAATTGCTGTGTGACCGATAATCGCCGGGCGGCAACCACGCATATTGGCTACTATCGTACGGTTCGGTGAAAAAGTAGATGCCTTCGTTGCTATTGATGATTTGATTCCCAGACACGGTATTGCCGCGACTGTTGCCAGAAATGATGCCATGATTGCGCATATTCACAATCGTATTGTTGCGAATCTCGGTATCGTGTGCAAAGCCCAGCCAAATACCATCCAACCCATCGCGCATATTGTTGTTATTGATACGATTCCCGGCACAAAAACCCAGTTCGACGGCATTGTAATACACGCCAATAATCGTATTGCCGCTGATCGCATTGTTGCTCCCGCACGGCATTGCGTGTGCTTTGATGAAAATGCCGTTGCCGTTGCGCCCAGTTACTTGATTGTTCGAAATCGTGTTGCCATTGGATCCATCTTGCACCACAATGCCACCGGCATCGCAGCCCCAACCGACCGTGCCGGCACCCCAGGTACACTTACGTACGTTATCCGTTGTCGTATTGCCGACGGCTTCGCTATTCTGCGTCCGCTGAAAGTTAATGCCCCACGCCGAATTATCGGACGCTGTGTTGCCCCGCACCGATACTCCATTCGAATTGCGAACATCAATGCCAATCGCTTGATGGAGCGTAGTATTATTCAGAATTTGCGAATTGGTGGTGTTGTTCACACGAATGCCGGCACCCTCCGCCATTCCCAGAAACTTGCCGAACCGCGTGATCGGATCCGTGTCGTCATAGTTGTTTGAACTCTCATTGTCGCGGATCACTAACTTGTCGCCGGCTTCAACGTAAATCCCATCGCGAAAATTGGAAATGCGACAATTGCGGATTTCCACGTATACCGGCGTTTGCGTATTCAAAAGACCGTACTTGCGAATCGAAATCCCCGTCCCGCTGAAATTGGTTCCACGAATCGAATGCTTGGCGCAATCAAAAAAGATGTTGCTCGCTTTGATGCGAATACAATCGCCGTTCGCGGTGAGATCGGTGCCTAAGCGATAAAAACCCGGTTCGTCAATCTCATCGCACCGATTGACCGTTTGCCATGGAATCGGCGTGGGCCCTTCTGTCGGACGCGGCGTTGCAGTACGCGTTGGTGGCGGCGGCACGCTCGGCGTCGGCGAAAGGGTGGGCATGGGAGAAAGTGTGGGCGTGGGCGTGAACGTGGGAAGCGGCGTGTTGGTGGGTGTGGGCGTCGAGGTGGGCGTAAAAGTATTGGTCGGCGTTGCCGTAGGCGGCGTAGAAGACAACAACGCGATGAATACCTCAGTGGCTTCTGCCACCGCTGTTTGGTATGCGAAGGCATCTCGTGCACGCTCATAGCGATCCACCAAGATACCCATTGCCCCCATCGCCGCAAAGCCAACGATTGCCGTTTCAACCACTACAAGGACTTTGAACTCGGTACTTCGCATCGTTTCCTTTCACGCTAGATTTTAACATACCCCTTGGCGAGTGTCAACAATCTTATGCAACCACCTATGGCTGACACCCAGTCGCACTAGATCGGTTGAGCAAGTTACCCCTCGCCTCTCATCGAATTTTTCCACCATTTTGAATACGTGGCTTTGACCAGATTTAGACTCCCAGGATTTATGTTTGTGTGCGAAATCACATATTCGCATCTGCAAATATATGCATTAAGGGAAACGATGGATAAGAAACTGCTCCGGGAAATCAACCAACTGCACGCCGAAGTATGCGGCGGACTTTCAGACCCCAAACGTATTGCAATTCTATACGCGTTATCTGATGGCTCGAAAAACGTGATGGAGTTGGCAGAGACCTTGGATACTCCGCAACCCACCATTTCACGGCACTTGAAAATCTTGCGTGAACGCGGAATGGTCGTCGCCGAACGCAAAGGCGCAAACATCATCTACACACTCGCTGACAAGCGCATCATCAAAGCGCTCGATCTCTTACGGGAGGTCTTGGGGGATCAATTATCGAAACGCAGCGCACTCGCCGATGCGATGATCTAAGCGAGAGCAATCACAACAATCCACTTGATGAGCACCTCTTCTGCTACGGAGAGGCAATCGAACGCACCAAACCATTCATAGGGAGAGAGTTTGAATGAAAAAATTGCTAGTTCTCGGGGCGGGCACCGCCGGCACGATGGTGGTCAACCGCATGCGTCGCTTGCTGGATAGCGACGAATGGCAAATCACCGTGGTGGATCAACACGAAACGCATTATTACCAACCGGGCTTTCTCTTCATCCCCTTTGGGATGTACAGCAAAAACGATGTGATCAAACCCAAGCGCGATTTCATTCCTGCCGGGGTCGAATTCATCATGTCGCCGGTGGAAGTGATCGAACCGGAACACAATCGCGTGCGGCTGGTCAAAGATGGACGCTACCTCAACTATGATTTTCTCGTCATCGCCACCGGCACACGGACACATCCCGAACAAACGCCGGGCTTGCACGAACACGAATGGTACAAATCCATCTTCGACTTTTACACCATCGAAGGCGCGTGTGCTTTGGCAAAACATTTGCGCTCGTGGCAAGGCGGTCGCTTGGTACTGAACGTGGTCGAGAATCCGATCAAGTGCCCTGTCGCCCCGTTGGAATTTATCATGCTGGCGGATTGGTTCTTCCACGAACAAGGTATTCGCAACAGAGTTGAATTGATTTATGCCACGCCCCTGCCCGGGGCATTCACCAAACCCATTGCCTCAAAGCATTTGGGCGACATTTTGGATCGCAAAGGCATCAAGATCGAACCGGAATTTCAAATTATGGAAGTAAACCCGGACGCCAAGAAAATTGTTTCGTACGATGAGCGCGAGATCGAGTACGATCTGCTGGTTTCGGTTCCGCTCAATATGGGGGATGAGGCGATTGCGCGTTCCGGGATGGGCAACGAACTCAACTATGTGCCGGTGGACAAGCATACCTTCCTCTCGACCAAGTATCCCAACATCTTTGCGTTGGGCGACGCCGCCGATTTACCAACCTCCAAAGCCGGCTCGGTTGCGCACTTTGCCGTAGACTGCTTTAGCGAAAACTTTTTGCGTTACGTGGATGGCTTGGAAATGTTGCCCACGTTCGATGGGCATGCCAACTGCTTTATCGAATCCGGCTTTGGCAAGGGCTTGTTGATTGATTTCAACTACGAGGTCGAGCCACTGCCTGGTTTCTATCCGTTGCCCGGGGTCGGCCCCTTCTCGTTGTTGCAAGAATCGGAAGCCAATCACTGGGGCAAGTTAATGTTCCGGTGGATGTATTGGAACCTCTTGCTCAAGGGTCAAGAATTGCCTTTGCCGGCGCGCATGACGATGGCTGGCAAATGGAGCAAATAGGAGGTCTCATGGATCAGGCACTTGCCGACCTCACTCAAAAGATTGAAACGCTTACAACACAGGTGCAATACCTGACTGAACAAGCGCAAATCGCCGAACGCGAACGCCAGAGTCGCGCCGAACTGATGCGCGATCTGGTGCCGGTCGCCAACGATGCCTTTCGCCTCACCGTCGAACAGTTGGAAGAAGTGCAAGAGAATGTGAGTCTGAACGATTTGTTACGTTTGTTCAAACGCTTGTTGCGCAATGGACGCAACATCGAAAAAATGCTCGATCAATTAGAAAGCATCCTGGATTTGATCGAGACCATGGGACCGTTGAGCGATGAGGCGTTTGCCAAGATCGTGGACACGCTTGCCACGATGGAACACAAGGGCTATTTTGCATTTGCCCGCGGCGGTCTTCAAATCGCCGATAACATTGTCACCTCGTTCACTGAAGACGATGTGCGAAAATTGGGCGACAATATCGTCCTGATTCTCAACGTGGTCAAGAATATGACGCAACCTGAAATCATGACGTTCGTGAACAACACACTGTTGGTCGCCTCACGCGAAGTTGAGAAACCGGTGGATGCCTCGCTGTTTGCATTGCTCAAGCAAATGCGCGACCCAGCGGTACGGCGTGGCTTGGCATTGACCATGCGCGTATTGAGCGTCATCGGCGCGCAAGCAGAAGGAAAGCCAACGTAAACTCACACAAAAATGGAGAACGTGTACAACGCTCGGCGGTATGGACTGCCAACAGACAAGGTACTCATATTCTAAAATTACAAATTGGAGGACAATCAATGGCTACCAAAACAATTGCCGGCAAGACCGTGCAAGTGAACGATGAAGGATTCATGACGAATCCGGCAGAATGGACCAAAGAGATCGCCATCGAATTGGCGAAGGAAGAAGGGATC
The DNA here is from genome assembly GCA_037440625.1 of Chloroflexota bacterium. GTDB lineage: Bacteria > Chloroflexota > Anaerolineae > UBA4142 > UBA4142 > DAOTXS01. The sequence continues at coordinate 46,167 of JBBITT010000026.1, forward strand.
GCAGAATTAACGCCGAACCATTGGAAGATCATCGAGTTCTGCCGTCAACACGCCGTCAGCGGCGGCAAATCGCCCACGCTTCGGCAAATCACCACTGGCACCGGCGTTTCGACCAAGGATTTGTTCGCGTGGTTCCCCAAAGGCCCGGCGAAAAAAGTGGCGCGCATTTCTGGTTTGGGTAAACCGGAAGGTTGTGTGTAAACCATTTTCCACGAAGGACACGCAGCACCACTAGTTTTTTCTGCGCGCTCTTCGTGGACTATTATTTTCAAAGGAGAAAGCAAAATGGCAGAGGAAAATCGCAAGATCGCTTTCATTTGCTCTAAAGGCAATCTGGACATGGTGTACCCGGCACTCGTGATGGGTTGGGCGGCGCTCGGCAATGGCATTGACGTAACGATCTTTTTCACCTTCTGGGGCTTGGACATGATCAACAAAGCGCGTGTGGATCATCTGGAAATCCCGCCCATTGCCAATACGAGCATGAAGATGAACATGATGGGCATCCCCGGTTACATTGGCATTCCGCAATGGATGGGGATTATCCCGGGGATGACTTGGTTCGCTAGCACCTTGATGAAGAGTAAGATGAAGAAACTCGGCGTGCCCACCGTGCGCGAGTATCTGGAGATGCTCTCGGATGCGGGCGCCAAGATGTACGCCTGCAAAATGTCGGTGGATATGTTTGGGCTAAAGAAAGAAGATTTTCTTCCGTACGTGCAAGACATTGTTACTGCCGGCGACTTTATGGATATGACCGAAGGCGCGCAGATTATCTTCATCTAAGCGAAAACCATTTTACTGCGAAGCGTGCAAAGAAAAAACAGAAACCCCGATGCCTCATTTCGAGTCATCGGGGTTTAATTTTCCAAAATTGTTGACTTTCGCCCCAGCGCGTGATATATTTTGAATGCAAGCTTATCATTTCCCCTGGTAATTTGATTTGCTTCACGGGAGAAGTGAAGGGATGTTTGCTTGTAGGACGCCATCGAAAACGCATATAGAAGGATTGTGAAAGCACCTGTCGTTTGGCGCGCGTAATGAGCGTGCAGCGGCAGGTGTTTGTGTTTGAAACAGATGCGGAAAACCCCGTTTGGTTTCCCGCACCGTTGAGTGCGTGAAGCAAGGAAAT
>JBBITT010000027.1:0-40272 GCA_037440625.1 Chloroflexota bacterium
GAAAATGTGGGACAAATTTGAAATTGGTCCTACGCGTGGTACATTTTCATCCGACCGCTGGGGCGCCAACGGCGGATCAACCACTCTGCCCTCGTTACAGTTCAACCAAGTAGAGATTCACGCGACCGCTAACATCAGACGCGTATAAAATTCGCTTGCCATCCCAACTCCACGTGGGATGACAATGCGCGCTTTGCGTATGCCACGATGTTTTGTGCTGACACAAGACTTGCAATTTCGCTTCCTTGCCGGAGATGTCAATCAACACCAAATCGTCCACATCATCACCGACGAGCAAGGTCTTGTCTGGGTTCGCATGATAATGATTGCAATAGAACGGCATATCAATTCGCCGAACAATGTTGCCGAAACGATCTGCGAGTCCAACGAACGGAATCCTCACATTTTGCTTGACTTGCACATCGGTCGCGACGGCTTGGGCGCGATGCGCGGTAATGGTGCCATCGTGCCCAGGTCCCCGATTATCGAAAAAGAGATAACCATCCTGCGTCCAGAATTCATGCCCCACCGAATCCGGCTCGTCTTGGCGGAAACACGGCTTTACTTCGCGCGAAATAAAATCGAGCAACCAGATGCGTTGTGTGACCAAGTTCCAAGGTCCCTCATGGCAGTATGAACCAATCGTGCTGTCCACCGGACAAAATTGAAAATGCCCGACTTGGTGCGTATCTCTGAACACGTCGAACCAACCGGAACCATCAAGATAGGCGAGTGTGATGCGCCCATCTTTGACACGATAATAGCGCTCCTTGAACCCAGTATAGTTGGGACCATCCGCCACGTGAACATTTTCGTTGCGCGAGAAGGCAAGGTAACGACGATTGGGCGCAATCGAAGGCGAACCAAGATTATAGTCACCTGTCTCGGTGTAAATGATTTGATTCTCGCCCGTCGCGGCGTCTAGTTTCTTGATGCGCTTGCCGGTGCGATAAACGATGATACGACTATCCGGGGTTTTGGTCACACTGCCCACTGGTCCGGCATGACTGTCCGTTGTCTGCGTGGGTTCATCCGTGAGTTGTACCATCTCGCCGCTGTCGAGATGCATACGAAAGAGATTGTAATGCGGGGTCTCGTGTGGCGCGCGATCCAAACCGGTCGCGCGGTCTGAGAGAAAGATAATCTCATTCTTGTTGGCATCGAACGAATTCTCGGTGAAATACAAATGCACATTGTTCCCGGTCGCTGTCAATTGTTTGATCGTGCGCCCGGTTTTCTCATCTTTGAACTCGCGAATTTCTGATTTCCATCTGTCACCAATCATTCTCGTCTCCATATAATTTTCACCACGGAGTACACAGAGTCTTATTTTTTCTCCGTGTTCTCCGTGTGCTCTGCGGTTAATTTTTTGAATTGTCCAAAGTACTTGAGGCACACATCGCGCCACTCGCGCGCATTTTCGAGTTGATGTTCAAGTCGTGCGCGCACGTGTTCAAAGCGTTCGCGGTCAATCTGCGCTTTCAAACTTTGCCAAGTCTTTTGCATTTGCTCGACAAACGCAATGCCTGCATCGTAGCGATGCTGTAATTCTTCCCACAACGTTCTACCCGATGACATTCGATAATCCCAGGGGACGTGATGAAACCACAGTAGAAATTTTTCGGGACACGTGTGAAGGTTATCGAACTGCTCGCGCAAGGGACTGTGATACATTGCCACGTTGTTGCTTCCCGTGTGCGTGCGATCAAAACCAAGCCCACGCGCATCGGCGCGATGATAGTAGGTATTGTTCCAATCGGGTCGCGGCGCGCGGTTGAATCCTGGGTCGGGTCCATAGTGGTGATGCTCTTTCATCAAATGATGCAAACCAAGCGGCGTCATATAATTGACACACGCCTCCCACGAACCCAGCATCATTGTCTTGATCGCATCCACTACACGCGCCTCGTTCGACCACGTCAGCCGAATCCATTCGTCAGCAATCGTTTCCGCGCTCAAGGTGTAATCCCAAGCCAATCGCCCAAACGCGTACCAATTGGCTTGCGAGAAATGATGTCCACACCAATTGCGATCTGTGCCGGTATTCGCCACGCCGATAATGCACGAGTCCGTTGGCGCGCTAACAATCTTTGCTACCGTCGTGCCTGCACCATTCGCATACGTGTCCGAGTCCAGAATTGCTTTCCACATTTCGCCCAGGTAAACCAGGTGCTTGGACTGCCCCAGATATTCTTGCGTGATTTGCAATTCAAGCGCGAGCGGCGTTTGTTTCATCGCACCGAAAAGTGGATGGAAGGGTTCGCGCGGTTGAAAATCAATCGGACCATTTTTCACTTGAATCAAGACGTTGGGACGAAATTTTCCATCGAGCGGAACAAATTCCTTGTTCGCGCAATTCGCACGGTCGGCATCCACGCGCGTATCGTACACGAACGCGCGCCACAGCACGATGCCACCGTGCGGCGCGAGTGCCTCCGCCAGCATATTCGCACCATCGGCGTGAGTTGCACCATAGTCTTGCGGACCCGGCTGACCTTCGGAATTTGCCTTAACCTGAAAGCCACCGAAATCGGGAATGAGCCGGTAAATTTCGTCCACCTTTTGCTGCCACCACGCGGCAACCTCGGGGTTGCGCGGATCGTTGGTGTTCAATCCGCCCAATTGAATCGGCGCGGAGAATTTGGGCGAGAGGTAAACGCGAATGCCGTACGGTCGAAACACATCGGCGAGCGCGGCGGTTTTTTCCAGATATGCGTGGGTGAGCCCTTGGATACTGGCGTTGACGTTCGTCAAGCACGTGCCATTGATGCCGATGGACGCGCACGCGCGCGCGTAATCGTGGTAACGCACATCAATCGTGTTCGGAAGTTCGTCCCAGTTCCACAATGAACGACCCGCATAGCCGCGTTCAATCGAGCCGTCGAGATTGTCCCAGTGCGTGAGGATGCGATTACGAATCCTGGGTCGGCTCACGATATCGAGCGCGCGAATGTCTTGGTGCGTTTGGAGCAAGCGCAAGAAATGGAATACGCCAGTGAGGACGGCGGTTGATGTGTTGGCGGCGACGATGAGGGGTGAGGGGTCAGGGGCGAGGGGCGAGTTGTTTGTACGCGCAATGACAAAACCATCATCGCCAAAATTATTTTGCGAGATGGACACGCCGATTGATTTCAGTTCGTCAACTGTGCCGACAATCAACGCGTTGCCGATTGGCTTGTCCGCGATGGGCACGTCAATGTCGAGCAACGCGGGCAATGCGCGCGCAAGTTCGTTTTTGATGATGGTAGCAGTTGCGTGCGTACCAAGCACGATGACGCGGTTGATTGCCGCGCGATACTGCGCCAATCGCTCTGCGTTCTCCACGCGGCGATAGCGCAACCAGAGTTCGTAGCCAGATTCGTTGGGTGGGTTCATATCTCCACTCTATTCTCTAACTCTACTTCTCCCACCTGAATCTTCACCACATCGTTCACTTGCAGAGTGAAATTGTCGCTAGGGACAACGCACGTGCCTGTCATCAGAAAAACGCCGTGCGGAAAATCGAGTTCGCGTGTGAGATACTCAGTCAACTCGGTGAATGAGCGTTTCATCATCGCCGTCGTCGCTTGTCCCGCAAAAATATTTACGCCGCCACGTTCGATGCTCAACCGAATCGGCACGTTGACGATGGCGTTCACATCGCATAACACGATGCCGTAACCGAGCGCGCACGAGCCGTTGTACACTTTGGCTTGCGGCAAGTAGAGCGGGTTCTCGCCCTCAATGTCGCGCGACGACACATCGTTGCCCGCGCAATAGCCGACGATTTCACGATGGCGATTGATGACGATAACCAATTCTGGTTCGGGCACATTCCAGTGCGAGTCCGCGCGAATACGAATCGGCATCCCAGTTCCGACGACGCGCCAGCCGTTCGCCTTGAAAAACAATTCGGGACGCGCCGCATCGTAGACGAGCGAGTACACATCGGCGACCTGGGATTCGGCGCGGCGCGCATCGCGGCTACGCAAGTACGTAACGCCCGCCGCCCACACTTCTTGCATCGCATCAATTGGCGCGAGCAACGCATCGTTCGCCGATTCATCGCGCGGCAATGCCGCAATGAATTGCATCATTACATCACGTCGTAATTCGAGGAGCGCGCTTAGTGTGAAACTTGGCGGCAGGAAAAATCCATCCACCGCCCAACGTGCGCCAGTGTTTGTTTGATGTCGCGTTAGTTGCATTGATTCCTTGTTTTCTACCACAGAGAACACAGAGGTCACAGAAAAAAATTATTTCTCTGTGTTCTCTGTGCGCTCTGTGGTTAATTCGTATCCGATAATTCTTTTGATAATCGCATCCACATCGTACACACAGCCACCCCAGGTTCCGCCGCCGATATTTTGGAGCGCCGCCCACAAGCGCGTGTCGTCGGGCAAATCGAAATTAGGTCGCAAATTAGGATGCGGTGTGCGCGTTGCCAATACCTCATCGCCGCCAACCAAATCAATGCGCCCAACCAGGTTCACGCGATCAACGATGATTTGAATCGTATCGCCATCGCGCACGCGACCAATGGGACCGCCCGCAAGTGCTTCGGGTCCCACGTGACCGATGCACGCGCCCGTACTCACGCCGCTGAATCGTGCATCGGTAATCAACGCGATGTGTTTACCTTCGGGCAGATAGCGCAACGCTGCCGTCAATTGATACGTCTCTTCCATCCCAGTCCCCAGCGGACCCGCGCCGATCAAAACGATAACATCCCCAGGTTTGATCGGGTGATTGCTGGTGCCTTTGACCGCCGCAATCGCATCGCGCTCCGATGTGAACACGCGCGCGGGACCGACTTGGCGATACACGCCATCGGCATCCACAACGCTTGGATCAATCGCCGTACTCTTGATGACCGCGCCTTGCGGCGCAAGATTGCCGGTCAGAAATGTAATCGTGCTCGTGAGTCCACGTTCACGCGCTCGACCAGGATTCATAATCACATCGTCGGGATTAACGCCGAGCGATTGGGCGCGCAATCGCAAAGCGTGACGACGCTCACTCTGCGCCCATACATCGAGCGCTTCGCCGAGCGTGCATCCGTTCACCGTGCGCGCGTTCAATCGTAACAATCCCAGGTCACGCAGATGCAACATCACTTCGGGTACGCCACCCGCAAGAAAAACTTGAACCGTGCCATATCCCGTTGGTCCATTCGGCAGAACATCAACGAGGCGCGGCGTCTGACGATTGATGCGCATCCAATCCTCGACGGTCGGTCGCGCAAGATGCGCGGCGTGCGCAATCGCCGGAATGTGCAACAACAAATTCGTGCTTCCGCCGAACGCCGCGTGTACGACCATCGCATTGTGAATCGAATCCTGGGTCAAGATGTCGTGCATTGTAATGTGTTGCGATTCCATTTCGATGAGTGCGCGTGCAGAACGTCGCGCCATATCGAGCCAGATGGCTTGTCCCGATGGCGCGAGCGCGGAATGTGTAACCGCAAGACCCAGCGCTTCGGCGACGATCTGGGATGTTGCCGCTGTGCCGAGAAATTGACAGCCGCCGCCGGGCGACGCGCACGCGCGGCATCCTAGTTCCGCCGCTTCTTCGAGCGTGACGAGTCCGTGCGCGAACCGCGCGCCGAGCGATTGAATTTTGCCGGCGTCTTCGCCTTGCTCTGGCAACAACGTAACGCCGCCGGGAACAATCACGCACGGCAACGCTGTTTGCGCCGCGAGTGCCATCATCATCGCGGGCAATCCTTTATCACACGTCGCGATGCCGAGCACGCCACGTCGCGTGGGCAACGAGCGAATGAGACGACGCAAAACGATTGCCGCGTCGTTGCGATACGCGAGCGAGTCCATCATTCCCGGCGTACCTTGCGTGCGACCATCGCACGGGTCGCTGACGAATCCCGCAAACGGAATCGCGCCGAGTCGCTTGAATTCTTCGGACGCGGCTTGCACGAGTAATCCCACTTCCCAGTGTCCCGTGTGATAACCGAGCGCAATCGGCGTGCCATCGGGTGCGCGAATGCCACCCTGGGTGCTGAGAATCAAAAATTCTTTGCGACCCAGTTGGTCGGGCGTCCATCCCATCGCCGCATCCATCGTCCAGCCGAACACATCACCGCTCGGCGAATCACGCAACCAATCGGCTTGCAAGGGCAAGCGTCCTGCGGGACCTGGGGCGTGAGTTGTGACATTGTAGAGATTTGGATCGGAGGATTCAAACAAGGTGTAACTCATCAAAAGAACCCTAATGCGTTTGGTCCGCCCACTCCCACCAGAACAATGTGCCAATCAGTCCGACGATGCTCGTCGCAATGACGATCACGTAACTAACGATTCCCAGGTTCTCGCCTTGTACAAACAAAGCCGGCACCGACCAAGGAAAATATTCGCCCCAGCCCGCCGCGTTCGCAAATTGCGCCAACCCTATCACCAGAATCATTATGCCGATGGGCGGTAAATAGCCGTGCCACGCGCTTGCCGCAAATGCAACCGGCGTGACGAGCGTGATGACGAGACATACCGCAATCGTTATCGTCATTCCCGTTTGCCAAAAAAGTTGAGGCGATTCTTGCGGCAGACCCAGGATTGTCCCGATCAAAAGAGCGATGAGACACGTGATGATCATCAATGCAATTGACCATACCGCAATCACGATGAGTTTGCTCAAGACGATGCTGGAACGCGCGGTGGGCAACGCAAGCAAATCTTTTACAGTGCGATCAGAATACTCGCGCCCAAACACCCAGGCGGCGATGAGACCGAAAAGAATAATGCCGCCCACGCCGACGCCCAACGTAAGAAAGCGAAGATAGTTGGGCCAATCGGCGGTGCTGATGGTGAGCCGCGCCTTGTCGCTGATGAGTCCGACGCGTCGTGCCATTTCAGGGTCCTTGAGCACGAGCATAAAAAATCCGCCACCGAGCGGAACCATCGCAAAGCCAAGCGTCGTGAACAAAGGCATTTTGGACCGGCGCGCCTTGAGCAACTCGACCCAGATGGCTTGAAATAGATTGTTCATTGCGCGCCTCCATCCATACCAACCAGTCGCAGAAAATAATGTTCCAAATCTTCTTCTTCGACATTGAGCATCGTCGGCGCGTGTCCCGCCTTGACGAGACGTGTCGCAATCTCATCAGGATGCTCGATTGCTACGCGGTCCTGCACGACGACGATTGTATCCGATGCGATGTCGGCGGAGAATCCCGCGCTGGCAAGCACTGCACGTGCCGCTTGATTATCGCGCGCACGAATGACGAGCCGTCGCCGCCGATTACGTTCGAGTTCATCCATATCGAGTTCCTGCAACAAACGTCCTTGATGAATAATGCCAATCCGTTGCGCAAGCCGCGAAACCTCACCCAGGATGTGGCTCGACATGAAAACCGTGACACCTTGCTTTTGTGACAACTCGATAAGCAAATTGCGAATTTCAACGATGCCTGCTGGATCAAGTCCGCTGGCTGGCTCATCGAGAATAAGCAATTCAGGGTCGTGCAGTAACGCCTTGGCAAGTCCCAATCGCTGTGCGTTGCCGTGCGATAACGTGCCCGCGCGCCGATCCGCATACTCACTCAATCCGAGTCGTTCGATGACCCGATCAACTTTATTCGATTCAGTCCCAGGTCGCAATCGCCGCATTGCTTCCAAGTTTTCACGCACAGTGAGTTCGGGATATGCATCCGCTGTCTCAACCAAATAGCCAACCGAACGCCATGGTTTTCTCTCGCCCACGCGAATCTGTGTCCCCAGCACGCGCGCTTCTCCCGAGGTCGGCTTGACCATACCGAGCAACATGCGAATCGTTGTTGTCTTGCCCGCACCGTTGAGACCCAGGAACGCATAGATTTCGCCGCGCGCGACGCGCAACGACAAATCATCAACGGCGGTAACATCGCCAAAACGTTTGGTCAGGTTATTCGTTTCGATAGCAAGATTCATCGTGTTAATTCTCCGGTGCCAACCAAAGTGGAAATGCTTTGCCCTGCGCGTGCAAATGGCTGGCGTACAAAAAGCGATGGACATCGTGCGTATAGTACTGACCAAATCGTTTTCTGGGCAGAACGTCGATGAATCGTTCGAGAACGATGCTTGCCACCTCTGCGTCCAAGCCCGACGTGGGGACGTAATCGAAATAAATCGCCAGGTCGCGTTCAGGTTTTTCGATGATGCGCGCAATGCCGAATTGGTCTGGATTCAAATGCGCAGGCGAATAACGTTCCAAAACAAAGGTGCCTATGCCCGCCGAATGAATCGCGTCTTGATGCGCGTAGAGAAAGTTGACGGTTGCTTGCGCGTCGTCCATGGTCTCAGTGGGGAATCCAAAAAACAAAAAGGTGTGATTCCAAATTCCGGCGCGCGTCCCTTCGTTCAAAATGCGGCTCACCGTTTCGCCCTGCGTCCCTTTGACCATAAGTTGCACCATGCGCTCGGACGCGGTCTCCAAACCAAAGAACAACATACGACAACCGCCACGCGCCATTATTTCCAACAACTCGGACGAAATCACTTTTTCAAAGCGCGCGCAACTGCACCAATCCACCGGCGATCCGATCGCCGAGAGTCGTTGCGAGAGCAACCGCATGGTACGCGGCGGAATTGCTTCATCGGCAAAGAAAATATGGCGCACGTTGTATTTTTTCTGCAACGTCGTGATCTGCTCGACCAATGGCTCAACTTGCATCGGGATAAATCCCTTGCCCGCACCATAGCCCACATTGCAAAACGCGCAGAGACCGTGATAGCATCCGTGAGCCGTGACGAGCGGCAAAACCACATCGGGCACGAAATAGCGATTGAGCGGCAGTCCGTCAAAATCGGGCGTGAGCGTTGAAAGACTGGGATGCGTTTGCGTTGTATTGACGTGAATCGCCCCGTTGGTGCAATGAATCAAATTTGGAACCTGGGACAAATCGCCTTTGCCATCCAATGCTTCCGCTAATTTGAAAAGCGGCGTTTCGCCATCGAAAATAATTGCGCTGTCAATCAGTTCGAACAGCGCGGGCACATTTGGAATTTGCTCGCGTAACATCGAGACGTGCGGACCACCGATCGTGATGTGACAGTTGATCCCGGTTTGCTTGATCAGATACGCCAGCGTCATCGCCGCAAGCATCTGCCCTTCGGTCGGAATCGAAATGCCCACGATGTCCGGTTTCTCGCGTACGATATCGGCGACGATGCCGCGTTTAAAAATTTCGATGAACATGTTGTGCAATTGATCGCGCACGCCTTGAAGCAACGCGTGACTACTGTCCACGCGCGCGGCGGGATGATATTTGAGAAAATCGAGTTGGGCAGGATAAAAGGGCAATGAGGCGAGTTCGAGCGATTGCATGAGGAAGGCGAACGCATTCAAACTTGTCTCACCGTCATAAAACGCCGGGCTGCGAAAAACATTTTTGGCGGATTCAACCCGCGTCGCCAGCGTGCGACCTTCCGCCAACGCCCATTCAATTTTTTCGGGGAGTGCGCGATTTTTCTGGCGGGGGTATTGCGCGCGGAGACGTTCAAGCGATTGTTCGAGGTATGCGCGGCTCAAAACCGTATCGTAGGTTTCGAGGTTGAGATCGCGTTGAATGACCTCAATACCGTGCGCACGCAAAAACGCAGTGAGCATTGGCAACGCTAGGTAAGGCATCGCCGGTGTCCACGGCGGCGGATAGACGAGATATATTTTCATGCGTGATTATCTTTCTAGTGCAGACCGCCGACGCACAACTAGGATTGTCATTGCGAGGAGTGCCAAGCAGCTACGACGAAGCAATCTCCAAAGTGATTTGGGGATTATTTTGCTCCGCTCGCAATGGCATGAGACGATCTGCCGTCGGCGGTCTATATTGCAAAATTCAACCGCATGGCTTGCTCGCCCAACCGCACTTCGAGTTGCGATGAGTTCAACTCGGCGACGCAGTACGGATTGTCATAGTGCTTGAAACCGGTGATCGGTTCAACTTGGCCATTGCGTTTGAAATCGCCTTGCCAGCCAAATTCAAGCGTTTCGCCACGCAACGTATTGCATCGCACGTTCAAGCCATCGTATTTCACATCGAGCGCGAGAATTTTTTCTTGGAACGATTTGAAATCGCCGTCGAGCGCGGCGCGCCCCATGTGACAAATCCAAATATTTTCATGCCCGTACGAACGCAATTCGCGGTACGCATTATCGCCGCGCATGACAAATTCCAAACCGCGCTCCGCCGTGATCGCCAAATAACCCTCCCCTTTGCGCGCAAACGCCCACTTGTGACCATGCACCGAATCGCGTCCAATGTGTTCGTCGAATGCCCAGGTGGGGAAGAACGCATGCGTGAATCCCAGCCAATCGTCTGCCGGGATCTTGTGAACAGCGATGAGTACATCTTTCCACTGCGCAACGCGCGGCAAAATCACATTGCCATGCCAGAACCCGGGACGATGCGCACCCTCCTCGCTCAGGCACGGCGGATGCGTAACAAAAACAACCGCATGCGGTCCCAATGTGGCTTGCCAAATATGTTCCTGCACTCCCCGCGCGCCCGCACGATAATCCTGCGCTGAACAAAGCATGTAATCGGGTGTCTTGTAGGTTACCTTGTTCACTTCCCAGGGTCCCGTTGCGCGATCAATGTCCATCTCGTATTTGCCGGCGTGGCGTTCCCGGTTCCACATTTCAGCAGGCAGGTCAGCGGCGATGTCGCCGATGATTTGCGGAAACGTATAATTTTCCATGCACGCCAGGCTGACGGTTGCCAGGATTTTATCGTTGAACGCGCCCATACCCCACATCAAACGACTGACGCCCGAGGTGGATTCGCCGTAGCCGCTTTTGATGTGTGGGGTGTACACGCGCCCATGCGTCGAACCGAATACCCCTTTGTATGAATTGAGTGCCATCGTCAAGAACAGTTTATCCATAATGACCGCCGCCAAATCGTACACCGAGGGGCTCTCGGCAAGATCGGCGAGATGCGCGAGTGCGAGCAAGTCTTCTTCGAAATAACAATTCGAATCCCATTCGCTGAATCCGCCCGCGCCGCGTTTGTGCAACCACGCCAGCGCAAGCCGTTCCCCTTTTTCACGATGCCAGCGTCCCGGCTTGCCAACATTCGTAAAGATACGGTCGGGATAAAGTTGTCCGGCCAGAATTTCGCACGCGTGGAAAAGGATTTGATGATTCTCCGACCAGAACCACATCGAGTCCGCGCCCGGCTCGTCCGCCCAATATTTGAAATTCAGGATGCAATCTTCAAGCGGTTGTTTGAGCGATGCCGGGAAATTGGGATCGTTGCCGTAACGTATCATCATTCCCAACAAACCGACTAAATAAAAATCACTGCAATCTTTGCGCTGGTTGATGCCCTCGATCGTTTGGAGAATCACTTGAGGTTTCACATCCGCCCACGTACCCAACGCCATCTTGGCGATTTCAGAAAAGACATTTGCTTCACGTTGCGCCGCATCCAGCAACGTTTCTGTGCGCCGTTCATCGAACGTGCCGTACGGCGTTGACGAATATTTATTCTTCGTCGAGGTCAACGCGATCTTGCGTTCGATGCGCAGATTGCCTTCGTAATATTCGGTGAGCGAGGGGAACAAGAAAATGTGGAATGGACCCTGTTGCGAGATTGTAAAGGGTTTGCTCATCGGTGCTTTGTGCTTTGCCGAAACGGTGCGGCGCGCTTCGGAATAAATCCATCCATCGGGCGTTTGCAGGCGAATTGTCAATTCCGCTGCGGTCGCTAAATCGGGGGGCCAGTACACCGTGATCTCATCGTCCCAGACAAACACATCGCGATCTAGGTACGCCGCATAAATCGCTTTCTCAACTACCTGACGCCGCGCAACGCCTTCGTGATTCGTCGGCGCAAAGACAAACGCATCCTTGGGCACATTGACGATTTGCAACGCCATCGCGTACGGGCATTCGCGCGCGGCGACTTCTTCAAAGCGCACGAGAATTTCGTTGCGCCCCTCGATCAACTTGGCTTGAAACGGAACGCGGTGCGGAATCTGATGATGAAAATGTTCTTGCCGATGAACGTGCTCGCCGTTCACCCACACATCGGCGGGACCATTGGTCGTGAGAACACATTGCACATCTTGAGCAATCGGACTCACCACACAACTGTACGCCCACGCGCGCAAATAATGACACGTGTGATAGAACGCGGTGCAGTCCACAAAATGATCGTCCTTGCAACGAAAATACTTCCATTGCAATTCGGTATCCCCCATCGTGAACGATTCGTTTTCGACGGGCGCTTGCGTCAGTCCTGAATCGGCTTCGTGGTAATGCCGCGCAATTTGCAATTTCCAATCGTCGCCGTGATAACGATCCAAATCTAGCACAGGAATCGCCTGTGGGCCGGCAACGATCCAGTTGTGAATAAAACCTTGTTCGATTTCGTAGCGCGCATAGTGAATAGTCATAGATTCCTTTCAGCCAATCAAGATTGTTCGACTGGGTCGAGAGATTACTGCATCGCAAACTACACTTTGACGCCGGGAACTTTAACGAACCAAGATACGGACTGCGATTTCAAGCACGGCAAGCGACGCAAGCCAAATGCCCAACGGAATCGCCGTCGTCAATACAAAGCGTCGTAATAATACCTCTACTCCCCAATCCGTCAAACGTCGCGTCCATCGAGTTGGAGAAGGGGCTGCACGTGAAGGCGTGATGCTAGCGCGATAGTGCCCTTCCAGAAAAATGACGTACACAAATGCGATGAAACCACCGATGAGCAAACACAACTGGTTGACCAACCCCAGCGCATAACGATCCCCGCCGAGTGCGACCCAGAGTACGTTGACGGTGGAGCGCAGTTGGATCACCGCCAACACGCACACAACAGCATTCACCAACCAAAGCAGATAGCCGAGTCCATACAGCAAAAAATCTTTTACTCTCGGTGAGCCAGTGTGGAATAGCTTCACACAAACCCCAAAACAATTGTGGATCGCACACCTTTGTCAGATGATGGCGATCCACAGACCAGTGCGCTTGATGATCATTAGGATTGATAGAGGACGCAACGCACCTTGTGCCCCGGTTCGACTTGAACATTAGGCGGATCTTGCACGTCACATACACCACGAATCCGCTTGGTACACCGTGGATGGAAGGGGCATCCTTTCGGAATGGAATACGGGTCTGGGACTGAACCCTTAATGGATTCGAGCCGTTGCCGTTCACGCGTTTTCAAACCCAGACGCGGGATTGAACGTAACAGCGCGGCAGTGTAGGGATGCATTGGCTTGTGAAAGATGGCATCCACATCCGCTTCTTCAACCACTTTCCCCATATACATCACCACCACCCGTTCACACATTTGCGCGACCACGCCCAAGTTGTGTGTGATGTACATAATCGCCATGCCGAGTTCTTGTTGCAGACTGCGCATCAGTTTGAGGATTTGCGCTTCGGTGGTTACATCGAGCGCGGTGGTGGGTTCATCGGCAATGAGCAAACTCGGATGACAGGACAGCGCCATCGCAATCACGGCACGTTGGCGCAGACCGCCAGACAGTTGATACGTGTAGGCATCAATCCGTTGTTCGGGCTTGGGAAAGCCAACGAGTTTGAGCATATCAATGGCTTGGGAGCGCGCTTCTGCCTTGCTCACTTTTTGGTGCAAGATGATCGCTTCCATGATTTGATCGCCGATTGTATGCACCGGGCTTAGCGATGCCATCGGTTCTTGCGGCACGAGTGCCATCTCACAACCACGCAGACTGCGCATGATGGGGCCCATCGGATCCAAATCGGTTAGCCGGACCTGTTCGATCATCTTGGAGCCAGCACGCTTGTCCACAACTCGGTGCAGGATGATTTCACCTTCCACGATGCGTCCTGGTTTGGGCACAATGCGCAGAATCGAACGGGCGGTCACACTTTTGCCGCATCCACTTTCGCCCACGATGCCCAGTGTTTCGCCGCGCTTGATTTCAAAATCAACGCCGTCCACTGCCCGCACGGTTCCCTCATCGAGAAAGAAATAGGTTTTAAGATTCTCCACTTGCAGGAGCAACTGATCGTTTTCCATGCCGGGACTCCTATCGGGCATACGGGTCAGCGGCGTCACGCAAGCCATCCCCCACAAAGTTGAACGCCAACACCGAGAGGACCACCGCAAAGCCCGGGGTCAGCACCCACGGTGAAAGCACCAACGAACGCAGATTCATGGCTTCTTGCAGCAACACGCCCCAACTGATGGCAGGGGGACGCAAGCCCAAGCCGATGAAACTCAAGCCCGTTTCGGAAAGAATCATATTGGGGATGTTGAGCGTCAACGCGGCAATAATATAACTGAGGAACGAAGGCAACATATGGCGCAAAATGATGCGCATTTCACTGGAGCCGTTCAAGCGCGCGGCAAGCACGAAATCTTCTTCGCGCATCGCCAAGAATCGTCCGCGCACCACGCGCGCCATCCACGTCCATCCCACCAAGGCGATAATCATCGTGATCCCAAAGTACACCCCTTCGATGGGCAAGTCGCGGGGCAAGGCGGCGGCAAGGGTCATATAGAGTGGAATGGTTGGAATCGTGCGAATGAACTCGATGACGCGCTGAATGAGAATATCAATTCTTCCGCCATAGTACCCCGAAATGCCTCCCAAGACAACGCCCAAGGCAAGACTGAGGAACACACTGACCAATCCCATCGAGAGCGAGAGACGTGCGCCGTAACACACGCGCGAGAACATATCGCGCCCCAAACGATCGGTGCCGAAAATAAAGACACCTTGCAAGTCTTGCGCTTCGGGAGGCAAACCAAAGAGATGTATGTCGGTCTTCCACAAGCCCAACAATTTGTACTCAAAGCCGCGGACGAAAAACTGGATCGGATACCGGGTGTCCGTTACGGGGATAAAAGTGATCGCGAGGGTCTGTGGATCCATCGCGCGCGTGTACTGGTAAACGAACGGGAAATGAAACTGCCCTTGCGTGTCCCAAAGATGAATCTCGGTGGGCGGGGCTTGTTTGAATTGAAGCATAGGCAGGTCAGGATCGTACGGCGCCACAAATTCGCAAAAGACCGCGATAAAGTAAAAGACGATCAACACCACCGAACTGATCAATGCCATCTTGTGTTTGCGAAATCGCCACCACATTAGTTTCCACGGGGGCGCCACATAGACCTGCTCGCCGGCTTTGCGGAGTTCCTCTTCTTCAATTGCAATTTCTTCTTGGATCGAATCACGAACCGCCATGGGGTGTTTACTCCAATCGGATGCGCGGGTCAACCCACGCTAAGAGAATATCTGAGACGAGGGTGCCGATCACCGTCAACGTGCTCAGCAACATCAGGATGGCACCCGCGAGATACATATCTTGGGAGGTCAACGCGCGCAATTGTAAGGGTCCCGTCGTTTGTAGACTGAGAACGACGGACATAAGGGTGATGGATGAGATTCGATTTGCCAACGACCACCCGACGGTGCTAAAGAAGGGATTGAGCGCCACCCGCACCGGGTATTTCCAAATCAATCTTCCCTCGCTCAGTCCTTTGGCGCGCGCGAGTTCGACGTACGGTTTGTTGACTTCATCGAGCAAGTTCGCCCGCGTGGTACGCAAATCGCCCGCCGTGTTCTCGATGGCGACAATCAAGCCGGGAATCCAAATGTGCTGGAGCAAGTCCACAAACTTGTCCCACGACCACGGCGCGCTGAGATATTTTTCGGAAAAGAGACCACCCACATTCAAACCGAGTTGTGTTTGGGCAAAGTACATAATGATCAGTGCCCATAGAAAGGAAGGCACGCCAATCCCTAGGAAACTAAAGATTGACATGAGGTAATCCGGAATAGAGTATTGATGGGTGGCAGAGAACACTCCCATCGGAATGGCGATCAACCAACTGATCAGGAGCGAAAAGACTGCGAGGGCAACCGTCAATCCCAACGCCTCGCCGATCAAATCGCGGACCGGGCGTTGCCACTCCATAGATTGACCCCAATCCCAGCGGGTCAGGATGCCATGGATCCATTTCAAGTATTGCACATAGACGGGCTCGCCCAAGCCATAACGTTCTCGCAACGCATTGATCGCCTCTTCATCAACGCTCTCCCCCATCTGACGCAATTGGGCAGCGTAGGAAGTCAAGTAATCGCCGGGGGGTAACTGGAGCGCGGTGAACGATATGATCGAGATGAGGATCAACGTGGGAATCATAATCAAGATGCGTCGCACGATATACGCGAGCATAGACTGCCTCCGAAACCCGAAGGGTCTTGCGAGACCCTTCGGGTTTGTCGCTCTCGAAACTACGCCGTGTGCTTGCTGGGATCATCCCAGAAGTACGTTTCTGCATTGGCAAATTGTTCATCGCCGGTGGTGTCGTCATTCGGCAAGCCAGGCAGGTAACCCTTAAAGCCATTCTTGACAATCGTGGGTTGCGGCATTTCGCCCAGGATACCGATCATCGGTAACTCGGTTGCCCAGATGTCGAGAATCTTTTTGAATGCCTCGGTTTGTTTTGCCGGATCGGGTTGAATGGCAATTTCTTCGTCCCAGATCTTCCAAATCTGGTAGATCCAGTGACCCTCCGGTGGCTTGACCATGTTCGCATTGGTCGGGTCAGTCACATAGTATCCCCAACCGGGGCACCACGGACGATCGGGTTGGACACCGCGGAAGATAAGCGCTTCGGGGACCATCTGGAACACGGTTCGATCAGCGCCCCACCACTCGGCTTCGATGTCGTTAGCCGTATAGTGCTGGGTGTAGAGCGCACGCTCGACGAACTTGTAGGTCATGCGGATGCCGATCTTTGCCAGATAACCGGTGACGAGCAACGCCGCGTCTTCGGTCGGTGTACCAGCCGCGTCCGTCCCTTCGACGATGAAACTGATGGGCGTCTTGCCATCCTTGTGCAGCCGGATTCCTTCCGAGTTCTTTTTGGTGTATCCCAATTCATCCAGCAACTTGTTTGCCTGCGTGGGATTGTACTCGATATACGCCTTGGACAGTTTTTCATAGTACTGCGGCGACATGGGCAAGGGGCTGTACTGCCGCGGCTTGAGCAATCCATTAAAGACCAACTGGTTGATTTGGTCACGGTTGATCGCGAGCGAGATGGCGATGCGAGCATTGCGTTGATTAAAGAACTCGTTGAGCAGTGGGTTCTTGGTGCTGAGGTTGAGTTGCATCGCCACATGGCTGGCACTGACTGCCAAGATCGTCTTATAGTCCCCTTTGGCTTCACTGGCTTTGTAGAGCGGGAGATTGCCAACGGTCATAAAGCGGGCTTGAAAGTCAATCTCACCGTTGGTGACCCACAGGTTGAGCACTTCGGGCGAGGCCGCCTGATACAGACGATGGGTAACGGTGTCAATGTAAGGAAGTTGCCTGCCCTGCGAATCCACCGCGAAGAAGTACGGGTTGCGCTCCATGATGAAGCGTTCTTTGGTCAGATCGTTCTTGGCGAGGAAGGCCCCCAGTGAGGGGCGGTCGGGGTTCATGTTCCACTGTCTGGCAAACTGCATGTAGAAGGATTGCCAGTCTGCATAGCCACGCTTTTTGACTTCGTCTGCCAATGCCGCCTTGTCCGTCGTCGTGTCTTCGTGGAACTGCTTCATGTAATGGGAAGGCGAGACTGGGAGCGGACGAATCGTGGGGCCACCGCCCGTGCCACCGCGGGTCATGTTGTAGATGAACATGGGTTTGGGCTTGGTGTACGTGAAAGTGGCAGTGTACTTGTCCACGGCTTGGAACTTGACGAGCGTCTTGTCAGGGTCGGTCCACTCGGTTCCCGGCGTAGCCGTCAGTTTCTTGTTTTGCAACTCGTACTGATACCAGAAGGCAATGTCATCTGTGGTGTACTCTGCCTTGCCATCCGACCATTTGATTCCTTCGCGAATCTTGATGGTCCACACTTTACCATCTGGACTGACGGTCCACGATTCGAGCAAGCGTGGGATCAAATTGAGGTTTTTGTCGAACCAGCCCCACGCGCGATCAATGATCTTGGTGGGACCCCAGTTGTCCGAGACGCCTTGGAAGGCACGTCGCCAGTTGCCACCGTAATTGCCGGGACCCTCTAACGAATCCACGACCCATGGCTTTTTCGGCAATCGTTGTTCCAGCGGCGGCAACTTGCCCGCTTTGACCAGTTCGGCGAGCATTGGCGCTTCCTTGGCAACCGGCGCTTTGGTGGCAGTGGGTGGCACCGGGGTTGGCGCCACAGATGCCGCCGATGACGAAGAAGCCGGCGGAACCGTAGGTGGCACCGGGGTCGGCGCAGGTGGCTGGGTAGGCGGCACCGGCGTAGCCGTAGGGGGTGGCGGTGCGCAAGAAGCGACCACAGCTCCGGCGGCAGCAACAGCCGATAACCGCAGAAACTCACGTCGAGTGATCTTGCGTTTCATTTTTCTTTCCTCCTTTGGAAACAAGTCTTGTTACCACAACGCGTCATTTCATTTACTTGCTCTTGTTCGATACACACCTCCTTGCATTGGCATGCCGATATGCCGATTGCAGTCTAGTTCACCAATTGGGTTCGACCCAGGACACCCATGAGTTGCAATTCTTCGGCACGATGACAACTGACGAAATGTTCGGGCGCGATCTCTCGCAACCGAGGTTCTTCGGTCGTACAGCGATCAATGCGATATTGACAACGCGGATGAAAATAGCAACCGCTTGGCGGATTCGCGGGATCGGCAACTTCACCCGGTAACACGATCGGTTCCGTCCGCAAGCGCGGATCCGGTTTGGGAACAGCCGAGAGTAATGCTTCGGTATAAGGATGCCGGGGATTGGTGTACAACTCGGTCGTCGCCGCACTCTCGACCAATTTACCGACATACATCACTGTCACACGGTCGCTGATGTGTTCAACGACGCTCAAATCATGCGAGATGAATAGATAGGTGAGACGAAATTGTTCTTGCAGGTCTTTGAGGAGATTGAGGATTTGCGCCTGAATCGAAACATCGAGCGCGGACACTGGTTCATCACAGATCACGAGTTGAGGATGGAGCGCGAGCGCACGCGCCACACCGATCCGTTGACGTTGCCCACCACTAAAGGCATGCGGATAACGCGCCATATATTCGGGACGCAAACCGACCACTCGGAGCAGTTCAGCTACTCGCTCTTTCAACTCTTTGCCTTGCGCCACTTTGTTGACATACAACGGCTCGCCAACAATTTCCAGCAATGTCATTCGCGGATTGAGAGAGGAATAGGGGTCTTGGAAAATCAATTGCATATTTTGCCGCAACTGGGCGAGTTGCTTTTTGTCGAGCGTGGGAATGTTGACACGTCCCAGGTTGCGATCATTGAACCAAATCTCGCCGCTGGTGGGCTCGTACGCGCGCAAGATGAGGCGACCGGTGGTGGTTTTGCCGCATCCACTCTCACCCACCAAGCCCAGGGTCTCGCCCTCACGGATGTAAAAACTCACATCGTCCACCGCTTTAACATAGCCGACGATCTTGGACGCAAAAAAACCGCGCTGGATTGGAAAATGTTTTTTAAGGGAATTGACTTGTAACAGCACCGGCTTGTTTGCGATATTCTCAGCCAACGCGTTCCTCCTCATCACCAGCCGAATGATGGCTTGCTTCGGGCTCGGGATGTTCAATCGTATGCTCAGTGGTCGTGGTCTCGGGCAATGAGGTTTGCTCTGAATCGGAGTGGATCTCATCAACCAATGGCTTGGTATGTTCTAACACGGCTACAAAGTCGTCATAGCTCGCTGATTTGAGATATCCATCCACACCCTCATGCCATTTTTCCGGCGGCTCATCGAGATAAGAATAGATAATTACAGGGATACTTGAGGTGGCGGGTTCTGCCTTTAGACGACGCACAATTTCCCAATTGGTTGTTTCGACTAGGGCAACATCCAGGATGATTATTGTTGGTTTAAGGGTAAGCGCCAGAGCAGGAATCTCTTGACTGTGACAAACCTGTGTAGAGGCATGACCGCTTTCTTCCGCGTAGCGTTGTAAGAGATAGGCGATGTTTGGATCATTGACCCCGATCATGATTGTCTGTGACATACAGTCCTTCTTTCGAGAGCCGGCTTTGCCGCATTTTTCCAGAAGCATGGCGGCCGGTCAGGATCGGTCATTGCCAAACGCGGGCAGGCAAAACCTCGGTGACAAAAAAGACAATCGGTTTCATTGCAATGTAGAAAGACCTATTCAAGTGTAAACCGGTTTCGTGTCCTCGTCCTCTGTTTTTGGGACATTCATTTGAGATTTTGGAACAGGATTGCCTCTGGTCAACAAAAACAAGACTGCCCCGTTTTACGGGGCAGTCTGAAAATTTTCAAGGGCATTTAGGGAATCGGATTGGCACTGTGCCGGCGTTGATAATCGCGAGGCGACATGCCCATTTCGCGCCGGAAGGCATCGGTAAAATAATTGCTGCTGGAAAAGCCCACGGCCTCCGCGATTTGGGTGATATTTTGTTCGCCGGCTTCCAAGAGTTGCTTGGCTTGTTTGACCCGATAGCGGATGAGATAAGTGATCGGCGAGATACCTATCTCTTGATGGAAACACCGGGTCAAGTGGCGCGCACTCACACCCACAAAAGATGCCATATCTTCGCGCGAAATGGGTTCGGCATAGTGCTCGTGAATAAATGCAATCGCCTTGCGCACCATACGTCGCATTTCATTGCTCAAATGTTTGTTGCGCATCAACGTTTGTTTGATGTGATACAGCGTTTCATCGGCGGAAAAGAGTCCTTTGTGTAGCACCGCAGCGACACTTTGATTCAATTGTGCCATCTCTTTCTGGGTGAGGGATTGAGCGGTCAAGACAATCACCGGAATACCGCGTAGATGTCCATCTTCTTGCATCGCCGCTAGAACACCCATCCCATCCAATTCCGGCATCATCAAATCGAGTAAAACCAAAGACGGCGTTTCTTGCTTCATCATCTCTAAAGCGATCCGTCCATTCGCGGCTTGGAGCACTCGACAATTGGGCAGAAAATTCTGAACGATCTGCGTATGCATCTCAAGAATATGTGGGTCATCGTCAACCACGAGAATTACTTTTTCAGAATCGCACTTGTCCATTCGCAAGCCGTAGCGTTGGAGCGTTTGTGCCAACATCGTCGTATTCATTGGTTTGATCAAATAGTCGAGGGTCAACATCGCGCCAGCTTTGGCATTGGGGAGCGAATAGAACAATACCGGAATATCTTGCGTGAGCGGATTATCTTTGAGTCTTTCGATCAATTGCCAACCGTGTTCCGCTGTCGGCTGGGAATCCAACACGATAGCACCGGGGGCTAATGCCACAACTTGAGAGAACCAATCCGCGGTCTCATCTATCGCCAATGAGTGAACGTGAAATCCTTCGCTTGCCAAGTACTCTTGCAAACGGGTACTCGGATTGGCTTGCTGAGTCAAGACCAACACTACATCCGAACACGCTGGACGACCAAGGCGGTCCGTTTGTCCATTGATGGTCGGCAAGGTAAAGTAAAAGGTCGAGCCGGCATCTTCTTCGCCGGAGGAACGAATGCCAATTTGCCCACCGTGTAATTCCACCAGTTGTCGGCAGATGGCTAAGCCAATCCCCAATCCCCCATAGCCGCGCGCCATCGTTCGTTCCGATTGACGAAATTCGTCAAAGATGGCTTCTTGCTCATCGGGAGGAACCCCTAGCCCGGTATCGCTCACGCTGACCGTGAGAGTTTGATCCTGGACTTCGACGGCAAGTTGGACATAGCCCCGCGTGGTGAACTTGATGGCATTCGCGACCAAATTCAGCACCACTTGTTGTAAGCGCGATGCATCGCCGTAAACCCGGGGCAATGGTTCAGGAATTTGCACGCGCCACTCTAATCCCTTGTCCCGCGCCATCTGTTCGCCCACCGCCACCACGGCTTTGAGCGTCTCGCCCAAGTCGAGTGGTTTTTTCACCAATTTCAGTTGACCCATCTGACCGCGCGCCAAGTCCAACACATCGCGCACCAAGTTACCCAAATGTTGCGCGCTCAGATGAATGCGCGCGAGGTCCGAACGATAAGGTTCGGGCAAAGGCAAGCGGTCGCCTGTGCTTTTGCGCAACATCATTTCGCTCAAGCCCACCAACAGCACGAGCGGTGTGAGCAATTCATGGCTTACCATCGAAAGAAAATTGCTCTTGAGTTGATCGGCTTGCTCTGCCAATTGCCGACCGATTTGCGCCACGCGTTCGGCTTCGACGGCTTGCTGATATAGGCGTGCATTTTGTTCTGCCAACAAAATCCCTTTGAGCGCGATACTGATTTCGTCACGCAACATTTCGTAAACATCGCCAATAGGTTGTTGGGTAAAGCGAACCAGCCCCAATTGCTCATCCTGGAAATAAAGCGGCATTACCAGAATGTGAGAAGGCTTGTTTTGTAAATCACTTGCCATCACAAATGATCGGGAAGAAATGCGCCGTCCCTCCAATCCTAAATCCATGCGCCCTTGCTCATCAAAAGCCAAAACCACACGGCAACTCTCCGTTGGTCTGGTGGGGTCTTCATACAAAGCCAGCCAACAACCGGAAATTCCCAAGAGCGGCAACTCTTCGGCCAGCACATTCATCAGGGCGGGCACACTGGTCATCGTCGTCAAGCCATGATTGATGCGGCGCAGATGCAACGTTTGCTGACGCGCTTGCCATTCTTTATAGGCACGGGTGCGGCGCGACCGTTCGCCAATCATCACGCGCGCTTGATGCCAGAGATCTTCGGCACAAATGAGCCGGGCTTGATCGTTCAAGAGGAAGGGCAAACATTGCCGGCGCAAAGCCGAAACGACTTGCTGCCAAGCCGAAATATCGCCGCCGATAGCGACCGCTTGACGCAAAATTTTTTCTAACGTTGGCAAAAAGACTGGGGAAGGATGTCCTTGCAATTCGCTCAAAAATGCATCAAGGAATTCGGCGAGCGAATCAGCGGGGCATTCCTTTTCCTCGATGGCTTGCTCAAGCATGGACAGGCATTGAGCGCGATTGAGGGACGCCATAGGCATACTGAACGGCACTTCGACTTGCGCTTGGACAACTGCAGGGTCTTGACACCCACACGATTGACGCACGATCAAATAGGTGGGCAGGAGTACTTGCGCGGGCACGGACTCACCTGCCAACATTGCCAGCATCAGGTTGGCAGCTTGGCGTCCGCGTTCGTACATCCGCCAAGGCACCGTCGTCAACGGCGGCGTCACCACGCGACTCAAGGGCGTATTGTTAAAGCCAACAATCGCCACATCCTCCGGCACACGAACACCACGCGCTTGTAAAACCTCCATCGCTTCGACAGCAAAATTATCATTGACCGCCGCCACCGCATCAAAATCACAGTGAGATTGGTCAAGTAAGGTATTCATCATGATCGTGCCACCGGGATCGTACCATTTGTTGAGCGGTGAAACCAGTTCAGGCAGATAAGGCAGGTTGAATTCTTTCAGCACATCGCAATAGGCACGATAGCGTTCTTCCGCATCCCGATGACCTTCGGGTCCACGAATAAAAACAATACGGCGGCGCGCATGGACGGTAATCAGATGAAGCAAGGCTTGACGCATACCTTGATAACTATCGAGGACGATGCTGGGGATTCCTTCCAAAACAATACCGATACTGACGATCGGCAGGGGGCGATAACGTTCGCAGAATTTTTGGATCGTGGCGTGCCCCACATAACTCGACAGGGATGAGGTCCAAATAATGAGGCCATCCAGCGCACGTTTGTCAATCATTTCATAGACGATGTTACCGCGCTGGGTGAAATCGTTCCGATCTTGCAGATAACCGCCGGTAAAGCACAACAGGTTGCCGCCCTGGGCTTGAATTGTATCGGCAATGCCGGGCCACAAACTGGAACGCGATTCCCCCGCCAAGTTATCCAAGATGACGCCAATCGTTGGGCGTTTTTGAGAAGGATAGTCAACCATTGACCAATCCTGTTCCAAAATCTCGCATGCCTGTCCCAAAAACAGAGGACACGCACACGAAACCGGGCTAAACTAGACAAGCCAAAGACCACTCAAAGTATAGGGCAAAAGATTGCACGTGTCAAAGATTCCAAAGACGATGACGACTCGCTATTTTGATTCGTTGCCGAACAACGCCCGCGACCTTTTCCTCACCGCGATGCGTTGGATGGAAAAACATTGGGACGCCGCCGCAAGTTTGTTGTGGGGTGAGAACGATACCAAACTTGCCACGCCTCATCATTCGATTCGCGGAAGCGTGTGGTATGCGTTTGGCTTGCTGATGCGAAATCAATCTGGCGATGTCACGCGCGCGATCCGCATCATCGAAACGGTGTTGCAATATCAGTTCGATGCGCCCAACCGCGTTTTTCACGGCACCTTTTTTCGTGCGCCCGAAGAACCGTACCCGCCCGATGATGCGATTATCTGGCGCGATTACGACCCCAACTGGCGCGAATTCATCGTCACCGCGCTCGCGCTCGTCTTGCTTGAATACGCCGAGCGATTGCCACAAACGTTGATTGAAAAAATTGATGTGGCGATTCGCCGTGCGGTGACCGGCGCGCTCGCGCGCGGATTGAGCGCGTCGTACACGAACATCGCGCTGATGCACGCGTTTATGCTGTGCTTTGCCGGCAAACGTTTCAATGAACCAGCATGGCTTAACGAAGGCGAGCACATGGCGCGCGAGGTGTACTCCCTCTTCAAGCAGCACGATGCCTTTGCGGAATACAACTCGCCGACGTATTACGGCGTGGACGTGTACGCGCTCGCGTTGTGGCGGTCATATCCCGCGCTCTCGCCACGGCTCGCGCAACTGGGCGGCGAAATGGAAGCGACGCTCTGGCGCGATGTGACACAGTTCTATCATGCCGAGTTGCGAAACCTGGCGGGTCCGTATGATCGCAGTTACGGCATGAACATGCTCGATTACGTTTCGGTCATTGGAATTTGGATTCGCCTTGCCACCGACGAAACGACTGCACCATTCCCAGACGCTGATCGTCCATTTGAACACGAACACGATATTGGGTTCGTTCCGCTGATTGCGTTTCTTGGCGCGCAAATTCCAAACGATGCGCTGGAGCATTTCATCGCGTTTCGCGGCGAACGCCAAATCGAGCGCATCATTGCTGATTCACCACGGCGCGTCGTAACCGCGTGGCTGGGCAAAGACAAAATGATCGGCGGCGAGTTCACCAGCCGCACGCCGCCGCCATCGGGACAATTTCACCCGGCGACAATTCACTGGCGTGTTGACGCCAACCATATTGGCTGGGTGCGCGTATTCTATCTTGAACCGATTGATGCGCGCGCGAGCAAAAATCGTCTGGCGATTGAAACAACGAGCGAGATCGCCTTTCTGGTTCACGCGCACGGCGCACGCATCGAGCAAATCACACGCGAGGAGTGGCGATTACCAAACTTGGATGTTTGCATCGAGACGAATGCAAAAGAGTTTCAAGTTCAGTCGCGTGATGATTGCTTTGAGATTCGCTACATCGTTACGGAAGGGCAAGCAATCGAATGCCAAATGACATTGAAAACATAGTTGCTCTGTCATTGCGAGGAGGCATTCTTTGCCAACGAAGCAATTTCCGCGTCGCTTGGAGAGTGCTTCGTCGCACCCACTTTGCGCTCATCACAATGACAGACAATATTTGAAATTGGAGTAACGAATGGGCCAGCCCACGATTCGCTTTTCTGCCATCGGCATCAACCACAACCACATCTACGGGATGGCGCGCCTACTGTTGCGCGCGGGCGCGGAATTTGTCTCGTTCTACGCGCCCGAACCCGAACTCGTCGCGGAATTTGCGCCCGCGTTTCCGCAGGCGCGTTGCGCATCCAGCGCACAAGAAATCTTGGAAGACGAAACAATTCAACTCGTCATTAGCGCGGCGATTCCGTGCGAACGTGCGCCGTTGGGGATTCAAGTGATGAAACACGGCAAAGATTTTATGAGCGACAAACCTGGGTTCACCACGCTCGCACAACTTGCGGAGGCGCGTCGCGTCCAAGCCGAAACCCAGCGCATCTATTCGATTTGCTTCAGCGAGCGTTTGGAGGTGCGCGCCGCTGTCCAAGCCGGCGAACTCATCCAAGCTGGCGCAATCGGCAAGGTGGTGCAGACGGTTGGCTTGGGTCCGCACCGCATCAATCCGCCCGTGCGCCCCGATTGGTTTTATCAGCGCGCCAAGTACGGCGGTATTCTTACCGATATTGCCTCGCATCAAGTTGATCAATTCTTGTTTTATACCGATTCAACCCAAGCTGAGGTGGTCTTTTCTCAGGTTGCCAATTTCAATCACCCACAATTTCCGGAATTTGAAGATTTTGGCGACCTGATTTTGCGGAGCAACCAGGGCGTCGGTTATATTCGCGTGGATTGGTTCACGCCACAAGGGCTCGGAATGTGGGGGGATGGGCGCTTGACAATTATCGGCACGGATGGTTACATTGAATTGCGGAAATATATTGACCTTGCTGGGCGACCCGGCGGCGATCACCTTTTCCTCGTTGATCAGAAAGGCATTCGCTATTTCGATTGCAGTCAACACGATTTACCCTACGGTCGGCAACTCATCGCCGATATTTTGAATCGCACCGAAACGGCGATGCCGCAAGCACACGTCTTTCTCGCGTCGCAACTCACGCTGGAAGCACAAGCCCAAGCGCAGCGACTGGGCTATTTGCGAAAGGATTAAAGACTATGATTCGGGTTGCCATCATTGGCACCGGCGCAATTTCGGAAAGCCACATTCAAGGATACCTCCAATTCCCAGACCGGTGCCGCATTGTCGCACTGTGTGATATCTATCCAGACAAGGCAGTTCGCAAAGCCGAGAAATATGGATTGCAAGTCAAAATCTTTGACGATCATCGAAAACTGATCGAAGACGGCGGTTTCGATCTGGCTTCGAATTGCACGCCGCCGTACGTCCACGCCGAGATCGCCATCAATGTCCTTAACGCCGGCAAGAACGTCCTCGTCGAAAAACCGATGGCGACATCGTTGCAGGAATGCGACCAGATGCTCGCTGCGCAACAAGCCAGCGGCAAACTCCTTTCGATTGTCGCGCAAAATCGTTTCAAGACGCCGAATTGGAATTTGAAGAAAATTGTTGAGACGGGTGTCATCGGCAAAATCGTTCACGCGCAGGTAGATTCATTTTGGTGGCGCGGTCACAATTATTACGATTTGTGGTGGCGCGGCACGTGGGAAAAAGAAGGCGGCGGCTGCACCTTGAATCACGCCGTCCATCAAATTGATCTCTTTCAATGGATCGTCGGAATGCCGGTCGAGTTACAAGCCGTGCTTGCTAACGTTGCCCACGATAATTCCGAAGTCGAAGATTTCTCAACCGCGATCCTGCGTTACGCCAATGGAGGCATCGGACAGATCAACGCGTCGCTCGTGCATCACGGCGAGCCGCAACAATTTGTGATTCAAGGCGAGCATGCCACCATCGCTGCCCCTTGGAAAGTGATCGCGTCCAAAGATCGAGGCAATGGATTCCCGGAACCCAATCCCAAGTTGGAAGCAGAAATCCAATCGTTGCACGATCAATTGCCTAAACTGATTCACGAAGGACACGCCGGCCAAATCGGTAACGTGCTCGCCGCGATTGAAGGTGGAGAGGCATTATTGATTGATGGACACGCCGGACGCCGGACGATTGATTTGATCACCGCAATCTATTACGCCGGCACCTACGATCAAAAAGTCAAACTGCCACTCACCGCAGACAACCCTTTTTATACCACCCAAGGTATTCTGGCGAACGCGCCGCGCTTTTATCGCAAGACCAAGAGCGTCGAGAATTTTGCGGACGAAGAAATCATCGTCGGCGCAGCGAGCGAGCAGAAAAAGTGATATGCCGATTCGCGCGATTATTCTTGATGTGGGCGGTGTGTTGCTGCACGAACGTGATCACACCAAGCGGTCGAAGTGGGAAACGCAGCTGGGCTTGGCGCGCGGTGAACTGACGCGCCGCGTCCTCGATTCGGACCTTGCCGGGCGTGCCGCGTCAGGCGAGGTAACCGAACGCGCGATGTGGCAAGCGGTTGCAAGCCAACTTGGACTGACCAATTCGCAGACTTTGGAATTGCAACGCGACTTTTGGTCGAGCGAGCAACTTGATCTGGAGTTCGTCGAATTTTTGCAGAGTCTACGCCCGCGCTATCGAGTCGGAATTCTAAGCAACGCGTGGTCGGAGGCGCGCAAGTTTCACAACGCCAAATTCAAATTCGATACGTGGATGGATTTTGCCATCTATTCCGCCGAAGTCAAATTGCTCAAGCCCGATCCGCGCATCTATCAACTCACGCTGGCGCAACTGAATCTCGCCGCGCACGAATGCATCTTTGTGGACGACAAACTAGTGAACGTGCAAGCGGCAGAAGCGTTGGGAATGCAAGGCATCTGGTACCACGACTCAGCGCAGGCAACTAACGAGATCCAAAAGTGTCTTGATCCAATTCAGGAGGAGTGAAATGTCAAACTCATTTCAACCCAAGCCCGAACACAAATTTACGTTCGGTCTCTGGACAGTCGGCAACCCAGGTGGCGATGCGTTTGGACAACCGGTGCGTCGCAAATTATCGCCGGTCGAAATCGTACACCTCTTGGCGGAGGTCGGCGCGTACGGCGTAAACTTGCACGACAACGATCTCGTACCGATTGACGCGACGCCCGCCGAACGCGACCGCATTGTCGCTGAATTCAAAAAGGCGTTGCAAGACACCGGCATCGTTGTGCCAATGGCGACCACGAATCTCTTCAGTGATCCCGCGTTCAAAGATGGGGCGTTCACCGCAAACGATCCCAAGGTGCGCGCGTACGCTCTGCAGAAAACGATGCGCGCGATTGATCTGGGTGTGGAACTCGGCGCCAAGGTCTATGTCTTTTGGGGCGGCCGCGAAGGCACCGAAAGCGATGCCAGCAAAAACCCCCTCGCTGCCAGCCAGCGCTTTCGCGAGGCAATCAATTTCCTGTGCGAATATGTGTTGGACAACCAGTACGATTTGAAATTCGCGCTCGAAGCCAAACCGAACGAACCGCGGGGAGACATTTTCTTGCCAACCACCGGCGCAATGCTGGGCTTTATCGCCACGCTCGATCATCCCGAAATGGTCGGCGTCAATCCCGAAATGGCGCACGAGCAAATGGCGGGACTCAACTTTATGCACGCGGTCGCGCAAGCGTGGGAAGCCGGCAAACTGTTCCACATTGATTTGAACGATCAGAATTTCTGCCGCTACGATCAAGATTTTCGCTTTGGCTCACACAACCTCAAGCAAAGTTTCTTCCTCGTGAAATTCTTGGAAGATGTGGGCTATCAAGGATCGCGTCACTTTGATGCGCACGCGTACCGCACCGAAGATGTGGAAGGCGTTAAGGATTTTGCGCGCGGTTGTATGCGCACCTACCTCATCCTGAAAGACAAAGCGGCACGCTTTAATGCCGATCCTGAAATCCAAGCGTTGCTCAAAGAAATTCACGCCGACGATCCCGCCTTGGCACCCTTCTTTGGCAAATACTCGCGCGAAAAAGCGAACGCGCTCAAAGCGCACACCTTCGACCGCATCGCATTGGGCAAACGCGGAATGCAGTACGAGCGGCTCGATCAATTGCTGTTTGATGTGTTAATGGGCGTGCGATAACTAGGGTGTCATTGACAGAGAGCCAGGAGACTTGGGCATGGACGACAGCAAACCAATCTACAAAGACCCATCCCGTTCCGTTGCTGAACGCGTGCAAGACTTGATGGCGCAGATGACGCTCGCCGAAAAAATCGCGCAACTGGGTTCGTGCTGGGTGTACGAGTTGCAGGACGAACAGCAAGGTTTCTCGCAAGAGAAAGCATCATCGCTGATCAGTCAAGGTGTTGGACAAATCACGCGCATCGGTGGCGGTAGCACGCTTGCGCCCGTCGAGAGCGCGAAGATGGCCAATGCGATTCAAACGCACCTTGTCCAACAGACACGGCTGGGTATCCCAGCCATCATTCACGAAGAATGTTGCAGTGGTTATATGGCACTGGGCGCGACGAGCTTTCCGCAAATCATCGGCTTGGCAAGCACGTGGACACCCGAACTCGCTGGACAAATGACCTCGGTCATTCGTACGCAGATGCGCGCGGTAGGCGCGCATCAAGGACTCGCGCCGGTGTTGGATATTGCACGCGATCCGCGTTGGGGTCGCGTGGAAGAAACATTTGGCGAAGACCCGTTGCTCACCTCGCAAATGGGCATCGCGTATGTGCGCGGCTTGCAAGGCGCAAATTTGCGCGAAGGCGTGATGGCAACGGGCAAACACTTTTTGGGCCACGGTATTTCCGAAGCCGGGATGAATTGCACGCCGGTCCACCTTGGTCCGCGCGAACTGCGCGATGTGATTGCGATGCCCTTTCAAGCCGTCGTGCAACAAGCGCACCTCGCTTCGATGATGAATGCATACTCGGAACTCGACGGCGTCGTCGTCGCATCGTCGCGCGCGATTCTCACTGATCTTTTGCGCGGCGAGATCGGATTCGATGGTTTAGTCGTTTCCGATTATCGCGCCATTTCGATGCTGTACGATTTCCATCGTGTCGCCGACGATGAGGCACACGCCGCGTATCTCGCGTTGAATGCGGGCATTGATGTTGAATTGCCGCAAACCAAGTGCTATGGCGTACCGTTGATGCAAGCCGTGAAATCAGGCCTCGTTTCCGAATCGTTGATTGACATGGCGGTTGAACGCATCTTGCGAAAAAAGTTTGAACTCGGGCTGTTTGAAAATCCTTTTGTGGACACCAATCGCGTGCTCTCGGTGTACGAAACAACCGCGCAACGTCAACTCGCGCGGCGCATCGCCCAGCAAAGCATCGTGCTGTTGAAGAACGAAAACGATTTGTTGCCGCTCAACAAAAACATCAAGCGCATCGCCGTCATCGGACCCAATGCGAATGAAGCGCGCCATTTGTTCGGCGATTACTCGCATCCTGCCCACATCGAAACACTTTTGGAGAACAAGCCGGAATTGGCAACGCTTCTGCGTTGCGATCCCCAATCGAACGGCATTGTCCCGGGTTCAGTACAAACGCAAACGATTCTCGACGCGATTCGCGCACGGGTTTCGCCTGATACTCAAGTATTATTTGCGCAGGGATGCGCCATCAACCAGCCCGACAAATCGGGATTTGTGCAAGCGGTGCAAATCGCACAACAAGCCGATGTGGTGATTCTCATCGTCGGCGACAAGTCAGGTCTGTCCATCAATTGCACCAGCGGCGAATCGCGCGACCGCGCCGACCTGGGGTTACCTGGCGTGCAACAAGCATTGGTTGAAACAGTTGCGGCAATCGGCAAGCCAACGATTGTCGTGCTAGTCAACGGTCGTCCACTCGCGATTCCGTGGATCGTCGAACATATTCCTGCGATTGTTGAGGCGTGGCTGCCAGGCGAAGAAGGTGGAAATGCGATTGCCGATGTTTTGTTTGGCGATGTGAACCCCGGCGGCAAGTTGACAATGACATGGCCCCGTGCAGTCGGACAGATTCCAATCTTTTACAATCACAAACCATCGGGCGGGCGTTCCAACTGGCACACCGATTACGTTGGTCTATCGGTCAAGCCGCTCTTTCCTTTTGGGCACGGCTTGAGTTACACCCAGTTCGAGTACTCGAATTTGAAAATTGATGTACACAATTCACACGCGACAATTAGCGCGCAAATCAAAAATATGGGCAAGTGTGCTGGCGATGAGGTGGTGCAACTCTACATCCGCGACGAGGTGGCCTCGGTGCCGCGCCCGGTGAAAGAGTTGAAAGGATTCAAGCGCATTCATCTTGCGCCTGACGAGTCGCGCACCGTTGTCTTTGAATTGCCGTTTGACATGTTCGCCTTCTACGATGAAGCGATGCAACTCGTCGTTGAACCTGGGAAGATAAAAGTGATGATTGGCAGTTCATCGCAAGACATTCGCTTGAACGGTTCGTTCGAGGTGACGGGACAAAAGCGCGTCGTTGCGCGGCGGGTGTTTGGTTGTGCAACGCGTGTCGAATAAGACCTGACAGGTTTTTGAGAACCTGTCAGGTCTGAATGAGGATAATCAATGATGAATTATCTCTTGGGCATTGACGTCTCAACTACAGCAACCAAAGCATTGTTGATTGACGAATCTGGGAATGGTGTTGCCGTTGCCGCAACCGAATATCCCTTCGAGACGCCGCATCCGTTGTGGAGTGAGCAAGACGCCGCGTTGTTTTGGAATGGCACCGTGCAAAGCATTCGCGGTGTGTTGGAAAAATCGCGCATTGATCCCAGGAACATTGCCGCTGTTGGACTCACAGGACAAATGCACGGTGCGACCTTGCTCGATGCGCACGGCGAACCGTTGCGTCCGTGCATTTTGTGGAATGACCAACGTACGCAAAAACAATGCGATGAAATCACGGCACGCGTTGGCGCACAACGAGTTTTGCAATTGACAGGCAATCCTGTGCTGACTGGATTCACCGCGTCAAAAATTTTGTGGGTGCGCGAAAACGAGCCCGACGTTTATCATCGCGTCGCGCACATTTTGTTGCCGAAAGATTACGCGCGCTATAAATTGACGGGCGAATTTTTCAGCGATGTCTCCGATTCGTCTGGCACATCGTTGTTCGATGTGGGCAAGCGCACGTGGTCGGATGAGATGTTGCGCGCGCTCGATCTTCCGCGCGCGTGGCTGCCCGAGGTTACTGAATCGCCCATCGTCAGCGCGAAAATTTCTGCCGACGCTGCGCGCGCAACCGGTTTGATCGAAGAAACGCCGGTGGTAGGTGGTGCAGGCGATCAAGCCGCAGGCGCGGTGGGAACTGGGATTGTGTGCGAAGGCATCATTTCGGCGACGCTCGGTACGTCCGGCGTGGTCTTTGCTTCGAGTGATACGTACCGCATTGAACCGCAAGGACGCTTGCACGCATTTTGTCACGCCGTGCCGGGCAAATGGCATTTGATGGGCGTGATGCTATCGGCGGGAGGAAGTTTGCGTTGGTATCGTGATGCACTCGGCGCGTACGAAAAAGAAATCGCCAAGCAAATGGATCGCGATGTGTACGATGTGTTCACTCAAGACGCGGCGACTGTGCCGGCTGGTTGCGAGGGTTTGTTGTTCTTACCGTATCTCACCGGCGAACGCACGCCGTATCCCGATCCGAATGCGCGCGGTGCGTTCATCGGTCTAACGGTGCGCCACACCAAGGCGCATCTCACGCGCGCGGTGCTTGAGGGTGTGAGTTTCGGTTTGCGTGATTCGCTCGAATTGATGCGCGCGCTTGGCATCACGCCGACCCAGGTTCGCGCATCGGGCGGCGGCGCACGGAGCGCGCTGTGGCGACAAATTCTCGCCGATGTGTTCGACGCCGAAATCGTAACCGTGAATGTGACGGAGGGTGCGGCATTCGGCGCGGCATTGCTCGCGGGTGTCGGCGCGGGGATTTATCGCGATGTGGAATCCGCATGCGACGCGGTCATTACGACCACCAGTCGTATTGCGCCGGGCGCGGCAAAATCTGTTTACGCCGAGTACTATCCGCGTTATCGTGCCTTATATCCCATCCTCAAAAACGAATTCGCGGCGATTGCGCGCATCGCCGCGAATCCATAATGGCTTACCTCACCATTGGGTATAACCTTCCGTCATTCCGCGATACTCGATGAAAGGTTCGTTGATCAGTTTGGCGGCAAGCGCGATCTGACACGATTCTTCGAGCGTGGACGCCCAATGGAATGCTTCATCCAGCGTCTGCCCAATCGAAAAACTCCCGTGTCCGCGCAACATGACGATTTTGTATTGTTGCAATGCCGTCGCGAGTTTGTTCGCCATCTCCGGCGTACCCGAGGCAAATTCCTCCCAGATGACCGGGACTTTTTTGAGCAAGTACGATGCCTCGTTATCAATCGGTACGATTTCATCGCGCGAGAGTGAAAACGCGATTGCCGTACGCGGATGGCAATGCACGATCGCGAGCGCGGGCGTCGTCTTGTAAATCGTCCGATGTACCAAGAGTTCGGTGGACGCCAGCGCGACACCGCTATCATTTTTCTCGATGCCGGTCTCAATGAGGTCATGCGGTTTCAAGCGACCCAGCATGGCACCACGCCGCTTGATGACCACGCGATCGCCCAGACGAATTGACAAGTTGCCGCCGTGTGAACTGACCATATCCGCCACGTATAAATCGCGCCCAATGTCGCGAAACATTTCATAGATGCGTTCGTCCATTTTCGTTTCCTCGTTAAATCGTTAGTTCGTTTAATCGTTGAATCATTGGTTGGTTCGTTCGTTGTCTAGCAGCCGGATAAACCATTGAACGATGAAACGATCGAACAATGCAACGATACAACGACCCAACGCTTAAACGATCAAACTATCTAAACTCAATTCCTTCAACTTGCTCGGTTTGGGCACACCTCGCGTGTCCCAGCCGCGCACACGATAATATTCTTGCAACATTGGTTCCAATTTTGAGACCCAGCCCTTGCTCGGTCCTTCTTTTACCGCATCGTTCAGCAAGCGTGGCGGCAGAGTGTCGTCGGCGCGAGTAAATCCTTCGCGCAGATTATACAATCGTTCCAGATTCCACACGCGTTCACCAACGCGAATCAATTCACCGGTGGCATATTGCACGCCGGTTACTGCCGATAATGCGCGCGCAAAATATTCTTCGGCGACACCTAGGTTCGTGAATTTGCAAATCACCAGCGAGTCAATCGCCGCCGCTGAATTTTGATGCAGAATCACAAACGACGATTTGCCTTGCACCTGGAAACGATCAATCAATTTCGGCAAGCCCAGGACTTCCAAGCCGAGCATGTTCCCACGCATATGACACGCGCCACGATTCGAGGTGGCGTACAACAAACCTTGTCCTTGCATTCCGCGTGGATCGTATGCGGGCATCTCCAAACCTTTCACGCTCATAGACAGATCAGGCGCGCCGTATTTTTTCGCGAGCCGCGCGCTCCCGTCTGCCAGGTCATTGCCGAGGTCGCGTCGCGCGCCCATCGCCTCAAGCGTCGGCGCAAGCAGCTCCGCGCGACCAAAGCGCAAATCGGAATCGAGCAAACCGCGCTCGGTCAACTCCATCGCGCACGCAATCGTCGAGCCGGCGGAAATCGTATCGAGACCCAGATCGTTGCAAATCGAATTGGCTTCGATGATCGCGGCGAGATCGTCAATGCCGCATTGCGCGCCAAACGCCCACATCGTTTCATATTCGGGTCCTTCGCCTTCGACCTTGTCGGTTTTGCTGATGCGCGTGCAACCAATCGGACACGCCCAGCACGCCGCATTCTTGACGAGATATTTTTCGGTGAGCGTTTCGCCGGAAATTGCGTCCGCGTACTCGAACTGGCTTTGTTGAAAATTGCGCGTGGGCAACGCGCCAATGGCGTTGACCAGATTCATCACGACGGACGTGCCAAACTCCGGCAATGCCTGACTCGTGAGCGGGCTGGCGCGCAAAAGTTTGCGCGTTTCGTAAAGCATAAACTTGAACAACTCTTGATTGACGATTTCAGGACGTGTATTTCCTTCGACGACAATCGCTTTGAGATTCTTGCTCCCCATCACCGCGCCGGGTCCGCCCCGCGCAAGGGAGCGTTCGCCATCGTTCATAATCGCGGCGATGCGGCTGAGATTTTCGCCGGCGGGTCCGATGCACAACACGTTGCGTTTATGGTTGTTCTGTCCCAGGATTTTCGTCGTCGCGCGGACGCGTTGTCCCCACAGATTTTGCGCGTCGTTGATCGTGATGCCATCGGGTTTGATTTCGATGTACACCGGTTTGTCCGCACGTCCGCGCACGATGAGCGCGTCGTACCCGGCACGTTTGAATTGCATTCCCCAATAGCCGCCCGAATTCGCGTCGAGAATCGTACCGGTCAATGGACTCTTGGTCGAAACGGAAAAACGATTACTCGTTTGATAACCGGTCGCGGTGAGCGGACCCGTTGCAAAGATCAAAATATTTCTTGGCGAGAGCGGGTCAACCTCTGCGCCAACCTCGTCCCACAACAATCGCGCGCCCAGTCCGCGTCCGCCCAGAAAAAGCCGCGCGACGTTTTCATCGAGCGCACGGGTGATGATTGCGCGTGTCGTCAAATCAATGTCGAGAATTTTTCCAGCCCAACCTTGCATTTTGATTCCTTGATATTAACCACAGAGCGCACAGAGATTTTTTATTCTTGCGCTGTGTTCTCTGCGGTGAAAAATACTCTTAACCGCGTTTCGACAGTTCATTCGCCTCGTACTCTTTGATCGCCTCCATAAACGCGTAACCGACTGGAACATTTTGCCGCCAACAATAATAATCCCACACCGCGCCAAACGGCATTCCCTTGATTTCTTCCATCAACGCAAGTCGCGCCGTGTAATCGCCGCCGAGTTCAAGCACGCGCAATTGGTCTATCGGTTCGAGCAAGGCATACAACAACGCGCGCAAAGTGTTCCGCGCACCAATCACCCACGCCGCGATGCGATTGATGCTTGCATCGAAATAATCCAAGCCGATGTGAACGCGATCCAAGTATCCACCGCGCACAATCTCCTGCGCGATGAGTTGCAAATCATCGGAGAACGTAACCACATGATCGCTATCCCAGCGCACGCCGCGACTGACGTGCAAAAAAAGTTCATCCACGTACAACATCACCGCCGAAATTTTATCCGCGATCGTTTCGGTCGGATGAAAGTGTCCCGTGTCCAACGTGAGCAACACGTGATTCGTGATCGCATAACCGAGATAAAATTCGTGCGAACCGACAACGTAACTTTCCGAGCCCAGCCCAAACAATTTTCCTTCGACCGCGTCGCGGTTGAACTGGGGATCAATCTTTTCGGCGAAAATCGTGTCGAGTGAGTAATGTAACAATTCGCGCGGCGTGCGGCGATTCGCTGGCGTATCTTTGAGTCCATCGGGAATCCAAATGTTCGTGATGCACGGCGAGCCGAGCGCGCGTCCAAACGCTTCGCCAATCTTGCGGCACGCGATACAATGCTCGATCCAAAATTTGCGAACGCCTTTGTCGTAACTGGCGAGCGTGAAACCGCTTGCGGCTTTGGGATGCGAGAACAACGATGGATTGAAATCAAGCGCGTGGTGATGCGCTTTTGCCCAATCCAGCCACACAGCAAAATGTTCGGGACGCAATTCATTCCGTTCGACGCGCGTGCCACCTGTTTCGGCATAAAGCGCGTGCAGATTCAAACGATGCTGACCCGGGATGAGCCGATACGCCTGATCCAAATCGCGGCGCAACTCATCGGCATTGCGCGCTTTGCCGGGATAATTGCCGGTCGCCGCGATGCCGCCACTCAATCCTTCGCCGATGTTTTCAAAGCCGCCAACATCATCGCCTTGCCAACAATGCAAACTCAATGAAATCTGCGCAAGCGTGTCGAGTGCCCGGTCGGTGTAAACGCCCAACTGCGCGTAGCGTTCTTTGGCAATCTCATACGCTTGTTGAATTTGCTCATCACTCATTGGCGCCTCCGTCCAATAATTTCAACAATTGCGCGTACGCTTCATCCCAGCCCGCGCGATTTTGCGGCTCGAACGTGGATGTCTCAAACGATTGTGCGACGACGGCGCGTGCATCGGCGAGCGAGCCGATGTGTCCGAGCGCAATCGCTTGCACCATCAGATTGCCAATTGCCGTCGCTTCGACGGGACCGGTCACAACGCGACGATTCGTTGCATCGGCAGTGAATTGATTGAGCAGACGATTCTGCGTGCCACCGCCAACAATGTGAATCGGTTCGAGTTTATGCCCGATCATTTCTTCGAGTCGTTCCAACACGGTGCGATATTTGAGCGCGAGCCCTTCAAGCACGCATCGCACGATGTCACCTTTCGATTGCGGCGATGCTTGTCCCGTGCGTTCGCAATACGCGCGAATGCGCGCTGGCATATCCCCAGGTTTCAGAAAATCTGCGTCGTCCACGTCAATCACCGCGCCAAACGATTTCGCTTGCGCTGCCATTCGCGTCAGTTCTTCGTACGAAATTTCTTCGCCTTCATGCGCCCATTGGCAACGACATTCTTGGACGAGCCACAAGCCCGCGATGTTTTTCGAGAATCGGAATGTTCCGCCGACGCCGCCTTCGTTCGTAAAATTGTTTTTCAAACTTGCCGGCGTGATAACTGGCTCGCGCAACTCCGCGCCCATAATAGACCACGTGCCAGAACTGATCCACGCAAAGTTTTGATCGCGCGCTGGCACGGCCGCCACCGCCGAGCCCGTGTCGTGGCATGCGGGCGCGATCACCATCGCTTGCGCGCCAACCTCATCGGCAACGTGCGGCAATAATTCACCGAGCGTCGTGCCGGGCAGAATAATTTTCGGAAAGATGCGGCGCGGAATGTCCATCGCGTCGAGCAACGGCGTGGACCAATCGCATTGACGTGGATCGTAGCATTGTGTTGTCGTCGCGTTGCTAAACTCGCACCCGATTTCACCGGTCAACCAATAGTTGAGTAAATCGGGAATCGTCAAGAATGTTTCGGCGATGTCGAGCGCGGGTGATTTGTGGGCGACCATCGCAAGCAATTGATACAAGGTGTTCAACTGCATAAATTGAATGCCGGTGAGTTCAAAGATTTTTTCACGCGGCATTCGTCGAAACGCTTGTTCCATCATCCCATCAGTGCGATTATCGCGATAGTGGTACGGATTGCCGATGAGCGCGCCACGCCGATCCAGCAAGCCAAAATCAACGCCCCACGTATCAATGCCGATGCTGAACGCTTGCTCGTTACACTGACGCGCCGCAATCGTTATCGCGTTTTTGATTTCCGACCACAGTTGCAAAATGTTCCAATGCAAACCATCCGACAAGCGAACGGGGATATTGGGAAAACGATGAATCTCAGCAAGCGCGAGTTTGTCATCGTGCAACGTTCCCAGGATGGCACGTCCACTCTCCGCACCCAGATCAATGGCGAGCAAATTGTTTGGTCGAGTCATTTGCGCACACCATCAATCAAGATGAAACACTTCTTCCAATTCTAGCATACTTTGATCCGCGTGCGCGCCGCCCAAGTTTTCAAAATAGGGTGCCATAAATTCTTGCCATTTCTGGTTAATTTCTTCTTTTGCCATCCCGGCAAGCGCGGCTTGAAAACTCTCCGGCGTTTCAAAATAGCCGAACAGCAAACCATCGTCGCGCATAAAGAGTGAATAGTTGTGCCAGCCGTTTCGGCGCAACGCATCGAGCATTTCGGGCCAAACTTTTTTGTGATGTTCTTTGTATTCTTCGATTTTGTCTTTGCGAACTTGGAGTACGAACCCCACGCGTTTCATTGTCTTGCCCTCCCCATCTATTCTTCTTTCGCTATAATATAAGATAAAGACGACGAATGCAAGATTGAATTGGTTGAAAAAGAATCAGCCGGCTCGACGACTGAGAAAACTTGTTGCAGGGCTAATGTTACGAACCGGCGTGATCGGTGTCCCTATCTCCATTACTATCCGTTCCTCCCTGGCAATCACTTGCGACTCGCACCGTAATCTGATAGAAACCTAAACCCGTCAGTCATTTTCTTGACGCATTATTCAGGCCGTAGTACAATGAAGTAGAGTGCCTCAAAGGATCATTGGAATGCTACGACTATGGCGACAGGTACCAATTCTCTACAAAGTTCTGGTGGGCAATGCCCTGGTGATTATCGTTGGAGCCATTGGGGGAACGTACATTACTCAGCGCTTGCTTCAAGTTTCCGGCATTGGACTAGCCCTTTTCTTTGCAACGGCCGGAATCATCCTCAGCATTGGCATCAACTATTTTATCCTCCGTACCACCTTGCGTTCGATTGATCTGCTGGAGCAAACTGTCAGGCACATTGACCGGGGCGATACGAATGTGCGTGCGCCGGTGGAAAGTATGGACGATCCACAGTTCCAACATTTTGCACAATCACTCAACACAATGCTGGGGCGTCTGGCAGCACACACCCGCATGATCGAAGATCACCGCGCGCGCCTGCGGCGATTATCGAGCCAATCCTGAGCGCGCAAGAAGACGAACGCAAACGCATTGCCCGTGAATTGCATGATGATACGAGTAGTTCACTTGCGCGCGTTCTGCTCAACATTGAAATGTGCGAAGAGATCATCCCGGACGGCTGGTACGCGCTACGTGAAAAGATTCGAGCGACCCGCACACTGACCGAACAAACCCTCGAAAATGTGCGCAAGATGATTTTTGATTTACGCCCCACCTTACTCGACGATTTGGGACTTGCCCCGGCAATTCGCTGGTATGCCAAGAATAATCTCAAAGCGATTGGTGTCCAAGTCCAATTACCTAAATTTTGCCCAAATTAACCGACAAATCATCGGTTGCTAGCGATGCTACG
>JBBITT010000028.1:0-40033 GCA_037440625.1 Chloroflexota bacterium
GCGCAACCCTGCCCGCAATGTCATCGCCCGGTCGAATCGAGTAGGCGTCGAAAAAGCCCTCCAAGCCGTGCTTGCGTAAATCGCCGCACAGGCGTTTTGCAAATTCAATGTCTTTCCCTGAATGGGTGATGAAGAATTTGGGTAGCATTGAAAAACCAGTGAGCCGTGTTCAGTAATGAGTCGCGCTATGCTTGAGCAAAACGATCTATTTTGACAACATTCCCTCAACCTCAATCTTCTTGCCTCATTCTATTTCCTACCCTCCTTGCCTTTCTCATCCCTCCACATCAATCAACCCCTTGCGTATCGCATACTTGACCAACTCGGTGCGGCTGTGCAAATTGAGTTTGCTCATAATGTTTGCGCGGTGCCGCTCTACCGTTTTCACGCTGATCGTCAGCTGGTCCGCGATCTCCTGATTCGTCAAACCATCGGCGATGAGTTTCAACACCTCTTGCTCGCGGTCGGTCAAGCCGTCGAGCGCTTCTTTTGCGCCGGCTTCGCTCGCGCGTCCCATATAATCGCGTACGAGTGATTTGGCGAGCGAAGGATAGAGAAACACGCCGCCGTCGCGAATTGTGTGAATCGCGGTAACCAGATCGGTGGGCGCGGCTTTTTTGGGGACATAGCCCGATGCGCCGGCGTTGAGCATCTTGAAAAAATATTCATCGCTCTCGTGCATCGTCAACGCGAGGATGGCGACGTTCGGCGCGGCGCGTTTGATCTGGCGCGTCGCTTCAAAGCCGTCCATATCCGGCAACGAAATATCCATCAACACGATGTCGGGCGTGAGCGATTTGGCTTTGGCGACTGCGTCGCGTCCATTGTCCGC
Organism: Chloroflexota bacterium; assembly: GCA_037440625.1. GTDB lineage: Bacteria > Chloroflexota > Anaerolineae > UBA4142 > UBA4142 > DAOTXS01. The sequence continues at coordinate 833 of JBBITT010000028.1, forward strand.
TTCGCCGACAATTTCAATGTCGGGCTGGCTTTGCAACAGCATCCGTAAACCCGCGCGTACGATTTCGTGATCATCCACCATCAACAAACGAATTTTCGCCAAGCCATCCTCCCTCATTCGCTGTCGGTAATCGGAATTTCGACCATCAACCGAGTCCCCTTGCCGGGTTCGGATTCCACATTAAACTTGCCGCCCACCAATGCCACGCGCTCTTGCACACCCAGCAAGCCCCACGCGCGTCGTTCGGGGTGAAGCCCCAACACTTGGTCCACCACAAATCCCTTACCATTATCTTGAACGACGAGTGAGACAAAGGTGGGTGCAAATTCTAAACGGATATGAGCGTGGGTCGCTTGCGCGTGCCGTCCGATATTGTTCAACCCTTCTTGCGCGATGCGGAACAAAACCGTTTCAACCTGGGATGACAAACGACGCTTGCTTCCAACCGTTTCGACGTGAATCGGCAAACCCGTTCGCTCAGCGTACTGCTGTGCCAGCCAACGCAACGCCGAGACCAACCCCATATCGTCGAGCATCGCCGGGCGCAGATCGGAAACGAATTGACGCAAATTCTCAATCGCGTGCATGGTCATATTCTTCAGTTCGGCGATTTGATATTGCGCCTTTTCCGGATCCTGCGCAATCGTTTGCTCCACCCCGCTCAAGCCCACGCCCAGTGCGGTGAGCCATTGCCCGGTATCATCGTGCAATTCGCGTGCGATGCGTTTGCGTTCTTCTTCTTGGGCCGCCACCGCACGTTCTAAGAGTTGCCCGCGCAGTTTTTCCTTTTCCTGCACCTCGCTGTAGAGATAAGCATTCTCCAACGCAATCCCCAGTTGCCGCGCCAGCGTTTGAATCACGGCGTAATTTGAAAATGCCGCGCGATGCGCCAACGTCAACGCCCCCACCGTTTTGCCTTGCACCACCAACGGGACCGCCACAAACGAGGTGCCGGCTTGCAGCTCGGACTCGTACGCAATCTCCGATTTGTCGTACGCTTCTTGGGCGGCGCGTTGTTCGGCGGCGATCTCGGCTTGGCTCAACGAGGATAGTTCGGGACGCATTTTGCAGGCGCGCAAGGTCAGCGCGTGATGTTGCGCATCGTAGAGATACACCGAGCCGGCGATCATGGGGTCAAGTGAGTTGACGATCTTGGACAACGAATCGTTGATGAGTTGATTGGTATCGAGGGAGGTCCCGAGAATGCGACACGCTTCAAACAAAACCATCAACTCGCGCGTGGCTTCTTCTTGCGCGGCAAAGCGCGCGCGGTTCGCCGCCTCCAAGCGTTGCGCATACTCGACTTCGAACACGCGCAAGGTGCGGATGACAAAGAATGCCAACGCGGTTACTGCCATCGTGCGAAAGATTTCGACCGGCAATCCGACGATGTTGAGGAAATTGGTGGTGTTGAGCATGTTTGCTGGAAAGATAAAGGCGGATTCATCAATGATTTGATCGAGCAGGCAGTACCAACCAATCGCCAACGCCGCCCCCACCGAATCGCCGCCAAATTGTGGCATATTGTCGCGCAAGAAGGCGCGCCGCTGAGCCAGCAAAGCAATCACCGAAAAGATAGATGCCGGCACACCTAGGGAATAGTTGACCCAGACTTCGACCAAACCCGGTTGCGGATAGCCCAGGGGCCGGGCTTGCAGATACATAATGAACGAACCGATCAAGCACGTGAACAATCCAAAGAAGGGAAGCAAACGTAACCAGCGTTGTTGCTGTGGCACATGTTCGCTCAACAGACGAACGCCAAATTCCAGCAGGAAATAAAACGAAATCCCTTTCCAAGCCAGTTTGATCATTTCCGCCCAACGAGGTTCTTGCGCCAAGGTGGGAATTTGGGCAGAGATCATCGAAAACATTTCAATCCACTCGTTGATGCCGTGCGTGATGCCAAAGGCGGCAAGGAAAGGCAAAGCGCGCGAAAGACGCAATTGCGTCGCGCGTCCACTTTCTAACGCAACCGCCATCCCGGTCACAAAGTGTGCCAGACCGTACACAAAATAGATGATGATAATGTTGGCTTGGAGAAAAGTAGTCAGTTCGTTCATTAGTCGTTAGGTGCTCGGTGTTAGTCGCTAGTCTCTAGCGCCTAACAGCTAGCGACTAACACCTAGTTCAATTATACAGACGCTTGGGGGGAAATGCAAAAACGCCCTCCCTAATTCATCGGCGAGACGAACCGGGAGGGCATCGAAAGAGGTTAATGCACTGGGCGGGGTTGCGGTTGCAAGCCGACCCTTTGTTTGATTTCTTCTTCCGGCGTAATCGTGCCTTCAAACAAGGGTAGGTAATGCCCGACTAACGTATAGACGGTGATGATGCCGCAGATCACCCCCAACTGAATCAGAATCTCGGCGAGACTGGGAAAGTAGGTATAGCCGGGCACCGGGCGAAGCGCGAACCACGCCGCATTAAAGCGATTCAAAAAGATTCCGCCCAACACCAAGATCGCACCCATCAACGAAAGCAACCGACTGTGATACACCCGCTTGAGATTGAACCACACAATCGGGAACATGGCGCCGATGATCAGTTCGGTCCAGAACAATAGGCTATACACCCCGCTCGTCCAGAGCAGTTCGATTTCACCCGCCCAAAATAGTTCGCCAAACTTGAGGACGAGGTACAGTCCCAGTATCCACGGGAGGAACGTCGAGAGATCGGCGACGAGACGTTGTGGCAAACTCCGTTTGAACACCCAGTAACTCACTGTAGCCCCGGCAACGACCATCGCCAAGCCGGCGGCAATGGAGGAGACAAAGAACAAGACCGGAATCAACGGTGTGTACCACAGCGGATGCAAGCGTTCGGTCATCACCACAAACAGCGAACCGAGCGAGGACTGGTGCAACGTCGAAAGGGTTGAGCCAACGATGACCAGTGGCACCGTGATCTTGCGCATAATACTCAGAGCGCGATTCCAGCCCAAGCCCTGCATGACCACCGGGCTAAACTCGGTAATCAACACCATCGTATACAGCAAGATGCACCACGATACTTCGAACAGTGCCGAATTGAGGTTGGGATAGATGATAAAGTGATAGAACCGATCCCAGCGCCCCAAGTCCATCAACAAGATCACCAACACCGAGGTATAGCCCAACAACCCGGTGAGAACGGTGGGACGGATGGCGGCGTGGAAACGATGCATTTGGAACACATAGACCAAGGTGGCTAACGTGAAGGCACCGCCGGAGAACGCCACCATAAACAGGTCAAAGCCGATCCAGAGTCCCCATGGGTACGCTTGGTTCAAGTTGGTCGAAGCCCCCAGCCCGACCCATAACCGATAGAGCATCGCCACACCGCCAACGAGGGTGAGCAAAGCAATCGTGGGCAACCACGCGGGCAAGGCATCCACCTCATCCGAAACCCGTTGCAACAGTTTAGGTAATGGTCGCCGGCGCGGCTCTTCACTCCCGGCGGGGTGAAGTTTGCGTTGCGCCCAATAGCCCAGCGTCATCATCAAGGCAATCGGCAAACCAATCCGTGCGCCGAACATGAACAAGAGCACCACACCGTCCATCAACTCTTGAGGGATGAGTATACCAAACATCGTTAATGACCTCCATTCTGATTTTCATTGGTGTCGTACGCTGGTTGCTTTTCCAACCGATCACGTTGTTTGATGAGCCAGTACATTCCACTCAACGCCATCATCATCCCTGCAGCAATGGTGGGCGTGGCGTGCATAATCGTTGCATTGACTTCGGCGGGCGCCTTGTCCGATAGGGTAGGCAAGCCCAAACGTTCAAACGGTACCGCCGAGATGTACAACATAGATGTACCACCAACTTCGTGTTCGCCGTAAACCTGGGGCACATATGTACTCTTGGGATCGTAGATCCGCTGATGGGCGATGGTCAAGAGTTCACTGCGCGGCCCAAACGTCAACGCTTTGGCAGGACACGCTTCTACACACGCCGGAATCTTGCCCTGATCTTGACGTTCGGCACATTCATCACATTTGACGATGAGCGAGAATTGCTTGTCCCACTCAAACGTGGGAATGCCAAACGGACACGCATACATACAATAGCGACAACCAATGCACCGATTCGCGTCGTACACCACCGGCCCGTCCGGGCGCTTTTGTAACGCGCCCACCGTACACGCCGCCACGCATGCCGGGTTGAGGCAGTTCATACATTGCATCTTGACCGGCTTGACTTCCGGCTTTGCCGGGTCCGTTGAAACATTCAGCATCTTGACGACAGAGGGTGACACTGCCGACAGCGCGCGTTGCTTTGTGTCCACCGGCAAGTTCTTGCTCTTTTGACAAGCAATCTGACATTGCTGGCAACCCACACACTTGGATACATCAATCAACACGCCGTTCCCACGTTGTGAGGGTTGAGGCACGCGAAGGCGTCCTGCCGCCAAGTCAGGCGGCGCCATCTTTGCACCGACGCCAAGCATCACCGCGCCGGCTCCACACAGTTTCAGAAAATCCCGTCGAGTTAATTGCATACCACACCTCCATATCTTGAATATCTATCGGCGTACATTCGCTGTGCAAGACGGATGAAAATCCGTCGCCACATTCTTGGTCAAGTTCACCACATCTGATCCATCCAAAGCCATCGAAAGAATCTCACCGTTCGATTCATAAATGATGCGCGTTCCATCTGGCGACCAACTGGGCGATTGATTGATCGCCGTGCTGTGCGTCAATCGTTTGACCTTTGAACCATCCGCCTCCATCACGTAAATTTCCCAAGCACGATCCCGGGTGGAAACGAAAGCCAGACGTGTGCCATCCGGCGACCATGCGGGGTCTCGGCCATCCGCTGGCGGATGCGTGAGTCGTTTGAGTTCGCCGGTTTCTAGATTCAGGGTGTAGATTTCCCAGCGCCCATCACGATCCGAAGTGAATGCAATGTGTTTACCATCCGGCGACCACACCGGTTGCCAATCGTATGCCACATCGTTCGTCAAACGTATCCCATTCGAACCGTCAGTGTTCATCGCGTAGATTTCCCAATTCCCATCGCGGTTCGAGGTAAAAGCGATCCGCTGACCATCCGGCGACCACGCCGGCTCCCAATCGAACGCCGGATCACTCGTCAATTGCGTCAAACCCGTGCCGTTGTCATTGACCACATAGATTTCATAGTTGCCGGTGCGATCGGAAGCAAACGCAATCCGTTGACCATCCGGTGACCACGCCGGCGATTTGTCATCCGTGATCGCTTGGGTAACGCGCCGCACATCTGAGCCATCCCCATTCATTGTGTACAGATTAAAGTAGAAACAATGATCGCGATCGGACGCAAAGACAATGCGTGTTCCCACCGCCGAGGCAGACAATGCAACCATCGTGGTATCTTGCGCCGGCGTTGAGATCTGATGAACATTGGCGTCCGACGTGGTAAAGCACAAACCGATCAAGAAGGTTAGCAGAATCTTGCCGTAGAGCATCACCAAACGATCCATACCCACCTCATCTTTATGCTCTCGCGCATTCTCTACATCGAGTATAAGAGGTGTATGCCTTGATTTGAACAGGTCTTGTCCCGGTTTTCGATTGGGCAATCACTCGGTTTTGTCGTGAGGAAAGCAAGGGGTATATCCAGAGACCTTGGTGCGCTTGTCCCAGTGTTACTTTGGTATCTTGACCCCCGTCGCCCTTGGGTCCGAACTAGGGAATGTCCTGGGATTCCCCCCGGTCTCGGCAAAAAAAGACTCCCGGTTTCTTGAGAAACCGGGAGTCTGCTTACTCACGTAAGGTGGGGTGGCTAACTCACCAAGCCGTGTTCGATCGCATAGCGCACCAAGTCAGCCACGGTGTGGGCGTCTAATTTGCTCATCAAGTTCGCGCGATGCCATTCGACAGTCTTGACGCTGATGGAAAGCGCATTGGCAATTTGGGCGTTCGTTTCGCCCGCCACGATGTGTTGCAAAATTTCCAACTCGCGCGGGGTGATAGATTCAGGCGAATCGGCAATGGATTCACCTTGATGCCGGAGTTCTTGCACCACAGTGGCCGCGGCGGCGGGATGGAGATATGTTTCCCCTTTGGCAACGATGCGCAACGCATGAATCAATTCTGTACCTAACGCTCGTTTGGTCATAAAGCCGGACGCACCGGCTTGTAACAAGGGCAACACATATTGCCGATCCTCGTGTTGGGTCAGCACCAACACACTAGTCTGCGGATATTTTTCGCGGATGAGCCGGGTCGCTTCCAAGCCATTCATGCCCGGCATCGCAATATCCATCAATACAACATCCGGGGAGAGCGTTTTGACTTTTTCGATGCCTTCGGCGCCATCCTGCGCTTCGCCCACGATTTCAACGTCATCGTAATAATTCAACAACGCGCGCAGACCTTCCCGCAGGATCGCGTGATCATCCACGATCAACACACGAATCTTTGCCATAGCACACCCCTCTAGCCGGCAAGCGGCACCCGCACGGTAATAACCGTGCCTTTACCCGGGGCGGTTTGCAACTCAAACTCGCCGCCCAAGATGCTAGCACGTTCTTGCATCCCGCGCAATCCTAATCCTTGCCCTTGGGAATTGGCGCGTTGCAACACCTGAGGATCAAAACCCTGTCCATCATCCGCCACGCGCAACACCACCGAACCATCTTGGCGCATTAACTTGACCCAGACATTCGACGCGCGCGCATAACGGGTGGTGTTGGTAATAGCTTCTTGAACGATGCGAAAGAAGGCAGTTTCCAACGCTGGTTGGAGCCGTTCGGTAACGCCCTCTTGATCCATATGAAACTGGATGCCCAGCGGATGCAAACGTTGCTCGCCATACCAAGCAATGGCAGGCACCAAACCCAGATCATCGAGCAAACTGGGACGCAGATCGGCAATGAGCCGATGGATGTTCTGCAACAAGGATTCGGCAATGATTTCACAACTTTTGAGATGCTGGCTGGCTTTTTGCGGATCGTGGTGCAATGCCATCTGCACCGTTTGCAAGCCCACCATAAACGCGCTCAGACTTTGACTCGTTTCATCGTGCAACTCACGCGCGATACGTTTGCGTTCATCTTCTTGTGCAGAAATAATTCGATGGAGGAGTTCCCCCCGCATCTGTTCCTTGCGTTGCAACTCAGCGTACAGCCGCGCATTCTCGCGTGCCGCCGCCTCATATTGCGTCGTGCGTTCTTGCACCCGCGCGTCCAGATCGCGATTCAGCGCCTGAATCTCTTCCGTGGATTGCTTGAGACGCACACGCATCTCATCAAAGGCGCGCGCCAGCACTCCCACTTCGCCCTGCGCCGAGGCTTCGATCGGTGAATCCAAATCACCTTCCGCAATGCGGCGCGTGGCAACCGTCAATTCTTGCACCGGCACGATAACGCTCCGCGTCGCGAGATAAACCAGCGTCAATGCACCGGTGAGCATCACAGTCATCAACGCAAAGATGCGGCTCTGCAAAAGCCGGGTCGGCGCAAAAACTTCGGCTTCACTTTGATGAATGGTGACACCCCACAACGCGCGGTCGAGCGGCGCAAACGCGAGGACTTCGGCTTGCGGCACCCCTTCAGCAATCGGCGTGTGACAATCGTGGCAAGCCGAGACTGTCTGACGATGATCACGAATCATACTCATCAGACTCGCTTCGTGATCGCTTTGCTGGTTCACCCGGCTGGGCCGTGTGCTGGCAAGAATCTGACCATCCATCGCCACCAAGTCCATATAACCGCTCTCGCCCAAACCGATGGGACGCGCAAAGGCGCGCGCGTTGGTATTGTTAAAAGTCAGGGTGATCACGAGCGCGTAAATCACTTTGCCGGATGCATCGCGAATGGGGGTTGCCGCAAAGATACTCGGACCTAGAGCAGGATAGGTTTGGACGATGTGCGAAACGGCAAACGATTTGCCATCCAACGCGGCAAGCACGGGTGGCGCATCCGCCAACGAGAGTTCACCCAGCAGGATTGGTTTTGAAGCAATCATCCGACCCTGCCCATCCACCAACAACACGCGTGAGGCAAAGAACGAAAGACGCCGATAGGCTTGCTCCATCGCGTAATCGAGACGTTGCGGTTCAGTCCAATAGGATTCGCTGGCAGTTTCAGTCAAGGCGTTCTCGATATTTTGGAGCAAGGCATCCATATAACTGGCAGTCATTTGCGCCAAAAGCACACGCTCTTGGAGATTGCGTTGCGTGCTTTCGCTGAGTGCCCCGGTACCCAAATAGGCAAACACGCTGATCATCGTTACCGTACCAACGATGACTAATAATGCCATCTGGGTACTCAAGCCCACGTTCCGAACCGAATGAATCAATTTGTGCCAAAACAAACGCCAGGTGTTTTCCATATCTCTCATTACACTAACCAATCATCACTATATCTTTTTTAAAATCAAGCGTTCCGCGACGTTCGGTATAATACTATTTCTCTAAATGGGAAATAGAGACGCTGCAATGCAACGTCTCTACCCAATCTATATTTCTAGCCCACAACGGTATCGCTGTAAACCTCCCGCGCTAGGCGTGAGCATGTTCCTCTTTAGGGAACAAGGGTAAGAACTTGGCGGCAAGTCCGAACGCCACTACCCCCACGCTGACAAGCGCAATGGTAATGGTCAACTCGGCAACCGAAGGGATGTATGGTTTTGCGCTATTGATGTATTGCCATGTTCCCAGAATAGACGAGTTCAACCGATTGAACACCACTCCAAAGACGATCAGCCCGCCGCTCAAGAACACCAGATTGGGGTTGGCGCGCAGACGCTTGAACGCCATCAACACCATCGGGGTCGCAAAGCCCAACAGAATCTCAATCCAGAAAATCGTGGCGTGAAAGCCGGGCGTGAACGCATAGCCGATGACGCCGCGATAGATGAGATCAGCAAAGCGAGCGAACAAGTAGATCGCCACGACCACCGAGGCCGCCTTGCCCAAATCGGCAAGCAGGTCCGTTTCCAATTCACGATGCAGAGCGCGCGAGGACAGGTTGGCTTCGACAATTGTCATGCCTAACCCAACTCCGACGGCGCTGAGGAAGAAAAACACGGGAATCAACGCCGAATACCATAGCGGATTGATTTTCTCCGGCGCGATCAAGAGCAGCGACCCCAGCGATGATTGGTGCAACGTGGAGAGGCACATTCCCAGAATGACCAGCGGGATGGTGATGGCACGCATGAATTTGAGTGCGCGTTGCCAACGCAGTTTTTCAAAGACCACCGGACTGAACTCGAACATTAAAACCGTCGTGTAGAGCATCACGCACCACGCCACTTCGAACATGGGCGAGTGAATGTTCCAGAAAAAGATAGGGTGCCACACGTTGTACCAACGCCCCAGATCGAACAACAAGCCAACGATGACAAGCAAGTAGCCGAGCAACGCGGTCAAAATGGCTGGGCGGACAATCGGGTGAAATCGTTTGATGTTGAACACGTGCACTGTGCCAGCAATGACAAAGCCGCCGGCAGCAAGCGCCACGCCGCTCATCACATCAAAGCCGATCCACAGCCCCCACGGAAATTCGTCGGTCAGGTTCGTCACATAGGACAAGCCAAACAAAAACCGCGAGATCGCAATGCCAATGGCAGCCATCCATAAGATTGCCAAGAAGAGAATCGCCAACAAACCGCGCGAGGTGAGCGAAGGCAACTTGATCTTTTGCAAGATCGGCAGCCGCTCGGCAAGGCGGCTTTCATTCTCGGTTGTCGCCGGGTGCAACTTGCGCTCCAACCAGCGGCCGCCCAAGTACAACACGACGAGCGGAGCGACAATGCGCAGCAAGAATAGGTACGCTAACGTAATCACATCGCGAAAGAGGATTAGCAAGTCAACAAATTGATTGGTGATCAGGGTGTAAAGCACAATGCCAATCGCCGCCACGATAACCAGCGCAACAGCAAACACCGCAATGGGATGAGCATTGAAAGGTAGTTTGACACGCGACGGTTGTTCTTCCGGTTCCAGCCGTCGCTTGAGCGGGTAGAGCACGCCAAAGATGAACACAAACGGCGCAACGACGATCACGAGACCAACGAACGCAATCAGTAAGGTTTGAAGGGTAGGTGACATGGTTATCTCTCCTCAATAGTTTTGCTGGCGTTAATCGTGTTGTGCTTCCACCGGTACCTCTGCCATCTTTTGGGCTTCGGTGCGATGAGTCCACCACGCGATGCCACTCAACAACGCAAACACGCTGGCGAGCACCGCAGGAATTTTTTCTTGCGCCGCCCAAGTCAGATTGGGCAACGGTTCGTTCGGCAGATCGGTGCGAAAACCCAATTGATCAAAGGGCGTCTTGGCAAGGTACATTACACCAGTCCCGCCCAGTTCGTTGGCACCGTAAATGTGGTTGAGATACTTGCCGGGATTGTTGGCGATCTGCGAGCGCGCAATCGTCAACAGTTCTTGGCGATCGCCATAGTACAGTGCTTTTTGCGGACACGCTTGCACACACGCGGGCGTGTTGCGTTGACCGTTCGCCATACAACCGAGAGCACACTTGTTGATCTTGGGATTGGGAGAATTCCAATCGTACTTGGGCACGCCGAAAGGACACGCCACCATACAATAGCGGCACCCGATACATTTATCAGCATCGTAGGCGACAAACCCTTTCTCGGTCTTGTACAGCGCGCCGACCGGACACACCGAAACACACGCCGCATCTTGGCAGTGCATACATTGCCGTTTGACCGGCTGGATCTCTGGCTGATCCACCTTGGTCGAGATGTTGCGGAAATCCACAATCGTCAAGGTGGTGGGGGAAAGCGCGACCGGGCGATCATCGGTGGGGAGTCCATTGGCGACCTTGCATGCCACCTGACAACTCTTGCATCCCACGCAACGCGTCGTATCAATCAAGATACCGCCGACATTCTTGGCAATCGGGACATCGTGTGCAAGTTTGCCTAAATCATGTGGGGCAGTCGTTGCGCCAACTCCCAGCAGGGCAGCACCGGCGCCGCACAATTTGAGAAAATCTCGTCGGGATAGTTTCATGGTTGCCTCCAAAAAGAATATGTATTGCTAAGCGGCTTTGGTTTGTGGTTTATACAATGCGCAGGTAAAACATTCCTCGCGCACTTGCGCACCTTCGGCTTGCAGGGCAAGCCAACACGGCAATTCGGGATGCTTGTAGGCAGCACATTGGGCGCGCTGGGTAGCGTCACAGCGTTTGACGTCCCAGCAATGCAGTTGAATGATCTTGGGATCATCCTTTGCCAGACGTGGCTTGGCAATCGGTTCTTGCTCTTGTTCGCGCGGGGCAAGTTTCTTTTCCAGCCAGTAACCAAACGCAAGCGTCAACGCAATTGGCACACCAATGCGCAGAATGAACATCACGATCACAGCAATGGCGTCAAGCAAATCTTGCGGAATCATTCATTCCCCCAGTGCGCTTTTAGAGCGCGTTTGAATACCCAGGGATTGTTGGGCAAATTCTCAAATTTGCCCAACGTATCAATTTCAAAAACATTTTCTTAGGCGGAGCGAACATCCCGCCGCAAGGCACGTTCTAACAGCCCGCCCAGCAACAGGGTTGCAACCATGGGTAGAACAATGCGCGTTCCAAAGATCGTGAGAACAAACAAGCTGTCATACAACATGGGGCACCTCCCTTTTCTTTCTCCACTTGTTTTATACAACTAGGCACCCTACATTTTCCATCCGCTAATCAATGTATCTTGGAATAAAAGCAAGACCCCATAAACACCTGCAGACTCGCTAGACCTTGTTCCATTGCCACAAGCCACTAAACGCGATCAGAACAAACATCGAAACGAGAACCAAGAATAGGACTGACATTTTGCACCTCCTCAACACCATGCTCCTTATAGCATTGTTGCTCCCTCATTCGCTATCCGTTGGGAAACGTATTTTGCCATGTCGCTCAGACCCCATTCCGATATGGGGTGTTTGATGTAGAGACAAAAAAACAGGCGAGGTCGTGATTGACCTCGCCTGTCCGATCTGCAAGACTAGCGCTTGATCCAAACCGGATTCGAGTCACTAAAGGGACTGGGGCTCAGGTTTCGTACGCCACCGCCGTCCGCGTTCATAATCCACAGTTGATCGCGGGGGGGCCATGTATCGCGATCGGAGAAAAAGACGATTTGGTTGCCATCCGGCGACCACGAAGGATGTTTGTTGTAAGGTGGATAACCTCGTTGCGAATCTACCGGCGTGAACGTCAGCCGCGTGGTGACTTTGGTCTTGAGGTTGTACACATAGATTTCCGGACTCCCCGATCGTTCGGATACAAAGGCGATGCGATCGCCGGTGGGCGCCCATGCGGGATGATACGCACCTTGTCCTAATGCGCGCGGTTCTTCGGTAACCAGAGGCGAAAGGATTCCTTTGGCAACATCCAGAATCATGATTTGCCAACGCCCTTGAGCATCTCGCCCTACATCCACTTGGAACAACTTGTCGGGCGAAAACAAATCGTACGTCTCTGCCAATTGATAGTATGCTGTCCCGGTCAGTCTGCCAATCACCTCACCGTTCGCTGCCATCACCCAGATCGGCGAATCGCGGTTGGTGTCACGATTGCTCGCGAACAAGATTTTCCCGTACAAACCCAACTCGCTCGGGAAGGGAGTCTGGATGAGATCCAAACGTGAAAGCACGATGGTGGGTGTTGGGGTGGGGCCCAATGTGGGCGCCACAATCGCTGGGGTTGGGGTATAGGTTGCCCAATTGGATGGCGTGGGAGTAAAAGTCCCGGTCGTCAACGCAACAGCCGTGGCAAAGGCGGCGCGTGCCACCGCTGTCTCTTGATTAGCGGGGGTTGGCACCGGTGGAATGGGAACTAACGGTAATGCGGTTGCATATTTGCGAGGTAAGGGGGTGGGCGTGCCAAATCGCGTGGCATTCGCCGTGGCTTGCGCCAAAGCAGCCACTGCGGTGAGAACATTTTCCGGCGTAGGCGTCTGTGTAACGATCACAAATTGACCGGGAATGGCAACCATTCGCAAAACCGGGCGCGGGCTGGTGGGCAAATTGCGATCGCCGGCATCCCACGTGAACAGACTATCGCCGCTGGAAACCACCCCTTCGAGGCGAAAGACCAAGCGGCCCGTTGTATTCAAAGCGTCTTGCAATTGTGCCAGTTGCGCCGAATCGAATATAAAATGATTTGCCTGACCTTCCGCCAGATCGGACGAAACCAGCGCCGTGCCAATCTCCGTCGTGAGGACGCGGCGATAATCCACTTTGGTCCCGGGCACCCACTTTGCCGACCAATCCGCAGGAAACAGTTTCAGCGACCAACGACCACTGGGAGTTAGGTTGCCCCCGTTCAAACCGGTGAGTTCAATCTCTGCCCAGATGATGTGAGAACCCGGCGCCAATAAACTTGCTTCAAAAGTCAGGATAGATTGATAGACCTGTCCTTTGTACACCCCAGCGTGCAAGTTGCGATCACCCCAATGCGGTTCTTCTTCGGTGGCAAGCCACCAACCAGTCTGTCGTGGATCAGCGGTGAACTCAAACAATTTAGCGTTAGGCGGCAAAGGTGGAATCATCACCGGCGTGCGAGCCGGCAACAATAGGGGAGCGCTTGCCGCGGGTGTTCCACGCGCAATCGGCGTCAAGGTAGGGCGTGGAGTGAGGGTGGCTCGCGCCGCAATGGGTGTGGGAGTAGCGACCGTACCCAAGAAGGTGGGAACGAAAAACAAAAAAGCGATGAACGCCAGCGCGCTGGCAAGAATCCAGAAAATAATTTCCAAATTGGGAAAGCGTGCCAAAAGTTGATCGAGGTTGGAAATCCGCTCACGTTCCTCGCTCGACTCTTCAGGATACGTGAGCCGCTCAGGGGATTCCGCAAAGAGAGGTTTAGACGACAATTTCTCATCGTGCGCCGTCTCTTCCATTGTCTTGAAAGGATCATCACCTAGCGAGGCAAGACGAGGACGTTTGAGTTTCGAAAAACCAGAATCGCCTTTGGCGGAACTGGAATCCTTCATTCCTTCAAAAGGATCCTCACCCAAAGATTCGAGTTCGTCGGGCTTAGCCATTACAACAAACCTTTTCGACGAAACGCGCATAATCCAACGCCGCTGTGCTGGTTGGCGCGTATTCGTAGATCGTCTTGCGGTGTCCCGGCGCTTGCGCCAGGTGAATGCTGAATCGAATGGGATCCGCCACTTGAGTCGGAAAATATCGTCGTAAGATTTCGATCACTTCATTATCCAGTTTCAGTTGAGGATTGTAAAAAGTTGGGAGAATCCACGTCAAGCGGGCTTGGCAACCGGATGTGTGTCGAGCCGCCTGAAGTGTTTCAATCACTTGGCGGGTGCCCATCAATGCCAAATAATTCATTGCCACCGGAATAATGATTTCTTCCGCATAGTACAACGCACATTCGCTTAACAAATTGGGCGAGGGTGGAAAATCGAGTAACACAAAATCATAGCCATTTTCAATGCCGAATACCCGATTGACAAAAAAGTGATAAGCGCGTTCCCGACTTGACTCTCGCCAAAGTGCCCCTTCGACCTCAAGCAAAGATGAATCACTGAGAATCAGATCGAGACGCTCGCGCGCGCGGACGATACATTGGGAGGATTCGGCTTGATCCAGCAGGAGATGGCGCAAGGACAAACTAAAGCGTACACCCAGTTGAATCGCCAGACTCCCCTGTGTGTCTAAATCAAGGCACAAGACCCGTGAGCCGCGCATTGCCAAGCCAGCCCCCACATTGACCACCGTTGTTGTTTTACCAGTGCCCCCTTTGTAATTAAGGACTCCGAGGATACGAGTCATTTCTGATCCTGGCAAAAACTCCCTAATCCATTGATCCACTCTGGCTAGTGTTGAGATTCGCGGCTTCCCTTGCTTTGCATTCTAACCAAATTCGAGGTTGTGTCAATCACAAGTGCAAACGCGCAGACCTTGAACCCCGTTAGATTCCAGACCTGCGCGCCGTTATCATTGAGCCACCTTTCGGACTTGAACCGAAAACCGGCCGCTTACGATGCGGCTGCTCTACCGATTGAGCTAAGGTGGCATCCCACTTACGCCGCCTAATATAGCATAGGTCATTATTTTTGGCAAAATCGTGACGGACGCTATTGTGTGATACCTTAAATACCCCAAAGGTTGGAGCGTGGGCAAGACAAACCGTGTTATTCACTGATGTTACGCGGTCAACAATTTATTCACCACAGAGATCACAGAGTTCACGGAGGTCTCTAGGGTTTTTCTCTGTGTTCTCCGTGTGCTCGGTGGTAAAACCGCGTAAGGTGAGTTATTAAGTTTGCGTATCGCCTCTGTCCGCGAGGCTCAGGAGAGTTTCTAATGCCTTGGCGCCAGACCTCAAACCAATCACGTGCCCGGCGTGTCCCACCCGTTCTCCTCTCACACGCCCTACATGTATGCCCTTCTTGTCTCCCGTTTTTTACTCCAATCCACTCCCCACCAGTTTGACCACTCTGCTCACCATTTTGGTCGAGTACGTTGACCGGGATTTGGTGGGGCATCCTCTTCACCCCTCGGAGCGATTGGATACCGTTGCACTTGGGCTGACGTAGAGCCGGCACTTGATTGTGGAAACACCAAAATCGCCTATTATCTAATTTGTGTAACCTGTCCCGCTTTGAATGCGTAAAAGATTGTAAAGGAGCATGCCAATGTTTTGGAAACGTCAAAAACCAACTGACTCGCCCAGAGCAACGAACGGACTCTATCAACACGGTAACGAAGAACTGATTCACGTCAAGCAAGTGGTCAAAACCTTCGATACCGCCGCCGGCAAATTTACCGCGCTCAAAGGGGTGGACCTGCGTGTGGATAGCGGCGAGTTCGTCGCTGTCATTGGCAAGTCCGGGAGCGGTAAATCCACCCTCATCAATATGATCGCCGGCATTGATCGCCCCACTGCCGGCGAAGTACTCATCGGCGATACGGCAGTCCACAAACTGAACGAAGGCCAGATGGCTGTCTGGCGCGGCAAGAACCTGGGAATCGTTTTTCAATTTTTCCAACTCTTGCCCACCCTTACGATTGCGGAGAACATCATGCTCCCCATGGATTTCTGTAACGTGTACAAACCGGGCGAGCGGCGCAAACGCGCGATGCAATTGCTCGAACAAATGGAACTTGCGGAACACGCGAACAAACTGCCCGCCGCTATTTCCGGCGGACAGCAACAACGAGTGGCGATTGCGCGTGCCCTGGCAAACGATCCGCCCATCCTCCTCGCCGATGAGCCCACCGGTAATCTGGATTCCAAATCCGCCGACTCGGTTTTTCAACTGTTTGAGAATTTGGTCAAGCAAGGTAAAACCATTTTGATGGTTACGCACGATAACGATCTCGCCAAGCGCGTAACGCGCGCGGTGCAGATTGTGGATGGCGAGATCATCGAAACGCAATTGGCAAAGACATTTCCGGTACTTTCGCAAGCGCAACTCATCGCGCTCACGCATCACGTTGATCCGGAAAAATATCAACCGGGTCAAGATATTCTCCGGATCGGCGAACCGGTGCAACACTTTCACGTGATCGTCAAAGGCAGCGTCGAGATCGTCATTCCCGACACCAGCGGTCAACAAAAAGTTGTGGTTACGATGCATAGCGGTGATTATTTTGGCGAAATCGAAATGTTGAGCGGCAAGTCCAGTGTTGCCACCGTGCGCGCCGCCGGCGGCTCCATCGTCGAAGTGTTGCGGTTTGATCACGCCGCGTTCAACGCCATGCTCGATCTCTCGCCCGAACTCAAAGCCTCGGTGATGCGCGTAATGCAAGAACGTGTGGCAGAGAACGTTGCCGCGCGTGGAGGAGTATCGCCATGATCGCGCCCCGTTGGATCAAAGTTTGGCGCGATTTGTGGACGAACAAATTGCGCACCTTGCTCGTCGTTCTTTCGATTGCGGTGGGTGTGTTTGCGGTGGGCGCGGTTACGCAAACGTTCACGATCGTTGGCAACGAACTTGCGATCTCGTACCCCAAAGCCAACCCGGCAGCCGCCACATTGTATCCGAGCGGTTTCGATAACGATCTGGTCGCAATGGTGCGCCGCATGCCCGGCATCGCCGATGCGGAAGGACGCGCGCTCATTGGCGGACAAATTCAGATCGCGCCGGATAACGAGCGACTGTTTTACATTTTCGCGCTCGACAACTTCAACGATATTCGAATTAGCAAAATCCGCCCGCAAGGTGCGTACGCAGCCGCGCCCGATTTTCACGCCGAACGCGGCCATTGGCCCCCCGCAGATCGCGAGATTATTTTGGAACGTTCATCTTTATTGGTGCCGGGGCTGGTGCCCCACCCGCTCCAAGTGGGCGATTCCATCACGGTCAAATTCAACAATCGTGAACGTCAACTCACAGTGGCGGGCTTGGCATATCATCCCACATTCTTTCCTGCGCCGTTCGCCAACGCGGCGTACGGCTTTGTTACGCTGGACACGTTCGAATGGTTGACCGGCTCGCGTACTATGGATATGTTGCTCATCACCGTTGCGGACAAGTCCCACGATCAAGAGCATATCAAAGCGATGGCAGACCAAGTCAAGTCAAAACTTGAATCCGGCGGACGAACGGTGTACGCCGAAGTGCCGCAACCGGGCAGGCATCCACTCCAAGATATTTTCACCGGCATGTTATTGCTCTTGAACTTGCTCGGTTTTGGTTCACTCTTGCTCAGCGGCTTTCTCGTGGTCAACATCATCAACGCTGTGTTGGCACAACAAGTTCGCCAAATCGGAATCATGAAAGCGATTGGCGCACGCACAAGCCAAATGATTGGAATGTACCTGGGGATGGTTTTGCTGTTTGGCGTGCTCGCGCTCATCGTGGCGATCCCACTGGCATCCGCGGTTGCCACCGAAGCAACCAATTATCTCGCCGGCTTTATCAACGTTGATTTTCCTAACACTGGCACGCCGCCTGAATTACTCGCGTTGGAAATCATCATTGGCATCGCGTTGCCCATTCTGGCCGCGCTCTTTCCGATTATCGGTGGCACGCGCATCACGGTGCGTGAAGCGATTAGCGATTATGGCTTGGGGCAAGTGGCGGCGCGCACCGGTTGGACTGATCGCTTGATTGATAAGATTCGCGGTGTCTCACGTCCGACGCTGATTTCGCTTCGCAACACGTTTCGGCGCAAGGGGCGCTTGGCACTCACGATGCTTACGCTCATTCTCGCGGGCACGATTTTCATCTCAGTCAACAGCGTGCATTCGTCAATGTTGTTGACGTTGGACGACGCGTGGAAAAGTTGGAACTGGGATGTGCTCATCACATTTGAGCGTGCCTATCGGACTGATCTGGTTGAGCCGCTGGCTAAGGAAGTGCCCGGCGTAACGGCGGTCGAATCGTGGGGGGGAGCGTCACCTCGGCGTGTTCGGCCTGATGGATCGGAAAGTGAAGCATTCACCTTGTTCGCCCTGCCGCCCAATTCACAAATGATGGTGCCGACGATGGTGGAAGGGCGCTGGCTATTACCCGATGACGAGAACGCGCTGGTCATCAGTTTGGATGTACTCAAAGCAGAAAAGGATATCCAAGTTGGCGATGAAATCAAATTGAAAATCGCCGGGCGCGAATCAATGTGGCACGTGGTAGGCAAAGTGCGCACCGTTGGCTCGTTTGGTGGAACGGGTCCCGCCTACGTCAACTATCCCTATTTCGCTCGCATCACCGGGCAAGTGGGGCGTGTGGGAAGCGTGCAAATCGCCACGCAAGAACACACCGGCGAATTTCAGCAAAAAGTGAAGGATGAACTCACCACAATTTACAAAGATGCCGGCGTGCGTGTGAGCGGCAACAGTTTTACCAATCGCTTCTTCCGCCAAAACAGCGAACTCTTTTTCACCATCATCACCGCGTTATTGATGGTGATGGCAATATTGATGGCAATCGTCGGCGGACTAGGCTTGATGGGGACAATGTCCATCAACGTATTGGAACGGACACGCGAGATCGGCGTGATGCGCGCGATTGGCGCATCGAACAGCGCGATTCGCGGTATCGTGCTAACCGAAGGTGTGTTCATCGGTTTGCTCAGCGGATTGATGGCGGCGCTTCTCTCGTACCCGCTATCGCAAGGATTGAGCGCACTCGTCGGCGAAGCGATTTTTCAACTGCCGCTCAGTTTTTCTTTTTCGATTGGCGGAACGATCATGTGGTTAATCATCGTGGCACTCTTGTCCGCGCTTGCCAGTTTTGTACCTGCGTTCAACGCATCGCGGTTGACCGTCCGCCAAGTGCTGGCATACGAATAACCTTGGGCGCATTTTTGACAAATCTAGTAACTCGTAGTATAGTTTTGTGCCAACACGGCAATTTGCCCTTCGCGCACGTAAAAATATCTGGCTGAACACTGATCACCCCATCCGTGTTCGTTAGGAGTAACAATGAAAAAATTGATTCTGCTCGTCGTCCTTGGGTCGCTCGCTGTTGGTACGCTCGCGTGTACCAGCACGCCTACTCCCACCCCCAAACCCCAACCCACGGTGAGTGCCATCAAGTCGAGTAGTCGTGTGGTGGCGGAAGGCAAAGTAGTGCCGGCGCGCTCTGCCACGCTCGCTTTTCAAGTGGCGGGCGTCGTCGCCCAAGTGCCGGTTGCCGTTGGTGCGCCAGTCAAAGCCGGCCAAGTCATCGCGCAACTCGATTCCAAGCAACTCGAGTTACAACTCGCTCAAGCGGAAGCCAATCTGACTTCGGCGCAAGCCCGGTTCAATCAACTCAAGCGTGGTCCGACGGCGGAAGAACTTGCAGCAGCACAACAAAACTTGAAAGCCGCGCAGGCCGCGTACGACAAATTGCTCAAGCCGGATCCCAACGAACTTGCCGCGCTCAAAGCCGATTTGGAAAAAACGCAAGCCATGCTCAAGCAAGCGCAAACGGCGTATGATGCGGTGGGCGGCGATAGCAATCCGAATGCCGGGATGTTGCCGCAACGCTTGCAATTGCAGAATGCTTGGCTCGATTATCAAAAAGCCCAAGCCGCCTACAACAACAAAGTCAATCCGCCCGATGCGCAGATTCAGCAAGCGCTCGCCACAGTGCAGAGCGCCAAGAGTCAATTGGCAAAGTTGACGCCAACCGCCGAAGACCTGGCGGCAGCAGAAGCGAATGTCAAAGCAGCACAAGCAGCGCGCGATCTGGCGGCGGAACAATTGGCACGCGCCAAATTGGTTGCGCCGTTTGATGGGAGGATCGCTGCGCTGGAGGTCAAGCCCGGTGAGTCAGTCGGCGCGGGTACGCCGGTGGCGCGCATCGGCGATTTTGGAACGATGCAAGTGGAAACGACCGATCTCACCGAAATTAGTGTGGTGAACGTCAAGGAAGGCGATGCGGTCAAGGTATCGTTTGACGCGATTCCGGAATTGGAACTGAACGGCAAGGTTGCCAGCATCAAGGGCTATGGCGATAATCGGCAAGGCGATATTGTTTACACCTTGGTCATCACCCTCGATCAACAAGACGCACGCTTGCGTTGGAATATGACCGCGAAAGTTACGATCAGCAAATAATCCCAGCCATCGAAATCGCAACCCGGTTTTCCGCTTCACCGGAAGCCGGGTTGTTGTTTTTCTGCATCAACCAAGATATAATGCATCCATCTTCAGCACGGTGGATGGCAACCTTCCATGACACGAATTCAATGGATGATTCTGCTCGATTTGATTCTGGGTGTCGTCTGCCTATATTTTGTGGTCATCCCTCTGATCGTGTGGTTCACTGCCAATTCATCGGCAGCCGCCGAATCGCCGGCAGAAACTGCGCCGGAGGAAACACTTGTTGCGATGGATGCGCCCACCGACTTGCCGGCATCACCCACTCGCACGCGCACGCGTACACCTTCGCCCACACCTACCCCAACGATCATTCCACCTACCCCAACCAGCACGCCAACACTCACACCCACCTCAACACCGCTGGCGAAACCGGTCGTCGCCAAAATCGCGCCGGATGTTTTTGCCAAGTTGGCAACGAATCCGCGCGCACGATTGGTGAGCAAAACAACTTTTTTCACAACAGCGTGCTATGGCGAAAATGTGAATCCATTGCAAGACCGCGACTATATGACACCATCGGATTGGGGTGGCTCGTTGGATACCAAATGCTTGTTCGGGTACGCCGTGCACCCTGCTGATCGTTTGCCTATGGGGCGGTACATCGCCGGCGGCGGACCCGATGGACATCCTCGCTTTTACATCATTCCTGGCGGCGCGTTTGCCCAAGATCGTACAAGTGTCAAAATGCTTTCGCATCTGCATATCATTGTTGATCCAGCGCAAGGATGCGACGCGCTGGGTTCAATCGGTATCAATGCGGATGGGACGAGTTATCAATGTTCGGCGTGCGCGTTTCTCCGCGCGGGCGGCGTGTGTCCGGCGGGCGATGGTTCCAAAGCGTTGACCTTGCCCGTCAACCGCAACAACCTCCTCGATCCGGAAAGTAATGGCGGCGCGTATGGCTTTTTAGGTTTTCCCGCGGTGATCTTTCGCAAAGATTTTTCGCTGTACTTTACCGGGCGTGGCGGTTATCCGCCCCCGCGAATCTATTTTGAAGCGGCGGTGGATACACTGATGTCCAATGTCAACGTTGAAACCACTGTTGAAATGACCGGCAACGAAATCAAAACACTCGCCGCAGAGTTCGACCGATTGTTGACAGCCAAACCTCCCATCCCCCAGATTGCCTCGTTGGAACGGATTGCCCAACCGGTCACTGAATCCAAAGCAACGATCCAATCCAAGCAAGAAGCAGTCTTTGCGTTTGCAACCGCGCCCGGCACCGTCTTGTCCAGCATCGTTTGGAGAATCACTCCAATCAGCAACGTGGACAAGAAACAATTCTTGGAAGCCAATGGCTGTTTGACCATGAATGGCGAAGAGGTATGTTTCACCGGCGTCGAAGACTTTGCCCACTGTGCATTCTATACGCCTTGTGTGACCGGCTATTCCAATCTGAGTCCCATTGCAGGCGGAGGATACATCGCCACGCGCTATTTCCCGGCGGGGACTGCGCCGTTGCTAGGTGATGGCAAGACCAGTTTTCGCGTGCGTGCGCCGGACATTGGCAGCGTGTTGGAAGTTCAAGTCGAAATGCGCGTGCGTGAGGTGGATCCAAGTTTGCTACAATAAAAAACATGGCAAGGCCATATCGTACCCACCAACAAAAAAGACGCGAAGCGTTCTTGCGAAATGCTTCGCGTCGAATTTTTATGGAACATCTATCGGTGTCGCACGTAGCGGGCACCAAAGGAGGGGCGCGGCGGCGTGATATGCAATTGTCGCCAACCACGCTTGGGGCTGGGGTCTAGATCGAGCAATTCTTTTTTCAGAATTGCCAAGTTTATCTGCGCATCTTGTAATGCTTGCGCCACATCGGATTCGGGACGCCCCAAGGTTGTCTGAAGTTGATATTCCCGGACAAGGGCAGGAATCGCGATATACTCTAAATTATAAATCCGTGAGAGCAAATTCGCTCGTTCAACTTCCAAGCGATGGCCCTGCGCCCAATCAATGGGAGATGGATCTGGGAATGGAATCATGGTCGCCTCCATTGGCAGCACAAATTGGTAGGGTTATTTTCTAGTCTCAGGAATGGGCTTTGGGGGTAGAATGACGCCCGGTGCGCTGGCTTTTGACCAGATGAGATTCCACAGAAGCGGTCTGACGCTTCACCCTTAGGCGTAACAAAAAATTCAAATAATCTTTATAATCAGCAAAGGTCGAACGCCGTTTGATGATCATTTTTACCTCCCAACTATAACTGCTCTATAGAGACAAAACACTGGGGATGAAATACATCCGGCACGACGTTTTGCCTAGTACCTTTGTCTCAATTTTTGCTCCAAATGAAACGCCCCTGACCGCCTTACGCGATCAGGGGCGCATTGCCCGCTCGGCGCGCTACGAGAATCGGAACGTCAGCAAGAAATTCACGTGCCGATTGACCGGCAAACCCATCCCACTCACCTTATCGCTGGGCGAGTCTTTGACATAGGCAAAGTACGGTCCATCCTGCAATTCGGGGTGCAGAATCGCCCAAATGGGGATGTTGGTCTGACCGTTCGCATCGGTAACGGATTCTGCGGGGCGATCACTTGGATCGCGTCCCACCCAATCTACAACGACCGTAACCCCGGCGGCAGGCGCGCCATCGGTTTTTTGCAGTGTAAAGTAAACATTGTGATTACCGCCGGACTCGAACTCGTTTTGATACAGCCCCGACGTCAACCGCCACGCCGGCGATTGATCGGTGCGGGTGAGTTTGACGCCCAGCGGATCGAGCCGCGGGTCCCAGATGAGTTGCGGCGGCGGTTGTACCGCGCGCACGGTAACGGTTGCCGTCAGGTCTTGAATGGTATTGTCGCTCCAAACGATGTGGAGCACGTACGTTGTCGTTTCGGGTGGCGTTACCGTTCGCGTCCCTTCCGTTGCCACCGATTCGCCATCCAACGTTACCGACGATGCCCCTGTAACGCTCCAGCGCAACGTTGCCGAGCCGCCGGCATCAATCGTGTCCGGTGTCGCCGTAAACGTTGCACTGCCAACGGGTGGCGGTGTGGTTCCGCCATCCCAACTAAACTTGCGAACAAAAGGCGGAATGGCTTGGACGGCTTGAATCGTTTCCGTCTTGTCGCCCAACACGCCGCCCCACCAATCATCGGCGCCCCAGCCGCCTTCAATCCAAGGCGTGATGCTAAAGAGATAATCGGGCAAGGGCTCGCCGTTGGAGAGAACGCCGGTGCGGAACCAATCGAACATCTCTTTGTGATAATTGGCGTGATAGGGTTGCTCGACCTTGGGGTAACGATTGTCTTCTTCCGCGCCAAACTCCCAGCCCCCTTCGCCGCCGATGATGGGCAACACAAAACCGATGCCATCTTTCATCCATTTGGCGTACGCCAAAAAGTTGAGAACGGCGACATCATCATCCAAGATCGTTGCGCCGGGGTGATCCTGCTGATTGCGCGGATCGTACGGATACGCCGGCGGATGATTCGCGCCATAGTTGTGCAGGGCAAAGAAGGCGCGTTGCCAAATATCGGTGCGATTGATCGCTTGGACCGAAGCCACCACGGCATCGAATTCTTCTTTGCCTAGAATTTGCAAGCCGGGATAACCGCCGGCATCGAACACGATTGCCGCCATCTGCGCCCAGCGCGGCGCATAGATGCCAATCCAACGATCGTTGCCGGGCCAAACTTTCCATTCACGAATGTCGCCGGGTTCGTTGTAGATTTGCACGTACGGCGGCGCACCAATTTGCTTGAGTACATTGACATAGGCGATGGGATCAAACGCTTCGTCCACTTTTTTGCCAATGCGCACAATCGGCATAATGCCGGCATCCCAGCATGCTTTTGCCGCGCGTTTGGCTTGCATTTCATCTTGCGCATAGATCATCGTCCATTTGCAATTGATGGCCAAGAGATGTGGCACCACAATCGCAATTGTCGAGTCGCGCAGGTCAATGTTGAAATGCAAGCCGCGACCATTATCGTTCGCCGGGCGCGGGAACGTTTTGAGCAAGGCAACATTCTCCGGCGTGATGGGGACGGTCGGCGGTTTGGTGGGCTGGGGTTGCGTCGAGACGGTTACCGTTGCCGTCAACGTACGCACCGTGCCGTCTGCCAAAACCACGCGCAGAGTGTATGTCGTCGTTTGTGCTGGCGTTACCACGCGCGAGCCAGAAGCCAACACGGTTACCCCATCTAATGTAACCCTACTGTTGCCGGGCGCGCTCCATTGCAAAGTGGACGAGCCACCCACGGCAATCGTGCTGGGTGTGGCGGTGAACGAAATCGTGGGCGCGGGATTGACCGTGAGGTTCACGGTTAATGTGCGCGTACTGCCGTCGGCATAAACGATGTTCAACGTATACGGGGTGCTTTGCGTGGGCGAGACGGTGAGTGTTCCTTGCGTGCTGACTGGCTGACCGTTGAGTGAAACCGAGGTTGCGCTTGGCGCGTTCCACGTTACAGTTGCCGATTGTCCAGCGGTGATCGTCGTGGGCGAAACATCCAGCGTGGGCGTGGGTGGTGGAGGCGGTGCGACCGGTGGCGTTACAACGATAGATTGCGTTCCCAACTTGTCTTGCATCCAAACGATTTGCTCGCGCACCAAGCCCACCCAATACTTGACTGTGCGTTGCGTCTTGAGCCGGATCGAGCCGGTGATCGTTGCCGATTGTCCGGGCGCCAGCGGCGCACCCAAGCCCCACCGATAGGGATGATCAATCCCGGTGCGTCCATCAAAATCAATTCCCACCCGGAACGCGCCGCGCATTTCGGTAAAGCCACGGCTGCGAAAGGTATCGCCTTCTTCGTACACAAATCCCGGGTCGGGTCCTTGCGTGGGCAAGGTATCGGCGGATTCATTCTTGACCGTGATGCTCACGTTCAACACGTTGCCGGAGGGAACCGAAAGCGGGGTAAAGGTCACCGAAGTGATTTGTGGTACGCCCGCCGGCGTTACCGTGATCGCTTGCCCGCCTTTCTTGTCTTGCAACCACGCCACCTGCTCGCGCACCAAGCCAACCCAATAGTTGGCAGTCCGCGCGGTTTTTAATCGAATCGAACCGGTGATGGTGGTCGTTTGTCCCGGCGCGAGTGGTGCGCCCAAGCCCCAGCGATACGGATGGTCAACTCCAGAGCGTCCGTCGAAATCAATTCCCACGCGGAACGCATTTTTGACTTCGCTAAAACCGCGACTGCGAAAATCATCGCCCTCGTCGTACACAAAGCCGGGGTCAGGTCCTTGAGTTGGCAAAGTCTCATTGGTGCCGTTACGTACCGTGATGCTCACGTTCAACAATTCGCCGGCGCGCAACGTGGTGGGCGTGAATTGCACGTTCGTAAGTTCAACGATTCCACTCGGCGCGGCGGTTACCGTGATATTCTGCACACCTTGCCGATCTTGAAGCCACGCGATATGTTCGCGCACCAAGCCCACCCAGTAATTGATCGAGCGGACCGTCTTGAGTCGAATTGAGCCGGTGATAGTTGCCGATTGGCCCGGCGCCAGCGGCGCGCCCAAGCCCCAACGATAGGGATGATCAATCCCGGCGCGACCATCAAAATCAATTCCCACGCGAAACGCATTCGTCATCGAACCAAAACCGCGACTATCAAACGTATCCCCTTCGTCATAGACAAAGCCGGGATCGGGCCCTTGGGTTTGAATCGTTTCCGCTGTATCGTTGCGTACGGTGATACTGACGTTCAGCAACTCGCCGGAGCGAAGCGTAGTTGGCATGAATTGCACATTCGTAATTTGCACTTTGCCGCCCGCCGTTACCGTGATCGGTTGATCCCCTTTGTGATCGTGCACCCACACGACCAACTCACGCGCCAAGCCGACCCAATAATTCGTGTCCTGAACTGTCTTCATCCGAATTGCGCCGGTGATGGTGGTGCTTTGTCCCGGTGCCAGCGGCGCACCCAGTCCCCAACGATAGGGATGATCAATGCCGCTTCTGCCGCCAAAATCCACGCCCACGCGCACCGCGCCGGCGATCGAAGGAAAGCCGCGTGATTGGAAGGTATCGCCTTCATCATAGATAAAGCCGGGATCGGGTCCCTGCGTTTGCAACGTTTCGGTTGTATCGTTGCGCACCGTGATGCTCACATTCAACAATTCGCCCACGCGCAGCGAAGGCGGATTAAACGTTACATTCGTAATGCGAATCGCGTTGACCGCCGTTACGGTTACGGTTGCAGTCAACTCTTGTTCAGTGTTATCCGCCAAAACAACTTTGAGGGTGTACGTGGTGGTCTCGGTTGGGGTAACCACACGCGTATCTTGCGCCGCCACCACTTGGCCATCGAGATAGACGGTTGCGCCGGCATCGTTGACCTGCCACGAGAGCGTGGCGGAATCGCCGAGCGAGATGGTAGAAGGCATCGCGTTGAAAACGGGTCCAAACGAGGGGAGGGGCCAGGGCGAGGGGATGACCACGCCTTGTCCCGCCGCCGCCACATAGTTGGCAACCAAGTCAATCATCGAATCGAGTTCGAAGGAGGGCCAATTACCATCGCCCCATTGATACACTGTTGCGCCCAAGACGTAGGGGTCTTGCATCAACAACGCGTCGTAGCGTTTTAGAATATCAAGGTATTGTTGCGCGGAAATCTTTCCGAGCCAGCCCCCGGTCCTGGGATCGCCATTATCGTCCAAGCCGGCTTCGGTGATGACAACCGGCTTGCGCGCGTGCGCCGGCAGGGCTTGCTCAAACACACGATACCGGCCCCAATCGGCTTCTTTGCCCCACGTGGTATAGTACTCGTGAAAGGCGTGCGCATCCATTGCGGCGGCGGCTTCGGTGATATACGGAATGATTTGCATCAATTTGTCTGGCGTGGGATTGCCGGTGGACCACGCAAAGCCAGCCACCTTTTCGCCGCGTTCGTGCATAATTTGTGCAAACCGCACCCACCATTTGTTCAACGCTTTGGCGTCTTCAATCGAACTGACAATCGGTTCATTGATGCCCTCCCACAACAAGCCGCGCCCGGCAAGTTTGTTGAACGTGTCCTGCAATTCGGCAAAGTATTGATCTGCGGAGGTTGTGCGATAATCGAGATTGGTGTACTGGCGATACACAATGATCGTCTTGGGCGAAATACTCGCGATCGTGCCAATGTTGATCTCGCTCGATTGGTTGAACACCTTGACGACGCTGGGTTTCATCTTGCCGAGGATTTCAAAGACGCGATTGGGGTAGGAACTGAGATGGAGCGATAGTTTGGACGGCATTGTCAACCTCCTAATAGATGGGGGGGTAAGCGAAATAATAAACAATTCGACCGAGTTGGATTATACACTACAGTCGAATTGTTTTCAAAGGAGACTAGAGATCGAACTGCTCTCAAGTGATCGAGGTTATGCTTTGCCCATCGTTCGCGCAAATTCGTGTTTGGCTTGTTGCAACAAGTTTGGATTGCCCAGCAAATCAATCGTTGTCATGGCTATCCCTTTGGCGGCGCGCATCATGCCCAGATGCCCGGCTGGCGAAATCGCCGCCTCGCGAAATTCACCGGTGTGCCCGGCGGTGCCCACCGGTGCAATGGCGACGTACGGGTGGATCGAAGGGATGGCATGGCTCACGTTGCCCATATCGGTGGAAGCCATGCCTTCGTGGGTGGGATGCTCATCCAGTTGAACACCAATTGCGCGCCAATTCTCTGCAAAGAGATTTGCCATCACCCGATTGGGAATCATTTCGTCGTACCCCACCTTGACGCTGTAATTCAACTGTGCGCCGGTTGCCATCCCGGCAGCTTGGGCACAATGGATGACGCGCTCCAGTACTTGATCCGCCATCTCGCGTTCCATGGCTCGCACGCTAAACGTTGCGGCTGCATAATCGGGGATGATGTTTGACATCGTCCCCCCGTGCGTGATGATGCCATGCACCCGCACATCATCGCGGAGATGTAAACGGAGCGCGTTCACATTGTTGAAGGTGAGAATCACGGCTTCGAGGGCATTGATGCCATCCTCTGGCGCGGCGGCGGCGTGTGCCGCTTTGCCGGTGAACTCGACCCTAAGTCGTGTTGAAGCCAGCGAGCGTCCGTCCACCAAATTCCAACACGAAGGATGGACTGTCATCGCGGCGTCCACATCATTGAATACACCGTGTTCCAGCAAAATGATTTTTCCCCCGCCGCCTTCTTCCGCCGGCGTACCAATGATGGCCAGCGTACCGGGCAAACGATCTATCACGGATTGTACCGCAATCCCCGCGCCAATCGCCGCGGTGGCGATGATGTTGTGTCCACACGCGTGTCCAATGTCCGGCAACGCATCGTACTCGGCGAGGATCGCGATGGTGGGACCGCCAGGTTTACCATGCACTTCGGCGCGGAACGCTGTCTCCAAGCCGCCAATGCCACGTTCAACGTGAAAACCATACTCGCTCAACGTATCGCTGATCAGCGTAGCGGCTTTGAATTCCTGAAATGCGACTTCGGGATTGCCATGAATCTCGGAACTGATGCGAATCAATTCATTGCCGAGCGCGTCAATTTTTGCAACCGCGCGTTGTTTCAATTCTGCAACATCCATCGTTTTCAAAAGATCCACTTGTCTTGGGCGCGCAAGGGTTGTTCCAAATCTTGCGCGATCAAAATCTGTTTAATTTCTTCGGGGGTGCGATGGCGCCCCAGCGAACCTTCGTGTTGTGCCAAGCGAAGCAGAACGCGCGCGGCAACCATGGCACACTCTTTCATCTCGCGTTCATTTACCTTGTCGAGCGTGTCCATCGCCGTGTGTCCAAACCCGCGCCCCAGCGCACGATTTTCTTCGCGCGCAGTCATCATGATGGCTGGCACACCGCGCATCAAGAATGGAAAATGATCGGAGGCGGTAATGATCTTGTCGGTGAGCCGCAACGGATAACGGGTCGCCTTGGCAATCTGTTTGAGCAACGCCTCGACCTCTTCCAAGCCGCTGAATGAAAATCCTTTGGCGCCGTTGCCCACCGCGCCATCGAGATTGATCATCAACGCAAGTTCTTTCAGCGTCTCGCGATTCTGTTCGACAAAAATGGTCGAACCGAGTACGCCCAACTCTTCGCACGCGATTCCCCAGAATCGAATGGTGCGTTTGAGTTGACCGCGCCAAGGTGCAAACATTCGCGCCAGATCGAGGACTAGACACGTGCCGGTGCCATCGTCCATTGCGCCTTGCGCAATATCGTGTCCATCGTAATGCGCGCCGACAAGGATCACTTCGTTCGATTGGCCGGGCACATCGCCAAAGACATGATGCGCGATGGTGGGCTTGGATTCATTCTGCACATCGAGCGCGACCAGTGTTTCGCCTTTTTCGATCCAACGTTTGAGTGCAAACCCGGTCTCGTACGAGACCGCGACGGCCGGGATTTCGCCCAAGCGTCCCGCGCGTAACGAGCCGGTTTCTGGCAAACCGCCGGGCAAATGGCGCGTGTAAATGAAACCGATGGCACCGGCGGCAACCGCACGCCCGTACTTTTCGCGGCGATGCGGCTGACGACCTTCTTCCGGGTTCGCGCTAGAACACAAAACGATCTTGCCGGCAAGCGAATCTTGTTTGCGCGCATATTCTTTTTCTGTGCCCATCCCCACATCTACGATGGGTGCGCGCAAACCGCCCGGCGGTGTGGACGGTGAATAGACCAGCGAGATGGCGTCGTATGCGCGTTGCACCGGCGCGACGACGTTGAGCGCGCACGTACCGCGCCACCAACCCAAATATTCGAACGGCCCAAGTTGCACATTGGTCAAACCGTACGCGCGAAATTTTTCGGCGATGAAATCGCGGGCTTGCGCTTCGCTGGGCGAGCCGGCAAAACGACTGCCAAAATCCACCAGCGTTTCCAAATTCGCGTAAATGTCCGGCGAGGTCCACGCTTCTGCGATGAGTTGTTTATCGAGAGTGGTGAGGTCAGTCAATTGGTCCTCCGAGAATTGAAACGTGATGCGTGAATCGTAAAGCGTAATGTTATCATTACGCTTTACGATTCACGCTTTACTACAAAACCTTTTCACCACATCATACAACACCCGCGTCCCAAAGTCCAGATTGGCAACGCTGATGCGTTCGTTGTGCGCGTGGGCAAGACCGGTCATAGCGGGTCCTTCATAACGCATTGGCACAAAACCTAAAACCCGCGTGCCAAGTTGCGAGACGCTCTTGGCATCCGTGCCACCCGTGATCAAGCCGGGAACGAGGGTTGCGCCGGGTTCGTGCGCTTGGATCACTTGGCCAATCGTTTCGAACAACGGCGAATTCGGATCCGATTCGAGCGCGGGATAGATTGGACCAAATTCAATCTCAACATCATTGCCAATCACCGCACGCAATTCGGCTTCCAACGATTCGCGCGTGGTGCCGGGCAGAATGCGGCAATCCACCTGACACTCGGCTTCGGCGGGAATCACATTGATCTTGCTCCCGGCTTTGAGAATGGTTGGCGTGGCGGTATTGCGCATCGCCGCGTTCAGGCGACGCTTATGAGGTTCGGGCAAGGGCAATGCGGCGAGCGATTGGTCGTACGTTGCTTCATCGAGCAAGCCCAGCAAATTGGCACGCTGACCATCGTTGACGTAGCGTGCCATCGTTTCAATTTGTGCCCGCGCCGATTGAGTAACGCGCAACGGCAACGGCGTTTCGATGAGACGTGTCAATGCTTTGGCTAAGGGGAGAATCGCATTGTGTTTGTGCGGTTGCGAGGCATGCCCGGGTTGTCCACGCCCACGCAAGGTAAAGCGCGCCGAACCCTTCTCGGCCGTCGAGCAAACGAAAAACACTTGATCTTCGATCACGATGCTGGTCGGTCCGCCTTCGTTGATAGCGTACTCGGCGCGGATCAAATCGGGATGGTTCTGCGCAACCCAGCCCGCGCCCATTCGTCCGCCGGTCTCTTCGTCCGCATTCGCCATAAAAATGACATCGCGCTTGAGCGGAATATTTTCACGCTTGAGCAACAACATCGTCATCAGTTCCATCGCAACCATTTGCTTCATATCGGTCGCGCCGCGTCCCCAAAGGATGCCATCAATGAGATCGCCGGAGAAAGGGGGATGTTCCCACTTGTCGGCTTCAGCGGGAACCACATCCACGTGTCCCATCAACAACAGCGGCGGTAGTGAGCCATCGCCTTTCAAGCGTGCGACAAGGTTGCCGCGCCCGGGCGCCGATTCCAAAACGATAGGTTCGATCCCTTCGCGCTTCAGCGTTCGGGCAATGGATTCGATGCACGGGGTCTCGTTGCCCGGCGGATTGGTGGTGTCGAAACGCAGGAGGTCTTGCAAAAGCGAAATAACTTCTTGGCGAATTGGTTCCCAGTTCATTGAGGGTCCTTGGAAAAAGGTTTTTCGTTCATCCTTTGGCACGTAGTTGGGCGTGCCAAACTGTGCGACTCCGCTTCGCTCCGTCGCGCACTATGCGCACAGTATACCGATAAATCATTGTCCAAGCAAAACAGGTAGACCGGCAACCGGTCTACCTGTGTACCGTTGCCGGTCTCCCGTTCACTCGACGTGATGGGGGTCCAGGGCGTCGCGCAAGCCATCGCCGATATAGTTGACGGAAATGACGGTGAGAAAAATAAACAAGCCGGGAAAGATGGCGGTCCACGGCGCGTAATCCATTTCCGATTGCGCGTTGCGCAACATATTACCCCAGGTGGGGGTCGGGGGTTGCACGCCAAAACCCAGATACGACAAGCCGGACTCGGTGATGATTGCCGCGCCCACGCGCAAGGTTGCGGCAACGATGATGGGACTCATGGCGTTGGGCAAAATGTGGCGGACGATGAGCCGCCCGTTTTTCGCACCAGCCGCACGCGCCGCTTCGATAAATTCTTTTTGTCGGATTGAAAGATATTGTGCGCGCACCAGACGCGCAACGCCCATCCACGACGTGGCGGCGATGACCAAAACAATCGGCATGATGCCGGCGCTCAGAAAGGGAATGACGCCGGCACGGAGTAATTGCGTCAAGAGAATTGCCACGAAAAGGGTGGGCATGGTTAGCATAATGTCGGCAATGCGCATCAAGACGTTATCTATGACCCCGCCGTAAAAACCGGCAATGGCACCGACCGTGGTGCCAATCGTCACAGCAAGTAACATGGCCGTTAAACCAATGAGTAACGAGATACGCCCGCCATCCATCGCGCGGATAAACAGATCGCGTCCCAGTCCATCTGTCCCCATAATGTGTTCGACGGAGGGAGGCAGATATTTGTCGAGGATTTTGGTTTTGCCGGGATCGTAACCGGTCACGATAGGCACCACGATCGCGCCGATGATCAGGAGCGCCAGTACGATCATGCCGGCGATGGCAGGCTTGTGTCTTTTGAAATGTCGCCATGCAATCGAATACAAGGTGTCTTGGCGTATTGATTGATTGGAGGGTGTCCAGGTTGCCATCACTCGTATCGAATCCTTGGATCGAGGAAAGCGTAGGCAACATCTGCCACGAGATTGAAAAAGATAATCAAGGTTGCACTCATCATCAAGATTCCCATCAAGACAGTGTAATCGCCGCGCTCCGCGCTATTGTAAAATAAACGTCCCATGCCGGGCCAGGAAAAAATTGTTTCGGTGAACAATGCGCCATTGAACAACCCCGGAATTTCCAAAGCGATAATCGTAACCACCGGGATCGCGGCGTTCTTGAACGCATGTTTGAGAATGACTGCCCGCTCGCGCAAACCTTTAGCGCGCGCCGTACGAATATAGTCCAATTTCAGAACATCGAGCATGCCGGCGCGCATATAGCGGACGTGCTGCGCCAGTTGAAAGACCGCGAGCATTGAAACCGGCAAGACCAAATGCCAAAGACGATCCACGAGTGGGTCGGGGGGATATTCGCCCAGCGTAGTCATCCCACCGCCGGGAAAGAGGGGGAGGGGCGGCGGATGCGGAAATAACGGGGTCCCCGCCAAGGGATTGGTTAGGTTCACTGAAAAGACAATGATGAGCAAAAGACCAAACCAGAAAATTGGAATGGACTGCCCCATAAAGGCAATCGTCGTAACGATGTGATCAAACAAGGAATATTGGCGCACCGCCGAGATGATACCGATCGGAATCGAAATCACAAGCGCTAACCCAAAAGCGATGGCGGAAAGGTAGAGCGTATTGGGCAAGCGTTCACCAATTTCGGTTAGCACCGGGCGATGCGTCACGAAGGAATCTCCCCAGTTGCCCTGCAAGAGTTGGGTGAGCCATTTGGTGTACTTGACAGGCAAGGGATCATTCAAACCGTACTCTTGCTCCAGCCGCATCAAATCCTCTGGCGTGATATTGGGATTATTCTGCAGGGCTGAAAGAGGATTATTGGGTGCTACCTGAATTAGAGAAAAGACGATGATGCTGATGATGAACAGGACGGGCACCGCTTGAATGAGGCGTCGAATGATGTATTGAGTCATCGGTCATTCTGTCAAGGGGGCGTAGCATGCTACGCCCCCTTGAATGATGCTACTTGACCCAAATATCCCAAACGTTCCACAACGGTCCGCCCCAGGAAGAAGAAATCCATCCTTGAACGCGGGTGTTGAACGATTGGAGGTTGAGTCGCTGATAGAGATAGATATGACTTGCGCCTTCGACAATCCTTGCCGCCGCTTGGCAGTACAACTCTTTGCGTTTGGGCCAATCGGGAATACTGCCGGCTTGTTCAAGCAACTTGTCCGTTTCGGGATCGTTCCAACGGCTATAGTTTATTCCCCCTTGATTTTCCGGCGATGGAATGGAGGAACTGTGAAAATAGTTGAACATTTGACTATGCGGATCAATCGAAGCGTTGGTGGTGTACATGAGGATGTCAAAGTTGCCTTTTTTGCGGGGGCTGTTTGCCGCCCAAGAACCGATGAGCAATGATGACGGTTGGTTTTCAATGTAAAACTCGATGCCAATCGCCTTCATATTTTCAACGATGAGAACTTGGGAATCCTCGCGCAGTTTGTTGCCGGTCGTCGTTTGATATTTCAAGCGCAGGCGTTGCCCATCTTTGACCCGGATGCCATCGGAGCCCGGCTTCCAACCTGCTTCGTCCAGCAATTGCTTGGCTTTGGCTGGATCGTACGGGAAGGGCTTGACGTTGGTGCAGTTGTATGGATCCACATTTAATTCCCCTGTTCCGGGCAGCGCCTTACCAAACAACAATTTGTCAATGATGGTTTGTTTGTCAATGCCATAAGCAATCGCTTGACGAACTTTGAGATCCCCCAGAATGGGATGCGGGGTTTTGTTATCCGCCGGATCGCCTGGCTTGACCAAGTTGAGAATCAAGCGTTCACCGCCGGCTTGCGGCGCGGAGAACAACTTGACATTCGTCATCTTTTCTAACTCGGGAATATCCGCTTCCGTGTTATTCCACATCACATCCGCTTCGCCGTTTTTCAACAACTGCTTGGCAACCTCGGAGGAAGGCACAATGCGGACGATAATCTTGTCCAAATACGGTTTGCCTTCCATCCAATAGTTGGGATTGCGTTCAAAGGTGATGTGATCAGCGGTTACAAATTCCGTAACCTGGAAGGGACCGGTGCCGATAGGTTTGCGGTTCCAAGCCCACGTTTTGAGGTCTTCCGGTTTGCCGGCATTCCTGGGGAACGGTAAGCCAAGGCCGGAGAATAGACGAATCCAATCCGCTCGGAAATTCTTGAACTTGATCACGGCAGTGTTCGGATTGGGGCATTCGATGGTATCAATATCTTTGAAGGTACCGGCATCCAAGGCACCGTTGTTCGGCGTCATAATGACTTTCCAGGTGAATACCAAATCGTCACAGGTAAAGTCACTGCCATCGTGCCATTTGGCTTTGCGGAGTTTGTAGGTAATGGTCTTGCCATCGGCACTCACACCCCCATTGGCAGTGGTGGGGACTTCAGTCGCCAACAACGGATACCGTTCGCCTTTTTCGTTGACTGCGGTTAACCCTTCCAAAGCCAACGAGGCGACATGATCAACAACCGTCTGGGTGCTCAATTCTGGGTTGAGGTGTTCTGGCTCTTGCCAGACCACCATCGTGATGGTGCCGCCTTTTTTGGGTCCAGCGGTTGGGACAGCCGTAGGGGCTGGGGCGGCAGAGGAAGACACGGCGGGCGGTGCTTTGGTTGGCTCAGGGGTAGGGGCTGCACAAGCACTGATAGAAACCATGGCTAGGGCAAAAAGGGTGAGCCCAATCAGGAATTTGCGTACGTGCATTTTCTTCTCCTCCTCGAATCGTTGCTCAACATCACACAATCTGGCACGTCTGATCTATAAAATTTCCCGATCGCCTCACCCCCTTCCGCGCCAAAATCGCTGGGCGAAATTTGACGCGATTTTATCACGAAAGCAACGCATCGTCAATGCTGTTGCTAAAAAATCGAACTTGGGTACAATGTCGGCGAAGGAGTGCGTCGGATGAAATTGGCGATTGGTTCGGATGAGCGCACGCATCTGACCGATGTTGTGCTGGAGGAATTACAAAAGCGCGGACATACTGTTGAACTTTTTGGACCCTTGCGCAATCAAAACGAAAGTTGGACCCACGTTGCCCAAGCCGTTGCCGAATGCGTCGCGCGGGGGGAGGCGGACGAAGGCATTCTCTTTTGTTGGACGGGCACCGGCGTTTCAATTGCGGCAAACAAAGTGCCGGGCATTCGTGCCGCGTTGTGCCACGATGCGGAAACGGCCAAAGGGGCGCGCCTGTGGAATCGCGCAAACGTGTTGTGCCTCAGTTTGCGGGCAACTTCTGAAGTTGTGGCAAAAGAAATTCTGGAAGCGTGGTTCAGCACACCCCTTGGCACTGACCCGGGTGATGTGCGATGCGTGGAGCAAGTGAGTGAGATTGAACGCAAGTATGCCAAGTGAGTTCCAAGTTTCAAGGTGGTAGGTTCAGATGGCGTGCAACTTTGGAATTTGAAACCTGAAACGGTGTCAAGATGCAAGTCCAAATCGGTGAATCAACACTCGAACTCGTTCAAGGCGACATTACAAAGCAAGAGGTGGATGCGATTGTGAATGCGGCAAATTCATCGTTGCTGGGTGGCGGCGGTGTGGATGGTGCGATTCACAATGCTGCGGGACCACAATTGTTGGAAGAGTGTCGCACCCTGGGTGGCTGCGCGACCGGAAGCGCCAAGATTACACGCGGCTACAAACTCAAAGCGCGGCACGTGATTCACGCGGTCGGTCCCGTGTATCGCGATGGCAAACACAATGAACCGGCATTGCTTGCCAGCGCCTATCGTACCTCGCTCGAACTCGCCGCGCAAAACAAGTGCGCCTCCATCGCGTTCCCGGCAATCTCCACCGGCGCGTACGGTTATCCTATGCCAGACGCCGCGCGCATCGCGTTTCGCACGATCATTGATTATTTGGAGCAACATCCGGAAATCAAATGGGTGCGCTATGTGCTGTACGATGCGCGGGCGTTCGCCGTGCATCAAAGAGTGTTGGAGCAAGTGTTGGCGGAATAAATCTGTAAGGGCGAGGTATCCTCGCCCTTACATTTTTACATCGCAAAGTGGATTGCTTGTCCCGCGACAATGTACCAAGTAATGAACAACGCATTGATGAACGCGCCGGTATAAATCTTGCCGGTTTTGTGGTAAAAGAACGTTGAAATGCAACCCACGATTGCCATCAACGGGATGAGTTGGAATGACACAATCGTCAGCAACGGCTCGCCGGTCGCAATGCTGTACAACCCAAGTGTGCCACCAGCAAAGAACGGAAGGTACTGGTACAGCAACAGCACGATGAAACCGATGAACAACATCACGGCATTGATCAGCATCTCGCGTCCGACGCTGCCGTTCACACGCAATTGTCCATGCAACGCCGTGCTGAGCACGAGGAAGAAGAACGTAAACGGGATCACATAGCCCAAGAAGATTTGGAAATGCAAGGTTGACATTGGCTTGAGGGCGAGCACCCACAAACGGAAATCGGTCTTGAAAAGCCAGTCCGAGAGTCCCAGCATCACTGCCATTGCAAACACAATCGTGATCGCCAGCAACAACGATTTACCGATCTTGCCCCATTCCAGTTTGCCTGCCCACGTTACGCCATAGTTCGCGGCAGTCGCGCCAGTCTTGCGATTCAAAACAAAATGCCACAGCGTGAACAGAATCAACGTAACGAGTCCATTGAACACTGCCCAACCCATCAGCCCGGTCGTAATGTTTTGGGGCCAAATCGGCGTGGTACCAATGAGGGGCCAGAACGTGGTGGGCGAAGTTTGGGAGGCCGGTTTGATCCAATCGTTTGCAGTGTGCTGCGCCCAGTAGAACGACGCCACCGGAATCACGATTGTGATCAGCGCGCCAATCCACCAACCGATTCCTTTGACCCCTTTGAATTCCGGCATCGGTTCTGCTAACGATTTGAAAAAGTCGCTCTTGAGCAGCAACGCACCGAGCGGGAACAAGAACAAGATCATCCCAAAGAATTGAATGCCGGTGCCGATTTCTTTCCAGAACCAAACTTGATCGGAGGGCGGAATATTCTTGCCACCCTTGAGCGTCAGTTGGAACCACTCAATCGCCGCGCCAATGGCTTCGGTCGAGATGTGATCTTGGGGATGCGTTACCGCCGGCATATACAATTTGCGTGCGGTGCCTTCTTCAATCGAACCGTACAACTTGCCCACTTGGACCGGTTCCGTCGTGCCAAATTGCATTTTGAGTTTTGGTGTATTGACGATGTTGCGCGGAATCGGCGCACCCCACATCAAGGTCGAAAATTCATCGTACTGCGAAAAGACGAGACCCAGATTGCGCGGGAACGTTACCGTGCCGGTGATGCCACCAAACGTGCCAGTGGACGATCCTTGCAATACGATGGAAGTGTACTCGCGCGTGTACACCTGTGCGGCGATGACCGATGCCCAGCCACCCATCGAGTGACCTTCCAAGCCGATGTTGTTCTTGTCCACGATGTCGAGCGTGCGGATAAATTTAAGCGCATCGGGTCCACCAAAACCGTTGGCGAACGCCGGCGGCGCCGAATAGCCATGCCCAGTCTGATCAACCGCCAGCACGACATAGCCGCGCCGCGAAAACTCGATGGCGAAACCATCTTGCGTCTCGCGCGAGTTGATGTAGCCGTGAATCGCGACGATGCCGGGCGCCGGGTTCTTCGCCGTTACGCCTTTCGGCACATAGAGCAACGCACTCATCGTCGTGCCATTCGTGCCGATAAAGCGGATGTCGCGGATGTCCACCGTGCCACCGCTCGTCTGCGTCCACCAAGCCAGGACTCCTCCAAAAAACACGAGCAAGAGTGCGATGAACAAAATGTTCCAGTACTTTTTCGAACTGCCGTTCATTTTCTCCTCCTTGAGAATGATTATTCTGTTTGTCATTGCGAGGAGGCGATTTGTGCCGACGAAGCAATCTCAAGTGCTTGGAGATTGCTTCGCCGCTTCGCGGCTCGCAATGACAAGTGCAACCTAACGCAAAACGCCCGCTCGAAAAATCGAGGCAGGCGTTGTCTGCACCTGTGTGATTCAATTACTGCGCTAATGCCGCCAGCCGCATTGCTGGGATGTGATTTCGCTGTTGATTATACGACGCTAGTTAGGGGGCGTCAAGTTTGCTTGTGCAAATTGCTTTTCGCGCGCAATGGCGGTATGATTGGTGTGAGGAAAACAATTGGACACCGACGAGCGCGGACAAGCACAGAAAAAATCATCCGCGTTAATCCGCTCTCGTCCGCGTCCAATCCAAAGACAATGCTTCGCGTTTGACCAAATCCGCATTCTCGACTAAAATAGCGCACTGTG